>NZ_CP009920.1:4032807-4687960 GCF_000832985.1 Priestia megaterium NBRC 15308 = ATCC 14581
AGTCCTGTAATCTCAGAGAGAGTTGCCCTGGAGACAGGGGAGTTCTTTAAAATTTCATCTAATATTAATTTTTGATTCATTTTTTTTACTAAAGCTTGATCTGCAATTTGAATAATAACCGCTCCTTTGTTTATCTATCGAACTAAGTTAGTGTTTTATGAAGCTTGAATTAGATATTTAAAAGTATCATACCTAATATTATAACTAAATTTTCTAAAAAAAACATTGAAATAGACATTTATTTTGTATATGATGAAATAAAGTTAGTTTATTGGATAAACAAACTAACTTTATTAAGGTAGTTGATGGATAAACTTGTTCACTTAAATCAAAGGGGGAAATGACAAATGGTCCAAACTAGTACTAATAAAATTAATTATTTTGAAAGCGTAAACAAAGTTTTATACGAAGGTAAAGATTCTAAAAATCCTTTAGCTTTTAAATACTATAACCCTGAAGAAGTAGTAGGCGGTAAAACGATGAAAGATCAGCTGCGTTTTTCTGTTGCTTACTGGCACACGTTTACAGCAGATGGTACGGATCCTTTTGGTGCAGCTACTATGCAAAGATCCTGGGATAGATATGATGGAATGGATTTAGCAAAAGCGAGAGTTGAGGCAGCTTTTCAACTTTTTGAAACATTAAATGTTCCATTCTTCGCATTTCATGATCGAGACATTGCTCCTGAGGGCAGTACGTTGCAAGAAACAAATAAAAACCTTGATGTTATCGTCACTATGATCAAAGAATACATGCAAACAAGTAACGTAAAGTTATTATGGAACACAGCGAATATGTTTACAAATCCCCGGTTCGTTCATGGTGCAGCTACTTCTTGTAATGCAGATGTATTTGCTTATGCGGCGGCTCAAGTAAAAAAGGGGCTTGAAACAGCAAAAGAACTAGGCGCAGAAAATTATGTATTCTGGGGCGGCCGTGAGGGATATGAAACACTGCTTAACACAAATTTGCAGTTAGAGTTAGATAACTTAGCCAGATTTATGCATATGGCTGTAGATTACGCAACCGAAATTGGATATAGGGGGCAGTTTTTAATTGAGCCTAAACCTAAAGAACCTACAACACATCAGTATGATACCGATGCAGCAACAACTATTTCATTTTTAAGACAATACGGATTAGATAAATACTTCAAACTTAATCTAGAAGCTAACCACGCAACGTTAGCTGGGCATACATTTGAACACGAATTACGAGTAGCTAGAGTACAAGGCTTCTTAGGGTCCGTGGATGCAAACCAAGGTGACCCTCTTTTAGGCTGGGATACAGATGAATTCCCAACGGATTTATATTCTACAACGCTAGCAATGTATGAAATTCTGCAAAATGGAGGGCTGGGCAGCGGAGGATTAAACTTTGATGCTAAAGTACGCAGAGGTTCTTTTGAACAAGATGATTTACTCTATGCTCATGTAGCAGGAATGGATGCGTTTGCTCGAGGGTTAAAAGTAGCACATAAATTAGTAGAAGATCGTGTTTTCGAAAATGTTATCAACGAGCGCTACAGCAGCTTTAAAGAAGGAATTGGGCTTGAGATTGTGGAAGGAAAAGCTAACTTCCATACACTGGAGCAGTACGCGTTTAAAAATCCGAATATTGCGAATAAATCAGGAAGACAAGAACGTTTAAAGTCCATTTTAAATCAATATATTTTAGAAGTTTAAAAGACAAACGAGAGTAGAAACAATTTCTACTCTCGTTTATAAACGCGGAGGTATCAAGATGAAATATGTAATTGGAATTGATCTAGGAACAAGCGCCGTAAAAACGGTTTTAGTTGATACAAAAGGCAAGATTTGCGCTGTGGTTTCTAAGAATTATCCTCTCCTTCATGAAAAAACAGGGTATAGTGAACAGAATCCAGAAGAATGGGTTCAGCAGACGGCTAGTGCTTTAAGTGAATTAATTGCTAACGCTAATATAAAACCCGAAGATATAGAAGGAATTAGTTATTCTGGACAAATGCATGGCCTTGTGATGCTGGATGAAAACTACAACCTATTACGTAACGCCATTTTGTGGAATGATACAAGAACAACAGAACAATGTCATCATCTCTATAAAGTCATTGGAGAAAAACGTCTTTTAAAGATAACAAAAAACCAGGCTTTAGAAGGATTTACTCTTCCTAAGTTATTGTGGGTAAAAGAGTATGAACCGGCTATATTTGAAAAAACAGCTGTATTTATGCTGCCTAAAGATTATTTACGCTTTAAAATGACCGGCTTTATTCATAGTGAATATTCAGATGCTGCCGGTACATTATTATTAAACATCAGCAAGAAAAAATGGGATGATGAGCTTTGCCAATTAGCAGGAATCAATATTAATCTTTGTCCGCCACTAGTTGAATCTAGTGAATGCATAGGCAATATTAGTGAAGCGTTCTCTCAAAAAACGGGATTAACCACTTCAACGAAAGTATTTGCAGGTGGAGCAGATAATGCTTGCGGAGCAATTGGCGCCGGCATTTTATCATCAGGGGAAACACTATGTAGCATTGGGACATCGGGTGTTGTTCTTTCTTATGAGGAACGAAGCGATAGAGACTTTGATGGAAAAGTCCATTATTTTAATCATGGAAAAGAAAATGCCTTTTATACGATGGGCGTTACGCTATCTGCGGGGCACAGTTTAGGCTGGTTTAAGGACAATTTCGCAAAAAACGTCACGTTTGAAGAATTATTGGCTGACCTAAAAAATGTCCCAATCGGCTCAAACGGCCTTTTATTTACCCCTTACTTAGTCGGGGAACGTACACCGCATGCAGATGCTACGATTCGCGGAAGTTTTATAGGAATGGACGCCTCTCATAAAAAGAGAGACTTTACGCGGGCAGTTATTGAAGGGATTACGTTTTCATTAAATGAATCAATTGAAATTTTTCGAGAAAACGGAAAGGAAATTACGTCTATTGTATCAATCGGCGGGGGAGCAAAAAACGATCACTGGCTTCAAATTCAAGCAGACGTTTTTAATGCGAAAATCGTAAAGTTGTCTACTGAACAAGGCCCAGCGTTAGGAGCAGCCATGCTAGCAGCTTATGGCTGTGGCTGGTATAACTCATTGGAAGAGTGTGCAAACGTATTTATTACGTCTTCGAAAACATATTATCCTAACGCAGAACATGTACAAGTCTATAAACAGCTTTATGAATTATATAAAGAAGTATATCCTCAAACACACGGCTTAAGTAAAAAGCTAGGCGAATTTAAAAGGAAGTAATAGGTTGAAAAATATGCAACCTTGCTTTAAAAAGGAGCTTCATATAAAAGTAGCTTGTATTAATTGATTATGGTTGTATATCGATATACCTGACACAAAAGGAAGTATAGAAATTGCTGTAGTAAGAGTTGATTCAATAGAAAAATACGTACATTAGAGGGGAGGATAAGAGCAGTTAGTTGAATGGACGAAGAATATTTCTTTTGTGTTCCAAGAATTTGAAAACGCATTCAAATAAGTGCGAACTCAGTTAGAAATAGAACTTCTGCTGTTACCCTTAACTGCTTTTAACAACGCATGAAACAAAATCGAAACTCATTATATATTTTTTCTATTACCTTAGTTGCCGCTATCGGGGGGTTACTGTTTGGATATGATACAGCTGTAATATCTGGAGCTGAAGAATCATTAAAGGTGTATCTTATTGACAGCTTAGGATTAGGATCTTTAGCACACGGTGTTACTGTATCAAGTGCTTTGATAGGGTGTATTATTGGAGGACTGATATCTGGTTATTTTGCGACGAAACTAGGACGCAAACAATCACTTATACTAGCAGCTATTCTTTTTATAGTCTCAGCGTTAGGCGCTTCTTATCCCGAGTTTTTATTTTTTACAAAAGGGGAACCGACATTCTCTTTGTTACTAGCTTTTAACTTCTACCGCATTATAGGTGGGATTGGTGTTGGCCTAGCATCAGCCATTTGTCCGATCTATATAGGAGAAATTGCACCGGCAGATATTCGCGGCAGATTGGTATCGTTCAATCAATTTATGATTATTTTTGGAATGTTAGTCGTTTACTTCGTGAATTGGGGTATTGCAAATGGGGAAACCTTAGAATGGATTAATGATGTAGGTTGGAGATACATGTTTGCTTCAGGAGCTATTCCAGCTTTACTTTTTGCAGCACTCTTGTTTTTAGTTCCTGAAACGCCTCGCTACTTAGCTATACAGAATCAAGATCAAAAAGCTTTAGCCATACTAACTAAAATTAATGGATCTTCAGAAGCGAAAGCAATTTTAGAAGATATTAAACAAACAATTTCTACCAATGTTTCGTCTGAAAAATTATTGGCATATGGAAAATTAGTTATCGTTGTAGGTATACTGCTTTCTGTATTTCAACAATTTGTAGGAATCAATGTAGCTTTATATTATGCTCCGCGTATTTTTGAAAGCATGGGAGCAGCTAAAGGTTCTTCTATGCTGCAAACCATTATTATGGGATTAGTAAACGTTATTTTTACAGTAATTGCAATTTTGACGGTTGATCGTTTGGGAAGAAAACCTTTATTAATAACAGGGTCTATCGGAATGGCCATTGGAATGTTCGGTGTAGCAAGCATGGCTTTTTCAAACATCATTGGTATAGGAACGCTTGTATTTATCATTATTTATACAGCTTCCTTTATGATGTCATGGGGACCAATTTGTTGGGTGCTCATTTCAGAGATTTTTCCTAATAAAATTAGAGGTCGTGCTGTAGCCATTGCCGTAGCTGCTCAGTGGGCAGCTAACTATTTTATTTCCTCTACGTATCCTGTGATGATGGAATATAGCGGAGGATTAACATATGGTTTCTACGGTTTAATGAGTGTACTTTCTGCTTTATTCGTTTGGAAATTTGTTCCTGAAACAAAAGGTAGAACTCTTGAACAAATGGAAAATATGTGGAGAAAAAAACAAGAGGCTTCAAAGAGTAAGAAGGTCATATAACCATTAAGCTTTTGCTTAGAGGAAAGATGAATATAAACTTTCAAAAACACCTAAACTATCTTTAGGTGTTTTTAATATGTAACCTTTATGAAGAAAGTGGATAGCTTTTTTAAAGGATATTGCTATAGTGATAAGTCTCTTTGAAAATAGAAATATAGTTTTCTTTATGAGGAGTGTTTCATCGTAAATATAAATAACGGTGCAATGAATTTACACATTAATAATGGAGGAAGCAAGCTTATATCCACTTATATAAATCAGATTATTCAAATTAGTTGAGCGGACTCTGTTTCAAAAAAGAGAAAATTAGTTGATAATTATAAATAAAGCAAGAATCTACTCTCAAGTTATTATAGAAAGGAGCTTATAATACTGTGAAGAATACATTTCAAGAGCACATAGAAGTCGACTGCTCCTCTAAAAAGTTTAACTGGTGGCATGCAGTTATAAATTCGATAAATGATGGTATTCTAGTTATCGACAAAAAAGGGATTGTTAGATTTATTAACCCAGAGTATACAAAGATTACAGGAGTAAAAAGTGATATTATCGGAAAACCGCTAATAGAATATCGCCCAGGTGCTCAGTTAACAAATACCCTAAAAGATCAACAATGCAGAGTAGGCGTATATCGAAAGGAAAAAAATCGGGAATATATGGTGGACATGGCTCCAATTATAATAGAAGGTAAACTTGCAGGAGCCGTATCGGTTTGTAAAAGTCTCAATGAAGTTGATAAATTATCAAAAGAGTTAAGAAGACAAACGGAAAAGCTAAAGAATTTAGAAAACCGAATGGATTCTATTTATGAAGCAAAGTATACATTTGAACAAATAATTGGTGGGGACGGAGGGTTAAGGCACGTTGTTCATATAGCTGAAAAAGTAGCAGAATCTCAATTTCCTATTCTTGTGACGGGAGAAAGCGGCACGGGAAAAGAATTATTTTCACAGGCTATACATAATAAAAGTGAGCGCAAGCATGGTCCTTTTATACCTGTAAATTGTGCCGCTATTCCTTCGTCTCTGTTAGAAAGTGAACTTTTTGGATATGGAGACGGTGCTTTTACAAATGCTAAAAAAGGCGGGAAGGCTGGACTATTCGAAATAGCAGACAACGGAACTATATTTTTAGATGAAATTGGAGATATGTCGTATGATCTTCAGGCTAAGTTGTTAAGAGTCCTACAAGAGAAAAAGATTCGAAGGGTAGGAGAAGCTACTGAACGTGCAGTGGACGTAAGAATTATTGCTGCTACACATCGCAATCTAAAGCAGCTTGTGAATAAAAAACAGTTTCGAGAAGATTTATTTTATAGACTTAACGTGATTCAATTAGAGATACCTCCTTTAAGAAAAAGAAGAGAAGATATACGTGAACTCGTCTATTCTTTTATTAAATACTCGACCACCAACACTTCTTACAAAATTGACGAATATACACTAGGTTTTCTTCAATCTTATCATTGGCCTGGCAACGTAAGGGAATTAAAAAATGTAATTGACTATGCAACATGCATGGCGGAAGACACAGATATTGTATTTCGTCATCTCCCAGAATTTATGATTAAAAATGAAAAAAACTTTTCAGATATTGTAAGTAAAACAGAGAAATCTAGTCGAACACTGCAAGAAGCTATACAGGATAAAGAGTGTGCATTTATTCAGGAAATATTAAGAAAATATCCAAATAACATTGAGGGAAAAAAGAAAGCAGCAGAAGTTTTAGATATTTCTTTAGCTACTTTATACAATAAAATGAAAAAATATCATATTCATTTCTAAGTCTTTAGAAAGATTTCTAGATTCTTAGAAATGCTGAAGACTCTGTATTAAGAAGTGTATTTCTTTACCAAACAGCAGTTATTTCTAAAACATTAGAATTTAGATTAACAAAAACAAAGAAAGAAAGCAGCTTTATTGGTGGCGCTTTCTTTTTTTGTTGTGTCTTAAATTTCTTTTATCACATTTTGAAAGGATTTAGTAACGGTTTGTTGCTATTCTTACATATCTTTGGCATGAATCCTGCAAGAACAAAAAGTACCGAAGTTTTTTACATCTAAGATTTTTGAATCTATAAATTTAAGGCAGGGGGGATTACATGTTAGCACTATTAGGATTTTTAATTATTGGTGTATTTCTATTTTTAATTATGACCAATCGTTTATCTGTATTGATTGCCTTAGTTCTCGTACCAACTGTTTTTGCGTTAATAGGCGGATTTGGGCTAGAAATGGGAGACATGATGTTAGAAGGCATTATAAAAGTAGCGCCTACAGGTATTATGATTGTTTTTGCAGTTTTGTACTTCGGCTTAATGATTGATACAGGCTTATTTAAGCCTATGATTTCTAAAATGCTTCGTCTAGTTAAAGGAGATCCGTTAAAAGTAGTCGTAGGGACAGCTATCGTCACAATGCTTGTATCATTAGACGGAGACGGTGCATCTACTTTTATGATTACAATTACAGCGCTGCTACCTCTTTATAAGAGATTGAAGATGAATCCTCTTATTTTATCAGGAGTGGTTGCTTTAGGAGCAGGAGTTATGAACTTAGCTCCTTGGGGAGGACCTACTGCTAGAGCTATGACTACATTTAATGCAGATTCTTCTCAATTATTTAACCCTGTTATTCCCGCAATGATTGCTGGGATTGTATGGGTGTTAGCATCTGCGTTTTGGCTTGGGAAAAAGGAGAGGCAGAGACTAGGAGTCATTGAACTGGAAGAACATGTACAAGGGTTTACAGAACATGCAGCTGCTCTAGAAGCAAAAGGACCACGGCTTTTTTGGTTTAATCTTGCTTTAACAATTTTGCTTCTTATCGCGTTAATTAAAGTATGGCTACCTTTACCGATTTTATTTATTGTCGCTTTTGCAATTGCTCTTTTAGTGAATTATCCCAATCCAGAAGAGCAGCAAAAACGTTTACTAAGCCATGCAAACAACGTGTTAATTGTTTCTACGATGATTTTTGCTGCAGGCATTTTCACGGGTATTCTGACAGGAACAAAGATGATAGATGGAATGGCCTCTGCAATGGTTAGTATTATCCCTGAATCACTAGCTTCTTACTTACCTGTACTAGTAGCGGTTACAAGTATGCCTCTTAGCTTAGTGTTTACACCGGATGCTTACTATTTCGGAGTATTACCAATTATTAGCCAGACGGCTTCTAACTTTGGCATCGATCCAATTGAAATTGGCAGAGCAGCTATTTTAGGACAGATGACGACTGGATTTCCATTAAGTCCTTTAACCGCCTCGACCTTTATCCTTGTAGGGTTAGCGGGAGTAAATTTAGGCGATCATCAGCGTTTTATCTTTAAGTGGGCATTTGGAACGACCATTGTTATGACGATTGTGGCATTAATAACGGGAGCAATTACTATTTGAGGTGATAAAAATGATAAGAATCGGATCAGGCGCAGGTTTTTCAGGAGATCGATTAGACCCAGCCGTTATATTGGCTGAAAAAGGAAATTTAGATTATTTAGTATTGGAATGTTTAGCCGAAAGAACAATCGCACTTGCCCAAAAAAGAAAAAGTCAAAACCCTTTAATGGGTTATGATTCCTTGTTAGAAAAAAGACTAGAGCTTCTTTTACCTATTATTAAGAAAAAGAAAGTGCGAATCATTACCAATATGGGAGCAGCAAATCCAATAGGTGCTGCTGAAAAAGTTGTTGAAATAGCTAACCGACTAAACATTAGGATAAAGGTAGCAGCCGTAACGGGAGATGATGTACTAAAGTTGATAGATAGAAATGGATTGACTCTAGAAACAAATGAACCGCTATCTCATTTTGGTAACGTTATATCTGCAAACGCTTACCTTGGTGTAGAAACAATGTTGCCAGCTCTAGAGACAGATGCTCAAGTTATTATTACTGGTAGAGTAGCAGATCCGTCTTTATTTGTTGCTCCAATGGTACACCACTTTGGATGGTCTTTAGACGACGTAGATAAAATTGCTCAAGGAACAGTAATTGGACACTTATTGGAATGTGGGGGACAGGTAGCTGGTGGTTATTTTGCTGATCCCGGAAAAAAAGAAGTCTCAAAGCTTGCCGAATTAGGTTTTCCATTTGCTGATGTTAAAGAAGATGGGACAGCCATTATTACTAAAGTAGAAGGGACAGGAGGAGTCATTAACTTAGCTACTGTAAAAGAACAGCTTCTTTACGAAGTAACTAACCCTCATCAATATGTAACACCCGATGTTATTGCAGATTTTACTTCCGTTCATTTACAGGAAATTAAATTGAACCAAATTCAAGTGTCTGGTGGAACAGGTATACCAAGGCCTGAAACGTTAAAAGTCAGCGTAGGTTACGAAGCAGGTGTTATTGGAGAAGGAGAAATTTCCTACGCCGGATCCAATGCTCTAGAAAGAGCTAAGCTAGCTAGTGAAATTTTATATAAGCGTTTAAAAGATAAAGTAGTCGACTTAAGAATTGATTATATTGGTATTTCTTCTGTTCATAGAGTCTCTTTTCAAGAATCAGCTCCTTATGAAATTAGGCTGAGAGTAGCAGGGAAATGTCTTACTTCAAAGGAAGCAGCTAAAATTGGAGAAGAGGTAGAAGCTCTTTATACAAATGGACCCGCAGGCGGAGGCGGAGCAAGAAAGTATGTTAATGAAGTAGTAGGAATTATTTCTACGTTGATTTCACGTAACAAAATAGAAACACACCTTACATTGAAGGAGAGCTTAACAAATGAAAAAGAAATTATATGAACTTGCTCACAGTCGAGCTGGAGATAAGGGAAACACGCTTATGTTATCACTAATTCCATATAACGAAAAAGATTATTTCTTATTACGTGAAAAAGTGACTGCTTCGGAAGTAAAAAAACACTTAAAAAATATTGTAGAAGGAGACATTGTTCGCTACGAAGTTCCTAATATATCAGCATTTCAATTTGTATGTCACCGCGCGTTACTTGGTGGGGTCACTACTTCTTTAGGAATGGATACGCACGGAAAGAGCTTAAGTTATGCCCTGCTGGAAATGGAAGTAGACATTTGAATAATAGTATAAAGGAGGTACTTTATCAGTGAACAATACGTCAATACAAAAAGTTCTAAGCTTTATTACTGTAGGAGTTCTTATTCTAGCTTTCCTTCCTTTCAATATTCTTGCAGCAAAAGAAGAAAATAATTATAGAAACGTAAAAAAACCAACCTCTTCAGTTTTATCAGGTACCTATTATTTGGAGCAGAAGGTTGAATTAAAGACAAACACGCCAGGTGCGGAAACTTACTATACACTTGACGGGAGCACTCCGACTACTAAAAGCACTCAGTATACAAACCCGATTATTATTAATAACGATACGGTGCTTAAAGCAATTTCCATAAGAGGAAACGCGAAAAATAAAAATCAAAAGAATCATAGTAATCTAGCTATATTTACTTATTCATTTGAAAGTAGAGAATCTATAGCTACTCAATTTTTATCATTCACTTATAAAACAATGCCCTACCGACTTTATGTGCCTAAAGACTATGATTCTACAAAATCATATCCCTTGGTGCTATTCTTACATGGAGGTGGTGAACGAGGAAATGATAATACAAAACAGCTTCTTGGCAACGACGGGGCTATCGTTTGGGCTTCACCAGAAAATCAACGAAAGCATCCCGCTTTTATTTTAGCTCCTCAAGCTCGTAATGTACCAAGCGGAGGCTTCACCGTTACAAGAGACGATAACAACAAAGTCGACTTAGCAAAAGTGTTCCAAACATCAGAAGATTTAAAAACGGCTTATGAAATTTTACAAAGTGTAAGAAAATCCTACAATATAGATCGTAATCGCCTTTATTCTACAGGATTATCTCAGGGAGGATTTGGCACATTTAACTTAAATATAGAACACCCTGATTTGTTTGCTGCTATGGTGCCGATAGCGGGAGGAGCCAATCCAGCTAAAGCGCACTTTCTTATCAACAAACCAATATGGGCATTTCATGCTGAAGACGATTCTATCATTCCTGTGGCCTATTCAAGGAATATAATAAGTGCTATAAAAAAATCTGGAGGGCATCCGCTATATACGGAATATCCTAAAGAGTTAGAGTATGATCATGCTTCGTGGGTTTCTGCGTATCAAAATCAGAAAATGATTGATTGGATGTTTCAGCAGGTGAAGCAAACAAATTAGTAAAAAATAAAGCTCGATACTTCATTATTCCTAAAAAGCTCTTCCAGTTAATAAGAACTGGAAGAGCTTTTTGCTTTTATAAGAATCTACCCGCTAGGAGCAAGGCATTTCACACCACATTTAACCAAATATGTGACGAAATGATGGTAAAGCCATTTAAAATAGATAAAAATCGCTTCAAGTGTGATAAATATCACACCTTTTAAACATACAACATGATAATTTTTTAGAAGTAAGCAATATGTCATGACAAACTTCAATATGTTAGGAGGTTTTTAGCCTTTTGATCTGTTGAGATGCATCTTTAATATGAACGTTTATATACCATTATTATGTACAGAGATTTAGAGGAAGGGAGCCTGAGCTTAGGTGAGAAAGCAAAAATCAATGCATATTAGCAAGTTAATCATTCTCTCCGTATTCATTACAATTTTTTTAGCAGGATGTGATAGTCGTTATTTGATTTTAAATCCGCAGGGGGCGGTGGCTCAAAAAGAATACCAGTTAATTATTTTTTCCATAATTTTATGCACAATTGTCGTTATTCCTGTTTTAGGTCTGCTTGTGTATATCGTTTTACGCTACCGTGATAAGCCTGGAAACAAGGCTCTGTATCGGCCAGACTGGGACGATAGCAAGCGTCTTGAATTTATTTGGTGGGGCATCCCCATTATTATTATCGGCATTTTAGGTTTTGCTACGGCCAAGACGACGTATGACTTAGTAGATCCGCCGAAAAAAGATGTAAAGCCGCTAACAATTGAAGTAACATCTCTTGATTGGAAATGGTTATTTCAATATCCGGATCAAGATATTGCGACAGTCAACTATGTAGAAATTCCAAAAGGTGTGCCTGTTCAATTCGTGCTAACGTCAGATGCACCTATGAATTCTTTTTGGGTACCTCAGCTGGGAGGACAATTATATACCATGCCGGGAATGGCAATGGGGCTGTGGCTGCAAGCTGATCACAAGGGAGAATACTTTGGTTCGGGTGCTAATTTTACGGGTGAAGGGTTCGCTCATATGAACTTTAAAGTTAAATCTACATCGACAAAAGAATTTAATCAATGGGTAAAGCAAGTGAAAGAAACATCACCAGCTTTAACAAAAGCTGATTATAGCAACCTTGCCCAACAAGGTCTTTCTCTAGAAAAATCGTATTCTACCATTCCTAAAGGCTTATTCCAAGAAATTGTCATTAAAAACGGCGGTCAATATTATAGTCAGCATCATCATATGAAAAATGAAGACATGAAGATTATGAATGTGGCTTCTGAAAAACAAGTACATGCACAGCACGAGCACCAGGAAGGAGGAAACTAAGTTGTTAGACAAATTAAAAGATTTTTTATCTCATTTTTTTGTGACAGGGGAGCCGATGATTTACGGAGCCGATGTCGCCATTTTGTTAACACTAGCCGGTATTATTTTTGTTCTTACTTATCTTAAAAAGTGGAAGTGGCTATGGCGTGAGTGGCTCACAACGGTGGATCATAAGAAAATTGGAATCATGTATATGCTTTCTTCATTGTTAATGCTGTTTCGAGGCGGAGTAGATGCATTATTAATGCGTATGCAGCTAGCGTTTCCCCAGTGGCATTTTCTAGATTCTAATCATTACAACGAAATTTTCACTACGCACGGAACCATTATGATTCTATTTATGGCAATGCCGCTTATGTTTGCGTTCTTTAATATTGTTGTGCCGCTTCAAATTGGAGCAAGAGATGTCGCCTATCCTTTTTTAAACGCGGTAAGCTTTTGGCTATTTTTCTTTGGCGCCATGCTTTTCAATTTGTCGTTTGTAATCGGAGGCTCGCCAGATGCAGGGTGGCTAAGTTATCCGCCGCTTTCTGGCATGCAGTTCAGTCCTGGACCAGGTCAAGATTTTTATATTTGGGGCATTCAAATATCAGGTATTGGCAGCTTGGCTTCTGGAATTAATTTCATTATGACCATTTTAAAAATGCGTGCGCCCGGTATGAAACTTATGCATATGCCGCTATTCACGTGGTCCGTTCTAGCAAGCTGTATTATTATCATTTTCGCGTTTCCTGTATTAACTGTAACGCTTGCTTTATTGTTTATTGACCGGTTCTTTGACGGACACTTATTTACCATGACCGGCGGAGGAAATCCAATGATGTACATTAACTTAATTTGGATGTGGGGACATCCTGAAGTGTATATCGTTGTACTTCCTGCATTCGGCATTTTTTCTGAAATCGTTGCAACGTTTTCTCAAAAGAAGATATTTGGCTATAAGTCTATGGTTTTTTCAATGATGATTATTAGCGTTCTATCGTATTTCACATGGGTACATCATTTCTTTACGATGGGTGCAGGTGCTAATGTGAATGTGTTTTTTGCTATTACGACGATGGCTATCGGAATTCCAACGGGCGTTAAAGTGTTCAACTGGTTATTTACGATGTTCCGCGGCCGTATTCAAATGACGCAGCCAATGCTATGGACAATTGCTTTTATCCCGTGCTTTGTTGTGGGAGGAGCAACGGGTGTTATGCTTTCAGCAGCTCCCGCGGACTATCAGTATCATAATAGCTACTTTTTAGTTGCACACTTTCACCAAGTGTTAATCGGAGGCGTTGTATTCGGCTTTTTTGCAGGTTTGTACTATTGGTGGCCAAAAATGTTTGGCTTTAAACTAGATGACCGTCTTGGTAAATGGGCGTTTTGGACGTGGAATATTGGTTTTTACGTATGCTTCATGCCTCAATACGCATTAGGGTTTATGGGAATGACGCGCCGTATTTATACGTACGACTTTGACATGGGATGGGGACCGCTGAACGTTATCTCTACAGTCGGAGCTTTCTTTATGGGCATAGGGTTTATCTTTCAAGCATGGCAGATTCTTCATGGCATTAAGTACGGAGAACGAGATGTAACAGGGGATCCTTGGAATGGACGTACATTAGAATGGTCCATCCCTTCACCGCCGCCGCACTACAATTTTGCAGTGATTCCAACAGTAACGGGGCAAGATGCGTGGTGGACAATAAAAAAAGAAAGAAAAAAGAAAAAAGCGAAGGAAACAGCTACTTTCTCTCCGATTCATATGCCTAAGAATTCAGGTATTCCATTTATCATGTCGGTTTTCTGGTTCATTGCTGGTTTTGGCTTAACGTTCCACTGGGTGTGGATGGCGATATTCGGTTTGACAGGAGTCGGAGCTTGTTTACTAGCTCGTTCTTTTCAATACAACTCGGACTATTATATTCCGGTGGATGAAATTCGACATACAGAAGATTCAGTAGGGAGGGTTGGCTGACATGGCATATGCGACAGCGCACCACGAAGAACATCATGATGAACATGATGAAGGAATCAAAGTTATGGGTTTTTGGCTTTTCCTCGTAACGGACTGCATCTTATTTGGAGCATTATTTGCTACGTATGCCGTTCTTGTTAATCATACTGCGGGAGGCCTTACAGGAAAGGAATTTTTTGAAGTTCCAGGATTTGTTTCTGAAACGTTTATCTTATTAACGAGCAGCTTTACGAGCGGATTAGCTGTGCTGAGCATGCACAAGGGAAAAATAAAGCCTTTAATTGGCTGGCTAATCGTAACTCTGCTTTTAGGTATGTGCTTTGTTGGCCTTGAAATTCATGAATTTCAAACAATGGTTCATGAAGGAGCAACCATTTCCATCAGCGCATTTTTTACAGCTTTCTATACGCTGGTTAGTACGCACGGGCTGCACGTTTCTGTCGGCATCATTTGGATGATTTCAATTACGATCCAATTAAAACGATACGGAATTACCTCTGTAACAAAGCGAAAAGTGACGATTATCAGCTTATACTGGCATTTTCTTGATGCCGTCTGGATCTTCCTTTACACGGTTGTGTATTTAATGGGGGTGATGTAGATGGAGAACCACGGGTCGTTAAAAGCTTATACAATAGGATTTATTTTCTCGATTATTTTAACCGTTATTCCTCTGCTGCTGGTATTAAACCACGTACTGGCTAAAAATATATTACTAGCTAGCATTCTAGGAATGGCCGTGCTTCAATTTTTTGTTCAATTGTTTTTCTTTATGCATATTAAAGACGGAGAAAAGCCCCGTTATAATGTGATGGCTTTAATACTCGGAATCGTTTTTGTTATTACAATTGTAGCAGGATCTATTTGGATCATGACTTTTAACTCTCAAGTTCAATAAAAATGGAGCCGTGTACGATGTGCACGGCTCTATTTTTTATTAATCCCTCTACATTGTGATAAAAATCACATATTTTCGCTTGCGCAAGAAGTACAATAAAAGTGTAGCAAAGAAAGTTCTTTATAAACGAAAGACAAAGGAGAGATTATGATGAATATGGCTTATCGTAACATCCTCGTAGCAGTAGACGGTTCTGTAGAAGCGGAGTGGGCATTCAAAAAAGCAGTTAACAGTGCGAAAAAAAATAACGCTCATTTGATAATTTGTCACGTTATCGATATACAGGCGCTAAGTCCATCACCTTATGCATTCTATACGGATACACGCTTTCAAGACGCAGAGAAATTTGCTGAAGAACTTTTAACCAACTATAGTAACCTAGCCATTAAGGCTGGAGTAACGAAAGTCGAAACATTAATTGAACATGGTTCTCCTAAAACAAAAATATCTAAAAAAATTGCTCCCGATAAGCACGTTGATTTAATTGTATGCGGTGCAACGGGGTTAAACGCAGTAGAGCGCATTTTAATTGGAAGCGTATCTCAGCATATTTTACGCTATGCCAAATGTGATGTGTTAATCGTTCGCACTCCTAAAGAAGCCGAAGAAGAATCAAAGCCTTTACAAGTGGAACTAACAGAGTAGCGGGCACAGACGAGAAAGAAAGATCATTGTTCACAGCAAAATACAAAGCTCTCACCATTTATTTAAAGAGGGGGGATAAATGTATTTTAGTTGAAAGAAGATCCGAACGAGGAATCGAGATTCTTAATAGAGAATTCGACTCGTTCGGATTTTTTTATTGTGATGGTAAACGTAGGTTTCACGTATGCAGCTGTTTTTAGCTGTTGATTGAAGGGAAAAGGTAATGAAAGAAAAGTGAGGATAATAGACATCAAGCATGTTTACTAAAGAAGAGGACGGGAAGAACAAGTATATAGAAAACTTTCCCTTAGTTGGTTAAGGATTCATTAATAAAGGAGTGACGAATATGTCAAAACTAAATAATCCATTAACTCAATATTTCCATGAAGACTATCCAAAGCAGTATCAAGAACCGCCTGGTGTACAAAAAGAAATGAACGTCATCCCGGACTGCGGGGAGAACAGTTACATAGGTGCAGGTAAATTAAAAGGCAGAAAAGCTCTTGTGACAGGCGGAGATTCAGGTATTGGCCGAGCAGCAGCTATCGCTTACGCAAGAGAAGGAGCGGACGTTGCGCTTAATTACTTGCCACAAGAGCAAGCGGATGCAGAAGAAGTAAAAAAGCTTATTGAAGCAGAAGGAAGAAAAGCAGTACTCATACCTGGTGATGTAGGCGAAGAATCTTTTTGCAAGGAGCTAGTAGAAAAAGCTTATAAAGAATTAGATGGATTAGACGTTTTAGCACTCGTAGCAGGTAAACAGCAGGCAGTAGAAGATCTTGCTGATTTAGAAACGGACCAGCTGCGCAAAACCTTTGAAGTAAATGTATTCTCTTTATATTGGACCGTAAAAGCAGCGCTGCCTTATTTACCAGCAGGTGCTTCGATTATTACCACAAGTTCTGTACAAGGCTATAGCCCAAGTCCTAATCTATTAGATTATGCAGCTACAAAGTTTGCCATTAACGGATTCACTCGCGGACTAGCCAAGCAACTAGCTCCAAAAGGTATTCGCGTCAACTCAGTTGCTCCAGGACCTATCTGGACGCCGCTGCAAATTTCTGGAGGGCAGCCAAGCGATGCTATTCCAGGCTTTGGACAAGATACACCTCTACAGCGTGCTGGTCAGCCGGTAGAGTTAGCAAATGTATACGTATTTTTAGCTTCAACGGATGCAAGCTATGTAACAGCTCAAGTTTACGGAATTACAGGCGGAATAGAACTAGCTTAACTCAAAAAAACACGTGCAGTTATGAACTGCACGTGTTTTTTTTGAGTTATTTCTGTTTTAATGTCTTCTTCCTTTTAAAGTCTGTACACAAATGTAGCTAAGGGTAGCGAATAACGCTGTAATAAATGCCGAGTGAGACAGTGTAGCAAAGACATTTAAACGAGACATGACAACAAATATACCGCTGAATATTTGAGCAATGGTTAAAGCAACCGCAATGATGGACGCGTAGTAAATATCACGGCGAGTTTCTTTATACTGCTTGATGGCAGATACCATAATCCAAATGATAAGAACAAACAGCACAAGAGCAGCAAATCGGTGGGCAAAATGAATGCCCGTTGTTCCTGAAAGCTTTGGAATAAGAGTATTGCCGTAACAAGCAGGAAAGCTTGTACACGCTAAGCTTGCACCTTTGTGACGCACATATGCACCTAAATAAATATCGCAGTAGGTAAATATAAGCGTAAACCATGCGAGCCATCTAAATTTGCCTGTAACCGCTCCTTTAATAAAATGATCCGAACGATCCTTTTGAATAACAAATATTGAAAGTAAAAATACACCGGTAAACGCAATAAGCGAAAGACCGAAATGCAGTGCTAGCGCCTCAGCTGACTGAGGCCAGATAACTGCAGAAGCCCCGAGCAATGACTCGATAATGATAAATGCAATACTCATAATCGCTAAAATTTTCACTTCACGGTTTCTGCGATAACGAATCCAAGCCCAAATAGAAAATGCTAAAACAAGAAGACCTGCAAATGCGGTAATCAAACGATGCGTATATTCAATCATTGTTGCTACTGCGTATTCAGGTATTAACTGCCCGTTACACAATGGCCACTCGTTTCCGCACCCTAATCCAGATCCTGTGGTTGTGACCAGACTGCCGGCAATCATTAAAATAAACATAACAATCGTTGTAAATATAGCTGTTATTTTAAATAAATTTCTCATACGTTGACTCCCTTTGTTGAGTTACTAATTATGACTATAGATTTGATGAATACGATAGTCAAGTAGTAGAGCGTAATTAACAAATAACTGTCACAAACTCGCACATGTTTCCCTTAAATTTGATGTCAGAAAAGCTTTCTTTACTAAACTTTTTAATGGTTTTTTCCTTTTAAACAATGTAAATATGCTTTCATACATAAGATATAAAAAATTATATTAGTGATTTTATACAATTTGCAAAAAAAACTTTAGAGAGAATGGAGATACAATCATATTCCAAAAGTGATAATATAAATATAAATCAACCGATGTTATAAAACCTATCATTTTATGTTAGATATATAATGAGCTTTTTAGCACAGAGAAACTTTATTGAAAGGAGAGATAACGATGAGCTTAGAAGCTTTAAATAAAAGAGTAGAAACCGATCTTTCTTACCTTTCCTTCAGGAAACTAACAGAAGTACAGCCAATTATCCCTAAGAGCGGACACGTATACGATGTAATCATTATTGGAGGAGGTCAAAGCGGTTTAGGAACGGCCTTTGGGTTACTGCGAGAACGCGTGTCAAACATTCTTGTTATTGATGAAAACCGTTCGGGTTTAGAAGGTCCGTGGGAAACGTATGCACGAATGATTACGCTGAGAACACCAAAAAACTTAACGTCTATTGATTTAGGTATACCTTCGCTTACGTTTCAAGCGTGGTGGGAAGCACAATTTGGCTCAGAGGGCTGGGAAGCTCTTGACAAAATTCCAAGAGGAGATTGGATGAATTATTTGCGCTGGTACCGGAGCATTCTTAACCTTCCTGTGGCAAATGAAATAAAATTAACGTTAATTGAGCCGACGGAAACAGGTATTCATCGCTTGCATATTGAAGGGAATGGAGCTTCATGTCCTACACTGATGGCACGTAAAGTTATACTAGCTACAGGAATTCAAGGAGGAGGAGAGTGGCATGTCCCGCCTATGATTTCTGAAAAATTGCCGCCTCATCTTTATTCTCACACTTCCCAAACCATTGATTTTACTACGTTGAAGAACAAAGAAGTAGCTGTTTTAGGAGGAGGAGCTTCCGCCTTTGACAATGCCAACTATGCGCTTTCTGAAGGGGTTG
The DNA here is from genome assembly GCF_000832985.1 of Priestia megaterium NBRC 15308 = ATCC 14581. Lineage (GTDB taxonomy): Bacteria > Bacillota > Bacilli > Bacillales > Bacillaceae_H > Priestia > Priestia megaterium. Next base: position 4,052,090 of record NZ_CP009920.1, read on the forward strand.
CTGAAGCTCATGTATTTGTTCGCCGAAAAGAACTTCCGCGTATTAACCCAATCAGACAAATGGAAGCTTCAGGAATGATTGAACGTTTCCATGCTTTGTCAGATGCTGAAAAATATGAAGTGATGGCTCATTTTTTCGAATACAACCAGCCGCCTACGAATGATACATTTGGACGCGCTTCCTCATGGCCAGGTTTTCATTTACACGTACATGCACCGTGGCTGGATGTCGAAGAAAAACAGGACAAAGCAGTTGTAACAACTCCTCAGGGAATCTTTACATTTGACTATTTAATTATTAGCACAGGGCTTCTAACTGATCCGGCTCTTCGTCCAGAATTACGCCTTGTTGAAAAACACATCGCCCGCTGGAGCGATCATTACAAAGCACCGCATGAAATTGCCAACCCAGTATTGGACGCCCATCCTTACCTTAGTAACGGCTTTGCTTTTTTAAGTCGTAATAGGGAAGGTCAAAAAATGGTATATGGCCTTTTTGCTTTTAATTATTCCGCTTTAATTAGCTGTGGAATTTCTGCATCCGCTCTTTCAGGGCTAAAATATGCGATACCAAAGCTCGTCTCAGAAGTCGCCAATCAGCTTTTTATTGATAATCGCCATGAGAATTTAACTAATTTCTTTGACTATGATGAGCCGGAATTTATCGGCAGCTGGTCAAAGGACAATAATCAAGTGAAAACAATATAGCAAAACACATTTTTAACAATGAAAAAGGTGAAGCATATGGAGCCGATCTCTAAAAAGAAGATAGCTACTTTGTATACTCAAATTAGCCAAGAGATTTTTAATGTAGGTGTGAATACTCAAAAAATAGATATTATTGATAATAAAATTCTTATTCTAGCTCAATCAAAAAGAATGCCGGCACTAGAAGCCCTTAGTGAAGAATATAGAGAATTAGTGATGTCTCTTGATGCCGCTTTGTCGACTAAATATAAAAAAATGCTAAAGCAAAAAGTGGAGCTTTTATTTGATATCGAGGTCACTTCTTTATTTAGAGATTATGATCCTGTTACAGAGAATTCTTGTACAGTTATTTGCTTTAAATAGCTTCTCTATATAAATGGCAAAACGTTCGATGAAATCGTTTGTTTCGCAAAACACGTAAAAGACGGATGCTTATCTTCTGTTTACAGAAGCAAAGAGCCGTGAAGATAGAAGGGTTTCCTTCTGTTTTCACGGCTCTTTTTATAGATATTTTCATAAAAAAGGAGTGGAAAAATGGCTACATATACACTTGTTAATAAAGGGGCTGTAAAAACTAGTTAAAAAAATCCAATCGATCATTAAAGGAGTGAAAAGCAAGTGGCGATAAATGAAAAAGGTGAAACTCAGCATATGGAACTAATAAAAAAATCAGCACCTAACCCTTCATGGTTGGATAAGCTGTTTCATTTAACCGAACGCAAAACAGATGTAAAAACAGAAATTCTTGCTGGAATTACTACTTTTGTGACGATGAGCTATATTATCTTTGTTAATCCGACGATTTTAGCAGACGCAGGCATTCCAAAAGAAGCGGCAATTGCAGCGACGATTTTTGCCACTGTCTTTGCTACTCTTTTGTTTGCATTATGGGCGAACATGCCTATTGCAGTAGCACCAGGAATGGGGCTTAACGCTTTTTTTACGTATACAGTGGTATTGGGTGAAGGGCTAACGTGGCAAACAGGTTTAGGAGCCGTATTTATTTCAGGGGTTGTATTTTTTATTTTAACGATAACAGGCTTACGCAAGAAGATTATTGAAGGGATACCCGCTATTTTAAAAAGTGCTATTTCTGTTGGAATCGGTCTATTTATTGCTTTTATCGGTTTTAAGCAAGCAGGCATTATTGTAAGCAACAAAGAAAATTTAGTAGCTCTTGGTCAGCTTACAAAACCGGGCCCATTCCTTGCTTTATTAGGTTTTATGGCGGTAACTGTATTAACTGCTCGAAAAATTAAAGGAGCTGCCCTGATTAGCATTTTGCTAGTATCAATTGCGGGGATGGTGCTGGGCATAGTAGAAGCACCTAAAAGCATCAGCAGCGTTGTGTCATTTTCAATGCCGAGCATGTCAGAAACTTTTTTACAAATGGATATTAAATCTGCTCTCCATTACGGTCTTTTCTCTATTATTTTTTCATTTACGCTTGTGGAGCTATTCGATAATTTAGGATCGATGATTGGATTATCTAAAAAAGCTGGATTAATGGATGAAAAAGGAGAAATTAAGGGGTTAGATAAAGCGCTTGTGGCAGATTCTCTTGCGACTGTAGCCAGTGCTGCTATGGGGTCTACTGCAATGAACGCATATGTAGAAAACGCTGCGGGAATTGCAGAAGGAGGCAAAACGGGCCTTAAAGCACTGGTCGTTGCCATATTGTTTTTAGTGAGTCTTTTATTTACGCCATTAATTAGTATTATTCCTTCTTTTGCTACAGCGCCTATTTTAATTATGGTTGGAGCTCTCATGTTGACAGAAATAAAAAACATTCCTCTAGACGAGATAACAGATGCTGTGCCTGCTTTTTGTACTATTAGTTTGATGCCGTTAACGTTTAGTATCGGCGAAGGCTTAGCGCTAGGGTTTTTATCTTATACATTCGTTAAATTGTTAGCCGGCAGGGCGAAGGAAATTCACTGGATTATGTATATGATTAGCGCCGCTTTTATTATCAACTTCGTTTGGGCTGCTTGAGCGCATATATCTAGAGCAAAAAAGACTTCTCAGCTGAGAAGTCTTTTTACTGTTCATGTAAATTTTAATTGCTCTTTTCTTACAAGAATAAAAGGTAGCGAAGAAAGATATATAACGTTGAAATCAAAAGAGATACAAGCATAATTGGAGCTCCAATTTTCAAAAAATCCATAAACGAAAATTTATGTCCTTTTTTTACAGCCATGCCAGCTACAATGACGTTGGCAGATGCTCCAATTAACGTACCGTTTCCTCCCAAACATGCTCCTAGAGCCAATGACCACCATAGTACATTGATTTGAGCAGAATCAGGGCTCATTCCCATTCCATGAGCCATATCTTGAATAAGTGGAATCATTGTAGCAACAAAAGGAATGTTATCAATAACAGCTGAAGCAATTCCGCTAATCCACAAAATCAGATAAGCTGACAGTGCGATATTGCCGTCTGTAACGTTTAACGCGCCAGCAGCCAGCTTTTTAATAATGCCTACATCAATTAAGCCTCCGACAAGAACAAACAAACCTGCAAAGAAAATAATCGTTGTCCATTCAACAGAATCAAATGCGCTTTCTACTTCATCATGAGTTCTTAATCCAATTACCAGTAGTACAGCAGCACCCGTAATGGCTACCATAGCCGCATCAATGTGCAAAACAGAATGCAGGGTAAAACCTAGAATCGTTAATACTAATACAGTTAACGATTTTTTCATTAAAACAGAATCTTGAATATAATCTTTTTCATTTAAACTCATTAGCTCTTGCTTTTTACTATCTTCTACTTTTAACTTTTTACGATAGATAAGAACAAGAATCCCCAGTGTAACAACACCGATAATCAGCACTGCAGGAGTTAAATTTAATAAAAAAGCATTAAAATCAAGGTGAGGGTTCGCTGCCCCAATCATGATATTAGGCGGGTCGCCTATTAAAGTTGCCGTTCCTCCAATATTTGAAAACAGCACTTCTGATATAAGAAACGGAAAAGGATTAATGTTTAAGATAGTAGTAATCGAAAATGTAACGGGAACAATTAATAACACGGTTGTCACATTGTCTAAAAAAGCTGATCCGACGCCTGTTAAAATCGATAAAATAACTAGAATTCGAACCGGATCACCTTTAGCAATTTTAGCAGACTTGATGGCTGCGTATTGAAACACGCCTGTTTTATTTGTGATGCCGACTAAAATCATCATACCCATAAGAAGGACAATTGTTTCCCACTGAATGTGTTCGGTAATAGCGTTATTAAAATCGACAATGCCTAACAAAATCATTAATATAGCACCTAAAAGAGCTGCTGAAGCGCGATTGATCTTTTCAGTCATAATCAGAAAATATGTAATGATAAATATAATAATGGCTGCGTATACATGGAAACTTGTAATGTGTTGAATTGCATTGTGCATAACTGTAACCTGGCGATATGTCATCTAGACGTCGCGAAGTGTAGATGACGCAAACTTTGGATGTTTTCCAGGTTTTCACCTCATCTTTCATCGTTTAATTTACATCCAACTTTATGGTGAAACTTCTATAAAATCCGCTTTCCTTTAACCAACCTCCTTTAAAAGCTTTGGTGTTCTTCAAAATGAAGACGATTCCTTCAGCATTATATCATATTTACATAAAAGCTTTCTTGCTAATTATTCATGTGATTTTCAACCCACACGCTTATTATGCACCTTAAATTCAGTTTACATAATTGATTCCTCTAAGATGGGACAAAGTTAGACAAAGTTGGAACAGTGTCCAATTTTGTCTAACTTTGTGAGAGCAAATAAAACAATGGATTGCTAAGATAAAGCGGTTTTCATGTTGGCACGGTACTTGCAAGAGTAATTAAGTGAAGTTTGATAATCAAATGAGGAGGCTTACCATAATGAAAACTGCTCAAAATAAAACAGAAAAGCTTACGAAAGAAAAAGCCAGCTGGATGTATCAGAAAATGGTAGAAATTCGAAAGTTTGAAGATGAAGTACATCAAATTTTTGCAAAAGGTGTACTGCCTGGTTTTGTTCATCTGTATGCAGGTGAAGAAGCGATAGCGGTTGGAATGTGCGCTCACCTTAATGACAATGACAGTATTACGAGCACTCATCGTGGACACGGTCATTGTATTGCTAAAGGCGGCGATTTGGATGGGATGATGGCTGAACTATTTGGGAAGGTAACCGGGTTAGGCAAAGGAAAAGGCGGATCTATGCATATCGCGGATTTAGATAAAGGAATTTTAGGAGCAAATGGAATTGTAGGAGGAGGATTTCCGCTTGCATGCGGTTCTGCTTTAACTGCTAAGTATAAAAAGACAAAAGATGTAAGCGTTTGCTTTTTTGGAGACGGAGCGGGCAATGAAGGGACGTTTCATGAAGGAATTAACTTAGCAGCCATTTGGAAACTGCCTGTTGTTTTTGTTGCTGAGAATAATGGCTACGGAGAGGCAACTCCATTTTCTTATGCTTCAAGCTGCAGCACGATTGCAGACCGTGCCGCAGCTTACAACATTCCAGGCGTACGAGTGGATGGAAAAGACGTGATGGCTGTTTATGAAGCAGCTGCAGAAGCTATTCAACGAGCTCGCAGAGGGGAAGGCCCAACGTTAATTGAATGTGTAACGTATCGAAATTACGGGCATTTCGAAGGAGACGCACAAACGTATAAATCAGGCAGTGAAAAGAAAGAACATCTCCAAGAAAAAGATGCTATTGCTCTTTTTGAAAACTATTTGCTTTCAGAACAAGTAGTAACAGAAAAAGAGCTCAGAGATATTGAAGGTGATGTAGAAAAAGCAGTAAAACGCGCGGTTGAGCTAGCAGAAACAAGCGATTATCCTGATGCTTCCGAACTATTAACAGATGTTTATGTATCTTACTAATTAAAGGGGGAAAAGAAGATGACTAGAAAATTAAGCATGTCTGAAGCTATCAATGAAGCAATGAAACTAGCGATGCGAAAAGATGAGAATGTGATTCTGCTGGGAGAAGATGTAGCTGGCGGAGCGGAAATTGACCACCTGCAAGATGATGAGGCGTGGGGCGGGGTCCTTGGGGTGACAAAGGGGCTTGTGCAAGAATTTGGACGTGAACGAATTCTTGATACGCCTATTTCAGAAGCAGCTTATATAGGAGCTGCAATGGGAGCGGCAGCTACGGGGTTAAGACCGGTTGCAGAATTAATGTTTAATGATTTTATTGGATGCTGCTTAGATCAAGTGCTGAATCAAGGCGCAAAATTTAGATACATGTTCGGAGGAAAAGCAGAAGTGCCTGTTACAATTCGAACGACTCATGGAGCTGGATTTAGAGCTGCAGCTCAGCATTCTCAGAGCTTGTACGCTTTGTTCACTAGCATTCCTGGCATTAAAGTAGTGGTCCCTTCTAATCCTTACGATGCAAAAGGTTTATTATTAGCAGCAATTGAAGACAATGATCCGGTTATCTTTTTTGAAGACAAAACATTGTACAACATGAAAGGTGAGGTTCCTGAAGGCTACTATACGATTCCATTAGGAAAAGCGGACGTGAAACGCGAAGGAACGGATTTAACTATTGTAGCGATTGGCAAACAAGTAAATACTGCACTTACAGCAGCAGATCAATTATCTCACAAAGGAATTGACGTAGAAGTAGTCGATCCGCGAAGTCTATCCCCTTTTGACGAAGAGACGATTCTTTCTTCTGTAGAAAAAACGAATCGATTAATTGTTATTGACGAAGCCAACCCAAGATGCAGCATAGCAACAGACATTGCTGCGCTAGTTGCTGATAAAGGATTTGACATGCTTGATGCACCTATTAAACGAATTACAGCGCCACATACACCTGTGCCATTTTCACCTCCATTAGAAGATATTTATCTGCCAACACCGCAAAAAGTAATTGAAGTTGTATCGGAGTTACTAGGAGATAAATCGCTTTTAAGCGTGTAAGTAAAGAGAAAGGGGGAGGAAGCAAATGGCTGCAGAGGTTGTAATGCCGAAACTAGGTATGGCAATGAAAGAAGGAACCGTTTCGACATGGAATAAAAAAGTTGGAGACTCCGTTTCAAAAGGAGATATGATTGCAAGCATTAATTCTGAAAAAATAGAAATGGAAATTGAAGCTCCGCAGGACGGTGTGATTCTTGATATTCTTGTGCAAGAAGATGTAGGGGTGCCTCCTGGAACGATTATCTGTTATGTTGGAAAGCCAAACGAGCAGCTTACTGAGCAAAACAGTTCAGCAAATGAGCTCCAGGCTCCCAAAAACGAAGTAGCTGCCACTATTTCTTTAGAAGAGCCGCCAGCAAACGCAGCTTCATCAAAGAAGAGCAAAGAAACGGTGCTTATTTCACCAATTGCACGGAAAATAGCAGAATCTGAAAACCTTAATGTTGAAACGATTAAAGGCACAGGACCAAAAGGAAGAATCACCAAAGCAGATGTAGAGAAAGTGCTGGCGGAAAGAGCTTCAGAAGCGAGTCGTCCACCAGCAGAAATAGATAAAGCTATAAAAAAAGAAACGCTTCCAGTAGCGGGCATGAGAAAAGTCATTGCAAGTCGAATGCATAATAGTTTATTAAACAGTGCCCAATTAACGATTAATATGAAAGCTGACGTGACGGATTTGCTGTCTCTGCAACGGGAAATCAAAGATTTGATCCAACAACGCCATAAGGTGAAGATATCTCTAACTGATTTTATTGCTCGCGCTGTTGTTCTTTCACTTCAAGAACATAAACAAATGAACAGTGCTTATATAGATAACGAAATTCATCTCTATAACCATGTTCATCTTGGAATGGCCGTAGCCTTAGAGAATGGGTTAGTAGTCCCTGTTGTGCAACATGCTGAAAAGATGTCGTTAGTTGAATTAGCTGCAGAGATCAAAACACGAGCAGCAGATGCTCGGCAAGGTCAACTGAGCACTGATAGGATGCAAGGTTCAACATTCACTATTACTAATCTGGGTGCTTACGGAGTAGAGTATTTTACACCTGTATTAAATCCGCCTGAAACAGGAATCCTTGGTGTTGGAGCTACTGAAGATGTACCGATGTATAAAGGAGACAATTTACAAAGAAGAAACGTGCTGCCTTTAAGCCTGACGTTTGATCATCGCGTACTGGACGGGGCACCTGCAGCTAATTTCCTTGGAACTATTAAACAATACTTAGAGCAACCTATTTTACTACTCTTATAGAAAGTTGGTGCATTCCGTGAAACCTTTAGTTGTCATTGGCGGCGGTCCTGCAGGATATGTGGCGGCAATCACTGCCGCCCGGCAAGGAAAACAAGTTACGTTAATCGAACAAAAAGATTTAGGTGGCACCTGTTTAAATGAGGGCTGCATGCCAACAAAGTCATTATTAGCAAGCGCGGAAGCCTACGAGAAAATCAAGCAAGCTGAGCAATTCGGCATCAATCTTCCTTTAGAACAAGTGAAAATTAACTGGGATGGCGTTCAGCATCATAAAACAACCATTGTTAAAAACTTGGTCAAGGGAATCAGCTATTTGATGAAAAAGAACAGTATTAAAGTCATAAAAGGAGAAGCTTCTTTTTTGACAAATCATTGTCTAGCCGTGCGAAACGAAAATCACGTAGAAGAGATAGAGGCTGAACAGTTTATTATTGCTGCGGGTTCAGAACCTGCTAGCCTGCCATTTGCTCCTTTTGATGGAAAGTGGATCATTCACAGTAAACAAGCAATGTCGCTGCCTGCTATCCCTTCATCTCTTTTAATAGTAGGAGGGGGTGTAATTGGATGTGAATTTGCAAGCATTTACAGCCAAATGGGAACAAAAGTAACGATTGTGGAAGCGGCAGATCAGCTGCTTCCTGGTGAAGATGCCGACATCGCATTTACGTTACAGGAAGAATTAGAGAAAAAAGGCGTGGCAATTTATACATCCTCTTCGTTAACAGAAATGCAGCCAAAAGATAAAACAGCTCTATTTAAACACAAAGAAGAGCTGCATGAACTGCAGGCTGAGTATGCATTAATTTCAATTGGAAGAAAACCTAGAGTGCTAGGTTTGGGTTTAGAACAGGTTGGCGTACATTTTTCAAAACAAGGAATTGATGTTAATGAGCATATGCAAACGAATATACCTAATATCTATGCTTGTGGAGATGTAGTTGGCGGAATTCAGCTTGCTCATGTCGCCTTTCATGAAGGCACAGTTGCTGCTTTGCACGCATGCGGAAAAGATAAGAGCGTAAATTATCGAGCTGTACCCCGCTGCATTTATACTCACCCTGAGATTGCAAGTGTCGGTATGACAGAAAAGCAGGCTCGAAGCGAATACGGCGATATTCGCGTCGGAGAATTCTCGTTTACGGCAAATGGTAAAGCAATGATTGCAAATGAGTCCGTTGGAAAAGTGAAAGTAATCGTAGAACCGCAGTTTAATGAAATTATTGGGCTTTCCATTGTAGGTTCATATGCTACAGAATTAATTGGACAAGGAACCATTATGATGCACGGAGAGCTGACCACAGATATAATGGAAGACTTTATCGCTGCCCACCCTACATTATCTGAAGCCATTCACGAAGCTCTTTTGCAGTCGGCGGGTCAGGCCGTTCACTCCTGATTACGCAGGTGCCCAAGTTATTAAACTCTTTGAGGATGAAAAGTAAAAATGAATGATTCAAAAAGATAACTAGAGGATGAAGGAATCACGGAAGCGGTATAGTAGTTTTCCTGCATCCTCGTCTAGTTTCTTTATTAATTTTTACATAACGTGAGTTTAAAAATCTATCATTTGGTAATGATAACGTTTTCTTTGTGATTTATAATAATGGTAACAAGCCTTGATTTACTATATTCAATTAAGTTTATAGGGGAGAGGTCAGAAATGGAATCCACACTTTCTTTAAACACATGGAAACGTTTTGTAAACGAAGGAGCACTTGAATCTTCAAGATTAAACGACATTATTGTAAAGTCATGGCATCGTTGTAAAAGCGCAGATGTTAATCCTTACCTAGATAAAGGCAGATCGATTTTAAGAAATGAAGACTTTCATTCTCGAAAACAAATGAACTCTTTATTTCTTGAGACGGCTTTGCCACACTTAGAAAGAATCAGACAATCAGCGGCGGACTTAGGAATGGTTGCTTTATTAATTGACCCAGAAGGCTATATTTTATCTATTACAGGAAATAGACTTACACTGAATGAAGCAAGGAAAATTAATTTTGTGGAAGGTGCCTGTTGGACAGAAAAAGAAGTAGGCACAAATGCAATCGGTACGGCTCTGCAAACGGAAGAGCCTATTATGATAACGGGTACAGAACATTATTCGATTGCTTCGCATCAATGGAGCTGTTCGGCAGCGCCTGTTCGAAATGACGACGGAAATTTAATTGGGATTATTAATATTTCTTGTCCTGTAAACAGAGCTCACCCTTATACACTTGGGATGGTTACGTCCATTGCGTATACAATTGAGCGGGAGTTAAGCATTCGAATGCACAAAGACGAAATTGAGTTGGTTCACGCTTCTATGAATTTTGTTGATAGCAAACAGCTCTTGTTGCTTTGCAATTACAAAGAAGTGATTGTGGGAGCAAGCAAAACCGTGCGAGAATGTATACCAAAATGGTCAGGTCTGCAGTTAAATACGATTGTACAACAGGGATTTCGTATAGTGATGGAAGTGCCTGTAACCTCAAAAAGACACGGTCATTCTATTGGAAAGATTATTTATTTATCAGAAGAAGCGCACCACAACCAAACAACTACACAGATCCCTGCTCAATCATTTTCTTTTAAAGGAGAAGCAGGCATAAGCCGTTCCTTTCAGCAAACACTAGAAGAAATAAAGCATGCGGCTCCTACGGATACAACTGTCTATATTTTAGGGGAAACAGGTACCGGAAAAGAAGTAATAGCTCAAACAATTCATGAAAACAGCTCGCGTAAAAACGGGCCTTTTATTGCTCTTAATTGTGGTGCTATTCCGAAAGAACTTATGGAAAGTGAATTATTTGGCTATGTGGATGGAGCATTTACAGGAGCACGGCGTCAAGGATATCAAGGAAAGTTTGAGCTGGCTAATCACGGTACGATTTTTCTTGATGAAATAGGTGAACTTCCTCATTCTATGCAAGTTTCTTTGTTAAGAGTATTGCAAGAGCGCAAGGTAACGCCTGTTGGAAGTAATCAGGAAATTCCGGTAGACATCCGGATTATTACCGCTACTCATCGAGATCTTCGTCAACTTGTCAGTGAAGGGAAGTTTCGAGAAGATTTATATTACCGGCTCCACGTGTATCCCGTGCATGTTCCGCCTTTGCGAGAAAGGAAAGAAGATATTCCACATCTGATGCGCTACTTTTGTCAAAAGAATGCTTGGAATATGAATTTCCCCAAGGAATTAGTAGATAAATTAATAGATTATCAGTGGCCCGGCAATATTCGAGAATTATTTAATGTACTTGAACGCTTGAAGATCTCGCTTAAAACAGAAGCAGAAAAAGAGAAGATATTGAATTATTTGAGTTCTTTAAATCTTGGTGGCCAAAAGAACATCTCTAACTCTGATACTTCACAAGAAATAGAAGACAATGATTTTACGTCCCTCCCCGTACTCACATTTCGTGAAAAAGTTCAAAAAGACTTAATGATGGATGCTTTACGTAAAACACAGGGAAATGTGTCACTTGCCGCTAAGCTGTTAGATATACCAAGAAGTACATTTTATAACAGATTAAAAAAATTCAATTTGTAAGCTGAGAGTTCGTAGCTGTTTTAAATTTTTAAATAAGGATAGGAGCTGAGTAGAATGAAAGCATTAAGATGGCATGGCGTTAAAGATGTAAGGTTAGAACATATTGCAGAACCTACTGTCTCTCAAGGAAAAGTGAAAATTAAAGTAGAATGGTGTGGAATTTGCGGAAGTGATTTGCATGAGTACACGGCAGGACCCATTTTTATTCCTACAGAAGAACTCCATCCATTAAGCAAAGATAAAGCGCCGGTGGTACTGGGGCATGAATTTTCTGGACAAGTTGTAGAAATTGGAGAAGGTATTACGAATGTAAAAGTCGGAGACAGAGTAGTGGTAGAACCTATCTATGCATGCGGAGAGTGTGAAAACTGTAAACAAGGAAAGTATAATCTTTGTAATAAAATGGGGTTTTATGGTCTTGCCGGAGGTGGCGGAGGTTTTTCTGAGTATGCCTCCATACCGGTAGAAATGATTCATAAAATACCGGAAGCGGTGTCTTACGAGCAAGGAGCTCTCGTAGAGCCTTCAGCTGTGGCTCTTCATGCTGTGCGTCAAAGCAAACTAAAGGTAGGAGATAAAGCCGCCGTATTTGGGACGGGGCCAATCGGTTTGCTAGTTATTGAAGCGTTAAAAGCCTCGGGTGCATCTGAAATTTATGCGATCGAACTATCGGAACAGCGCAGACAGAAAGCTGAAGAACTTGGGGCGATTGCCATTAACCCGCAAGAATACGACCCCGTAGCAGAAGTACATAAGCGCACAGGCGGAGGTGTAGACGTTTCCTATGAAGTGACAAGTGTTCCCTTAGTTTTAACTCAAGCTATTAATTCTACCAAAAGTGGCGGGGAGACAATGATTGTTAGCATATTTGAAAAAGAAGCGTCCATTCATCCCCAAACAATCGTTTTACAAGAGCGTACAGTAACAGGTATTATTGGCTACCGCGATGTATTTCCAGCGGTTATTAGTTTAATGGCAAAAGGCTATTTTTCTGCTGATAAACTGGTGACAAAACGTATCAAGCTAGAGAATGTAATTGAAGAAGGTTTTGAGACATTGTTAAAAGAAAAAGAACAGGTGAAAATTTTGGTGAAAGCTGAATAAAAAAAGAGGCTGGGACAAAAATATTTTAGACGAAGTAAAAAACGAACCATTGATCAAAATTTTTGATTATTGGTTCGTTTTTTTGTTAACATGAACATATGTTCGGTTTGTTTAGGTCTTTCTAGCAGTTGATTGGAGGGCAAGACAAGGACTCCTGCGGGAAAAGCGGAACAAATGAGACCCTACAGGAGCGTATGCGACGAGGTGGCTCAGCGCCCGCGTAAAGCGAAGTCTTGCACGGAAATCAACTGCCGTGTCATAAGCGGTTCAGCTCATCTATCATCTATCCTATTTGTTCGTCTTTAGATTGGATTCATTTCGTTATGTCTTAACCTCTTTAAATTGAATAAGGTAAGTATGGTTATTTTATTATCAGATTATTCTGTACTATATACAGTATATTGTATACAATATATAATCTAATCATTATCTAATTAATAAAATCAGAGGTGATGAGTGAATGACAGACAAACAGTTTAAAAATGTACAAGACGGAACAAAAGCGGTATGGGCAGGAGAAAAAGAATCCCTTGCTTACAATGCCACTCAAGTTCCCGTCGTCTTCAGCGTAGCTTACAATTATGATGATGTAGACGAATGGCAAGAAGTTGCTTTAGGAAACAAACCAGGCTATACGTATAATCGCATGAGTAATCCTACAGTTAAAGCTTTTGAAGAAAAAGTAAGGATACTTGAAGAAGCAGAAGAAGCGGTCGCATTTTCCTCCGGCATGGCGGCTATTAGCAGCACATTATACACGTTTTTAAAACCTGGAGACCGCGTCGTATCGGTAAAAGATACATATGGAGGAACAAATAAAATCTTCACTGAGTTCCTTCCTAACATCGGAGTTGATGTAACCTTATGCAATACGGGAAATCATGAAGAAATTGAAGCGGAAGTAAATAAAGGGTGTAAAGTGCTATATTTAGAGTCACCTACAAATCCTACGATGAAAATTATTGATATTGAAAGAATAGCAAAAGCAGGAAAATCTGCAGGGGCAGTCGTCATTATTGATAATACGTTTGCAACACCCATTAATCAAAATCCTCTTCAATTAGGGGTAGATCTTGTCATTCACAGCGCAACAAAATTTTTAAGCGGACATGCGGATGCCTTAGGAGGGACAGTATGCGGCTCTAAAGAATTAATGAAGCATGTGTATCACTACCGTGAGATCAATGGCGCGACCATGGATCCCATGTCAGCGTATCTTATTTTAAGAGGAATGAAAACGTTAAAATTACGTATACGTCAACAAGAGCAAAGCGCTTTGGAAATTGCTAAATTTCTTCAAAAGAAAGAAGCGGTTGAAGCCGTCTATTATCCTGGATTGGAAACACACCCTCATCATCATATTGCCAAAAAACAAATGAAAGGCTTTGGCGGAATATTAAGCTTTGTTTTAAAAGGAGAAATGGAAGCTATTAAAATTTTGCTGCCAGAGTTAACGTATGCAAATAAAGCCGGCAATTTAGGAGCGGTTGAAACAATTTATGGACCAGCAAGAACGACTAGCCACGTAGAATGTACGCTTGAAGAACGTAAAGCTCTTGGAATATCCGAAGGACTGGTTCGCATATCTGTAGGAATTGAAGATACGGAAGATTTAATTGCAGACTTAGAACAAGCATTTGCTCACTTGGAATCCGCATCATCTATTAGTAAGTAAAAAGACACGTATTACTTTTTTTAATGAAAATAAAGTAAGTACCTCTTTTTAGTTGGTAGACACTTCTTCAGAATTGTAGAAATTTTGTGGAATAAAGCTGATAAATTAAACTGTACGTGTATTTTTTCGTCTGATTTTGTAGGTATACTGATAAATTAGATGAAATAAAAATGTTTTTACGCGTTTTAAAAATAAACTAACTTACAACAGCCTACAAATAAGGAATGATAGTATGTCGAAACAAGAACAAGAAAGTGAATACACAATAAAAGATGCATCATTGTTTGGATTCAAATTAATGCAGGTAAGTAAAGCCATCTGGAGAGCTGCGGAAGATGACTGGGAGCAATGGGTGAAACCTTATGGACTAAACGTAAATGAGCATCATATTTTATGTTTAGCTAGTAACACGGGAGAAATCTCTATGTCAGAGTTAGCTAATTTAGGAGCTATGCATATCTCTACAGCGTTTAATTTTTCGAAAAAATTAGAAAATCAAGGGTATCTGCACTTGTCCAAAAGAGAAAATGATAAAAGAAACACCTACATCAAATTGACTGAAAGGGGCGAACAATTATTGCTTGATACGCTCAAAGGGTATGAACCACATAACAGTAAGATATGTAAAGGTGCACTTCCTTTAAAAACGTTATACGGCAAATTCCCCGCTTTTCCAGAGCTAGTAACCGTTGTTCGCCATGCTTGCGGCGGCGAGCTTGTGACCGTTGCTGATCAACCTTTTGTGAATATAAAAGAAGCGGAAATAGAAGAAAATGAAGATAAGAAAGAAGTCCAGCTAACTAGTAATTGAACGCGGTGAATAATATGCAGACAATAGGGCTTCATGAAAATAAGTGAATAACAGGCGGAGCTGTTTTATACGTGAGAAATACGACGTATAAAACAGCTCTTTTTTATTTTCCGTGCTTTATTTGTAAAAGATGCAGCGGATATTATGATGGAAAACGGCTGGATGGAAACACCACCGGAAGCGGTAGATAGAAAGCATTTAAACTCCAACTAATTAAATAATTTGCCTTTATATTTGATAGTCATTAAACTAACCCAACTTATGATTACAATTTGTATAGGAGCTTAATGTCTCCGTGTATAAAAAATATTATTTATTTGCTGCTCATTATTTTATAGAAATTACTAGACATTTATAAGACATTAAAAAGAAATTAAAGAAATTATAAACATTGCTAAAACTTATATGGGTAAAAGCCTTCTGCTGACTGAGGTTAAAGGGAATAAAGCAATCAAAAAAACTGCAGTTTACTACAAGAATTTTCACGAAAAAATATAGGATTTTTTTATAACAGCCATATTTTCTACGCAATCGATCGGAAAATAACGTTTATTTATTGTATTTTTTGTTCATTTAGTTGATTTTTTTCATGGGAATGAAAATCATTATCATTTAAAGGGATTTATTATAGTTAATAGACAAATATATTTTAGTAAGTTAAAGAGAAAGAAAGAATAGGAGGGAAATAAAGTAGAGGTGAGTAAAAAAAGGCATAACAAAAAAGAGTATTATAGAGCGTTAATTTTTGCCTGATAATACCCGTTGGCAATTTTGCGGATATACGTAAAGAAGTTTGACTCCATTTCATGCACAAGAGGGCGAAATGCATCCATACTTTCTTCTATGTAAGTTTGTTGTAAGTAACGCTGAACGGACGTTAATGATTTTTCGATTATATCTAAACCGAACTCATGCACAATGGAATGAATATCTTCTTTTTTAATGGAATAATGGCCAAAAGATTTAAAGAAATTCTTAAACTGAGTAAATGCATGCTCTCCACGGATTTTTTCGATTTCTTTTTGTTTTTTACTATCATGAGCACCAGTTAAATTGAAGCTTAAAATAAAACCATCCTTGATTTTTTCAATAATTGATTTTCTTGGCTGCTTTTCTTCTAATAATGTTTTGACACAATCATCTTTTTCTAGCACATCGATACGGAAAATTTTATTCAATTTACTAGCCATTTCTTTAATAGCAGCTTTATAGCCAATGTATTTTGGAAGAATGTGTTTTACCTCGGTGTAAGATAAAAGGGCTTCTGAATCTTTCTTTACGTTTACATCAGATTCGTATACATACAAAGCACGTAAAGCCAGGCGCAGCATGTTAATATTTTTAATAGCCAGCAATTGATAAATCACTTCCATCGAAACAGAAGTATAACCGCCTTTTGAAGTATATGTATTGTTATCTTCATCAAGCATTTCAGGATTATATGATATGTTTTGAACATCAGCAGCTTCTTTTATATGTAAATCTAAAAAATCCTCTAAATAGTTGTTTAAAGAAACTTGAATATAGTCTCCCCATAAACGATCCCAGCGAATGATGTCGTAGTCTTCTAAAAGCTTATTATTATTTTGAACGGTCCGAACGGAACATTGGATTGTATTAGCCAGTTCTTGCTCAGAAATAATTGAAATATGACCTTGGCTGTTACATTTGGCTACGTAAGCTAAAATTTGCTTCATCAGAGAACCCGTCCACTTTATGTCTACAAAGTTTTTCGCTAGACCAAATGAATGTTTTTCATAGTAATAGCTGTTGTCTCGTTTCGTGTTTCTATTTAAGCCGCTCATGACAATCAGCAGTTTATTTGCTACAAGGGTGTGCCGTTTTAGTGACAGCTTTTGTATACTCATGTAGTGACCTCCTTTCCAAAACTATATACGTCGTCTTTTACAGTATAGACACAGTCATATAGGCTGTAAAATGACATATTTGCACGGGGAAATGGTGCATTTTTTTAAAAGACTAGTGATACCAAGGGACGAGACATCCATTTAAAAGGTGACATATTTGCACGGAGATGTGGAGCAAAAATAGTGTTATATTTCATAAACGTTGATAAAACAGCATTCTTAAGACAAATGTCGTATTATGACGGATGAAATACACGTAATGTGACAAATTCAAAAAAAATTTTGATGTAAAAATGACATATTTGCACGGAGAATAGGAGCAAAAATGATAAAAATAAAGATTCGGGCGACAAAGTGACACATTTACACGGAAAATAGGGACATAAAACAAAAAAATGCCCTTTTTTAGACACAGAAAGTTCACATTTTTACAAAGAATAAATGAACATTTGCAGAAAAAATCGCGCTTTTTTAAAAAAGTGGCATATTTGCACGGGAATCTGGAGCAAAAAACACTTTTGCACGGAGATTTGGAGCCAAAAATGCAGAAAACGGAGGGGGAAAGTCGCTGTCTCAAGAAAAATTATGTAAAAGTGGCATATTTGCACGGAAGATTGGAGCCAAACTTATAGTAAATGCAGTATAGAAAGAAAAACGGCACATTCGCACGGGGATCTGGAGCAAAAAACAATTATAAATACTTTTTTAGACACAAAAAGTTCATAAAATGATAAGAAAGATGAAGTTTAATAACTATATCAGCAGGGGAAATAGTATGTTTATATGGAGAATTGGAGCAAAAAAACACTTTTGCACGGAAATGTGGAGCAAAAAATGCAGTAACTAATGGTAGGGAGATAAAAAGAATGCTCTTATAAAGATCATAAGAGCATTCTTTTTTTTAGCCTATAGAACTTGTTACGTTTTGATAAATAGAAAGGGGAGCATATTCGTAATCACCAGCTAGTAAGTCTTTTACTTCACTTTCTCCCACAGGAATAAAGGTAATCTGAAACACTTGGCCCACTCTTTTATAGGATTGGACAGCTAGTTTTTGTTCGACTAGCTCATCTAAGGCTGTTTCAATTTCGACAAGGTTTTCTTTTTTTCGTCTTTTTCGAAAGCGGACTCTTGTCGAAAAATATAAATAATCTCTTGTGACATTGTATGAAGATTTTGTTTCATAGCAAATGAGACGCTCTTTTTGCATAACGAATAGCAAATGATAAGCGGCGTCTAAACTTAATTTTTCTACTTTATTTTTATAAATACGCACCGTTTGGCGTTGAATATAGTCTCTATATATCACTTCATTGACGTGAATTTCAGCAATTCGCGTTCCGTTGGGCATGGTAGTAATATCCACAAAGTCAAAAATACCGTAGGCAATTTTCTTATTATGCTGTACTTTTGTCATGCTATAGTGCTTCATTTTTGTAATTCTTTCTTCTATCATCTGATAGTTGCGCTTACTGTCTGTTTTATAAAGTGCTTTCACAAGGTCACCAATTTTTACGTTAATAATTTTTTGTGTAGCGAACAATTCGTCGCGTTGGCTCATGATCTCTAAAAACACTTTATAATCAAACCGATCTAAATCACTAATTTTATTTCCATTTTCTTCAGCGTATTCTTTTTCTATTAACAATTCGTAATCTGTCCCGTCTTCAGAGTTATAAGTACTTAAGAAATATTCTTTTCCTTCTTTCTCTAATAGGGGTTGCTCGACGAGAAGCTTTGCTCTTGAGTTAGAGAAAAAAGGATTCTCTACAGTTGAAAAAGGGCTCTCAATAATACTATGATTTCCGTTTTGGAAGCTTGGGTCCAGTATAGTAAGCCCAATAATAATAGATATATCCGTATGGATTGCTTTTTCTCGCTGGGTCTTGGTTTTTTGATGAATATAAGGATAATCCGTTAAGAAGAAGCTATCTTCTTGACTCCATTCACGTAGGATACCAATTCGTTTATCAATGACTTCTTCCGGAGATGATACGTTTTCAAACTGTTTGCAAAAGAGTTCTTTTCCATTCGTTTTATAATAAGCTGTTAGCGCTTTGTATTCGCCAATCAGCTCTTTATTTTTCTTAGGCTTTTTTTGCTCATAGTCGCGTATAGCAGCATCTAACCATCTGCGTTTCGTACGATTGAGAAAGTCCTTTTTTAAAATCCTCAACGCTTCGTTTACATCTTTATTTTCAAAGTGCTGCTGATAAAGAGGGAGGATGGTGCTTTCTAAATCACCTTTTATACTTTCATTATAAACAGATAAGAGGCGTAATTTAGATACTCTATCAATGACTTCGCGTATGAGTAAAGATGAATAATCCATACACATCTAACCTCCTTAACCTTAAGTTAGTCATTTTAATCCTTAGCTGGATAGTGGCTTTAAATCTATTGTAATGCACGAAAGTTCGATGCTACAAACAAAAAAAGGCTACTATCTATAGTCTATTTTTCATTATACACGTGCAAAGCAGAGGAAGGGGGAGATTTTCTCATTTTCTTTTTTAGTAATCTACATTTGGTCATGAAGCATATATATTTGCCGTGTAGCTTATGTATGGAGGATAAACGTGTCTGCAAGACCGCTAATTCTGCTACCGAGTTTAATGGACTGATAGAAAGTATCTCAAAATAAAAGGATATTAGCGATTAAAAGAGAATACGTTGTAAAACTACTAAACCTATACCGGAGGTCATAAATGAACCCTATATTAAATGAAGTAGGCACGGTTTTTATTCCTGTAAAGGACATAAAAAAAGCACGAGATTGGTATTGTGACATACTAGGTTTGATAGCAGATGGAGACATTTTATATGATCATTTATATGTGATACCTATGAATGGAACAGGAATTGTATTAGATAGCAAAACTTATTCAAAAAATACGCTTTTTAAAACGCCAGCTTTTCATTTGAATACAAACGATATCAAAGAAGCTTATGAATATATGAAGCAGAAAAAAGTAGAGCTAACGACAGGAATTCAACACAATCATTGGTTTACATTTAAAGATCCGGATGGAAATCACCTGATGGTGTGTCAGTGCTGAACCCATGGGAAGATAAAAGACATTAGGACATAACGAAATTACCCCAATCTAAAGACGAACAAATGAGATAAAGGAGCTGAACCGCTTGTGACACCGCTGTTGAGTTTCGTGTAAGACTTCCGCTTTTCACGCAGAAGTCTTCACCTTGCCCTCCAATCAACAGCTAGAAGCAGCTGCACGAACCCTATGTTCAATATGACAACAAAAAATCCGAACCATTAATCAGATTAATAGTTCGGATTTAACTTCAACTAAGATGCTTTTTTACCAGCTTCTATTGGATAGCCTCGACATTTTACAATTTGACAGATTTGTTTCTGAATTGAATCATTCTTACAATATTTATCACAATTGTTTTTGTTACAGCATAAGCTGGAATCGCTAAGATCATTCCGAGTATTCCTGCAATATTACCCGCAACAAGCAATAAAATAATAATCGTTAAAGGATGAGTGTTTAATTTCTTTCCAATTACCAGCGGAGAAATAATGTTCCCATCTAGCTGTTGAACGATTACGACGACGATAATTACTAATATCGCTTTTGTAGGAGAGTATAATAAACCTACGATTAAAGCAGGTGCTACGCCAATGAAAGGGCCGACGTACGGGATAATATTAGTAAGGGCTCCTATTAGTGCGAGTATCAATGCATAGGGTAACCCTATGATGAGGTAACCAATGAATGTACTAATACCCACAAACAAACAAACGAGCATTTGGCCTTGAATATAAGTAGCTAGCGTATTTGTTGTTTCTTTCATTGTACGTAACGTTTCTTTTCGGTAAGAAGCAGGAACCATACGCAGCGTGTTTTTACGAAGTTTATGGCTGTCTTTAAGCATATAAAAAAGAATGAAAGGAACGGTTACAACCGTAAGTGTAATATTCGTTACGACGCTTAAAACAGATGAAATACTGTTTGTGAGATTCGTAGGTAAAGTAGACGCGTAGTTTAAAAGTGACTCTTCAATATGATCGAGCGACACATATTTTTGTTCAACGAGCCAGTTAAACCATCTTGAGTTAGATAAATCATTTATGTACTCTCTCGTTTCTACAATGTAAGACGGAATATTTTTAGCCAAATCAGTTAATTGCTTAGATAAAGTAGGTCCCACACCGCCCACAATAGAAGCAATTACGCCGATAAAAACAACGTATAATAGTAAAATGGCCAGTGTTTTTGGCACTTTTTTTCTTGTGAGAAATGACACAATTGGTTCGAATAAAAAGAAAAGAAAACCAGCTACGAGAATAGGGAAAAACAAAGTGGAGATAAACACACCGATTGGTAGAAAAACAAACGAAATATGTTTACAAATGTAAATCAGTAAAGCAATCATTAATAGTTCTAATGTCCAAAAATGCAGTTTCGATTTAAACAAAAAGTTACCCTCTTTCTTTACTATTTTTTACTATCATACATTAAAAAAGAAACCCACTGCACGTGAAAAGTGGGCTTTTTAGTCTGTATAACTTTTATTTACATAAAAATTAGGATTTTTCCTCTTTATCTTCAGTGGTATCCTCTGGAGTTTTTTTGTCGTCATCCTGTATAATTCCTTCCGCTGCATTTTTAAATTCTCGCAGGGAATGTCCAAATGCTCGTCCTATGTCCGGCAATTTACTCGGTCCAAATACAATTAAGGCAGTAATCCCGATTACGACCATGCTTGTTGCTCCTGGCATGATATCCTCTCCTTTAAAAGCAATGAATATATGAAAATTAAAAAGAGATAGTAAATAAAGTGCATGTTTATACTATTCACTTTTCTCTTTAAAATTCCTTTATTTTAAATGATACGAAAATAAGGTGCAGCGGCTATGTATGATTTAAATGCTAACAGTGATATTTCGCATACGAAATTAATTATAGCATTAAAGACAGCCGTTCGCCTTATTACCCCTGCATAAGTTCTATGTAAAAAAGTCTTCATAAGAATTTGCAAAGCAACGGAGGCAAATACGGCTTATGGATTCGAGCCTATGAACGTTCTCCCGTCACAAACCTAACGATTCGTCATTCTAATTTCCAGCATGTTGCAACATCATTATTGATGGAAAATGTAAAGGATCCTGCGTTTGAAGAGCTTTGTATAAATGGAAGCTGCATGAACACAAACCGGTAAAAGGTGTGTTTATAATCAGCTGCAAGTAAAAGGCGGAACAAGAGTATCTTAGCCCCAGAAGTAGCCGCATAATTAATCGAGATTATTGATTAATTGTGCGGTCTTTTTTTATTGTGATGGTGAAGGTAGATTTAATGTGTTAATAATGGTAAAAACCTGCTCTGTAATTTTTACTATTTTATAGATAAGTCAAATGACTCTGACTAATTGATAGATAACATGTATGAAAGAAATTACTTTTGCTGATTATTTTATAAGCAATTTATTACCTAAATGTGGATATGGTAAGTGTGAGGGAAGATATATAAAAGAATTATAAAAACATTTGTCTTTGTAAGCGTTTTATTCTTTATTTTAATAAAGAGCAAAAAAAGGATGTTTTTCTCTAAATTTTTACCATTGAATATTTTGAATAAAGTTCATAAAATAAACTTGTAAGCGTTTTAAAAAATTAGAAAGTATGTATCTTGAAAGTTGAATAGAGATTTATTTATGAAGAAAATAAATGTGATTTTTTTGCTTTTGATCCCTGTTTCCGAGTAGACCTTAACAGTTAGCAGCAAATTATTCATTTAATGAAATAAAGAAATAGATAGGAGTAGAGAAAAATGTACATCGGTGTCGATTATTACCCTGAACATTGGCCAGAAAATATGATAGAAGAAGATATCCAAGGCATTAAAGAGCTAGGATCAAACATGGTAAGAATAGGAGAGTTTGCTTGGCACCTAATGGAGCCTAAAGAAGGTGAATATGACTTCTCCTTTTTTGATAGCGTTATCAATAAGCTTAAAAAACAGAATATTGATGTTATGTTTGGTACGCCTACTGCCACTTTTCCGGCTTGGCTTGCGAAGCAGCATCCTTCTATTTTATCAAAAGATGAAAACGGGGCGGTCAGAGCCTTTGGAGGAAGACGTCAATATTGTTTTAATTCGCCCCTTTACCGAAAGTATAGCGCTCAGATTACAGAACAACTCGTAAAGCACTACTGCTCAGAAGAAGCAATTGTAGCATGGCAAGTTGACAATGAATTTGGCCATGAAGGCAGTGACATGTGTTACTGCGAACAATGTCATAAAGAGTTTCAGCAGTTTTTGGAAAGACAATATAAAGATATCAATGAGCTAAATGAAAAGTATGGCACTATTTTCTGGGGACAAACATATAACGAGTTTACTGAAGTGCCTATGCCCGTAAAAACAATTACGACACACAGCCCTTCGCTAAAGCTTGACTGGGCGCGCTTTCGTTCTTTTTCGTTAAACAGATACGCTCACGAACAAACAGCGATTGTGAAGAAATATAAAGGTGATCACCAGCTGTTGACAACGAACGTATCAGGGGGCTTTTTTGATAAATGGTTTGACCATGAAGAAAATCTAGAAGTAATGGACTTTGTATCTTATGACAATTATCCGGTATGGGGCGGTCAAACAGAGCCCATTACCCCGGCTCATATTGCATTAGGGCATGATTTTAATAGAGGTTTGCTACATAAAAACTTCTGGATTGTAGAGGAATTAATGGGCGCTCAAGGTCATGATATCATCGGTTATCTTCCGCGACCTAACCAGGCAAAAATGTGGTCTTATCAGGCGTTTGCTCATGGATGTACGAATATGCTGTATTTCCGTTGGCGCGGAATGACAAGAGGAGCCGAGCAATACTGCTATGGAGTTGTAGGTCACGATAATCATTATGGAAGACGCTACAAAGAAGTTCAGTCGTTATTTAGTGAAATCGTTCATTATGAACATGTACTTGAGTCTGGTATTAAATCCGATGTTGCCGTTTTGTATGACTATGAAAATATATGGTCATGGCGCTTTCAGCAGCAAAGTGAAGGATTTGACTTTACGCAGGAGCTGCTTCGAGGATATACACCGTTTTATAAGTTGAATACACCTATTGATGTTATTCCTGCTTCGAGAGATTTTTCAAGCTATAAAGTATTGGTTGTTCCGGCTTTGCAAATCATTGATGAAGAACTAGGTAAAAGATTTACTGAATTTACTGAAAACGGAGGCGTCATCGTTTTTACGTTTAGAACCGGCATTAAAGACAAACAAAATAATATTCACTTTAAACAGACGCTGCCCGGATATGTAAAAGAAATAACAGGGATTGAAATTCATGAAGTGGAAGCACTATCTTCTACTCAGAAAGCAGCTATTAAAGGGGTAGGACCGTATGAAGGAGAACAAGCAAGTGTGTCCGTGTGGAGAGACATTATCACACCTGTAACAGCTGAAGTGCTGTATGAGTATGACGATCCATTTTATAATCAAGCGGCTGTAACAAAAAATCAGTTTGGTCGCGGGACGGTTTATTATGTAGGCTGTGGAATTGAAGAGCAGACTTTTGAAAAAATTGCGCTTGATATTGTAAAACAGCAGCATATTGAGCATACGGAAAGTGAAGAGGGAATTGAAGTATATCCTCGCAAGCTTGGAGAGAAGAGTTATTCCTTTCTTATGAACCATACGCCCGAAGTAAAAGTGTTTAAAGATATTGTTCTGCAGCCTTACGAAAGTCGAGTTGTGGAAAATATACAGCCGTAATAGAAGACTAGAATCTCAAAAAGCAATAAGATTCTAGTCACCAATGAGATGAAAGCGTTTTATAGGAGAAGGGAGTTAAGTTATATGAGCATGGGGGTACAGTCAAAAGTTTCTCTAAAAACCGTATTATCATACGGAATGGGGAGTTTTGGAAACAATATTATTTATGCATTAACAAGTACATATTTAATGATTTTTTATACGGATAGCGTAGGACTAAATGCTGCAGCCGTAGGAACTTTATTTCTTATTGCGAGAATATGGGATGGAATTGCAGACATTATTATCGGAATGGTTGTTGATAATACAGAAACGAGATTTGGTAAGTTTAGGCCGTATCTTTTAATAGGCGGATTTTTTGCAGCAGTTGCTACAGTCGCGTGTTTTATTAGTCCTGATCTTTCTCATACAGGAAAATTAATTTACGCTTATATCACCTATATCGCATGGGGAACAAGCTTTGCTATTATGGATATTCCCTATTGGTCGCTTTCAGCAACCATTACACAAGATGTAAAAGAACGAAATAAAGTAGTGGCGTTTCCTAGAACCATTGCAGCAGTAGGGTCTTTATTTGCTAGTTTATTAACTCTTCCACTAGCTCATTATTTTGGAAACTGGTTTATGCTTAGTCTTATTTATGCGTGTATCTTAATGATTACAATGATTATTACATTTTCAGGAGTAAAAGAAAACTATACCGTAAAAAGACAGGAAAAGCAGACGCCAAAAGCAGTTTGGAACTTATTTATTCAAAATAAACCGTTGCGTTATCTAATTTTCTCGATGCTTTTAGTTGAAACGATTTTAACAATTCGAACTACGTTTTCTATTTACTATTTTAAATACAATTTAAATGCAGAGAATATCGCGTCTCTTTATTTAACCTTATTTTTTACAGCACAAATTGTAGGAGCGATCGCGTCTCCTTTCATTTCAAACAAATTTGGAAAGAAACGCGCAGCAATAGGGGGAATTGCCCTAAATGCTGTAGCCACTCTTACAATGTTTGTAACCGGTTTTCACGTTATGCCTGTAATGATTTTAAGCTTTTTAGCTTCTTTCGGCGGTGGAGTTAGCAACATTGCTCAAACATCTATGCTCGCTGACTGTGTAGAATACGGAGAGTGGAAAACGGGGAACCGAGCGGAAGGAATGGTGTTTTCTACGAATATTTTCAAAACAAAGGTTGCTTCAGCAGTGGGTGGAGCAGTAGGCGGGTACATCCTTTCAGCAGTAGGATACGTGCCAAATCAAATTCAGTCACACAGCACGCTCATTTGGATCGCTTTAATCTTTACAATCATTCCGGGGATTCTTTGCTTGTTATCACTTGTCCCACTGGCAAAATATGAGTTGACGGAAAAGAGATATTTAGAAATTTTACAAGATATGAAAAAGCGCTCAGGCCGCATAAAAGAAAAAACGGCTATGAAGGTGCCTAGCTAATTCAAATCAGCACAAGCATTGTACACAAAAACAACAAGAAAAAAAGACTGCATTTTCTCAGCTCCTCTTGCTATGATGTCAGGTAGACAGATATCAATGTAAAGAGGAGTTTTGTTTATGTTTATTAATTTTTCAAAAGAAGATAAAGATAAAATGCTGAATGAAATTCAAACGTTTTTTTATAACGAACGAGATGAAGAAATCAGTGAATTTGCTGCGGAAAATGTATTAGAGTTTATTAAAGAAAATATCGGCCCTCACTTTTATAACCAAGCAATTAAAGATGCAGAAGATATTATGAACCAAGTGATGCTTTCTGCAGAAGAAAACTTGCATGCATTAAAAAAACCAATCGAAAAGTAGTTCAAAAAAGAAAATATGAAGTAGGACAAAAGCGTTTTATGTAAAAAAACATAAAGCGCTTTTGTTTGTCTATGAAACAAATTATTTGTTCGCCTAAGTGATGTATGATACATTCGTTTTAAGATAATATTAACGTTAACGTAAAGGTTATATTAAAGTGCTTTGATTTAACTCGACGAGGGCATAACTTCAGCAAGCAGGGACATAATGAGGTAATTATATGAGGAAAGAAGGGGTTATACGTGAGCAACATTACTAAAGATCAGCTAACAAAATCTATTGTGAAAGCAAATGAAAATCGTTTAACGGATAATAGTGATTTTGATATCTATCAAGAGCTTGAAAATGTGCTTCAAGGAGTAGGTTTATCAGCAAAAGACAGTGGAGGAAACATTACGTTTTACGGAGAAGATCCGGTTGTTCCTAGTACGCTGCGCCTTGCCTCAGCAGCAGCTATTGCACTAGTTGCTAAATCAGTAGCTGTCTCAAAAATTTGGAGAATACGAGGCGGAAAAGGTCAAGATATTCATATGGATTTACGAAAAGCTATACGAAGATTATCACCTTTTTACGATAAAAAATGGGAAAAGCTTAATGGGTACGCACCAAGTAAAGCAAATGATCCATATAACCCATTAGGCTTTCGCTTTTATCAAACAAAAGATGACAAATGGGTGATGCCGCTGAATCCATATCCACGCTCCAAGCATGAAACGCTAAAGCTGTTAAATGGTATAGAAGACCCTGATGCAGTGGCAAAAGAAATTCGCGGATGGAATGCAGAAGAATTAGAAAAAGCTGCAGCGGAGCGAGGAGTTATCATGCCTGTTGTGCGGACAATTGAAGAGTTTATGAATGAGTCCGTGTATGAAGAAATAGCGCAGCTTCCTTTAATTGAAATTGAAAAGATTGGAGAAAGTGAGCCGATTCCTTTTTCAAAGAATCCTAAAACGCCGCTAGATGGTGTTCGAGCATTAGGCCTTGGTCATGTTATTGCAGGAGCAGGATTTGGTAGAGCGCTCGCTTTACACGGTGCGGACGTGTTAAATATTTGGAAGCCAACGGACTGGGAGCATGATACGATTTACGCTACGTCTAATGTCGGTATGCGCTCTTCAACGCTGGATATCGGTGAAAAAGATGGAAAAGAAAAAATGGTTGAAATGCTACAAGGAGCCGATATCTTTTTTGCGAACCGTCGATACGGATTTCTAGAGAGATACGGTTTAACAGCTGAAGAGTGTGCCGAACTAAAACCAGGAATCATCCACTGTACCGTTAACCTGCACGGAACGCAAGGAGAGTGGGCGAAAAGAAATGGATTTGACCAAACAGCGGGAAGTGTAACGGGAGTCATGGCATTAGAAGGGTCGCCAGAAAATCCTACGCTGCCTCCTATTGTAGTGGTAAACGATTATGCGGTTTCTTGGCTGCTTGAAGTCGGTGCTTTAATGGCACTAGAAAGAAGAGCAAAAGAAGGAGGCAGCTACCGCGTGCGTGTATCATTAGATCGTGTATCTTTATGGATTTTATCAATGGGCATCTATGACAAAACATACGCTCATCAAACAGCTGGTTCGTCAGAGAAGCATGAGTACATTGCACCGGATCTCTTTACAGCCCAAACACCTTTAGGATTGTACCAAGGGCTTACAGAACAAATCGAAATGTCGGAAACTCCAGGGGAGTATAAGACGGTTCTCGTTCCTCGAGGTTCTTCATGCCCAGAGTGGTTGTGATATCAAGAGGCTGAGACAAAAGTATTTTAGTGGAAAGAAAATCCGAACAATGAATCGAGATTCTTGATAAAGGATCCAACTCGTTCGGATTTTTTTGTTATTGTGACGAACGTAGGTTTCGTTTATGTGGGTCGGTGCTTCTAGCGGTTGATTGGATGGCAAGGCGAAGCCTTGCACGGAAATCAACAGCGGTGTCACAAGCGGTTCAGCTCATGTATCCAATTTGTTTGTCTTTAGATTGAATTGATTTCGTTATGTCTTAATCTCGGTTTTTGGGGGTCAAATTTAAAATGAAAAATAAGAAAAAATATTTGAATAATTATATGATTTCTTATATAATAGCGAAAAGGATGAGGAGTTGACTTGTAATGGAAAACTATACGTCCCGCAAAATGACACGAGAAGAAGTAAAAGTATCAGACGCGACAGCAGCTCAACTAGTGCTAAACAAATCTCTTCGTGACTTTAAAAAAGCACAGCTTTTACTGCAAATTGATCAGTCGTTAGAAAAAAGAGATAAAGAAACTTTTTTACGTTTAACTGAAGAGTTAAAAGAAGTTTGTTAAATAACCTACTAACATAAACAATCAGCCTTTGCTTCTAGTGAGCAAAGGCTTTTTATATGGAAAAAAACGGATAAATGTTTTGTTTTTTCTGAAAGCGGTAAAAGTATAGTATGGATGATAAAGCAAAAATCAAGAAGTCTCTTACTTTATTATTTTTTGCTTTATCATCTACAGCATCTAGATAGTAATACATCACGAAAGAACAAAAAGAGAGAGGGTTCTTTATATGTATAACAAAATTTTAGTCGCCTTTGATGGCTCCGCACCTTCCATTCGTGCTCTTCAACATGCAAGTAAACTAGCTAAAAGCGTAAATGCTAATAAGCTGACAATTGTACATATTAAGGAAAGAATTCACTTGCAGCAGCCTGTTTTTAGCGTTGACTTAGACGCACTGATAGAAGAAGAAAACCGCGATATTTTATCTGAAGCTCACAATCATTTAACTCAATCAGGTATTCCATATGAGGCATACGGTTTAGAAGGCACAGCTTCAAAGAAAATTATCGAATACGCAAGCGACAATCAACAAGACGTCATTGTAATAGGAAGCCGGGGAAAGGGCTTTGTTAAAGAGACCTTTTTAGGAAGTGTAAGTCACGAAGTTGCTCAATCCGCAGAATGTCCTGTTATCATTATTAAATAAAAAGCATGTTCTCCTTGGAGAACATGCTTTTTATTTTGAGTTAATCTGTGTCGCCTTTAAATCGTCTGGTGCTTTAGCTGGCTGGGAATTTTTAATATGGTAAAAGCGCAGGAGGTCTCCACGTAATACACTACTTTTATTAGAAAGCTTTAAGAAAATGAAAAAATACATGTCTAAATAACTAATCAGACGAGATAAGACCTAGAAGATGGTATAGCTGTAAAGCCTTACACTTCCATAAGTTATCTCTAAATTCGATAAATTAGCATATATACCGCTTCATTTACTTCTGTTATCCTTTTGTTTGCAGAAAAACTTATAGTGTCAGATGCACGGTTTATAAAAGTTTTCGCTCTTTTGAGTATATGACTTTTTACAAAAACAACGCGATCTCTACACTTTTTTCTACTAGCAAAATAAAAAGTGTAGAGAAAGTGATAAACATACATAGAGGATATAAAAACAGAGGTAGAAACGTTTTTTCCTTTACATCATAGCTAAAAAGGATAGAAAGCAGGTATGGATGTGCAAACAACACGATTCAACAAAAAGAACAGGCGAGACGAGAAGACGGCTGGTTCGCACACGGACAAAAGTAAGAAAAAATTCATTTTTGAGACTAGTTCTCTAAAACGATGGCATATTATTATAAGTCTATTTATACTCCTAATCATTTTTACTCTTTTTTCAGCTTTCGTTTCAGGCTTAAGCCTTCACTTTAATCCGGTCTTGCCAACATGGGGGACTGAAGAAAAGAATGAATTTTCGACTATTTATCCATCCGATAACGATAGCGGCCGGCTCTCTTCTTTTTCAGAAGATGAGTCTCATAAAAAGTTTTTAGAAAACCGGATTGTGAACAAAGAAGATTTTTATGCGTTCTATGTTAATTGGGATAAAAATAGTGAACGTTCATTAAAAAATAATATTGACCAAATTGACGTTCTTGTACCTCAATGGTTTTCATTAAATTCGAACTTGGAATTAAAAAGCAGTGTTCAAAAAGATATCGGAGATTTTGCTAAAAAGCATCCTACAAAGGTTTTACCGTTGCTGACAAATGAGTCGAATGGAAAATGGGATGAACAAACGGTTCACCGCTTGCTGCAATCTCCTCAGGAACAATCCAAACTTATACATAATTTACATCGTCAAATTAAAGAAAATGGATATGATGGGATAAATATAGATTTTGAAAATATCAAAAGCAGCGACAGAGAGTTACTAACAGACTTTATGAAGAAACTTTATACAGCCTTCCATGAAGATGGGTTAATGGTAACTATGGATGTGCCTCCAGCTAATAAAGCATTCGATTATAGCCGTTTAGAACAGTATAATGACCGTATGATTTTAATGATGTACGACGAGCACTTTCAAAGCCCGGGTCCTATTGCTTCATTTTCTTGGTATCAAAACAATTTATCAAAATCGTTAAAAGATAAGATGATTGTTAGTCTTGGAAACTATGGATATGACTGGGATGAAAAGAGCAAGCAAGGAGGAAAGGTCGTATCATTTGAAGACGTCATGCGAATGGCTCAAAAAGCCCACTTGAATGTAGAGTGGGATGATAAAAGCAAAACGCCGTATGTAAATTATAAAGACGGAACGGGTACGCATGAGCTATGGTTTTTGGACAGCGTGACATTTTATAATCAGTGGAAAGCTGCTTCAACAAGCGGTGCCAAAGGAGTCGCTTTATGGAGACTGGGAACGGAAGACCCGTCTGTATGGGATGTAGTAAAAGGACATAAAGTAAGTGAGATTCAGACTGTTAAAAATGGAGAAATTGCTTACAATTATGGAGAAGGAAGCATACTTCATGCAAAAACAGAGGCTTCTCCAGGAGAAAGACGTTTTGCTTTTGATTCAAAAGGATTTATTTCAGGGGAAGAGTACACAGCAATGCCGCAAGCTCCTGAGATTGAACGGCTAAGCAAAATATTTAACAAAGAAATTGTTTTAACATTTGATGATGGGCCAGATCCTGAATACACAGAGAAAATTTTAAAGATTTTAAAAGCCCATGATGTAAAAGCTACTTTCTTTATGATTGGTGAAAATGCAGTATTTCATCAAGATATTGTTAAAGAAGTATATAAAGATGGTCATGAAATTGGAAATCATACATTTTCCCATCCAAATACAATCAATATTTCTAATAATCAGCTAAAGTATGAAGTAAATGCAACAGAACGAATCATTCAAGGTATCACTGGTCATTCATCTATTTTATATCGGCCTCCGTATGGAGATAATCAAAACATTTATAATGGTTACGATGAAACGGTATATGATCCAGCTTCATTTCAAAAAATGGCGGATACGACGAAGATGGGATATATAACTGTTAACTACGATATTGATTCGAGTGACTGGAAAGCTAAAAATAGTAAAGAAATTGTAAACCGTGTGATGAAGCAAGCAGAGAACGGTGATATTATCTTACTTCATGATGGAGGAGGAAACCGAGAAGCAACAGTAGAAGCACTGCCTCAAATCATTGAAAAGCTGCAGGCACGAGGGTATACATTTGTAACAGCAGGGGATTTGACGAACAAAAGCAGGGAAAGTACAATGCCCGCCGTTTTAAAAGCAGAGAATCCGATTATTCAAAACATCAAATTGATTCTAGCGAATATTGCTGCGCTGCATACTGTTTTTTTCGTTCTGTTTTATGGAACATTAATTGTATTTACACTGCGTTTGCTTATTGTCTTTTATCTCGCGCTTAAACATAAAAGAAAAGCTGATAAACTGCATTTTGATGCTTCATATCAGCCTTTAGTCAGCGTAGTCATCGCTGCATACAACGAAGAGAATGTGATAAGCAGGACGATCAAGTCGGTGTTGAAGAGTTCATATCAAAATCTTGAGATTATTATGGTTGATGATGGGTCAACAGATGGCACATCAAAGGCTGTTACTGAAGATTTCAGAGACAATGACAAGTTTCATCTTCTTCGAAAGAAAAATGGAGGAAAAGCTGCGGCGATCAATTTGGGTATCCAAAAAGCAGAAGGAGAAATCATTGTATCAATTGATGCCGATACCATTATTTCACCTGACGCTATATCACTTATGGTGAGACACTTTAACGATAAAAAAGTAGGAGCGGTATCGGGGAACATTAAAGTAGGTAATGTCCGTAATTTATTAACAACATGGCAGCATATTGAATATGTGTCAGGTTTTAATTTAGAGAAACGTGCTTTTTCTATGCTTAATTGCGTGACGGTGGTTCCAGGCGCAATAGGAGCATGGCGAAAAAAACTTGTTCAAGAATTAGGATATTTTACGGCCGATACATTAGCTGAAGATACAGACATGTCTCTGCGTATATTGCGCAGCGATTATAAAATTTCAATTGAAGAGAAAGCAAGTGCATATACAGAAGCACCGGAAAAACGTAAAGATTTTCTCAAACAGCGCCATCGCTGGAACTTTGGAACTTTACAGTGCTTGTGGAAGCACAAAAGAGCTTTTGGAGGGCGCAAGCATAAAGCATTAGGTTTTATGGCTCTTCCTAATATGCTGCTGTTTCAATTCATTTTTCCTTTATTTGCACCATTTTTAGACCTTTTATTTGTTTTGAGGCTATGTACTGGAGATGTTAAACATTCGGTTCTTCTATATGGGTGCTACTTTATTGTTGATTTTCTTGTTTGTTTAGTGGCCTTTAGATTAGAGCGAATAAGCAGTAAACCATTGGTTGCTCTAGTGATACAAAGAATTGTGTATCGCTACTTATTACTATGGGTAGCTTGGAAGGCAGTTTTAGCTGCATTAAAAGGAACAAGAGTAGGGTGGAACAAATTAAAACGCTCCGGAAATTTGCAGGTAACAAGAGACAGTTCAACTGAGAGAACTGGGTGAAATTGCACTATTTAACGAGGTTAATTAGCTTTTGCTAATTAACCTTTTTTATTAGAAAAACAGTAAAGAGTTCACTTAATAATGATAGTTAAAAGAACCTTTATTTTTACGCCTATCAATAGGGGGTATTCACATCCCTTCGTTGTTCATTGAAATGCTGTTCTGCGTACGTGCGTGTACCTATGGTAAAATGTCAGAGAATAACACTTATTTGACTAATTCAGTACAGTTGTATCAACAGAAGAACCTTTCTTATTAGGGAATTTTTCATAGTATAAAGACAATTATTTTGTGGGGCATTTTTATTCTGCACAGTTTCTTCAACTATTACTTCTATAATAAAAGCAAAGGATGTGAATAAATGAATCGAATTTCTATTAAGCTTGGACTCTTGTTTTTAATGTTCATTTTACTAATTGAAGCGGCTCTCTTTTTTTACTTATATAGCGGTCTTGCCAACACACGAATTTCGGAGGAATTAGAAAGTTTGCGTTTAAGAGGAAACAGTCACCGGGAAGTATTAGAGAAGCATCATGATTCGGCTACGCTTAACCATGTTGCACTGATGGAATCTGAAGCAGAAACTGATGTTGTCATAACAGATAAGACAGGAAAAATTATCAGTTCGTCTCGGCCTTTAATTCAAGGTGCAAGAAAAGCGGTAGAGAAATGGAAAGGAAAGTCTCTTACATACAAAGGTGAAATTATGCAAGGCGACTGGAAAAGAAAACCTTATATCGCCACAGCATCACCTATTAAAAAAGGCCGTCAGCAGTTCGGAACGGTTTATATGTTCAAAAACACAAATGATATTCACGAAATGATTGCGAGACTACAGCATCATTTTTACGTAGCCGGAGCTGTTTCCATTTTATTTTCAATTGTGACTATTTTTGCCCTGTCTAAATTTATAACTGCTCCTTTAATCAAGATGAAAAAAGCAACAGAGAAGCTGAGTCAAGGGGATTTGTCTGTAAAGCTTGGCGCTCATTCAAGAGATGAACTTGGACAATTAGGAATGTCCATTCAGTCGCTAGCAAATGAGCTGCAGCGGTTACGAAAAGAGAGAAATGAATTTTTAAGCAGCATTTCACATGAACTTCAAACTCCTTTGATGTATTTAAAGGGATACGCAGACGTTGCTAGAAGGCCTTCTAATACACCGCAAGAACATGATAAATATCTTGCTATTGTGGAAGAAGAAGCGGAAAGAATTTCACAGTTAGTCAAAGATTTGTTTCAGCTGGCGCAGCTGGATCAGCATACGTTTTTTATTCAAAAACAAAAAGTAGAACTGGCTACGTATTTGCACACCATATGCGCGCATTTTCATTTAGCTTTAAAAGAAAAAGAGATGGATCTGGACATAAGCTGCTCTCAAGGTCTTTACATTTTACTAGATCCTGAAAGATTTCAGCAAGTGATTATCAATTTACTTGATAACGCAATGAAATATTCAAAAGAAGGGACTAAAATTGATTTGATTGTAAAAAAATCAGCTGAATCATTGACAATAACTCTTAAAGATCAAGGAATAGGCATTCCAGAACAAGATCTGCCTTACGTATTTGACAAGCTATATCGAGTGGAAAAATCTCGCTCGAGAAAAAGCGGAGGATACGGATTAGGCTTATCAATTGTAAAGGAGATTGTAGAAGCTCATGGAGGAGAGATAACAATCATAAGCGAGAGGGGAAAAGGAACGACCGTAGAGATTGTATTAAGAGAGGATGGATAGGATGGCCACTATTTTATTAGTAGATGATGAAGCAAGGATGCTGGATTTACTAGAACTTTATCTGCTGCCAAACGGATTTACATGTATAAAATTTGAAAGGGGCACAGAAGCGCTGCGCTATCTTTATGAAGGTAACAAAGCAGATTTGATGTTATTAGATATTATGATGCCAAGCGAAGATGGGTGGGAGATTTGTCAAAAAGTAAGAAAAATGTCTGATCTACCGGTCATTATGCTCACAGCCCGCAGCCAAACGTTAGATGTAGTAAAAGGATTAAATATAGGGGCAGACGACTATATTACTAAACCGTTTAGCGAAGAAGAATTGGTTGCACGCATCAGCGCGGTTCTTAGACGTTCCTTAAAAGAAAAGAATGAAATCACCTATAAAGGCTTAGTATGGAGCAAGGAAGACCACGTATTACAATATAAAAATCAGTACATTCAAGTGACCCCTAAAGAGTTTGAATTAGTGGGATTACTTCTTCAGCATTTAAATCGTGTGTTCAGCCGGGACGACTTGCTTGTGTTAGTGTGGGGATATGAGGCTGAGATTGGAGATCGTACTATTGACTCTCACGTGCGAAATGTTCGGGATAAGCTTAGAAAAGCGGGTTTTCCTGTAGACGAATACCTGCAAACCGTATGGGGAATAGGCTATAAGTGGGTTGATGTTAGTTGAAAATGATATGAGCATAGCTATCGAAATTGGTGAAAAGATAAAGTAAGCGACCTTTTCCCTTTACATAGGGTAGGGGGGTATAGTATGATGAAGTCATGAAGGGAGGATGTTAGATGGTCGAAGCGAATCACATGAACAGTGAAGAAAAATGTTGTACGATAAATAGTGAAAGAAAAAGTCACCATTCTCCAGAAGTGAAAAAAAATCTAACAAGCCGATTAAATCGAATTGAAGGACAAATTCGAGGAATTAAAGGATTAATCGAAAAAGATACGTATTGTGACGACGTGATTACTCAAATCGCAGCTGCGCAGTCTGCTTTAAATAGTGTAAGTAAAATTTTGCTTGAAGGTCACTTGAAGCATTGCATTGTAGAACGTGTGCAAGATGGTGATGAAGAAGTAGTGGATGAATTATTAACAACCATTAAACGATTAATGAAATAAAGGAGATGCTAAAAATGGAAAACGTAACATTATCGGTACAAGGAATGTCTTGCGGTCATTGCGTCAAAGCTGTTGAAGGCGGCGTAGGCGAACTTAATGGCGTTAAAAGCGTAGAAGTAAGCTTAGAAGATGCAAAAGTAACAGTTGCATTTGATCCAAGTCAAGTAACGGTCGAAGATATTAAAGAAGCTATCGATGACCAAGGTTATGACGTAGCATAAACAGCATCGCGTGCGAATACCTTCGCACGCTTGATTTAGGAAAAATATATACCCCTAATAGGTATATAACAGGAGGCGAAGCGTGATGAGTGACAAACAAAAAGAAGCCACCTTGCAAATTACGGGTATGACATGTGCAGCGTGTTCTAACCGAATTGAAAAAGGATTAAAAAAAATAGAAGGTGTAAAAGAAGCAAACGTAAATTTGGCTTTGGAAAGATCTACTATCATATTTGATCCGTCTAAAACAAGTCCACAGGCCTTTGAAGAAAAAATCGAAAAGCTTGGGTACGGAGTTGTAAGTGAAAAAGTCGAATTTGCTATTACGGGCATGACATGCGCCGCTTGTTCGACTCGTATTGAAAAAGGGTTAAACAAATTAGAAGGCGTGACAAAGGCAAGTGTTAACCTTGCTTTAGAAACGGCTTCTGTTGAATACAGCCCTTCTCAAATAGCTCCGCAAGATATAACGCAGCGAGTTGAAAAGCTTGGATACGGAGCAAAGCTAAAGTCGGAAGAAAAAGAAGAAGAGCAAAGCTATAGAGAAAAAGAACTGAGTAAACAAAAAGGAAAATTTTGGTTTTCATTTATTTTAAGCGTACCGTTATTATGGGCAATGGTTAGTCATTTTACGTTTACGTCGTTTATTCCTTTACCTCATATGCTGATGAATCCATGGGTTCAGCTCGCTTTAGCTACGCCTGTTCAATTCGTGGTAGGGAAGCAATTTTATGTAGGCGCATTTAAAGCTCTGCGTAACAAAAGTGCCAACATGGATGTTTTAGTAGCACTAGGCACAAGCGCAGCTTATTTTTACAGTCTATACTTTTCTCTTAAATCACTGGGGTCATCTGCTCATACGAATCAGCTTTACTATGAAACGAGCGCTATATTGATTACGCTGATTCTTTTAGGGAAATTATTTGAAGCAAACGCCAAAGGCCGTTCTTCAGAGGCAATTAAAAAGATGATGGGCTTACAGGCTAAAACGGCCGTTGTCATAAGAGGCGGAGCGGAAGTTGAAATTCCAGTGGAAGAAGTCCAAAAAGGCGAAGTTATTTTTATTAAGCCTGGTGAAAAAGTGCCTGTAGACGGGGAGATTATTGAAGGGCAATCGGCCTTAGATGAGTCCATGCTGACAGGTGAAAGTGTACCGGTAGATAAAAACATTGGAGATAAAGTAATTGGAGCTACACTCAATAAAAATGGTTTTCTAAAAATAAAAGCTACAAACGTTGGCAGGGAGACGGCGCTTGCGCAAATTATTAAAGTAGTAGAAGAAGCGCAGGGTTCTAAAGCGCCTATTCAGCGATTAGCTGATTATATCTCAGGTATATTCGTGCCAATTGTAGTCGGAATTGCACTTCTTACTTTCTTTGTTTGGTATATTTGGATTGCGCCTGGCGAATTTGCACCGGCTTTAGAAAAGCTTATTGCCGTATTAGTGATTGCATGTCCATGCGCGTTAGGCTTAGCTACTCCAACTTCCATTATGGCGGGGTCGGGCCGCGCAGCAGAATTTGGTATTTTGTTTAAAGGCGGCGAGCATTTAGAAGCAACGCATAAAATCGATACGATTCTTTTAGATAAAACGGGAACTGTTACAAATGGAACTCCCGAGTTAACCGATGTACGTATTGCACAAGGCTACGAAGAAAATGAGCTATTGCAGTTAGTTGCATCGGCTGAGCGTTTGTCGGAGCATCCTCTCGCTCAAGCACTCGTAGCAGGTATAAAAAATAAAGGTATAGAGATTCAAGATCCGTTATCTTTTGAAGCTATTCCAGGGTATGGAGTGAAAGCAACTGTACAAGAGCGAAAGCTGTTAGTGGGAACAAGAAAGCTTATGAATCAACATAAAGTGAATATTGATACAGCCTTAGAAGAAATGACAAATTTAGAACGAGAAGGAAAAACGGCTATGCTCGTTGCTCTTGACGGAAAGTATGCCGGCATGCTTGCTGTCGCAGATACCATTAAAGCGACTTCTAAAGAAGCAGTTTCCAGGTTAAAAGAAATGGGCTTAGAAGTGATGATGATTACAGGTGATAATCGTCAAACAGCTCAGGCTATTGGGATGCAAGCGGGTATTGAGCACGTTATAGCAGAAGTGTTGCCAGAAGGCAAAGCAGAAGAAGTGAAAAAGCTTCAGCAGCAAGGTAAAAAAGTCGCAATGGTAGGAGACGGTATTAATGATGCTCCTGCACTTGCGCTAGCTGATATTGGAATGGCCATCGGAACAGGAACGGATGTAGCGATGGAAGCCGCTGATATTACGTTGATGCGAGGAGACTTGATGAGCATTGCAGATGCGATTGAAATGAGTAGAAAAACGATTTCTAATATTAAGCAAAATTTATTCTGGGCAATGGGCTACAACACGCTTGGTATTCCAATTGCAGCAGTTGGGCTGTTAGCCCCTTGGGTCGCTGGAGCCGCGATGGCCTTTAGTTCTGTATCGGTTGTATTAAATGCACTGCGATTGCAGAGAGTGAGGCTATAAGATATGAAAAAATGGATCGTCTCAGCTATTTTGTACGTGCTCGCAGTCATAGCAGTATATGCTATTTGGGCAATATAAACTAAAAAATATTAGAGTCATCGAGTCATTCTCGGTGAAAGTGATCTAAAAGCAAAGCTGCTAAAGAATATTCTTTAGCAGCTTTGTTAAGTGCAAGGAATTTTTTTGATTCAATTCATACCCTTTAAGATGAAGGTCTTCTGGGTGTTTTTGCTGAGCAATTAACACATCACGTCCATCATCCATAATCCAAATGAAATAATGACGGCTAGAACCATCTCCATAGGTAATGGTCATTTTGCAATCGATGCTCCCAGCAGATTCTTCATCTAAGAGAAGTTTCATATGCTGCGCTTTTTTTATACTGTTAGTGAATGCATTCATATCTTGTTCATCGATAAATGTTTTGAGCGTTTTCATTTTAATGGACGTTACTTCTATTTTTTGTACGCTAGATGAGAGAGTGGAGTGTGCGGAAGCAAAAGGGGCTCCTATCACCAAGCTAAACGCAAGTAACAGTGAGGACAGAGCAAAGCGTATTTTTAGCATGTTTCTTTCCTCCTTTTATTTTTATATTTTTTCCTTATGGTAAGTGATTCATACGAGGGCCTTTTTTAGGCACAGGAATTATTCGTGCCCAAT
This sequence comes from Priestia megaterium NBRC 15308 = ATCC 14581, assembly GCF_000832985.1. Lineage (GTDB taxonomy): Bacteria > Bacillota > Bacilli > Bacillales > Bacillaceae_H > Priestia > Priestia megaterium. The sequence goes on from NZ_CP009920.1 coordinate 4,091,619, forward strand.
TACCTTCATCTTCACAAAATCTGCACAAATTCTGGCTACAATAAAGAAAAGAAGAAGAGTAGGCAAAGGTAAGTTGTTTCTAATGATTAAATGATTTTTATTTTAAAGTTTATTATGTGGAAAAGAGGGACTGTTATGAAAAAACAGCTATTTATTCTTGGGGCATCTGTCATTATTGGACTAAGCGGATGCGGAAACGATTCTAGTCATGAAAAGCCTTCAGCTGACAAAAATGAATCCATGCACGATCACTCAGAGATGAATCACTCTAGTTCAGGAGAGGTTCCAAAAGGATTAAAAAAAGCAGAGAATCCAACATATAAAGTTGGAGATAAAGCCGTTATAAAAGCAGATCATATGAAAGGCATGAACGGGGCTGAAGCAACGATTGTTGGTGCTTACGATACTACGGCCTATACCGTTTCGTATACGCCAAAGACTGGCGGAAAAAAAGTAAAAAATCATAAGTGGGTTATTCAAGAAGAAATAAAAGGTGCGGGTAACGAGCAGTTAAAGCCAGGTAGCGAAGTAACGCTTGAAGCAGATCATATGAAAGGTATGAAAGGGGCAAAAGCAACGATTGATTCAGCCGAAAAAACAACGGTATACATGGTAGACTACGCACCGACTACAGGCGGAGAGAAAGTAAAAAATCACAAGTGGGTAACCGAAAGTGAACTTTCAGCCAAATAGACTGTTAGTGAAAAAAGAGGCTAGTACAAAAGTGTTTTAGGTGAAGGAAGATCCGAACGATGAATCGAGATTCTTGATTGAGAATCTCGATTCATCGTTCGGATTTTTTCGTTGTTATGGTGAATGTAGGTGGTTGCTTCTAGCTGTAGTTTGGATTGATTTTTTTATGACTCAATCTCTTTTTGTTTACTTCTTGTTTTATGTTTTATCATGAGGGATTTCTTGCATGATGGATGAAGAAAACGCATGTTTCTTTCAAAAGAAGTTGTGGTATTAAGTAGAATGCTACGGTAATAAAACGAACAAACTACTGATGAAAGGAGCTAGCTATGAGTGAACATACAGTAAAGCGAACAGGACGCACACGATGGTTCATTTCATCTTTGTTAAGCAGTATGATTATTTTAAATTATTTTGATCGTGTAGCGGTGTCAGTGGCCGCTCCTGCAATACAAGATGCATTTCACTTAACGGGAACAGAGCTCGGAATTGTCTTTTCTATTTATACGTATTCTTATACGATCATGCAAATACCTGCCGGAAGCTTGCTTGATCGGTTCGGAGTAGCATGGGTAACAAGAGTGGGTATGGTGATTTGGAGTTTATTAACGATGTCCATGGCATTTTTGCAAGGAAAACTTCTTCTCTATATCGTTCGATTTTTAATAGGAATAATGAGTGCTTCAGCTTTTCCAGCAGCGTCGAAAGCTACGTCTCTATGGTTTCCTCCAAACGAAAGAAGCTTGCCAAATTCTTTGTTTGATTCAGCGGCAAAATTTTCAAATGTACTTGGCGCGCCTCTTGTGGCATTTCTCATCACTAAATTTGATTGGCGCACAGCATTTTTATCCATTGGAATGATAAACGTGCTGTTTACGCTGCTGTTTTGGTTTTATTACGAAAAACCAGAAAAGCATAGACGCATATCAGATGATGAGCTGAAGTATATTCAAGAAAATAATTTAAATGCGAACGATGAACAAACATCAAAATTTTTACATACCTTAAAAGTCTTATTTACAAATCGAAAAGTTTGGGGGCTAATGATTGGGTTTACAGGCTATGGATATACGTTTAATTTACTGTTAACGTGGCTGCCAACTTTTTTAAAAGAGAAATACGGCATGGATATCATGTCATCGGGTCTGCTTACGGCAGTCCCTTGGCTAATTGCTACATTTGCTGGCATTTTAGTTGGCGGTTGGCTTGTTGATTACCTCATAAAAAAAGGATATAACAGTCAAAAAGTATATCGCACGATCATTGTTGTAGGATTATGCTTAGGGTTTGTTTTTTTAGGTTCTATTTTCACCAATAGTGTTGTAGTAGCGATGATTTGTATCTCGATTGGACTGGCAGGTATATCTGCAACTGCACCAATCGGCTGGTCAATTTCTGCTGAAATTGCGCCTGCAGGCTCCATTTCTCTTCTCAGTTCTATTGTTAATTTAGCTAATAATTTGTTTGGTGGAATTATAGCTACAGCTTTAACGGGATATCTTTTGGATAAAACCGGTTCTTTTAATCTAAGCTTTATTGTAGCGGGAATTGTATTGTTGCTAGGCTTAATTTTTTATATTTATGTGTTGGGAGATATTAAACAAATTAAAATTCCAAAAAAACAAAGTACGAAGTAAAACCCCATGACACGCTATGGGGTTTTACTTTTGATTATAAATAACGACCTTGCTCATGCACTTAGGGATGTGAAAAAGTCTAGTCTTCTGATCTGATGCTATTAAAAGGAGAAACAAGATGAATTGGTTTGTTTGAAACATATGATAGGGACTTGTTTTAAAACAGAATTGTTGGTATAGCATGTTCTTAAAAAGGTTAAGATGATTTTTATGAAGAAATTCTGTGTCTATTTTTGTGATTTCAGCAGAAGTAGATATAAACCGCACTATAAAAAATAGAAAGGCAGAGGAACATGAATCATAAAGAAAGTGAAAACAATACTGAGTTAAATCAAAGTCATTTGTTAAAGGAGCCTCAACGTATAGAATTATCTAAGTATCAAATTTTAAAAGCACTGATACCTGTTATTATACTTGGGATTGTCGTTTTAGTTGCCGTATTACAAAATGATGGTCTTCTTAATTGGATTTAGGCATGCAATAAAAAGAAACTGCATATAGTATAATTCAAATCGCTTGTACACAGTAGAGGGAAAGAGGGAGATACATGCCAAGAGTAACCGTTTTAGGATATGGAAGTTTTGAAGTGGCAAAAGGAAAAAAGCTTGTCTTGGCACTCGAAGACAACGGTATAAATATTCTTCATCGATGCGGCGGGAAAGCTAAATGCACGACTTGCAGGGTAGAAGTGCTTGAAGGTGAATATTGTGATTTAACACACGCAGAGAAAAATGCATACTCAGAAAGTTCAATTGAAGATCACTTGCGCTTATCATGTCAAATTCGTGTAAATGAAGATATCACCGTTCGGCCCATATTAACGGTAGAGAACTCAGGGCGAGAAGCAGGACCTCGACCCGCAGAGTAGTCCTGTAATCGCAAAAAGCAGCGTGTGGAATGTTCAGCATGCTGCTTTTTTCATTTTTATTAAAAAATAACAAGAACAGCTGCGGGGAGAAAAAGCTGTTCTTGTTCAAGTAAAATACCTACGGAATGATTCCTTTAAATTTTAGCATTCTGTAAGAGAAGTAGTAAATCACTCAAAAGAGTAATTATGAAGGCTTTTTTCGAACCGTTATTTGTAAATAGGTTTAATTGGATGCTTCAATCACATCTCCATTTTTGTAAATATGATACCACCCTATGGTACCTGATCCGCCTTGATCCATCCAGTCTTTGTTTTTTGCTACGAATCTGTAGTAAGCTTTATCGTTGTTATCTTTCCGTAAGCGGTCGTCTGTACTGAAGACAATGTTGTCACCGAGTTCTTTTTTACCGAATGTAATAGCTGTGCTGACAGGAAATTGCTTTCTTTCTACCTTGTTCTCATCTAAAGCTGCCCATGTTAAGGGGCCAACAATACCATCTGGAGACAAGCTGTGATCGGTTTGAAATTCTTTTACTACGTTTTGTGTCTGCGTACCGAAAATTCCATCAACTGATGTGTTATACTTCACATCTTTTAAGCTTTGCTGTAAGTCCTTTACGTAGCTAGAGTGAGAACCTTTACGAAGCGTAGGCCTTGTTTCTGCTTTAGTTTCAATTCTTTGTGAGTAGGTATCTTTAGCAGCTGCTTCAGTAGTTGGAGTGCTGAATGCTACGCATGTTGTTACAAGGGTGAGAGTAGAAAGCATGATAAGTGTTTTTTTCGTTAACATGAAATAACCTCCTTGTTTTTAGCAACTATTTGTCGCTTTTCATGAGTTTTATAACTAATCAGTAGCTATAAAGTCAATTTATTATAGCGCAGACAGTTTTCTATTTGTTTTTATATTCCTATGATTATATAAGATAGTCATAAAAAACTAGTGAAGTAGATAAATCGTTCTACGTTTTCACTATAATTTCATTTTTCTCTGGTACAGTACGGAGGGAAAAAACAGCAGGTTTGAGCGTCTTGTGTACCTAGAGTATGTCTTACTCTATAACGCTCATAATAAACGAATGAAAAGACTGCAAAGGGAATTTAGATCTCTTTGCAGTCTCTTCATGTTCAAGAGCTCTGCGTTCAAATAATAACCAGAAAGGAATTATGTGATGTCACCTCTGTATTCCCAGCATATAAGGAATCTTTTTTCGAAGCAAAAGTTTAATAAATTATCGCGTAAACAAATCTTTCTCTATATACTAGGAATTTGCTGTTTGTGTATAGCGCTAATAGTAACAAACCACAATTATTCGCTTTATAAAAAACCGATAGCGGAGGTAGTGAAGACGAATGTTGTAGAACAAAATAAATCTACTGATTTAAATCACAACAAAGATACCGTATATTCTCAAAAAATTGTTGCTAAAATCATGAACGGAAAATATAAAGGGAAGCTTATCCATTTAGAGAATACGTACTCATACTCAGGTGCTTATGATCAAAAGTACACTGTCGGAACAGATCTTTTTGTCTCCTTAGAAAAGAATTCACAGCATGCTTTAAGCGGCACGATTGAAGGAGTGAAGCGGGACACGCAGGTTACCGCTGTCGCGGGCTTATTTATACTGATTTTGCTGGCTATTGGAAGAAAGCAAGGTTTTTATTCGATCATTAGCTTATTTATTAATATTGTCCTTTTAATCGGGGCCCTTAATGTATATTTAGCACTAGGGAATGTGAGCTTGCTAGCTGTATGTATTGTAGCTGTCGTTCTTTTTACAGTTATTTCTTTGTTATTAGTAAGCGGTAATCAAGAAAAAACGCATGTAGCGATTATTTCAACTTTAATAGGTACATTTGTTTCTCTTTTAATCGCGTATGGTGTCATGCAACTGACAGATTCTAATGGCCTTCATTATGAAGGAATGGAGTTTGTGACGATTCCTCCTCAAAAAATATTTATGAGTGAGGTACTAATAGGATCTTTAGGAGCTGTTATGGATGTAGCGATTACGATTACTTCTTCTGTTTATGAACTATATGAAAAGAATAAAGAGATAGCGCACAAAGACTTACTGAAATCGGGCAAGGAAATTGGCGGAGACATTATGGGAGCCATGACGAATATTTTATTTTTTTCATATATAAGTGGAACAATTCCAATGGTTCTTCTTTATTTAAAAAACGGTTCTCCTTTAGGATACACGTTTTCAATGAATTTCTCGTTAGAGTTAATTCGTGCTCTTACTGGCAGCATTGGCATTGTTTTAACGATTCCAATTACACTCTATCTTTCGATTCTTTTTATTTTTAGGAAGGGGAACAGAAAGTGAACGTTTTACTGTTGCTTGCTCTTATTTTATTTATTCTGATGAGTATGGTGGGGGGAAAAAAAGGAATTAGATCTTTCCTTGCTTTGTTCTTGAATTTTGGCGTTATTTTTCTAACCATTCTCTTTATGCTGTCTATAAAAAATACGATTATTGTTACGTTGATCGCTTGTACAATCATTAGCTGCATTAATTTATTTTATATTAATAAATTCAATCATAAAACGCTTGCTGCGTTTGTTTCAACGATTATTACCTTAGCCGTTTTAGTGTTCTTTATTTTTATCATTGAACATCATGCCATGATTCAAGGGTTTGGAGAAGAACAAGAAGAAGAAATTAACGCTTTTTCACTTTACGTTGGAATTGACTTTGCTAAAATAGCCATTTGTACAATTATTATGGGAGCCATAGGAGCGATCATTGATATTTCGCTATCTATTTCATCTTCTATGAATGAATTATTTGTTCATGACCCGTCCGTAACTAAAAAAAATCTCTTCAATTCAGGACTGAAAATCGGAAGAGATATTTTAGGCACTACAACCAATACACTGTATTTTGCATTTGTAGGGGGATATTTGACTTTAATTATATGGTTTAAGAGATTGTCGTATTCGTTTGGAGATATTATCAATTCAAAAACCTTTTGTGCAGAAGTCATTTCTATCTTAAGCGGAGGCATTGGTGTAGCCATTATTATTCCAATTACTTCGTGGATTAGTGCCTCTATTTTTTTACAAAAAAGAGAAAAAGCGAACCATATGTACAAATAAAAAAAGAAAAATTATAAGGAAATGCCCATCCAACTGGTAGTCAGTAATATTTGGATGGGCATTCACATTATTGGTGGAATGTTGAAAAGAAGCTTAATGTAGGCTGGAAGTTATAGTTGAACGAAGGATTATTCTCTATTTTTCTCACTGATAGATAATATGAAAAGGCCAGGAAGCAGAATTTACAGGAGAAGCAGCTTTTACAAGGACGGTCTCACCGTTTGCTGGAAGCAGATTTTTAAACACATAAATTCTATGCTCACCTCTTGGAGATCCAGGTCCTCTGGAGGTTTTTTGGTGTATAATATTTCGCTCATTTTTTGGATCGAGTATCCAATGTGCGTACCAAATCTGCCGTAAAAATTGTCTATTTGTACTTTGCGAACGTTCATCAAATATACAGTGATTCACTTGGCCTGTCCAATATAGATATCGCCCGTTTCCTATATGCCATTCATCTCCTATCCGATATCTGATTCCTACACATTCACCAGGATAGATAATATCAGGGATATTATAATGATTCTCTCTTTGACAGCTAGGGTCACTATATTGTGTATAAGGCGTAACTTCTACTTTTTCTAACTGATTTTTTCTAAAATACAAATACTGCTGCGTGACTTGCCCTGTCGTTCGGTTTACGGCTCGGTGGCTGAGAAGAATACCATTATAAGTCTGTAACTTTGTGTTATCGATGCTTCTTGTAACCGTTAAGGTACCAGCATTTGAGCTTATGACGCCGCCTACTAACCTTCCATTATGAACACAGTACCCGTTTCTGCAAGAGGCACCGGCATTAGCTCGATATAGAACTCCTACGCATGTCCCACTATTAATTAAAGTCAATTATATTCACCTCGCATTCCATCTTGTTTTATAGAAATAGCTTTCGAAAGTGCTCTTCGTTTGAAGTGATTTCTATAGATCATCCGGGCCGTATCGATAGGAAGGCTGTGTTTGAATAAAGTAGCCATTTCGCACTTGAGCCACCCAGTTTTGAAATATTTCTCTCCATTCAACACGGTCAAAAAACTCATCAAGAGGTTTTGTAGAATCCCATTCAATAATAAAGAAAGGAACTACTGATGGATTCCAAACGCCTATACTATTGACACCTGATTCTTTGATAAGAAGTAAAGGCAGGCCTCGTTGGTAACCCATGCTTGGCTCTATTTGTAAAAACGGAGCTCCTTCCCATGATGGGGGCGGAGGTGTACCGCCGGGAATATTCGTCATGGTATAATTGGCAAAGACTTGCTGCATATTCACCGCGATTAACCCATAGCTAGAGAGTATCATTCGGCGAACGCTTGTTATTGTTTTATTAGGATATTGCTCTGTATCGGGCAGTGTACGAGGGAAAAGAAGAACACGTTCAATTTCATCAATTAAACGATTAAGAAATCTTGTTTGAGTAGTATTAAGCATAGAAGGGTGGCTGAGGAATACAGGGATTTTAAAAGCTCTGTCGGCTGTATTTTTCAAAGGAATTTTAGTGGAAGCAGAGGGCGATACTTTATTGTCTCTAAGAGAGTAAGGCTTGTCTACATAATATTTACCATCTTGAGGGTTATAATAGGAATAATGTTTTTTTATCATAATCATCCTTTCTTATTTTTCTCTATATTTTATGCGGATCGACAAAATAAGTATGTATGTTTGTCCAAGGACATTAGGAGCATTTTTACGAGAAAATATACCTATAGTATTATGTGCTAGATTTTGTTTAGATTAGTAGGGGAAAAATAACTTCTTTAAATCCTCAGACAACTGCTAAATCACTTTTAGTTTATTAAAAAATTGTAAAATATTTAGAAATCAATTATAGTAATGAGCATTAATACATAAGCACATTATTATCTATCAACTGAAAGGGAGTAGGAGGTATTCATTAATGAGCACAAAATCTATAGATAGTATTGAAAAGGCAGCCCAAATCTTAAAATTATTGGGAGATAAAACAAGGCTTTCGATGGTTAAATTAATAGAGAACAATGAATGCTGTGTTTGTGAGTTCGTAGATATCTATCAAGCTAGCCAACCTTCAATTAGTCAGCATTTACGAAAATTAAGAGATGCTGAACTTGTGAAGGAAAGAAGAAAAGGGCAATGGGTTTTTTATTCTCTTAATAAAGAAAGCCAGTACTATGAGTTTGTTCTGGGCATACTTGAATCTGTACCAAGTCAGGACGAACGTTTAAAAGAGCTGGAAAAACAAGGACTGCGTATTAGTTGTTGTGAATAATTGGAGGTTTAAAAAGTGGCATCAGTTGTACTAGCATCATTGATTTTTTTAGTAACATTAATTTTTGTCATTTGGCAGCCGAAAAATTTATCAATCGGCTGGTCGGCTTGCGGGGGAGCTATGATTGCTTTACTGGCAGGCGTTGTTGATTTTCAAGACGTTCTTGAGGTAACCAGCATTGTGTGGAATGCGACTCTTACGTTTATTGCTATTATTATTATTTCTTTAATTTTAGATGAAATTGGTTTCTTTGAATGGGCAGCGCTTCATATGGCTAGAGCTGCAGGAGGGAACGGCGTGCGTATGTTTGTTTACGTGTCTCTTCTTGGAGCCGTTGTAGCAGCGCTATTTGCTAATGACGGAGCAGCGTTAATTTTAACACCCATTGTACTAGCCATGGTTCGGGCATTAAAGTTCGACGATAAAATGGTTTTTCCGTTTATTATCGCAAGTGGATTTATTGCAGATACAACGTCGCTGCCCCTTGTTGTTAGTAACTTAGTAAATATCGTATCAGCCGACTTCTTTGGTATTAGCTTTTCTGAATTTGCATCACGCATGATTGTTCCAGATTTGGTTTCTCTGTTTGCAAGTATTATGGTCTTATATCTGTATTTCCGCAAAAGAATTCCTAAGAAATACAATGTAGCAGATTTACAGAAGCCAGTGGATGCCATCAAAGATGAAAAGATGTTTCGGTTATCTGGAATTGTCTTAGTTTTGTTAGTGCTAGGCTATTTAATTGGAGAATTCTTTAGCGTCCCTGTTTCGATTATTGCAGGTATTATTGCTATTCTGTTTTTGATGATGGCTAAAAAAAGCCGAGCGGTTCATACAAAAAAAGTGTTACAGGGAGCTCCATGGGCGATTGTCTTTTTCTCTATCGGCATGTATGTTGTTGTATACGGCTTGCGTAATGCTGGTTTAACAGAAATTCTGGCTGATGTAATCCAAGCAACGGCTAGTCATGGACTGTTTGCAGCAACAATTGGTATGGGATTCACTGCGGCTATTCTTTCATCGATTATGAACAATATGCCAACCGTTATGATTGATGCACTAGCAATCGATGCCACACACGCAGCTGGAACAATCAAGGAAGCGCTCGTTTATGCAAACGTTATTGGATCGGATTTAGGTCCGAAAATTACCCCGATTGGTTCTTTAGCGACGCTTTTGTGGCTTCATGTTCTTTCAACAAAAGGCGTGAAAATTTCATGGGGAACGTATCTTAAAACGGGTATTATCTTAACGATTCCGACATTGTTTATTACGCTTGTTGGTTTGTATATTTGGTTATTGATTATTTCATAACACGTCCCAAAGGAGATCTGTTTTAGTCGATATGATAATGGCTGTTGCCAGAAAAATTCAGATATGTATCAAAGCTGTAGAAAATGATCTACAGCTTTTTTATTGAAAAGCTATAACGGACAGCGACACGTTTTTAAAATGAGATAGGTATCTCTCATCTAAACTACTTTTCTCCTCATTCATACTCCAACAGCTCTTTCTATGATAAAATAATAAAACTGACTAAGTGTCACATGGAAATTTGAAATGTAAGGTGATTAAATACATGAAGTTAATTATTGCAGAAAAGCCGGATCAAGGGTCAACGCTCGCTTCACAGTTTAAGCCGAAGCGTCACGACGGCTATTTAGAGATTCCACCGAATGAAGTGTTTACAGACGGAGCATATGTAACGTGGGCAGTGGGTCATTTATGTCAGCTTGTGAGTCCCGAAGATTATAAGCCGGAGTGGAAAAAGTGGTCAATTGACACGCTGCCGATGATTCCAGACCGCTTTCAATATGAAGTGACGCGCTCAAAAGCAAAGCAGTTTCAAGTGGTAAAAAAACTGCTTAAAAAGCCGACGGTCACAGAAATTATACATGCGGGAGATGCGGGGCGCGAAGGAGAATTAATCGTTCGTAATATCATTCAGCTGTCAGGTGTGCATAAGCCGATGAAACGATTGTGGATTTCTTCTTTAACGCCAAAAGCCATTTATGATGGGTTTCAGCAGTTAAAAGACGAAAGTGATACGCGTAACCTTTATTATGAAGCCTATACAAGAGCATGTGCAGATTGGGTCGTTGGGATGAATGCTTCACGGGTGTATAGCATTTTGTTAAAAAAGCATGGTATGTCAGATGTTTTTTCGGCAGGGCGCGTGCAGACGCCAACTCTTGCTTTGATCGTGAAGCGTGAAAAAGAAATTGATAACTTTAAATCAGAGCCTTTTTGGGAAGTGCTTGCTAAGTTTGATATTGAAGGAAAGAAGTATGAAGGCAAATGGCATCAAGACGGAGAATCGCGTCTTAAAGAAAAAGAAATGGCCTATAAAATTGCTCAGTTTTGCGAAGGAAAAGACGCGGAAGTTCATGAACTCGTAACGGAGCGAAAAGAGTTCCAGCCGCCTTTATTATTTAACCTATCATCACTTCAAGCAACCGCCAATAAAGCGTTTAAGTTTTCTCCTAAAAAGACGCTTGATGTGCTGCAAGGGCTGTACCAGAAAGGAATTGTTTCTTATCCACGATCAGACTCAAACTATGTAACAGAAGGAGAAGCGGAAACGTTTCCTGAGATTTTAGAAAAACTGAGTGCTTTTTCTGAATACGAACATTTATTTCCGCTTCCGTACGCTTCAATTCTAGGAAATAAACGCTATGTAAATGCAAAAAAAGTGAGCGATCACTATGCGATTATTCCAACGGAACAAGTGAAGGACCCCAGCAAACTGTCAGGAGACGAACAGAAAATTTACGACCTAGTCGTAAGACGTCTAATTGCGGCACACTATGAAAAAGCGATTTTCGACTATACAACGATTACGACACTCGTGGAAAAGCGAGCAGCTTTTATTTCAAAAGGAAAGCAGCAAATTCAAGAAGGCTGGCGCAAAGTAATTTTTCAAAACGAGAAAGACGACGACGTTATTCTTCCGAATGTCCAAGAAGGGGAAGAAGGAAAAGTTGTTAAAGTAGACGTGAAAGAAGGTAAAACACAGCCCCCAAAACGCTACACGGAAGGTCAGTTGATTACGCTGATGAAGACAGCAGGCAAGCATTTGGATAATGATGAGCTGGAGAAAATTTTAGCAAAGTCAGAAGGGTTAGGGACTGAAGCTACGCGTGCGGGAATCATTACAATGCTTAAAGACCGTAAATATATTGATGTGAAAAAAAACCAAGTGTTTGCGACTGATAAAGGAAAGGTATTGATTGACGCGATTGGCGATAAAATTTTAGCTTCACCAGAAATGACGGCTAAGTGGGAGCAGCGTTTAGCTGAAATTGGAGAAGGAGCAGCATCGGCCGCTGCTTTTATGGAACAAACAAAAAAGCTGTCAGCTAAAATTATCGAAGACGCTGTCGAAGCAGAAAGTAAGTGGAACTTCAGCGGATACGACACTGAATCCATTCAGCGAAAAGGAAAAGGCAAAGGTAAAAGCTTCTCTTCTAAATCGTTTGGTTCGTGTAAGGTTTGCGACGGAAAAGTAGTCGATAAAGGTTCATTTTACGGATGCTCAAACTATGCAAAAACCAAATGCACGTTTACCGTATCGAAAAAGATTTTAGGTAAAACAGTCACCCAAGCTAATTTAAAAAAACTGTTAAGCGAAGGACAGACAGATTTGATTGAAGGCTTTAAAAAAGGCGATAAAACCTTTAATGCCAAGTTAGAATGGAAAGAAAATAAAGTACAGTTTTTATTTGAAAAATAGAGGGATAAAAAGCGTTTGCTAAAGAGCAAGCGCTTTTTGCATGCGAAGAAACAGGATTTCTCCAGCTTTTCTAGAATTTCTTACATAGCTTATTTATGTAAAGGATGAGATTGATGAAACGAACGGGTAAAGGGATGATTCCGTTTTGGGATTATATTGGCATTGAAGAAACGCTGCTTGAAAAAGGATATGCGGAGTTAAAAATCACGATTCAGCCGCAGCTTCTGCAAGGAAGGGGAACGGTTCATGGAGGCGTTATTGCCACGCTTATCGATGCGGCGGTTGGTTCAGCTGTGCGGTCTTCTCTTTCTGAGGCTGAAAGTGCCAGTACAGTTGAATTAAAAGTAAATTACACAAGGCCGGGTATAGGTGAATATTTAGTTGCTAAATCCACACTGTCTCATCGCGGCAAAACGCTTGCTGTTGGAGAAGTGAAAATTGAAGACAGCAGCGGTAAGCTTGTTGCGCTTGGCAGTGCAACATATATGATTTTTTCAGCAAAAAAAGCTTAGGATTCTAAGCTTTTTTTGCTGAATGCAGCTGCTGGCTAATGAATGCAATGATCGTTTTATAGTAAGCTTTGGGATGAGGAGCAAATTCACTTTTATGGGCTGTACGGTGAATCGGCTCTTTTTTATTTGTTATCCCTTCAATGATCAGTTCTGTTTGATTTCCAAGCCACAGTTCGCAAAAGTGAGAAAACGGCGCTTTTATAAGCCCTGATACTTCTTCTTGCTGCAACGTAAACGCATTAAGAGGGTAAGAGCTGTAGTATAAAAATACGTGTGCAAACTCTTTGTCAATATAATGCGGCTCAGATACTTCATATTTAAATACATCTAAAGGAAGCAATTCATCAAACGAAATATTTACGCCAAGCTCTTCGTGAATTTCTCTTACACCGTCCACAGCGGTTTCTGTATGAAGCAAATGTCCGGCAGCTGTGATATCAAGCGCACCGGGATAATCTTGTTTTTGTTCGCTGCGAATTTGAAAATAAATATAGTCTATATCATTTTCACGGCTGACAAACCAGCAGTGAAACGCTTCGTGCCAATAGCCGTTTTCGTGAACTTCTTTGCGAGACGCTGTTCCTATGCGCTCTTGTTGGTCGTTAAATACGGTTAACACTTCATCGTTCATTATAAAACCCCCATTTGTTTCCTACTTCTTTCTGCTCTAACCTGCCATGAAAGTTATGTAAATAATGGAAGGTGAAAATCTGCGTTGATCCATATAAATATGCACAAAATAAAAGATACATCAATTTTAGTAAAGAAGGTGCATGCGTTGAATCATTGGATGGAAGTGGTACTTCGTTCAGTGCTGATTTTACTTGGCTTGTTTTTTATCACAAAGCTGTTGGGGAAAAAACAGTTATCCAAACTTTCTTTTTTTGAATATATCGTTGGCATTACAATTGGAGATATTGCAGGAACAATTTCAATGGATGTAGATTTACAGGCAAGTCACGGGGTAGTCGCAATTTTAGTGTGGGCATCGTTTCTTATTTTTGTATCAAACGTATCGTTAAAAAGTATAAGCTTTCGAAAAGCGGTGGAAGGGACAACAACGATCCTCATTAAAGAAGGAAAAATTCTTGAGGGAAATGTAAAAAAAGAAAAATATACAGTAGATGAGCTCATGGAGCAGCTTCGGAAAAAAGACATCTTTTACGTAGAAGACGTAGCTTTTGCTATGCTCGAAACCAACGGGGAATTAAGCGTGCTGTTAAAAAAAGAAAAGCAAAACGTTACGAGAGAAGATTTATTAATAAAAGGAGAGGCGACACGATTACCTCAAACGATTATCATGGACGGAAATATAATGAAAGAAGCCGTTCATGAGCTGGGATATAGCGTAGCGTGGGTTAAAGAGCAGCTCAAAAAGAAAGGTGCTGCAGTCGATAAGGTATTTTTAGGTCAAGCAGACTCAGCAGGTCATCTGTATCTTGATTATTATGAAGATTAAGGATGGGACAAAAGCATTTTCCCCTAAGTGAAAAACGAACCATTAATCAACATGTTTGATTAGTGGTTCGTTTTTTGTGATGGTGAATATAGTTTTATTTGTTTCGTTCCTTCTAGCAGTTGCACGGAAATCAACTGCGGTGTAATAAGCAGTCCAGCTCATGTATCTCATTTGTTCGTCTTTAGGTTGGATTCATTTAGTTATGTTTCAACCTTAGCGTGGATCTACTTCTTGTCCGGATTTTATATCCATTACTTTAAGGTTATTTTGAGGCGCTTTAATATCTTTACTTGCAGGCGCTGCTTTTTTATTTTCCACCCAGTCTACTAACAAATCAAAAGATTGATGGGCATATGGAAGCAGGGGCTGAAGCTCTTGATTTGGATCCGTTTGTTTATTCCATACTAAGCTGTCAACGTGATTTCCGTTTTTAACGGTATAAAGGCGATGAAGATTTGTCTTGCCGGCTTTTTTAACGAGCTTTTCATAGCCTTCCGCGTGAATAGACGGGAAGATAAGTGAGTCGAGAGAGCCAGTCATACTAATAAGAGGCACATCAATGTCGCCCGTATTTTCTACTTTTGCTACATTTTCTTTTACACTTTTTGGACGAGTTTGATAGCGATAATTTTCAAAGATATAATCCCATGAGCGATCACGTAGACCTGCTGAAGTAAAGTTTAAATAGTTGTGCCAGTTTGTTCTTCCTGGAGCAGTTGGATCAAAGTGATCACGGTAAATGTTTAATGTGACCGCCCAGTACACTTGATCATGATAATTCCATAATTTTTCTGATCCTTTTGGAAGACCTGCTTTATACATTTGTTTAATGGCTTTTTGCTGTTCTTTTCCCGTTCCGTACAGCGCTTCTTCTGCGTTGTTGACAACAGGTGTTAGTGAGCTAATTAAATTGGGCGCTTTTGCACTCCATAATACGCCTTCCCAATCGACGCCCCCATCAAATAAACGAGGCTCTTTTGTTTGCTTTGGATCATCATGTTCAAGTGCGTATCTGACAACGTATCCACCGTTTGAAATGCCAATTGCATACGTCGGTACTTTATGATTGTTTCGAATCAAATCGCTTGCAGGATTTTTTCGATTGGACGGGTTGATTAGCTTGTCTGAATAATGAGTAGTCAAGTATTGCTGGGCAGCTTTTGTCAGTTGACGATAGCGCATATTCCATTCTGCTACGCTGTCGTCATCGTTAGCGAGTGCATTTTTTACTTTAGCAAAAGGATCGTTAGGGTCACTTTCTCCTTGCGTTCCTTTATCGGTGGCTGCAAATGCATAGCCTTTTTTAAGAACGTAATCGCTGAATAATAAATCGGTGGACGTTTCGTTGCGCGTGGCAGGAATGCCGGCTACTACAAGTTTTCCGTTCCAGTTATCAGGAACACGGACGACGAACTGAGCGTCTTCAAAAATGCCATTTACTTGGGTTCCTTTGACCGCAGCGGGCTGATTGATTCGATACCAGCCCGATCCATCTTCAGGTTTCCCCCAGTTATAAGGAGTAAGCCCAATATTGCCATAGAGCGTAGCCTGCTGATATTGAGCGGGGTTTTTAGTGGTGAGCCAATTCCCGTTCGCTCCGTCAAAATAGGTTTCTGCTGACTGATCAGCATTTGGGATTACATCTGTGTTGTTAGAAGCTTCAGCAAGAGATCCTGAAGCTGAAAAACAAAGAGCAGCAGAAAAAGTAAGCGCTATCATTTTTCGTTTCACGTTTCTTCCTCCTCATAAAAATACTACATACCTTTTAAATAAATTCCATAAAAAAGAAAAATGTCCTGTTTTAAAATCAGTTTGGAGGAAATATTTTTCATTTGTTTCTAAGCTGTTTGTGTCTAACAAACAGGTAAACTGCATCCAATTCTCTAGTTTCTTTTTAAGCTGCTTATATTATATAATGAAACAAGGATTAAAAAAGACAGGGTAAAACAATCGATTAAATAAGTATAAAAGATATGAAGAACGTTTCTATAAAACGTTTATCTTAGAGGGCAAGGGAGTAGGTCTATGAGCAGCTTTAACAGTCAGTTTTTGTATTCCGTTACAATCATTCTATTAGGATACATACTAAAACGAACAAACCTCCTTCAGCAAAAAGACGGGGAAGCTTTAGCCAGAATTATTTTTAATATTACAATGCCTTGCTTGATTATTGTCACATTCAGCAGTATTAAAATTGATGGATCGCTTATCTTACTATTAGTTATTGGGATTGTCTATGGCTTGCTGTTAGCTGCTGTAGGGGTTTTTGTTTTTCGAAAAGATGAGCGAAAAGTGAAAGGCATGCTGACGATGATGATTCCAGGATTTAATATTGGAATGTTTGCTTATCCACTAGTAGAAGGTATCTGGGGAAAAGAAGGGCTTAAATACTTTGGTATGTTTGATGTCGGAAATGCCTTTGTTATTTTTGTTTTATGCTATGTGATTGGCAGCTACTACTCAGGAGATAATATTGACATTGAATTTAAAAAGATTTTATATAAAGTATTAAAATCAATGCCGCTTCTTACCTATGTAATCATTTGTCTTCTTGCGATTATAGGCATTCATTTACCATCATACGTATTAGACGTTTCAGGAATTATCTCGAAAGCGAATATGCCGCTCTCTCTTTTGCTTTTAGGCGTATATTTAAATTTCTCGTTCCAAAAAAGCTACTTGAAAAAAATTATTATGTTTTTAAGTATCCGCTACGTAATCGGACTCGGCGTAGGAATTGCGCTGTTTTTCCTGCTTCCATTTGAAGATATGTTCCGGTATACAATCTTAGTTTGCTTCATTCTACCGGTAGCGGGTTCAGTTTTACCTTACGCAGTAGAATTCAAATACGATCAAAAATTTGTCGGCACCGTGTCAAATATGACGATTCTGCTGAGCTTTTTGCTGCTGTGGGGAATGACAAACATTTTAATGTAAATAGCAAAGGACGCTCACACTTGTGAGCGTCCTTTTTGATGAAAAAAGGATATTCCCAAATAAACAGAGGTAAGCTAGGAGAAGAGAAAATCCATCATACATACAACCTGACGGGAGGAAAAAAAGTGGAGTCCTTAACTTTTGTTTTATTTGGCGCAACGGGTGATTTAGCAAAAAGAAAAATCTTTCCCGCTCTTTATAATTTATTTACAGACAAAAAGCTCCCTGATGCTATTTCTATTATTGGATCGGGGTACGAGCAGATGTCTCATGAGGATTTTAAAGAGCGTGTAAAGCAATCTATAAACGATTTTTCGAGACGGAAAATGGAAAGTAACGAAGAAGATTTTTTGTCCCTGTTTCATTATCAAGCAGTAGACGCAAGCAAAACAGAAGATTACGAACAGCTGCTGAAACTTGTGAATGAGCAAGAAACAACTCATGGAAGTAAAGGAAATCGTTTGTTTTATTTGTCCGTAGCACCCGAATACTTCGATGTAATTGCTCTGCATATAAAAAAAAGCGGCTTGGATCAAACCAGCGGCTGGAAGCGTCTTATGATTGAAAAGCCGTTTGGACATGATCTTGTTTCAGCAAGGGAGCTTAATGAAAAGCTAACCAGTACTTTTAAAGAAGAAGAAATTTATCGAATTGATCATTATTTAGGTAAACCGATGGTACAAAATTTAGAAGCACTTGAATTTACGAACCCCGTGCTGCAATCGCTGTGGAATAATAAACACATTGCAAATGTCCAAATTACGGCAAGTGAAACAGTCGGTGTTGAAAATCGTGCAGGGTATTATGATCATACGGGGGCCATACGCGACATGATTCAAAATCATATGCTACAGCTTCTCATGATGACAGCTATGCATCTTCCAAAACGAATTTGCTCAGAAAACATTTTAGAAGAAAAGCAAAAAGTAATGGAGTCACTGAGGAAAATTCAAGCGAAAGAAGTAGCTCGCGATGTTGTACGAGGGCAATACGGAAGCGGAGAAATCGATCACAAATCTGTTAGAGGATACAAAGAAGAGCCTGGCGTAGAAGCAGACTCTAACAATGATACGTTTGTGGCAGCACGTTTATGGATTGATAATCCATTTTGGAAAGGCGTTCCTTTTTATATTCGAACGGGCAAACGAATGAAAGAAAAATCAACTCGCATCGTCGTAGAATTTAAAGATTCTTTAAAAGGTCTGTACGAAACTCCTTATGACAAAGTAGCACCAAACTTATTTATTATTGAAATTAGTCCAAGCGAAAACGTCGCTTTGCAGCTTAACAGCAAAAATCCATTAAAAAATGGTGTTATTGAGCCGGTTCGTATTACGTTTTCAAGAGAAGAAGAAAGTGTACCGGAAGCATATGAACGAATTATTTACGACGCATTAATCGGCGACTCTACATTTTTTGCTCATTGGAAAGAAGTAGAGCTATCTTGGCAGTGGGTGCAGCCTGTATTAGATGCATTTGAAGCTGACATGCTGCCGCTTTATGAATATCCATCGGGTTCACAAGGTCCTGAAGAAGCCCAGGAATTAGTTGAACAAGAAGGCTTTAAGTGGTGGCTTGATGACGATGAACATGGGGAAGCACCTGGAGTGTTTTTACCTATTTAAAAAAAGAGGCTAGGACAAAATTTTTTTCGTTGAAGAAAGATCCGAACGATAAATCGAGATTCTTGATGGAGGCTCTCGATTCATCGTTCGGATTCTTTTATTTATGTATCTCATTTGTTCGTCTTTGGATTGAATGAGTTTAGTTATGTCTCAATCGCTTTTGGTGTTTAATCGTTTTTGTAAATGAACAAGGTCATGATGTAAATGTTTTTGCATATGTTCAACAGCTTTTAAACTGCGTTTTTTCATAAAGGTGAACACTTGCTGATGCTCATCTAAAATCTCAGCAGCGCGTCCTTTACCTTTAAAATTAAGCACCCGACAAAAATAAATCAATACATTTACGCTATCGAGCTGTTTTTTTAGATGTTTATTATGACTGGATTGAAGAATCAGCTGATGAAAATGTTCATTTAGCTCAATAAGTCGAGAATCCTCGGCTCCTTGCTTTATTTCCTCAGCGGTTCTATCTAACAGCTGCTCAATGAAAAGAAGCTCTTCATCAGAAGCGCGAGTAATACACAGCTCAATGGCTAAAGACTCTAAAGCCGTACGAATTTGATAAATTTCTTCTACGTCTTCAGGAGACAGGGAATAAACAATAAAGCCTGTTTTTTGATCTGCAACTAAAAGGCCGTCTTTTTCTAATAAACGCATTGCTTCTCTTATCGGAGAGCGGCTAACCCCAAATGCTTTAGCTAGCTGGGTTTCATTGATTCGCTGGCCCGGTTTATATTCACCGTTCACAATCATTTGCTTAATTTTTTCATAAAATTGAAGATAGTATGGTAACGGCTTATGTAAATCAAAATTGTTCATTGATATACCTCGTTTATTTATAATCATTTATTTCCTAATTATAATACGCTTGTTAATAAGAGTCATAATAATTTTGAATTTTTGAAGAGAATGAGTATATTCAGAATTTTCTTGATGAAAGCGTTCTTTTTACGTATAATCAAATAGATAATACCAGTCGACGGTCGACCGATAGGTTTTTTACATAAAAAGACGCAGGGGGATTTTTGATGAAAACGTTAAAAATAGCGAACATACCAGGAGATGGAGTAGGAAAAGAAGTTGTGCCGGAGGCGGTTAGGGTCCTTCATACGATTGCAGATCTTCACGGGGGGTTAAAATTTGAATTTACAGAATTTCCTTGGAGCTGTGATTATTATTTAAAGTACGGACAGATGATGCCGGAAGATGGGCTAAAGCAGCTTCAACACTTTGACGGAATTTTTTTAGGAGCCGTAGGAAATTTAAATCTTGTGCCAGATCACGTGTCGCTATGGGGTCTGCTCATTAAGATTCGTCGAGAATTTCAGCAGGTAATTAATATTCGTCCAGCCAAGAGGTTAAAAGGCATTGCATCTCCACTAATGAACCCAAACGATTTTGATTTAATTGTTGTTCGTGAAAATAGTGAAGGAGAATACAGTGAAGTAGGAGGCCGGATTTATCAAGGAGAAGATCAAATTTCTATTCAAAATGCGGTTTTTTCTCGAAAAGGAACAGAACGAGCGATGCGCTACGCATTTGAATTAGCTTCTAAAAGAAAAGCAAAAGTTACAAGCGCAACTAAGTCAAATGGAATTGTTCATTCCATGCCGTTTTGGGACGAAGTGTTTCAAGATGTTGCCAAGAGTTATCCTCATATTGAAACAGACTCACAGCACATCGATGCGCTGGCGGCTTTTTTCGTTACAAATCCAAGTCGTTTTGATGTCATTGTGGCAAGCAATTTATTTGGAGATATTTTAACAGATATCGGAGCTGCTATTATGGGAAGTATTGGCGTTGCTCCTGCTGCAAACATTAATGTGAACGGAAAATATCCTTCGATGTTTGAACCGGTACACGGGTCTGCTCCTGATATTGTCGGAAAAGGAATTGCAAACCCAATCGGACAGATTTGGACGGCTAAAATGATGTTGGATCATTTTGGTGAACAAGAAGTAGGCAGTCATTTATTAGAGGTTATCGAGCAAGTGACAGAATCGGGCATCATTACACCAGATGTTGGAGGCAGCGCAACTACTAGTGAAGTAACGGATCAAATTATTTCTCATTTAAAGAAGTGAAGGTTCTAAAAGAGGCTAGGACAAAAGAATATTAGACGAAGTGAAAAACGAACCATTGATCAAAGTGTTTGATTCATGGTTTGTTTTTTTTTGTGGTAAACGTAGGTCTCATGTGTGTAGGTCTTTCTAGCAG
The DNA here is from genome assembly GCF_000832985.1 of Priestia megaterium NBRC 15308 = ATCC 14581. GTDB lineage: Bacteria > Bacillota > Bacilli > Bacillales > Bacillaceae_H > Priestia > Priestia megaterium. Next base: position 4,112,651 of record NZ_CP009920.1, read on the forward strand.
TTGGTTGGAGGGCAAGGCGAAGATTCCCGCGAAAAGCGAAGCCTTGGACGGAAATCAAAATCGATAAATACATGTTGACACTTACATATATGAACCCTATAATAGTTTGAGTTGAGATAATTCGTATACATATTATTTCTAGACTATGATTTAGTTTGTTTTAATAAATAGATACGAATAAACAAATAAAAGGAGGAAAATCATGCAGAAATCGAAATTATGGACAAAAGATTTTTTAGCGGTCTCATTGACCAGCTTTTTTGTTTTTGTCATTTTTTATATGTTAACTGTCACATTGCCGCTGTTTGCAACAGATGAACTTCATGCAAGTAAACAAAGCCTAGGGCTAATTGTGACAATCTTTTTAGTGTCCGGTATTGTGTTCAGACCGCTAGCCGGTAAGTGGATGACAACATTAGGACAAAAGAAAGTACTATTAATAGGTGTCTTTATCTTTTTAATTGGTTCTATTTTATATATGAATATTCACTCATTATCTGCGCTGCTGCTGCTGCGTGTGCTTCATGGTATTGGTTTTGGAATGAGCACAACTGCTACAGGAGCAATCGTTGCAAATGTAATCCCAGAACAGAGAAAAGGAGAAGGGATGGGGTACTATGCGACGTTTATGAACTTAGCGATGGTAGTAGGTCCGTTTGTAGGCTTAACGTTAACAAATACTTTGAGTCATACAGCGGTCTTTACCGTTGCGGTTGTATCTTCTGTTTTAGCAGTATTATGCAGTCTAGTACTTCGTGTACCTGATGTCCAAGCTTCTTCTGCAACAAATGAAATACAGCCAGCCAAAGGTCTTGCGGCGTTTTTTGAATACCGTTCGCTGCCTATTTCTGTTGCTGGCCTTGTGGTAGCTTTTTCATATGCAAGTGTTATTTCGTTTGTGTCTATGTATGCAAAAGAAATGGGCTTTACGCAAGCCTCAAGCTTTTTCTTTGTTGTATACGCGGTGTGCTTATTAGCTTCTAGACCTTTTACTGGAAAATGGTTTGATCAATACGGAGAAAACAGCGTGGTATATCCGTCCATTTTATCTTTAGCTATCGGTATCTTTTTACTTAGCCAAGCGACAACAAGCTGGGTGTTTTTATTAGCTGGAGCATTGATTGGATTAGGCTTTGGAACGATTACATCAAGTTTTCAATCCATTGCTGTAAAAAAAGCTTCTCCTCATCGCCGAGGTGTCGCCACAGCTACGTTTTTTGTGTTTTTTGACTCTGGAATGGGTTTAGGGTCCTTTTTATTAGGCATTTTATCTACAGCAGCCGGGTATAAAGGAATGTATGTATTCTGTTCTGTTGTTGCTCTTTTAGCTATAGCAGTATACCTTGTATTGCACGGTCGAAAAAGCCAGAAACAGCGCATTATTTCTCAAAATGAATCATTAGGAAAATAACATAAATAAAAAAAGGCGTGCTCAAGGGGAGCATGCCTTTTTTATTTATGGAGCTCTAAAGAAAACGAAAACGGCTGTGAGTATATCGATATAGAAGCCCTCCTGATTTCTTTAGAGATTTCTTTTATTCCACTTCTTCTTTTGTAATCCACTCACTGGACCATGTCTGAATTTCCTGAATTACCGGCGCTAGTGCTAATCCTTTGTCGGATAATGAATACTCGATTCGAACAGGAGTTTCCGGAATAACTGTACGAATGACGATTCCTTCATGCTCTAATTCTTTTAAGCGCTCGGATAAGAGCCTTCCGCTTACTGGAAGTGCTTCTTGCATTTGAGAAAACCGCTGTGAGCCGGAAAGTAGCTGAAAAATGATCAAACTCGTCCAACGTTTCGTTAGTATAGTAACAGCCTTTTCAAAACGTGGGCAGAGTGCTAAACCGTCCATGTTATTACCTCCATTCTCTTCCTATATTATAAAACAAAGTCAGCATTTTATCTAGTGTTGTGTAATTTAATTACTTAAAGATTATAAATTACTTTACGTATTTATATTTTGATTATATAATTTATATAATTATAAAAGTTAATTACTAAAAGTAACAAAAAGAGCATAAAAGCTTTACAAGATAAATGTATCGTCATATAATACTTTAAGCAAGTAAAGTCACTTACTTTTAGTAAGCAGATACATCAATTAAAAAAGATAAATGTAGTGAATTGCTAAAAAAATGGTTGTTCATGTGAGAGATTGAGCACAATGTGAAAATAGTAGATAAGTGAAAGACACATAAGAGGAGGAAATGACTGTGATTAACCAAAAAGTTGTTTCAATTTTAAAAGATAAAATTAACGTAGTAAAAAATGAAGACCATTTTATTTATATAGTAGGACCTATTACGCTTCCTGTGAATCTGGATGGCGAGACACAAGTATTTAGTTGGTATTCATGGTTGCGTTCTGATAATGTAAAAGAAGGATCTTTAAGTACGGAAGAGCTTATTGAAAAAATGCAAGGAGCTAATTTAGCTGACATGCAGCAATCTAGTGTTCTTGTGTACGGAGATTTTCAAGAATCGCATGAGGCACTCATTCGTATGCACAGTATCTGCCATACGGGAGATATATTCGGAAGCAAACGCTGCGACTGCGGTTTTCAATTAAAACAATCAATGAAAATGATCGTCGAAAATGGGAGCGGAGCGCTATTTTATTTAGCAAATCATGAGGGACGCGGCATTGGACTATTCAGCAAAGCAATGGCATACGTTCTTCAAGAAAACGGATTTGATACGGTAGAAGCGAATGAAGGGTTAGGATTTGAAGATGATACTCGCAGCTATAGTGATGCCATCAGCGTGTTAAAAGTGCTGCGCCAAAAACCGGTTACGCTGATTACCAATAATCCGAAAAAGCTAATCGCGCTTGAGAAAAATGGCGCACTTTTATCAGGGCGCGTTCCACTTTGGGGAGATGTATCGCAGTTTAATGAAAAGTATTTGGATACTAAAGTTAAACGTTCAGGACATTTAAAAGAGGAGGTTCTTCTTTGATCAATCACGAATTTTATATGAATATAGCTTTACAAAACGCAAAATCAACAAAAGGACAAACAGAGCCAAATCCGCTTGTAGGATCGGTCATTGTAAACGATAATCGAATCGTTGGAATTGGTACGCATTTAAAAGCTGGCGAACCGCACGCTGAAATTCACGCGCTGCGAATGGCTGGCGAACAAGCAAAAGGAGCGACTGCTTACGTAACGCTAGAGCCTTGTTCACACCACGGACGTACAGGTCCTTGTGCTGAAGCGCTAGTTGAAGCGGGTGTAAAAAAAGTGGTCATAGCAACTTTAGACCCCAATCCTTTAGTAGCAGGTAATGGGGTCGAAATTTTAGAAAACGCAGGCATTGAGGTTATAACAGGTGTATGTGAAGAAGAGTCACGTCAAATGAATGAGGTCTTCAATAAGTATATTGTAACGAAGAAGCCGTTTGTTTCATTAAAGTCAGCGATTACGTTAGACGGTAAAATAGCAACTGCTTCTTCTCACAGCAAGTGGATTACGTCTGAGGAAGCTCGTTTGGATGTACATCAGCTACGTCATGAAACAGCGGGTATCTTAGTAGGGGTGAATACGGTCATTAAGGACAACCCCGAACTGACAACTCGCATTGAAGGCGGCCGCAGTCCAATTCGTATTGTGATGGATTCAAAGCTGCGCATGCCGCTTGAATCTAAGCTAGCAACGGATTCTTTAGCTCCAACGTGGATATTTACAAGTCAGGGCTATTCAAAAGAAAAAAAAGAACAACTCGAAAAGCAAGGCGTCGAAGTATTTGTTACAAGCGGTGAGGACAAAGTAAATCTTGAAGATATGCTTTCTATACTAGGTGAGAAATTTGTGTCGTCTCTTTTAATTGAAGGAGGGGGCGAAGTGAATGCCGCATTCTTGGAAAATCGTTTAATTGATAAATTGGTGCTGTATATGGCTCCAAAGCTTTCAGGAGGAAAAGAAGCTCCTACTTTCCTAGAAGGAAAAGGCGTAGAGAAAATGTGGGACGCAGTGGACGTGGAGCGTCTTTCTGTGACGTCAATCGGCAAAGACTTTAAATTTGTTGGATATCCTGTTTATAAATAAAAATGTGAATGAGAATGGAACAAAAATATGTTAGTTGAAGGAAGATCCGAACGATTTATCGTTCGGATTTTTTGCTGTTATGGTGAACATAGGTTTCATGTATGCAGGTGCTTTTAGCGGTGTAACAAGTGATCTATATTAGCTTATTCATCCTATTTGTTCATCTGTAGACTGGATTGATTTCGTTATGTCTCAATATTATTTTTCCACAGGATTTTTTAGAGAAGAGAAATAATACACTATTTTACTCTTATAGATTAATTTGCTATTATAGGGAATGGTCAATTTCGAAACATTGTATAAATTTTTAACATGTTTACTGTTGACTATCTAAATAAAATCACTATATGTTTATAGAGAGAATATATTATGTGAAAGTAAGGGTGAGAAAAGAGATGAGAGAGTATAGAATTGGGAGTGTTATGAGAGACCTTCGCAAAATGGCAGGGTTGACACAACAAGAATTATCAAGAGACATTTGTACACAAGCGCAAATCAGCAAAATTGAAAACGGTGAAGAATATCCATCAAGCATTACCCTCTATAAAATTTCTAAGCGCCTTGGCGTAGATGTTAACTACTTTTTTGATAGTGTAGAATCACCTCGACTTGATTACGTAGATGCGGTTCAATCATTAATTCGTCAATATATTCGTCAGAGAGATTATGATGCTATTCATAATATCATTGTAAAAGAAAAAGAAAGTCCGCTGTTTCAAAATCCGCTGAACAAGCAATTTTTAATGTGGCACGAAGGTATTTGCGTGTATTACATTCATCATAATAAAGAAGATGCGCTGTCTAAAATGTACCAAGCGATCGAGCTTACTAAGCAATCGGCAACGTTTTATAAAGAAAGAGAAATTGAAATTTTAAATAGCATTGGAATTATTCTTTATGAAGAGAAAGAGTATGAACAGGCTCTAGATACATATCAAACAGCACTCAAAAGCTTAAATGAGCTGCCCCAAACAAAAGACGAAAATATAAAAATTAGAATTTTAAATGCACTTGCCAAAACGCTTGGAGATATGAGTAACTATGATGAATCATTAATATATAGCAACCGAGGAATCGATTTGTGCATTAGTAATGAATCAATGTATTTATTTGGAGAACTTCATTACCAAGCAGGAGAGAGTTTGATCAAATTAGGTAAAATTGAACAAGGTAAAGAATATATGGAAAAGTCTATGACCATTTTCACCCTGCAACGAAATGAGCGATTCGTCAAGCTAGTAGAAAAAGAACTTGAAGCTCTATTTGTTTAAAATATTCCTATCATTATAATTTTTGAGAAATTTCTATCAAAATGGAGAAAATCCATGGTTTTAAGGTGATAAATGCTGATAGAAAGGAATTCATCTACTTTTATCCTGTGATACACTAGAGTCAAATCAAAGAAAGAGGAGGAAATAATTATGAAAAAAGTATTAGTCGGTATGGCATTAGCGTTTACATTAGTAGCAGGTGTTGCTTCAGTTGGAACAAGCGTGGCAACAGGAGATTTTTCAACATTAGGTCTTCCTAGCCAACATTAATAAGAAAAAGCCGTGCTAAGAAGCACGGCTTTTTTTATTGTGTTTTACTTGACTGATCTTTGTTGCGTTTGTTTCCCTTTGAATTATCCCCGCTTGAAATTTCTTCACCCATTTCTACAAGGTGGTGCTGTGTTTTTGGATTACTTTGATTAGCGCTTCCTTTGTTATTCTTTTTAGTCATCTTCATTCTCCTTTAAAACGATGGCAATGCATCGAGATTATTTGTTTTGTCATGGTCAGGAATGCTGCGAATATACGTACCGCCGTCTTTCCCTACAAACGTACTCACATGCTCAACGTCCCCGGCTTCTACTTTCTTTAACGCTGCTTCATAGGCTAAAACGTCTCCTGAAGCCGTTTGGAATTCTAAGAGGTCACCGTCTGCATTTTTACGTACTGCAACGAAACGTTCTTTCATACAAATAAACACCTTCCTTTACATCTATATGGTTGCTGAAATAGTCGTTTTTATTCATTGTAAAAAGTGATAAGGTAAAGAAAAGAGTGCAAAGGGGATAAAAAATGACAACATTTAATTGGCATGATCAAGCTCAAGGCGAGTGGAACCAAAAAGTATCATTTTGGAATAGCCGAAGTGAAGAAATGTGGAAAAACGGAAGCCGGAAAACAGTGATTCCATTCATTCAAAAACATCTTAAAAAAGGCGCTTTGCTAGCAGACGTCGGCTGCGGTGATGGGTTTGGGACGTCTCTTCTAGCCGCTTCTGGATATAAAGCAATCGGTCTTGATTTATCAGAAGAAATGATTCAAAAAGCATCTCAACTGCATAAAAGTGAAAATTTGTCGTTCGCTCAAGCTGATATTATGAAGCTCCCGCTGTCTTCTGAATCAGTAGAAGGGGTTATGGTAATCAACGCCTTGGAATGGACGGAGCACCCGCGATTAGCTCTGAAGGAATTGCACCGAGTTGTAAAAACAGGAGGATATGCATGTGTAGGTATTCTTGGACCAACTGCTCAGCCTCGTACCAATAGTTTTCAAAGACTATATGGTGAAGACGTTATTTGCAATACGATGATGCCGTGGGAGTTTGAACAGCTTGCAAAAGAAAATGGATGGGAAGTAATCGATGGCGAAGGTGTATATAAGCGAAATGTTACAGATAAGCTGATTGGACAGCTCCCAAATGAATTAAAGCAAGCCTTAACGTTTCTATGGCTATTTATGCTCAAGAAACAATAAAAACAGCACACCTCTCCTTATATGTAGCTGTACAAAGGGTACACTACAAACTGGAGGTGAGTGACATGAGTAAAATTAAAAAAGACCGCTCAAAATCAGAGCTAGGTTCACCAAATGTAGAAGGACAAGGGACGACCACTTCTGAACAAGGTGTTCAAAGCAGTTCAGCTAACAAAAAGCAGAAGCGTTCATAACAAAAATAAAACGAATTTGCAGGGAGAACAACGAGCTCCCTGCAAGTTCGTTCTATTTATGGGGTCAGTTTTATAAATAAGAAGGTATTGTGTGCAAGATTATAGATAGCTTATAATAAAATCTGAGCCAATAATTGTAATTTTATACAAGCTTGGTTTACAGCCGATGTAAAGTGGAGGTGTAATAAATGGTAAATAAAAGATGTTTACCGGATACTGCAGCGTCTCATGCAAAGCCTGATATTAGAAAGGCGATACTTTGCATGGGGTGGACGGTTTAGTAATAGACATCGCCTAACCGCGCATATCTCATTTCTAATATATACGGCTTTGCCCCTTATTGTATAAGCAAAACCACATAAGGAGCTGGCAGAAATGACGTATGTAAAAGCAACAAATATTTTACCTGAAGAGCTGATTAGTGAAATTCAAAAATACATTCAAGGAGAAACCATTTATATTCCAAAGCCGCAGAAGGAAAAAAGAAAATGGGGAACTTGCTCTGGTGGAAGAAAGTTGATTGACGAGCGAAACGAACGGATTAAGAATTTGTTTGAAAAAGGAACTTCAATTGAGGAACTAGCCCGTGAATACTTTTTATCAACCGAAACCATCAAAAAAATTGTATATAAAAAGCAACGGTAGAAATCAAGCGCTGGCAACTGAATGCCCGCGCTTTTTTAGGTATAGTTTATTTCTGATTTATTTTTTACATTTCATAAAAGGAATTCGTACGGTAAAGTAAAAATTAGCTAATTAAATGAAGAAGGAGTGAAGAACGTGGAAGCGTTTATAAGAAATGATCAATATAATTTTATCAAAAGCCAAACGCAAATTCTTATCAATGGGCATGGAACAGTAAACAATTCTGATGTGCTGCAGGCTTTAAAAGCTCTTGCAAAAGAAAAAGTATTAAATGTGTTTGAGGTTCTTAGCGAGGAACAGGAAGAATTACTGCTGTCAGTTGCTGAAGTTAGAAATAAGGAGCAAGCAGAGGTGTTTTTAGAAACAATAAAGCCTTACGTGATTCCATTTAAATCTTTTACAGAAGCTGGCGTGAAAAAGCTGTTTCCAAAAGTGAAAAAGTTAAAAGTTCCTTCTGCTGATAGCATTGATCTAACGAGCATTTCCTATGTCAGCTGGATCGATAAAGGCTCAAACAGAAAGTTTATCGTAGCGCAGGAGCCGTATACCCAGAAGTTAAAAGGCATTCAAGGAACGTTTAAACCTATCAACCAGAAAGGAATATGCACGCTTTGCCACAGCTACGAGGAAGTCGGTATGTTCACTGCTGAAATCAAAGGAACTGTTCAAGGGACATTTACACAACGAGGAAATTATATTTGTCAAGATAGCGAAGCATGTAATCAAAATCTGCTTACCTTAGAGCGGCTTCATGACTTTATATTAAGGCTCAGTAAATAACATGCGGCTAATAAGAAGAATACAAAAAGAGAAGGTTCAGCCTCTATACTTTTGGTGAGACTGAGCCTTCTTTGTGCTATCTTGTTTTCTCAATGGGATTGTCACGATAGCTAATCCAATCGCTCCAGCTGCCGGCATATAATTTTACATTTGGAAAACCTGCTGATTTTAAAGCTAAAACGTTCGGGCAAGCAGATACACCCGATCCGCAGTATACAATGATTTCAGCATGAGAATCAATAGCTGAAAACATTTCCTTCCACTCTTTATCTGTTTTCCACAAACCTTCTGAAGTTAACACATCTTGCCAGAAAGAATGAATGGCGCCTGGGATATGTCCTGCCACAAAATCAATGGGTTCTTCTAAGCCGAGATATCTCCTTTTTTCACGAGAGTCGATCAGAATAACATTAGGGTTATGAAGATTCTCTTTTACGTATTCAACTCCTGCAAGTCCCCAATCTTGTTGAACGAAAGGTACAAACGTTTGAGGAGAAGCTTCTGGTACGTTCTTCGTTGTTTCATATCCCGATTGCTTCCAGTTATTAAAACCTCCATTTAAAATTTTTACGTCTTCAATTCCTATATATCGCAGTAGCCACCATGCTCTTGAAGCCATCATTCCGTTTTGTTCATCATAAACGACGACTTTTGAATCAGCATTAATTCCTAAGCTGCCGAGCTTTTGAGCTAGCTTTTGAACGTCAGGCAGCGGGTGTCTGCCTCCGAGAGAAGCAGCTGCAGAAGACAAATCTTTTTCTAAATCCAAATAATGAGCATCCGGGAGGTGCTCATTTTGATAAGCGCTTGCACCTGCCTCAGAATTCCCAAGGGTAAATCGGCAGTCAAGCAACACAATGGAGTGTTGGGGTTGCTGTAATGCAGTATGTAAGTCAACTGGTGAAATAATAGTATTCATAACATTCACATCCTTTTACCAAAATTCTAGTTGAAATAACTAAAAATGAAAAGCGTTATATGTAAATTACGGCAAAGCTATTTTGTTTTCCTTCAATTATTCCCCGTAGAATAATTAACCATTTTAACGCTTATCTGGTGCAGAGCGAAATGCTCCTGTGCTACAGTTATAATAAGAGTTACATAGTGTAAGTCAAACGCTCAGCGTAATGTTATACCTACTATTGATGAGAAGGAGAGAGAAAGATGCAAACAAATGAAAAGAAAGAATTTAAACTGATCGCACTAGATATGGATGGAACGCTGCTGAACAATCAGCAAGAAATTTCTAAAGAAAATCGTGAGGCCATTGCTAAAGCCCAAGAACAAGGTGTTCATGTGGTGCTCAGCACGGGGCGCTCCCTTTTAACATGCCGTGAATATGCGCAGTCTCTTCAGCTATCTTCTTACCTGATTACAGTGAACGGAAGTGAAATTTGGGATGAATCTGGAGAGCTTGTAGAACGAAAGTTAATTGATGCTTCTTCCATCGAGAAGATGTGGAATTTAACGCAAGAGCATAAGCTTAACTTTTGGGCGGTGACTACGGATAAAGTATGGAGAGACGAATTTCCAGAAGATATTGCCTCACAGGAATGGCTGAAGTTTGGCTACGATATTCCAGATGATGCTTTACGAGAAGAAGTGCTGAAACAAATAGCAGGCATTTCAGATTTTGAAATTAGCAACTCTAGTTTAACGAATCTAGAAATTAATGCACTTGGTATTAATAAAGCAAAAGGGATCATGACTGTATGTGAACGTTTGGGCATTACAATGGATGAAGTCATTGCTATGGGAGACAGCTTAAATGATATGGCTATGATTGAAGCGGCAGGGTGTGGAATCGCTATGGGAAATGCTCAGGAAGCTGTAAAAGAAGCAGCGGACTGGGTGACAGATACAAATGTCAATAACGGAGTAGCGAAGGCTATCAGCCACTGGGTGCTGAAATAACAGCAGCTCTCCATGTTGCACAACTCAACTGCTTCCCGCATAAACTGATACTGGATGCTTCCCTTAGAGTTCGTCTTATACGTCTATATAAGGAGAAGCCATCTAGTTAAGGAGTGGGGAGTATGAGTGATTTATCATTAGACAAGCTGTTACAAAAAGCAGAAAATAAGTTGCAAGATGTACATGAAATAGTGCAAGAAAAAGCGTACGAGCTCATTGGGCAATCATATAAAGAAAGCATATTTGTTAGTATCACTGAAGGATTTAGATCGATAGAGCATCAGCACAAACTATATTCACAAGGCCGAACAACACCAGGAAGTATTGTGACTAATGCCAAAGGCGGGTATTCTTATCATAACTATGGACTAGCTTTTGACATTGCGCTGCTTGATAACGACGGAAGAGTTGACTGGACCATTGATCGAAGATGGAACAAAGCGGGAGAGATAGGAAAAAGGATTGGGTTGGAATGGGGAGGAGATTGGACAAGCTTAAAAGATTACCCTCATTTTCAATATACATTCGGTTTATCTTTGTCGGAGCTTCGAAGTGGAAAAGGACCTAAAAAACAGGCGCCAAAGGCTTCAAGCATGTTAATTAAATACGGAGATCGAGGAAATCACGTACAGTTAATTCAGCGTATGCTTATTCACTTAGGTTATTCTCTTTTTGGAGGCGCAGACGGTATATTCGGGTCTTCTACTTTCAAAGCGGTAAAAGCTTTTCAACAAGCACTTTATCTGCAGGTAGATGGAATAGTTGGACCGAAGACACTCGAAAAACTCTACAATAATTTTAATAAAACTATGTTCTAAATAACCATAAAAAAACGATAACGAGAAAAGGAAGAAAGGAGATGGATGGAAATCGTCTCCTTTCTTCCTTTTCTGTAGTTATAGTAGAAAAACTGAAATTTATAAAGAAATAAAAAGGATTTTCTAAGCGTAAGAAACGTTCACGTGATCTAACTGGATAACATTGCTCAACAACACGATATCTTTATATATTTCACTTTTTACAGAGGCGTTTGAACAGTTTTGATAGTCTTTCAACAAGCGGCCAAGTTCTTTAATAAATAACAACGTCTCTTGTTCATTAATCATAGTCAAAACTCCTTGTTTAGAAATGAATCCAGGTCATTATATAGGAATTCTATCATATCTATACGCACCTGTTGACAAAAAAAGTTCGTCAATTTTTTTGTGAGAAGAAGAAATTTAGGGATATGTGGAATGGGTTCGACTCTCTCATTTTATCTATATGCAGCTTGTCTAAAAATATGAGAGTAGTTATAGTAATATTTACTCCTAATCATGCAACTTAAAACCTATTTTAGAGGTTATCCGTAAATTCCCTCTATTGTAGAGCGATGGAACAAAAAAAGAATGCCTCTTTTTGTATCTTTAGTACGATAACGTTTTGAAGAAATAAGGCATATTTTTGAGTATTAAGATGGATTTGAATTAGATCTTTTGACACGCTCTTTTTGTAGGAGAGGCATATTTACTTTCTATCAAGGGAAATCGTAAAGCTCCAAAGCGTTTCTAAATCAGAAACGCTTTGGAGCTTAATTTTTTGGATAAGGGATGTGCAAAAGTTCTGGGACGGTCACAAAATGATATCCTTCTTGCTTAAGCCTAGGAATGATGGTATCGAGCGACTTTGCGGTGTTAGAAAGGTCCATGGTCCAATGGCCGCCGTCGTGCATCAAAACAATTGTTCCGGCGTGCATGTTCTTAAATACATTATTGGTGATTTCCGCTTCTGGAATTTGCTTCCAGTCTAATGAATCAGAAGACCAGTTAATCGCATAGACATTTTCATTTGGCAGCTCGTTGATCATTTCTTGCGTTAAATTTCCATATGGAGGACGAAACAGCTGTGTTTCAAAACCGGTAATGTTTTTAATAATAGCCTGAGTTTTGGCAATTTCCCAGTGAAACTTTTCAGTAGATTCCTTTAGTAAATTGGGGTGCCAATAGGTATGAATCCCAACAGCATGACCTTCAGCTACCATTCTTTTCACCAGCTCAGGGTGTTCGTGAGCTTTTGCCCCAATAAGAAAAAAGGTTGCTTTAATACCATGCTTTTTCAACTGATCCAATACATGTGGAGTGAAGCGTGGATCCGGTCCATCATCAAATGTTAGGGCGGTTTGCTTTAGTTGGTTATTACCTTGATAAAGCAAACGGTCACGCACAGCTACATTTTTTACTTGTTCCGCTTTACATAGTGCAGGAAGGGCTCCATTGAATAAAAAGCACAGTGTAAAAAGCAGTATGCTAATTCTTCGTATCATGTACATGCACGCTCCTTTCGAGGGCAAAGTATAACGTTATGATACCCGATTAAAAATTTTGTATGAAGCTGAATTTCCCTTTTGTGTCAAAGCGTATGATATGCATGAAACAGCGTACTATAATAAACAGTTACTATTAGGTGAAGAAAGGAAAAAGCAGATGAAAAAAATAATGATTGCCGTAGCATTGATTTTTTCGCTAAGTTTATCTCCCTTAGCTGAATATATTTCCTATCATGATGACTATAACGTAAGTGCAAGGTCGTACCGTTCGGGGAAGCGGTCCTTTAATAGACAGCCAAGCATTAGACAAAATGAGCCGAGGTCTAATTTTTCAAACCGCAGAAATGGAACTGTAAATCGAGGATTTACCCGTTCAAAACGAGGAGGATTCGCCCGTGGACTGCTTTATGGCGGCCTGGCAGGGATGTTATTTGGGGGTTTGCTTGGTCATATGGGTGCACTGGGCGGGATTTTTGGGTTGTTAATTAACATTTTAGCTATTGTGCTTATAATTAATTTAATTCTGCGTTTATTCCGCCCTTCTCGTCGCGACAATAATTGGAGGTAGACCGTAATTGCTGTCATAAACTAACAAGAAAGCTCCATATAAATAAGAAAACGCTTTCTATAGTTAATCGAAAGGATGAAACGTATGTCAGCAAACAGACAGCGCAGCAAATACCTGGCGTTTTGCACAGAATGCGGTCTCCCAAACAGGTTAACATTGTTTCTTCTAAGACAGTACGTTGCGACAGACGAATATAGCGGATTTTATTGTGGGAATTGCGGAATTCGAAACGAATTTCCAGATTCGGTCATTGAATACATTAAAGAACTTTAAAAAAAGCTGGGACAAGAAAATCCGAACGTGTTTGATTCTCCATCAAGAATCAAACGCGTTCGGATTTTTTTATTGGTAGGGTGAACGTAGGCTGTATGTAGGTGCTTCTAGCTGTTGATTGGAGGGTAAGGTAAAGACTTCTGCGGGAAAAGCGGAAGAGGTGAGACCCTGAAGGAGCATAAGCGGCGAGGAGGCTCATCGCCCGCCCGCGGAAAGCGACGTCTTGCACCGAAATCAACAGGGGTGAAACAAGCGATCCATATTAGACCATTTATCTCGTTTGTTTATTTGTAGATCGATTTCGTTATGTCTTAATCTCTTTATTTATTTGATAAAACTATGTTCTAAATGCAAAATAAAAAGAAAAACATAGCTGTGCACAAAGATGACTAAATAAGTTTCTTTGTTAAGGATAATCAATAAATTCCTCCCTTCAGGCTTGCTGATTAGGAGCAGTGCACAACGATCTATAAGAAGAATAGATATAATGAATAACTGTAAGACCTAGCTAACATTTTTGATTGCAGAAAATCGGTTGAACCATACTTTAGAAGGAAGCATATACTACATTAAAATTTTAGAAAACGGAGGAATTGACTAATGCCTGTTTCCGTCATTTTCAACCAAATAAATGTGGTAAGTATGGTTTCCAATTCAGTAATTGCTTCGGGTCAAAATAGCCAGCCAGATTGGAATTCCCAAGGTAAATTTAACTTAGGAAACGGATTCTCTGTAAATTCAGCTATATTGGGCAGTACGAATATCATTAATGATCAAGATGTTTGCGACACTCCAATTACTCAGCCGGAAAATATTAATCCTCAGCCAGTTTCTCAATTCTAGGGAAAAAGAAGATGAAAGAAGTTGAAAAAGTTGATTATAAAATTTACTAATCTTAATGTTACGTATATTTCTACTAATTCTGGTATTTTCACGGGGGAAAATACTCAATCAGATTGGCAAGTAAATTGGAAAAGTAATACGGGGTTTGGTGAAATAATCGGCTATAATAACTTTGCCTCTCAAATTGTAAATATCATTAACGATAATGACGTCGTTGATTCCTATTTTTCTGAAAATATAGATGGATCGGCGAAAATATATTAGTAAGAGATTTAAACCATCTTTTATACAGATGGTTTTTTGCTAGCTTATTTTAGGGTGTAATCGTAGCTATTAACATAGACTAAAAGGTAATGACAGGAATACTTTTATCGTAAACGGAGTAAGTATCATAGAAAAGACGTAAAAGCTCACATGATTAAAGAGACGTTCAATTTGAGGCAAACAGATAAGAATGTAAACATAAGATAATGTATTTTCAGTTTTATATTGAATCAGACGAAGCAAACTTCTATCTGTGAGGGGTTGTCTATGACTAATATTCACTATCAATCGATTAAAGTAAATAAAATCCAAAACAGTTCAGGCCTATTTTACGGCGTTAATATTCAATATAAATGGAATCATAAAAGTCAAATTTCTGACGGTTTCGGAAAAATAGTTGGTGATTCTAATAAAATTTTAAATAATACCACCGTGACGAAAATTTCTAAAAAGAATGATGACTAAAAGCGTAGAGTCAAGCTTCCTTTTCAGCCTGCTCAAAAGAATCATTTACATCATCTTCACCAAGAACAAGGTGTGTGTTATAGGATAGTTGGTTATCATCTCCGGAAATTGTGCCGAAACCTGAATTACTGCTGATGATCGTAGTTTCCCAATTTTGCTGAACATTTTTCCCTATAAAAACTCCTGCATTGTTTTTAACCGCATTTACGGTGAGATCATCAAAAACGATCTGAGGAGAACGAAGATGTATTTTCATAATTCCTCCCGATACATATGAGACATTAATAGAAGTCATCTAATACACTATTATATGTTGTAGATGGGCTAAAGGTGTTAAATCAAATAAGGGGTCAAACTCTATGGATGAAAAGGTGCTGAATATACTCCAAAACATTGAAAAAAGGCTTACAGATTTAGAAAAAAACATGAATGAACTTTCAAAAAAAACGGTTCATTCTTTTCATTTAGATATAGAGAACGTTCAAACACTAAACTTGGACGAACTGTCTTATTATTTAGAGCATATTGATGTAAAGGAACTTAGTGGAACGTTGAATATTGGCAATACTTTTCCTTCGCAAACGAATCAATATCAAGTGCCGGGAAAGAAAGGTAAAAAAACAACAAATGAATCTGATGTCAATCGAAAATCGGGTAGTCAGAATAATAAAGAAAAGGGTCCTTCTGAAATATCAGTTAAAATTAATGAAAGAAGTGTCCCTTATACGCTAATCCATACGGAAGAAATGAGGGAGTCTGATCAAGCTCTAGAGTCAACTTTTAGCATAGGTGACATCCACATTGGCACAATTGAAGATGCTTCAGCTGTGAATTTTGGCAATAACTTTCCGACAAACTTCAGAAGTCATAAAAAAGTGAGTCAAGGATTTGGCAATATTTTAGGCAATCAAAATGACATTCATGACATCTTATCCTCTTTGGAAGAAAAAGATATATCAGAAGTGTACAATGAAAATCAAGACGGTAAGCCGCCTGAGTGGCTGGACACAATGATAGAAGAACAAAAGAAGGAAATGGGTGAAACCGGCCTAAATGGAGATGAAAAGGGAGAGTGAATAGGAGGGTAAAAACTTTGGGTTCTAAGGTAAGTGTTGTTGATGCGAAACTTCTGAAAGAAAGCTTTAATTGAGAAAAAAAGAAAAGTGAGTAATAAAAAACCTGCTACTTGTTTGGAGTAGCAGGTTTTTTAGTTTGTTTCTCAGCTGCTGCAGTTTTAACATAAAAAAGAGCATGCGTAATTTAATTGAACACCGGGACAGATCGGTTCTTTCATTCCCACAGATAAGGAGTCTCTTGGTAAACATAATAGTTCAACCAATTCATAAACAATAGGTTGGCATGAGAGCGCCAAGTTTTTAAAGGTTTTTTGTCGGGATCATTGTTTGGGAAATAGTGTTCCGGAAGCTTTGGCTCTAGTCCTTTTTCTGTATCTCGAAGAAATTCTTCCTGCAGTGTTTGAACGTCGTACTCTGGGTGCCCTGTAACGAAAACAAACTTTTCGTCTTTAGACATCGCCATATACACGCCTGCTTCTTCAGAATAGGAAAGAAGCTCAAGGCCAGGATGATTTTGTACTTCATTCATGTCTACATCAGTGTGACGGGAATGAGGAGAATAAAAGACATCATCAAATCCTCGCAGCAGCTTAATTGGTTCTTCACTCGATACAACATGTGTAAATACACCCGTGCATTTATCAGAAAGAGGTCGCTTGTCAATGCCGAAGTGATGATAAAGCCCGGCTT
The DNA here is from genome assembly GCF_000832985.1 of Priestia megaterium NBRC 15308 = ATCC 14581. Classification (GTDB taxonomy): domain Bacteria; phylum Bacillota; class Bacilli; order Bacillales; family Bacillaceae_H; genus Priestia; species Priestia megaterium. Next base: position 4,129,464 of record NZ_CP009920.1, read on the forward strand.
GAGCTCCCCAACAGATATGAAGGGTAGAAGTCACATTTGTTTTACACCAATCCATAATTTCTTGAAGTTCTTTCCAGTAGTTTACTTCTTCAAATGGTATATGTTCTACAGGTGCTCCTGTAATAATCATTCCGTCATATTTTCGTTCTTTAATTTGTTCAAACGTTTTATAAAACTGATCTAGGTGATTTTTACTCGTTGTTTTTGCTTTATGGCTTGCCGTGTAAAGAAGTGTAATATGCACTTGCAGCGGTGAGTTCCCGAGTAAACGTAATAATTGCGTTTCAGCTTTTTCTTTTTCCGGCATTAAGTTTAGGATAACAATATTAAGCGGGCGAATTTCTTGGTTAACCGCGCGCACGTCGTCCATAATGAAAATTCTCTCTTTTTCTAAAATTTCTTTTGCCGGAAGATCACGTGGAATATTAATAGGCAATAAAATTCCTCCTATTCGATTTCGAAGTAATGACGCGTATAAATGTTCTTTCTCACGTGAAAATGAGGTTCAACATTTATGTACAATATACTATTATAGGAATATACAGAATATTAAGCAATTGAATTTTGAAAAAAAAGAGCATTAATATGCGTAATGGCTAAAATGAAATGGTACAATAAGGTTAAACTGGAGTGTTGCTATGCTTTTTTAGCGTGACTGAAACTCATTAAAATTTATAGCGCAGTCGTTCCTGTATTTAGTAAACTTCATATCTCCCCCAAAAAACGGATTTTATCCTTTTTTGATGAAGTGTTTAAAAAGAATTCTCAGCAGAAAAGGGGTTATTATATGACAACTAAGAAGCAAATAAAAAGTGATTTGCAAATTGCACAAGAGGCAACGATTAAACCGATTAAAGAGATTGCCGAGCAGCTAGATATTTTAGAGGGCGAGTTAGAGCCGTACGGACATTATAAAGCAAAGCTTTCTTTGTCCGTTATGGAACGTTTACACACAAAACAAGATGGAAAAGTGATTTTAGTTACAGCTATTAATCCAACTCCAGCAGGAGAAGGGAAGTCGACAGTGACGGTTGGCTTAGCTCAGGCATTACATAGATTAGGTAAAAAAGCGATTGTAGCCATGCGTGAACCATCTCTTGGTCCGGTAATGGGAATTAAAGGAGGTGCCGCTGGAGGCGGTTATGCTCAAGTGCTTCCAATGGAGGATATTAACTTGCACTTTACCGGAGACCTGCATGCCATCACAACAGCTAACAATGCGCTGGCAGCTATTTTAGATAACCATATACATCAAGGCAATGAATTGCGTATTGATACACGTAAAATCACGTGGAAACGAGTGGTGGATTTAAACGACCGCGCGCTGCGTCAGGTTGTCGTTGGGTTAGGTGGTCCGATGCAAGGTGTTCCTCGAGAAGATGGATTTGATATTACGGTTGCATCAGAAATTATGGCTATTTTCTGCTTAGCGTCAGATTTACAAGACTTGAAGCGTCGCTTAGCGTCTATTGTGGTAGCTTATAACATAGACAATGAGCCTGTAACGGTTGCAGACTTAGGTGCACAAGGAGCGCTTACTCTTCTTTTAAAAGATGCGATTAAACCAAACCTTGTACAGACGTTGGAACATACTCCAGCCCTCATTCACGGAGGTCCTTTTGCTAATATTGCCCACGGCTGCAATAGCGTCATTGCAACAAAAATGGCTGCAAAACTAGGCGACTATGTAGTAACGGAAGCGGGATTTGGGGCAGATTTAGGCGCAGAAAAATTCCTAAATATTAAAGCTCGTATGGCAGATATTAAACCAGAAACGGTAGTAATCGTTGCGACAATTCGCGCTCTGAAAATGCATGGAGGCGTTCCTAAAGAGCGTTTAAATGAAGAAAACATTGAGGCTTTAGAAGCGGGAATTGAAAATCTTGAAAAACATATTGAAACGATTCAGGCATTCGGCGTTCCTTATGTTGTAGCCGTGAACCGCTTTGTAACAGATTCAAAAGATGAAGTAGAAGCGCTTATGAATTGGTGTGCTTCAAAGAATGTTCCCGTTGCTTTAACAGAAGTATGGGAAAAAGGTGGAGAAGGCGGCGTCATGCTTGCTGAAAAAATTCTTGAAGTCATGAACGAGATAGAAAGTCAGTTTTCGCCTCTTTACGATGTGTCAGCTTCGATTCAAGAAAAAGTAGAAGCTATTGCTAAAACCGTCTACGGAGCACAAGGCGTAGATTTTGCTCCAAAAGCGTTAAAGCAAATACAGCAATTTGAAGCAAACGGATGGGATCACCTGCCAATCTGTATGGCCAAAACACAGTATTCGTTAAGTGATGATCAGACGAAGCTTGGGCGACCAACTGATTTTAAGATTACGGTGAGGGAATTCCGTCCTTCGCTCGGAGCTGGCTTTCTCGTTGCGCTAACAGGTTCAATTATGACAATGCCTGGACTTCCAAAAAAACCTGCTGCGCTCAATATGGATATTGACGAGAATGGACATGCACTAGGGATTTTTTAAGAGAAGAGGCTAGGGTAAGAGTATTTTAGTTGAAGGAAAATCCGAACGATGAAGCAAGATTCTTGATGAAGAATCAAACTCGTTCGGATTTTTTCATAGTTATGGTAAAAATAAGTTTCATGGGTGTAGTGGCTTCTAGATGTAGATTGGGTGGACTTAGTAGTGTCTCAATCTCATTCTTGCAATATAAAATAACAGGTATTTTATGAATTAATTTGGCAAGAAAGAAGAAGAGCTGACTGTTCGCATTTTATAAAAAAGGAAGTAGTTGAAATGTTTGATCCAATTGTATTTGATAATTTAAAAGTGGTTGTAGAAGGAGAGATCTATGATCTTGACTTATCTGGGCAAGTATCTGTTACGAATCGCGAAGATTTTGTAGACTTAGCTCAATTTACTCGAACGTACCGCATTTCTTTTCAACCGCATTTTTGCTGTACCGCGTCCCTAACTTTATCAACCGACTTAGACAACATTCATGCGGAATTAACGCCTTCCCGTGTAGAAAAACCAGGGTGTACAGTTTATATTCATTTTCAGCTAAAAAAACAAAAACCGTTTGAAGAAGCTGAGTTTCGAAATATACAGGAAATGTGTGAGAGGATCTGGGGAACAACAAGAGTTGTGAAGCAGCGTATTACTCATGAAGTTGGAGGAAGCGAATATGAAAACAATATTGCGGTAACCTTTAACCGATTTATTTACGAAGATCAAGTAGGAGATTTAATCGAGATGATTGATTATATGCTGCAAACGACTGATCAGCTAAAGGTTCTTTACGACAAATCATAAGAGCGTTTCAGTTGTACTTCAGAAATGAAGTGAATTACAATAGGAAAAAGGAGGCGTTTTGATGAGCGTGTATGAATACTCTGCAAAAACAATTAAAGACGAAGACGTATCGCTATCTAACTATCAAGGTGACGTGCTGTTGATTGTGAATACAGCTAGCAAATGCGGCTTCACCCCTCAATATAAAGATTTGCAGGCGCTGTACGAAGAAGAAAAAGAAAATGGCCTAACGGTTTTAGGTTTTCCTTGCAATCAGTTCGGTGGTCAAGAGCCAGGAAGTTCAAATGATATTGAACAATTTTGTGAGTTAAACTATGGCGTTTCGTTTCCGATGTTTGCAAAAGTAGATGTAAAAGGGGAGCACGCACACCCGTTATTTACATACTTAGCAGAACAAGCACCGGGCCTGCTAGGTTCCAAAGGGATAAAATGGAATTTTACAAAGTTTTTAGTGAATCGTCAAGGTGAAGTCGTGAAGCGATACGCACCTCAAACTGCACCAAAAGATATTCAAAAAGATATAAAAGAATTGCTGTAAAAGCAGGTGGATTTCCATCTGTTTTTTATTTTTCAGCAAGGATTTTCAGAGGGTGCTTAGCTGTCAGTGAGACGAGCGCCTTACTTTGTGCTAAAATAATGGTGGATATAATTGAGGTGAGCAAATGAATAAAATAGCGGAAACGGAAAAGTGGGTTCAAGCAAAGCTTGCGAACGACACGACGGGTCATGACTGGCAGCATATCGATCGCGTGCGTCGAAATGCAGTGCTTTTATATAAAAAAGAAGGCGGCAATCGGGAAGTTATCGAACTAGCTGCACTTTTACACGATGTTGTAGATGATAAGCTAGTGGAAGATGTTGAAAAGGCGTACGAAGAAGTGTGGGAGTGGCTGAAGAGTCATCAGGTAGAAGAAGAGAACTGCAAGCATATCGTTCACATTTTACAAACGATGTCATTTAAAGGCGGAAACCGTCCGGCTATGGCTACGCTTGAGGGTCAAATTGTTCAAGATGCAGATCGTTTAGATGCGATCGGTGCAATTGGTATCGCACGTACGTTTATGTATGCAGGTGCTAAAGGCACGGCTTTGTATGATGAAAACATTGCTGTACGAAGTGAGATGACGGAAGAAGAATACAGACACGGGAAATCAACGGCTATTGCACATTTTTATGAAAAGTTATTAAAGCTCACTGCGTTAATGAATACTCAAACAGCACGGTCTCTAGCGCAAGAGCGACATACATATATGAAAGAATTTTTAGTTCAATTTAAGAAAGAGTGGAATTATCATTATGAAAATGCTGACTGTTGAAAACTTAACAAAAACATATGGAGAAAAAGAGCTGTTTCATCAGCTAACATTTACAATTACGGAAAATGAGCGAATCGGCTTAATCGGTGTAAACGGAACAGGAAAATCGACGCTTCTTAAAATTATCGCAGGTCTAGAGCTCGGAGACGAAGGAGATATTGTTCATGCTAAAGACTACAGCGTGACCTATTTACCTCAGCATCCTGATTTTGATGAGGACTTAACGGTTTTGGAGCAAGTTTTCAGCGGAGATACGCCTCTTCTTAACTTACTAAAAAACTATGAGCTAGCTCTGTATGCGTTAGAGCAAGATTCTGCAAACGAGAAAAACCAGCAAACGTTGTACGATTTACAGCAGAAAATGGATGCGATGAACGCGTGGGAAGCTAATTCTAACGCACAGTCGATCTTAACGAAGCTGGGAATTTCAAATATGAGTGCAAAAATCGGTGAGCTTTCAGGTGGACAGAAAAAGCGCGTGTCAATTGCGCAAAGCCTAATTCAAACACCTGATTTATTAATTTTAGATGAGCCGACTAACCACTTGGATTATGAGACGGTTAAATGGATCGAAGAATATTTATCCAAATATCAAGGAGCCGTATTGCTTGTTACTCATGATCGCTATTTCTTGGATGCTGTTACAAACCGAATTTTCGAGTTAGACGGTGGGAATTTATATAGCTATAAAGGAAACTATGCTGCTTTTCTAGAAGGAAAAGCGATTCGAGAAGAGCAGGAAAAGGCAACTCAAGCAAAATTAAGCAACTTATATCGCAATGAATTGGCTTGGATTCGCCGAGGAGCAAAAGCGCGTACGACTAAGCAAAAAGCGCGTATTCAACGATTTGATGAATTAGAGGGGAAGCTCGATTCTTCTGAAAAAGAATCACTGGATTTAAGTTTAGCAGGCAGCCGCCTTGGGAAAAAAGTGTTTGAATTAAAAGATGTGTCTAAGACGTATGAAAATAAAATCATTCTTTCAGACTTTACGCACATTGTGAAAAAACAAGACCGGATTGGAATTGTCGGAAAAAATGGAAGCGGAAAGTCTACACTTTTGAATATGATTGCAGGGCGAATTGAGCCGGATAGCGGTGAAATTGACAGAGGACAAACGGTTAAAGTTGCTTACTATACCCAAGAAAGCGACGATATGGACTTAAATCAACGCATGCTTGATTATATTAAAGAATCGGCAGAAGTTGTGCATACGACGGATGGGAAAATGATCTCTGCGTCGCAAATGCTCGAGAGATTTCTATTTCCTTCACATACGCACGGAACACCAATTCAAAAGTTGTCCGGAGGAGAGCGCCGTCGTTTATACTTATTGAAATTATTAATGACATCGCCAAATGTTTTGCTTCTAGATGAGCCGACTAATGATTTGGATACTCAAACGCTAACGGTGCTTGAAGACTACCTCGAAGAATTTCCAGGTGTCGTTATCACCGTATCACATGATCGCTATTTCTTGGATAAAGTAGCAGATTACTTACTAGTTTTTGAAGGAGAAGGAAACATTTCGATTTATTTTGGCGCTTATACGGATCAATTGGAAGAAGCGATGAAGAAGAAACAGGCAATAGTTCAGCAGGCTAAAGTGAAAGAAGAAAAGCCAAAACAGCCGGAGAAAACGAAAAAGCGTCGCTTAACGTATAAAGAACAAAAAGAATGGGAAGAAATCGAAGGTAATATTGCAGCAAAAGAAGAAGAAATTGAACGCTTAACAAGTGAAATTGAACAGGTGGGCAGTGATTATACAAAAGCGCATAACCTATCGTTAGAACAAGAAAAAGCAAATGAAGAATTAAGTACACTGCTTGATCGCTGGGCAGAGCTTTCAGAGCTGATTGAAGAAATTGAAAACGCGTAAACAAGTCGTTAGACTGAGTATAAGCCACATGCTACAATTTTAATGAGAGGAGTACGATACGACATGAACATTAAATCAATTGAGCCAACGCCAAGTCCGAATACAATGAAAATTAATTTAGACGAAGTGTTATCAGGCGGAAAAAGCAATAACTATACGGAAAAGAATGCTGAAGCGGCCCCGGAAGTTGTTCAAGATATTTTAAAAGTAGAAGGGGTAAAAGGAGTCTACCACGTAGCGGACTTCTTAGCAGTAGAGCGAAATGCCAAATATGATTGGAAGCAAATTTTGCCGCAAGTTCGTGCAGCGTTTGGTGAAGATTTGCAAAGTAACAGTGAACAACACAAAATGAATGAGCATTTTGGTGAAGTCAATGTGTCCGTTCAAATGTTCAAAAACGTACCGATGCAAGTCAAATTAACGGACGGAAATGAAGAAAAGCGTTTTGGCCTGCCCGAACGATTCGCAAAAGCGGTAGCAGAGCTTCAAAGCTTTTCAGATAATGTAGTGTTAGAACGGAAATGGAAAGAACAAGGCGTTCGTTACGGAGAGTTAGCGGCTATCGGAGACGAAGTAGTCGAAGAATTAGCAGCAGCATATCCTCAAGAAAGATTAACTCGCCTTGTAGCCAATGCACAAGAAGAAAAAGAAGGCGGAAAAGTTGTACAGCCGCGTAAAACCTATAAAGTTACAGAAGAGATGCTAGAAGACAAAGATTGGTCAGTGCGCTATGCTCATTTAGAACAAATGGATCCGACAGAAGCTGATTTAGACGTTTTAAATAAAGCGCTTGATGATGAAAAAGCATCTATTCGCCGCTTAGCTACCGTCTATTTAGGAATGATTGAATCAAAAACGGTACTACCTTATTTATACAAAGCATTAAAAGATAAATCAGTCACTGTGCGCCGTACTGCTGGAGACTGCATGTCAGATTTAGGCTTTGAAGAAGGTATTCCGGCAATGTGTGAAGCTCTTAGTGATAAAAACAAGCTTGTGCGCTGGCGTGCAGCTATGTATTTATACGAAGTAGGGGACGAGACAGCTCTTCCTGCATTAAAAGCAGCAGAGAATGATAAAGAATTTGAGGTAGACTTACAAATCAAGCTAGCGATCGAACGTATCGAAGGCGGAGAAGAAGCAAAAGGTTCTGTTTGGAAACAAATGACAGAAAGCAGAAAAGCATAAAAAAGATCATTCACTTGAATGATCTTTTTTTATGACTGCTTTGCAGTAGCAGTTGGAAACTGCATAGGCTGCATGGTGTTATCAATTTTAATAGGCTGATAGCCGGACTGTTTTAAGTAAGTCAAAATAGTCGGCAGAGACTGTGCAGTAAAGGATTTGTCATGAAATAAAATGACGGGTGTTCTTCCATTGGAGTTAACCCCTTGAATATGAGGTTCAAGGCCCTGAATAATTCTAGGTGCAGAACGAAGTGCCCAGTCTTCACTGTCTACATTCCAGTCCCATAATTTAAAGTGGCTTAGCAACTCTGTACGGTGTGGCTCTTTTAAATAAGGAACGCTGCCGTAAGGAACGCGGATTAACTTACTGTCAACACCGGTTACTTTCTTAACTGTTGCTTGACACTCCTGCATTTCTTTTAGCGCAGCGCCGTCTTTACTATACATGACATGAATATCATGGGAGACGCCGTGACAGCCGATGGCATGACCTTCTTGTGCTACTTTTTTAGCAATTTCAGGGTGAGCGTCAATTTGATGCTTTAACATAAAGAAAGTTGCTTTTACGTTATATTGACGCAAAGCATCTAAAATATGAAGAGTATCAGGTGTTGGACCATCGTCAAACGTAAGATAAACAGGCTGTGTAAGAGCTTGATTTTGATCGTTCACCGTATTTCCTACATACATATTATGGTGAAGTGTATTAAGCAGCTTCTCAGGCTGTGCTGAAGATGCAGCTTCTTTCAGCGGCAATGCAGTAGATGCTAAGACTTGCTGAGATGAAGCAGATTCACTTCCTTTGGCTTCTGTAATAAAAAACAAAGAAGCGACAATCACTAACACTAAAGACAGAAATGCATAAAATCGTTTGTTTGGCTTAAATCGTTGGTTCGGTTTAAATCGCTGGTTCAATTTGAAAATCCTTTCTACTAAACTACTATTTACTACTATAGTACAAAAAATGGAATATTAATAGTAAAAATCGACATTTTTATGGAAAAAACTTAGATGATATGACCCGGTTTTGATCTTTTTTTGTCAAATGAAAAAGGAGAACGGGACAACGATGAGGATTTGAAGAGTGAGTAGCTAGATTTTTCCTGGTTTTTATAGTATGCTTTTAGCGTGAATGATTGTTAGGAGGAATGTTAATATGTCAATGGCATATGAAGAATATATGCGTCAGTTAGTTAAACCAATGCGTCAAGAATTAACTCAAGCTGGTTATGAAGAATTAACAACAGAAGAAGCAGTAGTTGATTTTATGGAAAATGTTGAAGGAACAACTTTTGTTGTCGTTAATTCAGTTTGTGGGTGTGCTGCTGGTTTAGCACGTCCTGCAGCGACACAAGCGTATTTACAGTCTGAGCAAAAACCAAATCAAGTGGTAACAGTTTTTGCCGGTCAAGATAAGGAAGCAACAGCTAAAATGCGTGAATATTTTGGGGACATTGAGCCTTCATCACCGTCTATGGCGCTTTTAAAAGGAAAAGAAGTCGTTCATTTTATTCCTCGACACGAAATTGAAGGTCAGCCGTTAGAAGTTATTTTTGAAAACATTTTAAATGGTTTTAAGCAGCACTGTTCATAAAATGTCCTGCTTTTGTCACATCTAGTATATAGATTTTTAGAGAAAAATCGCATATACTTTATAAGAAAAAGGATGTCTATAGACATCCTTTTTCTTTATGTAAATAGCCAAAGAGTGTAGGGGGAGTTATGAAAGTGATTGTTACGACTGCTGGTCGAACAAATGAACAGATGATTGTAAAAGCCAAACAAGTAGCCACTGATTTAAGTATACCTTTTGTAACAAGAGAGAAGAAATCCGTTGCAGATCTTCAGAATCTTCAAGCTGCAGACGTGCTGGTTGTCGGTAAGAATAGAGTAGAATTGCATGTCCAAAATGAAGAGGAGCCTATTTTTTTTCATCCAAATTCCGCTATGTTTAGAGTGAAGAGATGGCTGCGAGGAGAACGTGATCCGTTTATTGAAGCTGCTAGTTTGGAAAAAGGAATGAGCGTGCTTGACTGTACACTTGGTCTTGCATCGGATAGTATGATGGCGAGCGCAGCGGTAGGGAAAAGCGGAAAAGTTGTCGGACTAGAAGGCAACCGCTATGTAGCTTATTTAGTCAAACAAGGACTCTTAAATTGGGAAAGTGACGTACAAGAGTTGAATGATGCAATGAAGCGTATAAACGTGGTTCATCAAAATTTTGAATCGTTTTTGGCGTGTTGTGAAGATAATTCTTTTGATGTTGTCTACTTTGATCCTATGTTTCAAGAGCAAATTGAGGAATCGAATGGAATTAACGGTATTAAAGCAATAGCACTGTATACCACGCTGACGCCCATGGCTATACAAGAAGCAAAAAGAGTAGCCAAACAAAAGGTCGTGCTAAAAGATCATTGGAAAAGCAGTCGTTTTGAAGAGCATGGATTTACCGTGCAAAAACGAAAAACATCAAAATTTCATTACGGGACAATTGATATACAAAAATAAACAAAAAAGTAAAAAGAATCACGCTCATTGAAAAGACTTCCAAAACCTTTTAGGAATTAAAAAGTTTTGGAAGTTTTTTTTGTGAATTTCATCTAAAGTTCATAAAAGTATGATATATTTTTGAACATAAAAATACTTTTGTGTTTAAGCATCCAGCAAAAAAGGAATATCTTGTATAGGTTTCCGCTCGGTGTGACAACCTCAAACAGAAGAAGGAAGGTGCTAACTAAAAAGTCGTCGAATGCCCGTAGACAGCATAAATGAATAAGCAAATATAGGTAAAAAATTAATAAGTATGTTACAATACCTAGTGAGTTATGACAATGAATTTTACGATATGAAAAGACCATATGGGAAAAGATGAGAAAGGAAAGATACGAATGCCTAGATGGATAAAAAGAATGCTAGTTGTATTTATTACAGTATTTACATTTGGGCTTGTCACTCCACCAGAATATTTATACGTTGATGATGCAAAAGCGGACAAGCAACATAAAGCAGGGTATGTAAGAGAAACAACTCCTGTCACAGCTGTTATAGAAGATATTCATTTGCCATATGAAGAACCAAAATATGAAGACGTTTCATCATTTGTTACGTATGCAATGGAATCAGCTGAAAAACAGTCAGTGGAAAAATTCGGAACAAAAATTGGACCTGTCATTGAAGATGAATTTCGTCAAGCAGTGTTACCTAAAATTGAAGAAGTGCTGACCGACATTGGCACTGAACGTGAACAGTCAATTCAGAATCTCGAGATAAGCGAGCATCCTGCTGCTGGCTACGGTGAAAAGATTTTCCATGTATATGACCGGGAAACCGGTCAGGACTTAATACGATTTCATGTACGGCGTGAAAATCCTCCAAAAGATGGATACTGGTTTAATTTTCACTATCATGCGGCTGCAGATAATTTTCAGAAGCATTATGATTTAGGGAAAATTTATTGGAACCGAAACATGCCGCCTAAATGGTTTAGCTGATAATAGACACAACATTCTGCGATTTCGAAATGTTAGCTTTTTTAAGCTAGCATTTTTTTACGTCTAAAACCGTTAGGGTCTAAATAAGCTGAAACATTAGCACAACGATAAAAAAATCGTTTATAATGAAGTCAGACTTCTTACCATAGAATAGTGAGAAGGAACGAATAGATGCTGGAGGTAACACAATGAAACAATTTACGGAAGAAAAACAATTTCGCGAACAAATTAAGAACGAAACACTAAGCGTTGGGATTTTTACGACAACGTGGTGTCCTGATTGCAAACGTTTGGATATGTTCATTGATGAAATCGTTGATGAAAATACAGATAAAGCATGGTTTAAAATTGACAAGGATGAGTTTGAAGAACTTTCTGCTGAAAACAATGTAATGGGTATTCCTTCTCTTCTTGTATATAAAAACGGTGAAAAAATTGCACACTTGCACAGTGCAAATGCTAAAACGCCTGAAGCGGTCCGTGAATTTTTAGCAACTCTTTAATTCCTTAAGCTGCGAGAGCATTCTTGCAGCTTTTTTTTGTGAGAATGGCTATTTCCATTTTTCCATGAGTGGGGTATACTAGGACAAGTGAATAATCGTAAAGCAATAAGGTCTCAATTTAAAGATTGAGTGAAAAGGGAAGTCTGGTGAAAAACCAGCGCGGTCCCGCCACTGTAAGCGCTTTGTGCGTAAGTCAGGAGACCTGCCTTATTGTTAGCTGTGAAACCTTCGAGGAAGGGTGAAGCAGGGTAATGAACATACATATCAAGTATAGTGAACGGATTCTTTTCCTGCTTATCTTGACGTTACCTGCTTTGCTTTCAATTGAAAGTAAAGCTTTTTTATTTTGAAGCTGCCGGCGAGCAGTATACATAGTCAAAGCGGAAAAACGGGATAGCGCTGCTTTTTGCATGATCATTTGCTTTTTCTTTAACGTGGAGGTTTCGTATTCACAATGAACAATATATAGGGGGAGTATTTAGATGAAAAAATGGCTTTCGTATTCCATTATTGCACTGTTAGTCATCGTACTTGCTGCATGCGGTGCAGGCAGCCAAAGCAACAGTGATAAAAAAACGAAGCAAGATACGGCACAAACGTCACAAGCTGCATTTCCAGTGAAGGTAAAAGACGCGCGTGATAAAGAAATTACGTTGAAAAAACAGCCTAAGAAAATTGTTTCCTTAATGCCAAGTAATACGGAAATTGTATATGCCCTTGGCCTTGAAAAAGAATTAGTCGGTGTTACAAGCAACGATGATTATCCTAAAAGCGTAAAGAAAAAAGCGCAGGTAGGAGATATGAACGTTAATGCGGAAAAAGTTATTGCTTTAAATCCTGATTTAGTGCTAGCACACGCTTCAAGTATGGGCGTTTCGGATGAAGTATTTAAACAAATTGAAAGTGCGGGTATTCCGGTATTTGTTGTAAAAGATTCAACAACGTTTGACACGGTTTATGATTCTATTACGCAAATCGGTAAATTAACAGGTAAAACAAAAGAAGCTAATCAAACAATTAAAGACATGAAAGAAAAAGTAGCTTCAATTGAGAAAAAAGCAAAAACGATTTCAAAAGAAGATCGTAAAAAAGTATGGATAGAGGTATCAGGAGCTCCTGAGATTTATACAACAGGAAAAGGTACGTTCATGAACGAAATGCTTACTATGATCGGTGCTGATAACGTAGCGGCTAGTGAAAAGGGTTGGGTTAAGTTTTCTGAAGAGCAAGTTGTTAAGTTAAACCCTGACGTTATTATCGCAACGTATGATGCAGATAAAAATGAGATTATGAAGCGTCCCGCTTGGAGCAGCATGACTGCTGTAAAAGAGGGTAACATCGAGAAGGTTGATCAAAACAAAATCAACCGCTTAGGACCTCGTATTGTAGATGGCTTAGAGGACTTAGCAAAAGCAGTATACCCTGAGGTGTACAATAAATAAGAAGAGGGACCATATTCCAGTTCGAATTGAAAAGGGGATTGGTCCCTTTTCACATCTTAAAATTGAAGAACGGCCTGAGCTTTTAATCATGAAAACCGAGACTTCTTATAAAACATACAGCTCAGGGGTTTTAGGAACAGGCATTACGGAAACGGACACCTTTTACAATCGATTTGTTCACAAAGACTATTATTCAGATACTCCTTCTTTGGAGTATGAGCAATATTTGATGAAAGAAAATGTGCGCCATGAGCAAATCGTAGGGTTAATGACAGCCGTTTGGTTAAAAGAAAGAGCGATTTACTGTTATGAAGGCTACGGAGTAAGAGTAGCTTCCGTGATAACGGCTGGAGTAGGAAACGCAGTAGATATTACAGCTGACGAAGCTGTCCCGTTCTATTCTTCTCCCGGTACAATTAATATGTTTTTTTTCGTGGAAGGTACGCTTACGGATGCAGCGTTTTTACAGCTTTTTATTGCGGCCACAGAAGCTAAAACAAAAACGCTGTCACAGCTGGGTGTCATAGATCCGGCTACAAAGACGATTGCTACGGGGACATCTACGGACAGCATCTCAGTTGCAGCGTCTCAGCAAGGACCATTATATGAATATGCAGGCTCTATGACCGCTTTAGGGCAAGCGGTAGCCAAGCTGGTGAAAATAAGCTTAGAGCAGGGACTTAAGGGAAAGAGGTGAAGAAATGAGTATTACACAAGCGATAATTGCACACATGACGGCCATGACGATTGCTTTACTAATTGACCGAATTATAGGCGATCCCGAAAATTGGCCGCATCCCGTTCGCTGGTTTGGCAAATGGATTTATTGGATAGATTCTAGATTAAATAAAGGTGCAGGAAGACGATTTAAAGGATTGCTTCTTGTGATAAGTATGGCTGTGCTCGCAGGAGTTGTTCCCTTTTTGTTCCTCCATGCTTTGTACGGAGTTCATTTTATAGCAGGTGTTTTAGTAGAGGGCGTAATGATTGCGACTACTATATCCACTCGTTCTTTAAGCGAAGCTGCCTATAAGGTACAAAAGCCGCTTCAGCTAGGAGATATGGAGAAAGCTAGATATGAAGTAAGTATGATTGTGGGACGAGATACAGATCGTTTGTCAGAAGGAGAAATTGCCAGAGCGACGGTAGAGACCGTGGCTGAAAATACAAGTGATGGTATTACAGCTCCGCTTTTTTATGCATTTATAGGAGGAGGAGCCCTAGCCTTTTTTTACCGAGCTATTAACACATGTGATTCGATGGTTGGGTACAAAAATGACCGCTACTTTCTGTTCGGCTACTTTAGTGCAAAAACCGATGACGTATTAAACTATATTCCAAGTCGGTTAACTGCAGTGGTGATGACGGCTGTTAATGTAGCAAAAAGCCAGTATTCTCTTGGGCATGTAACGAGTTTGATTAAGCGTGATGCTAAGAAGCATCCCAGCCCAAATAGCGGATACGGGGAAAGCGCAGTGGCTGCTCTGTTAGGTATTCAACTCGGCGGGCTTAATACATATAAAGGCATAGAATCTAATCGTGCAAAAATGGGTGAACCACTCATTCCTCTGCAAGCCGGTCATATTGAACAAGCTGTTTTCATTATGAAAAGGACGGTCTATGCTACGTGGTTATTATATCTTTTGTTAGGAGGAGTTATTAGTGCTATTACCTACACATGGAGCTAATCCTAATGTCTTTTTAAAAGCAATAGGGGCTGAGAATTTGTCGCATATAAAAGACTTTAGCGTGAATACAAATCCTTTAGGGGCTCCCCTTGTGCTTCACGAAAAGTGGAACGAATTCAAGGGTGCAGCGTTTAGTTATCCTGACCCTCAAGTAACGGAGCTGAAAAATAAACTTGCAGCTCATCATCATGTTTCAGCTGCTCAAGTGCTGCCTACAAATGGCGCCGCTGAAGCGTTTTTCCTTATTGCTTCGTTATTTTCAGGAGAGAAAGCAGGGATTGTACAGCCGACTTTCGTTGAATATGAACAGGCAAGTAAAGCTTATGGATGTGAAGTGACATACGTTCCTTTAGCTGAAGAAAATGGCTGGAGCTGGGATATAGAGTTGATTATGAGTATTCTTCCGGACATAAAAGTACTGTGGATTTGTCATCCAAATAATCCAACGGGCGTTATGTATAGTCATGAGGAATGGATGAAAGTAGTAAAAGCTGCTGCTCATCATGGTACATACTTAATGATTGATGAGGCATTTATTGATTTTGTCGAACATCAGCCTTCATTTGATTCTCTTATTCTGGATTATGAGCATATCATTGTTGTGCGTTCCATGACAAAGATGTTTAATATTGCCGGGGTTCGTCTTGGCTATATTTTGGCAAATGAAAAAATCATTAGCAAGATGGCTAAAAAGCAGCCTCCTTGGAGTGTAAATGGATTGTCGCAGCAAATAGGCATGATATGTGTGGATGAAAAAGATTTTGTAAAAGAAACCGTACATTATATTAAACAAGAACGGGAACGGACCTTGAGTGAACTAAAGGAATGGGGGCTTTTGGTTTCTCCTTCTCAAACAAACTATTATCTTTGCAGCGTTCCGTCTTCTATTAAAACGCGCGAATGGCTTGTCTATTTAGCAAGCCATGGCGTGGTAGCTCGTCATACTGAAAACTTTCCATTTTTAAATGGACGCTATATCCGTTTGGCTGTGAAAACGAAAGAAGAAAATGACTATTTACTTAACGTAATCAAACAAGGACTTGATGAAATATGATCATCTTTATTAGCGGAGGCGTTCGAAGCGGAAAATCAAGTGCAGCGGAGAACATGGTTCAAACTTTTTGTACAAAGCGCACTGTTTATATTGCCACAAGCAGGCAAACAGATAAGGAAATGCAAAAACGCATCCAGCTTCATCAAAAAGAACGCCAAGCAGCGAACACGCCTTGGGTAACGATCGAGCAGTCTGTAGATTTACAACAAATTCTGCCAAATCTTCAAAGTGATGATGCTATACTTTTGGATTGTGTCACGAACTGGCTTGCCAATGAGCTTTTTTTAACAGAAAAAAGGTGGCAAACAAAAGAAGGGAAACAAGCGGTTTTTCGTCATATGACAGAAACGCTCGATAAGCTGTTTGCGCAGTCTCAGACGGTTGTGCTAGTATCTAATGAACTGTTTGAAGCGGGCGTATTAGAAGAGCCCACATATAGCTATATGAAGATATTAGGGAAATTACATCAGTATATTGTAGAAAAAGCAGATGTGGCTATTTGTGTAGAAGCGGGAATCTATCGTTTTAAAAAAGGAAAGGAATGTGTAGATATATGAAAGAATGGATAGCCATACTACGGATTTCTCTCCAGTTTTTTACGATCTTACCACTAGCTAAAACTGTTCAATGGACTGAAAAAAGAACGGCACGCTCACTTTTTGTACTGCCTTGGATTGGTATGTTACTAGGCTTGATGTTTTATAGCTTTTTACAGCTGCTTCAATCTTCACCTATCACTACGATTGTTGATAGTATTTTAGTTTTGCTTTTACCGCTTGTTTTAACGGGTGGCCTTCATTTAGACGGCTGGATGGACGTAAGCGATGCGTATTTTTCTCATCAGTCAAAGGGAAAAAAACTGCAGATTTTAAGTGATCCGCACGTTGGGTCTTTTGCTATTCTTTCTCTTATGGTTCTGCTGCTGCTGCGTTTTAGTGCGATCTATGAATTAGTGTCTCTTTCTTCTTTATCAATTTGGGCATGCTTAATTGTCTTTACCCTTCCAAGAATTGGAGCAGCCTTTTCGTTGATGAGAGATAAGCCCGCTAAAGATACGGGTCTGGCTGCTTATTTTCAACAAGGAGTCACCAAACGGTCTATTTACGGATTTATCATCATGAGCCTATTCTTAGTTGCTATTTTCGTTATTTTTATGGACAATAAATTCATTATTCTTTTCTTTGCCGGTTTTTTATGGCTCTGGATACGATTTTATCGTTCGCAGTTTGGTGGCGTAACAGGAGATGTTATAGGGGCAACCATTGAAGGAGGAGAAACATTTTTATGGATAATTCTTTGGTTATCACATGTATTCGTCACGGCATGACGCTTGAAAATCAACAGAAAAAATATATAGGGTGGAGTGATCCGCCTTTAAGTATAGAAGGGAAAAATGAATTGAAAGAGCTTTTTCTAGAACCTCAGCTCGTTATTTCCAGTGACTTAAAAAGGGCGCTAGAAACAAGTGCAGTTGTTTTTCCAAAATCTCAGGTGGTTAAAAATAAAAATTGGCGTGAGCTGCATTTTGGAGATTGGGAAGAGAAGACGTATGAAGATTTAAAAAACATACGGGCGTATAGAAATTGGATTGATCACTGGACAGAACATACGCCTCCGAATGGTGAAAGCTTCTCAAACTTTTCAAACCGAGTTTGGGCAGCGTGGGAAGAAGCGGTCGATTTGGCGGCCAGTCAGCAATTGCGTCACATTGCTATTGTGTCGCATGGCGGCCCACTGCGTTTACTTGCATCCCATTTTAAACAGACAGCGTCGCTTTGGGATGTTTCTTTTTCTTATGGAGAAGGTTTTTCAGTAGCGTGTACATACAAACAGGCAAAGGAGAGAAGAGCATGCATTTCGTATTCGGCGGTGCATTTACCGGCAAAAGAAAATGGGTGAAGCAGCATTATGCCAGTGAGTCGGTAAAATGGCATTATTTGTATGAAGACCCTGTTTTACCAGTGCTTGAGTTCGAAGAAAGTTACATAGTGCTAGAAGGATTTGAGCACTATGTTAAGGAATTAATACATAGCGAGTTGGAGTCTCCGCACCTTGTTGTTAAAAAGTTAATACAGAAGTGGAGAGACAGCGGTGTATGGGAAAAGTTAATAGTGATTGGAACTGAAGTCGGCAAAGGGATTGTTCCTTTAGATCCAACAGAGCGGCAGTGGAGAGATGAATGCGGGTATGCGTATCAGCATTTAGCGGCACATGCCCGGAAAGTAGATCACATTTGGTACGGAATTGCTAATCGATTGAAGGAGGAAATACAATGAACATTTACACAAAAACAGGGGACAAAGGGCAGACAAGCTTAATTGGAGGACGAGTAAATAAAGATGATATTCGAGTGGAAGCATACGGTACGATTGATGAGCTAAATGGCTTTGTAGGTCAAGCGATTTATCAGCTGGATGAAACAACATTAAAAGATGTAAAAGAAGAGCTAATTACGATTCAACATGAGCTATTTGACTGTGGAAGTGATTTAGCATTTGCAAAAGATGATCATCCGTACAAAGTAACAAACGACATGATATCAGTACTTGAAAAGCGCATTGATGTCTATATGTCAGAAGCGCCGGCCATTGAGCGTTTTATTTTACCTGGAGGCACACCTGCAGCGACAACGCTTCACATTTGCCGGACGATTACACGCCGCGCAGAACGGCTTGTTGTTGGCGTGCAGCGTGAGTATAAAATTAATGCGGCGGTGCTTCAGTATTTAAATCGTTTATCCGATTACTTCTTTGCTGCGGCTCGAATCGCTAACGCGCGAGAAAATGTACAAGATGTAGAGTATATTCGCAGTGCCAAAGTATTCAAACAGCCTAAAAAATAAGGTATAAAAAACGGTCGAGCTAAAAGCGATCGTTTTTTTATGAGCTATTTCGATAGGCAAAATAAAACTATAAAAAAGAGGTAAATGCATCTATAATGATAAGAGACAGAGAGATAAAGAAAAGAGGTTGAGAAATGAATCAAGATTCTAAGCGAGCAGGTATTGTTTATACAGCCAGCGCTTACGTTATGTGGGGGCTTTTTCCGCTTTACTGGAAGCTTCTTGGCGAGGTGAATGCGAATGAAATACTCGCTCACCGTGTCATATGGTCATTTGTTTTTATGCTTTTACTTTTGCTTGTGACAAAGCAAATGAGTGCTTTAAAGAAGACGCTTGGTTTATTATTTCGTAATACGAAACAAGCGGTCATTTTATTTGTGGCTTCAGTGCTGATCAGCATCAACTGGTTCGTTTACATTTGGGCGGTTAACCATAATCATATTATTGAAACAAGTTTAGGTTACTACATCAACCCGCTCGTTAGTATTTTACTTGGTATAGTCGTTTTAAAAGAGAAGCTTAATTTTTGGCAGGGTGCTTCTGTTGGATTAGCTGCTATAGGTGTTATCGTTATGACAGTTACATACGGGCATATCCCATGGGTATCATTAAGCTTAGCGTTTAGCTTTGGTTTGTACGGACTTGTAAAAAAGACTATTCAATTAGAAGCAAAAGTAGGATTAACGATTGAAACGATGATGGTTGCACCTATTGCGGTTATTTATTTTATTTTTCTTTTAGTGAAAGGATCTTCAAGTTTTTCTCTTCAGTCGCTTGATCTGAGTGCTCTTTTAATTGGAGGCGGTGTTGCTACAGCTATGCCACTACTATATTTCGCTAAGGGGGCCCCTCTTATTCCGCTATCGATGGTCGGTTTTTTACAGTACATTGCTCCTACCATGACGCTTTTATTAGGGGTATTCGTGTATCATGAACCGTTTTCTAGCGTAGAGATGATTGCCTTTTTGTTCATTTGGAGCGGATCGGTTATGTTCATTTTATCTAAAACGAAGTTCATGAGTTCTCATCAGCCGAAATTCTTTAAAGGGCGCTCAGCTTAACGGACAAAAAAGCGGATATCTTTAGATATGCGCTTTTTTGTTTGCCGTAAAGAAATAAAAACGGAGACGGGAAAGTCACCGTATGTATACTTTATAGCTTCCGCTTGAAATGAGCGTTCAACTGACCTTGAAGCATTTGGTTTTTTACTTCTTTCATTTTTCTCGCTTCATCTTTTTTGGCCAATTCTGTGCGTATTTCACTCGTTTGAACTCCTTCTTCTATGCGATCGGCAATATCCATTAATCGTTCGACGTCTGAAAACGAATATTTCCGGATACCCGTATTGGTTCGGTCCGGAAAGAGCAGGCTTCTTTTCTCGTAGTAGCGAATTTGTCTTTCTGATAAACCGGTTAATTCTTTTACAATCCCAATAGACATGACTTTTTTATCTCGATATGACGCTTCATTCGTAGACAATCTCCCTCACCCCTGAGTACGTAGTAGTATGTTATTATTATAAAGGAAAAAAATACAAAAAATTATAACATGTAATATATTCTAACATATATATGTTATATTATTGAATTATTATGTGAGAAAAAGTGACATAAATAATGAAATAGGGAAAAGAGTCCTATAAACTAATGATTAACTCGATCCCAAGTGGTTAACCATACAGGATAAAGCCTTGTGGTTAATCACTTGCTTTCAAAATGATGAATAGAAAATAAATGTGAGAATATACATAAATTCTAAAAGGAAAGGGCGTTTTAAATGGCTGTGCAACAATTGAAAAAAGAAGAGATTATTGAGCTGGCAAAAGAAATTATTGAACTTGATTTGAAAAGAGATGAAAAATTTGAAGAGTTGACAGAGTTAGCCGGAAATCGTGCATATGAAATTTTGCGCAGAGTACAAAATGCCTGTTTATAAGTAATAAAAAAATCCCGCTCTAGGCGGGATTTTTAATTGGACTGCTGTTCAAGATTAAATAATTCTTGTTTCATCTTAGTGTGGTCGAGGTTTTCCCCTATAAAGACAAGAGTGGTGGGCAGCTTCATCATTTCTTTCATATATAGAGGCATGCCGTATGAATATTGAAACGAATACGTATCATCCGAATGAGTAAAGCGCATATAGCCTTTAATACGATAGATGGTATCTGGCATTTGGCGCAGCCAATTTTCAAATAATTCAAGATCCACGTTTTTTGTAAACTCATATACAAATGTTTTCAAATGAAGATGATCTTCAACATGAGCCTTATGGTGCGGCTGTTTTTGAGACAGCTGAGCTCTTTGAATCAGGTCAAGCTTCACGCGGGAAAATGTCGTTAATAATGTTATTGCACGAGCGTTAATTGATTGAACCTCAAAAAGCAGGGAAGACTTTTCTGCCTCAGACAGCATGTCCGTTTTATTTAATAAAATTACATCCCCATGTTTTACTTGTTCTTGAAGAAGTTTTTGAAGTTGAATGCTTAAGGACCCACGTTCTTTCCACCTTGTTGCATCGAGTGTGGTGATAATACTTTTAATCGTGACTTGATGCGCAAAAAGTGGAGACATACAGGCATCCAACACTTCAATGGGATGTGCAACTCCGGTTGTCTCTATATAGATAGCATCCAATGTGTTCTCCTGTAGAAGTGAATGAAGCTGAGTTTCAAATTGACCTTGAATAGTACAGCACACGCAGCCGTTTAGCAATTCTTTTAACGGCGTGTCTTTTTCTACTTCATTTGAGTCAATCGAAACTTGGCCAAGCTCATTCATCACAACAGCAATGGTGCGATTACGATCTTTTTCTTGCTGAAGCAGCTGTTTAAGCAACGTTGTTTTTCCGCTGCCTAAAAATCCAGATAAAATGTAGATTTCTGTTTTCATTTCAGTCTCTCCTATGTAAATAACATTGTTTAAATCGAAACTTTTCCGATTGCGGATTGGTAAATAGTATATCCAAGAGGGGATAAATGTTTAAGCGTAAATTTTTATGCTTTTTTTGTATTCATTATAACAACTTTAAAAGCACTATGGCTATCTTTTGTAAAAAACTCAAAATACAATGAAATAAGAATATTATAAAATTTCAAACTAGCTGTGCTACAATAAAAGAAAAAGAAAAAGGGGAGCAAAAGTTATGCGAATATTAGTTTTAGGCGCAGGCGGCGTTGGAGGTTACTTTGGAGGCAGGCTCGTGGAAAAAGGAGAGGATGTGACTTTTCTTGTCAGAGATCGCAGAAAAAAAGAGCTGGAACAAAATGGACTTGTTATCAAGAGCATACACGGTGACTTCACTTCACCTGTACAAGCTATTACAAAATCTGAGGTGAAAGAGCCTTATGATGTTATTTTGTTCACAACTAAGGCTTATCATCTTAAACAAGCAATTGAGGATGTGCGTCCTTTTGTAGGGAATCAGACAGTTGTCGTACCTTTGTTAAATGGTATGGCTCACGTGGGTCCTTTACAAGAAGCATTTGGGGAAGAAAAAGTCATTGGAGGACTGTGCTTTATTGAAACAACTTTAAACAAAGATGGAGAGGTCGTCCAGACGAGTCCTGCTCACAGACTTGTATTCGGTGAATTTAAGCAGAAGGAAACAGAAAGATTACAACTGATTGAGCAAGCGTTCAGTGGTACAAAAGCTTCGTTTGTAAAAAGTTCATATATTGAACAGGATATGTGGCATAAGTATTTATTTATTACGGTTATGTCAGGCATGACCACTCTTATGCGCGCACCTGTTGGCCCAGTGCTAGCGGCAAAAGGAGGGCGTCAATTCGTACAAGAGCTTTTTAAAGAAGTTGAAAATATTATGATGGCATACGATGCACCATTAGCTGAAGGGATTATTGAACAGCATATGAATACGATGGACAAAATGACGTATGACATGAAGTCATCGATGCAGCGTGATATGGAAAAAAGTTTTCAAATTGAAGGAGACCACCTTCAAGGATATTTGCTGACATTAGCTGAAAAATCGTCTATACACGTACCGCTTCTTCAAACTGTGTATACGCATCTAAAAGTGTATGAAGAAATGTTAAAAGGTTATCAAAAATAATGACAGCGAAAATTGATTTAGCAGTCATGCAGGTACTGCAGAAGCTGCTAAGTACAGCAGAAATAGGACAAATTCCTTCCGCTCCCGGCATTTATTTTTTCTTTGATAAACCGGGCAGGCTTTTGTATATCGGAGCAACGACGGGCTCTCTATTAGAAAGAGTAAGAGCTCACGTTGCAGGAAAAGGCGTTAGCAACACAAAAAAATTCCACAAAGAAATTTGTGCTGTTGGATATATTGAAGTGCATGGATTAAAAAAAGAATTAGATATGCTGAGAACGATGCTTGTAAATGGTTATTTTCCAAAATACAATAAACAAGATGTAAAAAGAGAAAATGAATACGACATTTACACCGTTCACGGCAGGGTCCTTGGAGATACAGGAGTTGATAAGAAAAAAGTCTCCAAGCGAAAAACGGTGCTAAAGCCAACGTTAAAAGAGATAGAGATTCGTCAAGAAAACAGTGATATTACATATGCACGAGTCGCAAATATGAATGCTGAAGATCGAGTGAAAAAGTTGTGGTCTTGTCAAGAAGCAGGAGCGCAGCTACATCTTCCCGAGTCGAAAGTGTTAGCAATAAGTGACCGGCTCTTAAAAGAGCAGTATACATTTCAGCGGGATATGAAAAAGAATATGATGTTTACGATGCGGGATTTAGTTGTTATTCAAGTGTTGTTAAATTTAAATCCGACCCATGATTTGAAAAAACGAGAAATAAAGGAAGCCATCAGTTTAGTACGTAAATTTGGCATAGAAGAAGCTCTTCGCATCTCTGAAAAATTACTCAAAACGTAATAAAATCCATGATCATTGTGATCATGGATTTTATCATTTATCATTCACACTTAAGCTAATTCGTCAATAACTTTTGGTAGAGCCATAATGGAAATAACGCAAAGTGAACTGACAACTTGATGCATTTCAAAAATGGCAATGATGAATAACATCAGTGATATATATAATTGAAGGCCTTTTAATCCCCACGGCTTGCGATCGAAAAAAAAGTCGCTAAGTACAAATACAAAGAAAATGAGCGAACTGAACAAAATAATCATGGATGTAGACATGGAACGATCATAAGCAATGATAAATAACAAAGCGAGAAGCGACACAACAGATATAACTTTTAATGTTTTAATCATCGTGTTTTTATTCACTTTTTTCACCTTCATTTGTAGGATTGATCTTTCATCCTCATTTTATAGGATAGTCAAAAGTTCTAAAAGCCAAACGAATAAATCATAACAACAATTTAACATCTTTATACTACATTTACATTGAGAGAAAAAAATGGGCGTGTTTTGAGCTTTGTGCGCTTCATTGACGCGTGCAAAGAACAAGTGCTATAGTATGTTTGCTCTAAAAGCTAAAGGAGCAAAGTTTTCAAAGGACGTGACTATGTGAACGAAACACTATTAGTAATTGATGGATTTAATTTATTAAGCCGCTGTTATTTTGCTACTTCTTATGGCAGAGATGAAGCAGCGTTGACAAGAAATAGTAAGGGCCAATTTACGAATGCCCTCAGAGTAACGATTCAAAAAATGCATGCATTGATTCACCAATATGAGCCAAGCCATATTTTCGTCGCTTGGGATGTTAAGCGTGAGGATACAAAACGTAAAGATACATACGCCCTATATAAGCAAACAAGAGCAGAGCTGCCTGAGCCGCTGATTCAGCAGTATGAAACGTTAAAACAATTTTTTGACACAGTAGGCATTTATCAAATGTCATTGTCTTCTTATGAAGCAGATGATTTAATTGGAGCACTTGTAAGCAAGTGGAGTAAGGAAAAGCAAAGTCCAGGGTACATCTATAGCAATGACCGAGACTTGCTTCAGCTCCTAGATCAACATATTTCGCAAATTATTGCCAAAAAGCAGGTTGGCGATCTTGTTTATGGCTTCAAGCACTTTCAAGAAGAATATAATATTCATCCTCGTCAATGGGTGGACGTAAAAGCATTGCTTGGTGACAAATCGGACAATATTCCGGGTGTTCCTGGTGTAGGAGAAAAAGCCGCACTGCCTCTTATTCAACAATATGGCTCTATCCATGAAATTTATGCACAAATTGAACAATTAGATCCAGCTTTTAATCGTTACAAAAAAAAGCTGACCGAAGGAAAAGAACTAGGTATGCTTAGTCGTGAACTTGCTGAGATTATTATAGACATTCAAGAAATCAGTATGTTAAATTGGGAAGAATTAACATTTATGTATGATTATGAACGATGGAATAAAGAAATTCAAACTCTAGAACTAAACATTAGGATTCGCTCATGATTTTTAGTACAATACAATTTATGAACATGAGAAAGGAGTAACAAGCGTGCAACCAATTCATAAAGAAACAGTCCAAAAAAAAATACAAACATTTTTAAATAAAGACGTATATGTACACCTTGAAACGACAAACGGTGCATATGCTTCACACGTAAATGAAAAAGTAATGACAGTTGGGGCTTTTATTCGCAATGGTAAAGTCACTATTTCAAACGGAAAGATAACTGGAGAAGGTCCTTATCGTGTAGGTCTTCAAATTGATTTAGGATGGATTTATGCAGAGGGATTAACAGATTGGGAAATTGATGAAGAAGGCCGACTTCTTCTAGCTGGGCATGACTTTGAAGGTCGTTTAGCAGTTGCCCTTCAATTAAGTGAACATCCGTTTTCATAAGAGAAAAGAGAGGAGAATAGAATATGGAAGAAAGATTATTAATTGTATTTCCGCATCCTGACGATGAAGCATATGGAGCAGCAGGAATGATCACGCAAGCTAGACAAAAAGGAACGCCCGTTACATATGCCTGTGTTACGCTAGGTGAAATGGGACGAAATATGGGTAGACCGCTGTTTGCTAACCGTGAAACTTTACCTCAAATCCGAAAAAAAGAACTTTTAGATTTAGCGAACGTTTTAGATATTCAAGACTTGCGTATGCTAGGGCTTCGTGATAAAACGCTGGAATTTCTTGATATTGATGTTTTTGCAGATAAAATTGAAGAAATCATTAACGATGTAAAGCCGACTCACATTTTAACACATTACCCTGGCTTTGCGGTACACCCTGATCATAATGCTACGGGTGCAGCTACAATTCAAGCGGTAAAACGTATGCCAAAAGAAAAGCGTCCGGTTGTTTGGTGTCATGCGTTTTCGAAAGATCGTATTGAACATATTGGAGAACCAGATGTTATTTTTGATGTAACAGCGATGAAAGATAAAAAAATTGAAGCGTTAAAAGCCCATCGTTCTCAAACAGAAGGAATGATGAACGCAATTGACTTCGATCGCTTATCTGACTATCCGCAAATGGAACGTTTATTAACTAGAGAAGAATTCTGGACATATAACTGGGAGTAACAGATGAAAAAACAGCGAATTTTATTTATTGGAGCAGGACGAATGGCTGAAGCTGTAGCGGCTGGTTTGGTTACGAGCAGCGCTGACAGTATTGAGGCAGTGGTGATGTCAAACAACGGAGATATTGAGCGGTTACAGCGTGTTGAAACAACGTACGGCGTACACACGACGCAAAATTGGTGCCAAGAAGTTGACAATTCGGATGTTATTATTTTAGCGATGCCTCCCGAGGCCCATCCTTCCGTGCTCAAGGAACTTTCGACTCATTTAAATCAACAATTTGTCGTAACGTTAGCGGCAGGGATTGGTCCGAGTTACTTAGAAAGTCATCTTCCGCAGGATACGCCTGTCGCTTGGATTATGCCAAATACAGCTGCTATGATTAGACAATCGATGTCACTATATACACTTGGAACTTCTGCCACAAAAGAGCATAAAGAAGTGCTTCAAATGATTTTAAAAGGAATTGGTAAAGCGCATGAGTGTTCAGAGAAAGAAGTACATGAGCTAACGGCTGTAACTGGCAGTGCACCGGCGTTTTTATATTATTTTGCAGAATCGTTAATTGATGCAACTACTGCTTACGGTGTGGACGAAAAAACAGCCAAAGATTTAGTTATTCAAATGATGTATGGCTCTGTACAAATGCTGCATGAAACCAAAGATCCTGCGTCTTTAAGAGAGCAAGTAACAACTCCAGGCGGCGCTACTGCCGAAGGGTTAAAAGTGATGAAAGAACAAGACTTTTCCCTAATAATAAAGCAGGCAATTGAAGCAACGAATAAAAAAGCAATGGGTGGAAGCTAAAAAAGCTCGTACAACCATATGTTAGCTGAAAAATCCGAACTATAGTTCAGCATTCTTTCATTGGAATGTTGAATCAGTTCGGATTTTTTAATGAATAGACTTCCTTAACACACATATATTCCTCTTTGGAACTGTTTTTTCTCTATGCCCCAAACTTTTTTAGTCATCAACAAACCGCTTTTTCATATCAGAAGTTGGGAGCATGCAGTGCTGCTGTTTGCCAAACCACTTATATCGGTTGCGAGCGATCCAGTTGTATACTATATCTCGAATAGGTGCAGGAATGATAATGAAAGCATATAAAAATTTAACGGGTCCATCTAAGCGCTTGGCGATTTTTAAAGCAGCCGTTGACTTTACATATCTTTGGTTTCCATGAATATATACAATGCTGTCTAATTGCTCAGGAAGTAAGCCGTGAGAGGCTAGCTGCTGCTTTCCGAAATCTGATTGAAGAGAAGCGAAAGAAAACAAAGCTTGTTCATCATGTTTAATAATATATTGAACACTGCTATTACATAAATTACATATACCATCAAAAAGAATTAAATGTTTCATCGGACGATTTCGCTCCTATTCCATACAAAAAGTATAATTACTTGTCATTTTTGAAAAATAAAGGTACGTTTAAAAGATATGAAAGTGATCCAAATTCAAAGGTAATTCGATTATATAATAAGGACTCATAAGAGTTAAAGGAGAAGGGTATGAAAGAGCAAAACGACGTTGTCTTATACAATAGAATAAAAGAACGAGACAAAAAAGCCCTTGAACTGCTGTATGACAAGTATGAGCGAATTCTTTATTCGTTTATATACCGGTTAACAAATAGCTCTGATATTGCTGAAGAAGCTGTTCAAGAAGTGTTTATTAAGCTGTGGAGAGGAAAGGGAGTTTACAGCGATGAAAAAGGGAAGTTTTCATCATGGCTGTTTACGATTACAAGAAACACCGCGATTGATATTGTAAGAAAAAGAAAAAACGATCCTATTTTCTCAGAAGAAATTTTTGATTTTATTGAAGATGATTATCCTCAGATTGACGAGCAGCTTCAGTGGAAAGAAGAACAGCAGAGAGTACGGCACGCTGTATCAAAATTGTCTGAAGACCAAAAAAAGATTATTCAATCCGTTTATTTTAAGGGATTAACGCAGCAAAAAGTAGCAGAAGAGCAGCAAATCCCATTAGGAACAGTAAAGGGTAGGGTGCGATTAGCGTTGCGGAAATTAAAAACATATTTAGGTACTGATGCAGAAGGGAGAGCTGATTCATGAGTATGTGCAATAAACTAATTGATTACTATAATGATCAGTTGACTTCCCATGAGAAAAAAGAGTTTGAAATGCACTTAAAAAACTGTCAAAGCTGTCAAGAAGAACTAAGAGAGCTAGAGGAAGTTCTTGGAGATCTAACGTATTTGACACCAGAACAATCTCCTCCGCCAGAAATGAAACAGCGAATACTTGCGAATGTATTCGAAGAAGAACAAGGCGAGACAAAGAGGGAACCAATCGCTTTAAAAAATGAAAAACAACATGCTGCGTCTAAGAAATCAAATAAAAAGTCCATCATTATTGGATTAGCTGCGGCACTTCTTTTATCTCTTGCAGGAAACAGCTACTTTCTGTTGAAAGATGGAGACAAAGGCAAACAAGAGCCAAATGTTTCGGTTGCTCCTCAAAACGAACCTCTTACATCTGAAAAAACAATAAAGCTGCAGGCAGAGCCGAACGTTTCTGGCGAAGCAACAGCATCTCTTACGAAAAAGGGTGGAAATCTAAATGTGGTTATTCAAGCGAATAACTTGAAAAACGTAAAGGGGAATGAAGTCTATCAGGTGTGGCTCATAAAAGGTGATAAGCCTCATCCGGCAGGTGCTTTTGTAACAGATAAAAATGGAAACGGGACAGTGGTCTATACGATGAGCCAAAAAGAACAGACTGAAAAGTGGGATGTTATGGCAATTACTTTAGAACCGAACGCGAATAATAAGACGCCAAAAGGAAACATTGTGTTAAGTTCAGCGCTCTAACAAAAACCCTTCTGCTAACAGAAGGGTTTTTGTTACGTGCAGTTAATCATCTTCAAATTGTATAGCAATGGTTTGATCATTTTCTATCTTATTCAGTCGAATTTCCAATAATCCATTTTTGTACTTAGCGCGAACTGGTTCGTCTGTGTAGTGAAAAGGAAGTTTGACCGTGCGAGAAAATACGCCTGTATGGCGCTCGTTGAGCTTTAACTTTTGTTTAGATGCTTCATAAGCATAAGGAACGTTTCCTTCAACTGTTAATATATTTGCGTCCAACTTGATTTGAATGTCGTTAGTTGAATGCAGTCCAGGAACCTCAACGACAATAATGCCTTCTTTATCAGTTTCATATAAGTCGACGTTTGGAAATCGTTTGGGCAAGATGTGATTTAAATCGCTCCAAAAGTGATTTCCAAGCATATCTTCTACCTTATGCTGAATCGAACCCCAATCAATCTCTTCATATTTTTTACTCAAAGGAAACCCTCCTTATATTCACGTAAATTCCTTCTATATATATGAAAAAAAGAAAATTCAATGCCTGCTTACAAAAAATGAGAAAAACACGTAAATAAGTGAAAAAATGTGAGAAAAAAAAGAGATTTTGAGTGAAAAAGAAGGATTATGTAGAATAAAAAAAGTATAATTACGTATAGAGCTTTCTATTATCCTGAATGAAAGCAAGTATGTGAAGGAGGAAGTTGAGATGAGAGAAAAGCGTACATCCAGTGGTTTTCTATTAAAACAACGTGCTTTCTTAAAATTATATATGATTACAATGACGGAGCAAGAGCGTCTGTATGGCCTTCGGTTATTAGATGTGTTGAGAGATGAATTTCGCCCTTTTGGGTTCAAACCTAATCATTCTGAGGTATACAAAGCTCTTCATGACTTGATTGAAGACGGTGTCCTCAAACAGGTGAAGCGTAAAAAAGAAGGAATGAAGCTTCAAGAAGTGGTTTATTATACATTTACAAATGAGGGAGAAGAGAAAGCTAAATTATATAAAAAACAATTAAAAGTAGAGCTGGAGCGGTGTGAAGCTATGATTCAAAAAGCTATTCGTGACAACTTCGGGTCCAAATGAACGTGTCTTTAGTTAGAAAAGACACGTTTTTTCTATAGCTGATTTTGTCGTCTTATGTCGGAATAAAAGTTATAAAATGGGTACAAAGTAGTGTAAAAGATGGATATATAGTTATATTATGGATAAAATACACACTTTTAACATATATGGATGAATTCGATTTTAAAGATTATGCACTATTCATAAATAGTGTACGAATTGATATGATACAAAGTGTATATAAATCTATTTAATACGTTATTTGCCATATTTTAAGAACTTATAAACCGTTATCAGACCATCATTCAAGCATTTTGGTTTTAGCAACTCTGACGAATTTGACTAGATTTGTATCGAGAAGATATTATTTGTTTACTATGAAAGGAATGGATTTTATGAAGTCTACAGGAATTGTAAGAAAAGTAGATGAATTGGGTCGCGTAGTAATTCCTATTGAATTGCGCCGCATTTTAAATATCAACACAGGTGATCCAGTAGAAATATATGTTGATGAAGATATTATTATTTTACAAAAGTATAGCCCGTATGGTGCTTGCTTAGTAACTGGGGAAATTACGCGTGAAAACTTAACCTTTGGGAATGGAAACGTTGTGTTAAGTAAAAAAGGTGCGGAACAGCTTTTACAAGAGTTAGAGCGTACCTTAAATAAATAAGAAGTTTTAGGCCTTAGTATAAGGAAGAGTATCAATCCATTTTTAAACTAAAAAAGAACGTTCTTTTGAGAACGTTCTTTTTTTGATTAAGCCGTTCGAGAAGATTTATTCTCCTCTAGCAGCTGCTTTTTTTGTATTTTTATCAAACGATACGCAAGTCCTGTTGCTCCTGCAGCAAGCCCCGCAATTAGTCCAATCCAATAGCCAAACGCCTGCAAATCGGTGTATTTTGCTAAAACAATGCCTAAAGGTAGACCAATTACCCAATAAGATACCAAGGACATTAAAAAGGTAACATTTACATCCTTATATCCTCGTAGAGCGCCTTGAATAGGAGCTTGAAGAGCATCAGAAAGCTGAAAGAAAATTGCATAAATCAAAAAATGAGAAGTTAATGCGAGTACCTCTGCATCTTTTGTATACAAAGAAGCTACTGATTCTCGCAGAGTAAATAAAAGACCTGCGCAAACAAAAGCCATGCCAACAGCGATAGTTACACCGATCCTGCTATAGCTTCGTGCATCTTGATGACGCTTAGCACCTGCTTCAAATCCCACAACAATCGTTAAAGCCATAGAAATACTCAGCGGAATCATATAGAGAAATGAGGCAAAATTAATAGCTGCTTGGTGAGAAGCGATCGTAATGGTATTATATGAGCTCATAAACAGCGTGACGGCTGAAAAAATACTTGTTTCGAAAAAGACCGAAAAACCGATAGGTAAACCAATTTTTAATATTTCTTTCCAAGTAGGAAAAGAGATACGATGAAATCTTTTAAATAAATCGAAGTTAGAAAAAGGTTCTTTTTTATGAATAATTACAATGGATACAATGAGTATGCACCAATACGTAACGGCAGTTGCATAACCAGAGCCTACTCCACCCAAGTGGGGGAAGCCCAGCTTACCGAAGATTAATACATAGTTTAAAGCTACATTAACCGGAAGCCCTAAAATGGTGATAAGCATAGACGTACGAGTTTGCCCTAAAGCATCAATAAAGTTTCGTAAAACCGTATAAATAAAAAGCGGAATAATACCAAAAGATAAAGCAATTAAATACTGTTTGGCAATGCGCATTACGTTTGCTTCTAAATTCATCCCTTTTAAAATAGGATCAACAACAAAAAAGCCGATTAAAATAATAACAACGGCCATTAAAATGGAGACATAAAGCCCTTGAATGACGGAGAACGGAACTTTTTTCTTTTGATTAGCTCCGACAAGCTGTGCAACAATTGGCGTAATAGACATTAAAATTCCGCTTAGCCCTGTAAAAACAGGTACCCATAAGCTTGAACCAATTGCTACCCCTGCCAAGTCATCTGCACTTACCCTTCCTGACATCATCGTATCAAAAAAAGTCATTGAAAACATTCCAAACTGGGTGACCAATATCGGAAATAAAATAAAAACGAACTGCTTAACTTTTTGAGACGTTGAAAACGTTTGTTGCATTAAAAAACCCCCAATTTGAAAACATTTACACCAAAAAGCATTATATCACGCCGTGGCTTGTTTTTGCTAAGGCTTCTGACAATAAATTCAAAGAATGTATCCATAAAACGCGGTGATTTAAAAGGAGTAAAAAGGTAAAACAGTATATGATTTTAATTTTGACATGCAGTGAGCTATGATAGAAAGTATAGTAATTATCATTTAACGTGGAGGGATACGTGTGGATTTACAGTTGCAAAGTAAAAATGTACTTATTACCGGCGGGTCAAAAGGAATTGGGAAGGCTATTGCTGCTTTGTTTATTCAAGAAGGAGCAAACGTTGGAATTGCGGCAAGAGGAGAGGAAGCGTTACAGGATGCACAGTCAGAATTAGAAAACGTGCGTACATATACAGCAGACCTAACAAACGAATCAGACAGAGTTGCATTAATTGAGAAGTTCATTAACGATTTCGGAAGCATTGATATTTTAATTAATAACGCTGGAGGAAGTAATGGAAGCACCGCCATGGAAACAGATTTATCCCTTTTCAAAGAAGCAATGGAGCTTAACTACTTTTCAGCTGTCCACTTGAGCAAGCTAGCAGCGGCGCGTATGACAAAAGATGCGGCAATCGTTAATGTTACGTCTATTTTCGGAAGAGAAAGTGGAGGGAAAGTCACGTACAATAACGCAAAATCAGCACTTATCAGCTTTACAAAGTCGTTTGCAGATGAAATGATTTCTAAAGGAATTCGTGTAAATGGAGTAGCGCCGGGAAGCATTTTGCATGAAACGGGTAATTGGAAAAAAAGAATGGATGAAAATCCGGAAAAGATTAAACAATTTGTTGAAAACGAAATACCAGCAGGGCGCTTTGGAGAGCCGGAAGAAGTGGCAAACGCCGTTGCCTTTTTAGCATCTTCTAAAGCTTCATGGATAGTTGGTGCGACGTTAAACGTGGACGGTGGACAGTCAAAAATGAACTTTTAACAAAAGTGCAGGAATTTCCTGCACTTTTTCATTATCCAATATCTTTTTGCATACGAGGAATCTGAAAATCTTCATTAATTGCGTCCGCTGTAAGCTGACCAGATAATGTCACCATTGGCACGCCGCCTCCAGGGTGTGTAGAGCCGCCTACAAAATAAAGGTTAGAAAGAAGCTGACTTCTTGCCGGAATTTTAAAACCTCCATTTTTCTTACGGTCAGTTGCTACACCATAAATGGACCCGCCGTTAGAACCGTAAAGCTCCTGGATATCGTTAGGAGTAAACGTATATTCAAACTCAATGCTTGAACGTAAGTCTTCTAATCCCATTGCCTCAAGCTTTTTCAATACGACATCACGGTAGCGGTCTTTTAATGCAGCCCAGTCGTCTCCTTCTTTTAAAGGAGGTACATGAGTAAGAACGAACAGGTTTTCTTTTCCTTCAGGAGCTTGCGTAGGGTCTGATTTAGACGATACGCCAATGTAAATTGTCGGATCCATGGCTACTTGACCTTTGTTAAAGATTGTATCAAACTCTTCTTTCTGATCCTTTGAGAAGAAGAAATTATGATGTTGAAGCTGCTTGTACTGTTTGTTAACCCCTAATAAAAGAACAAGGCCAGAAACAGTAGGTTCAAATTTTGCAAGCTGCTGAGTTTGCTTAGCTGCTTGCGCATGATTTTTTAATAAATAGCGGTAAGTTGGAATTGCTTCTAGATTAGATAGCACAATATCTGCTGATAGATTCTCGCCATTTTCTAGTGCAATTCCAGTTGCCTTTGCTCCGCTTGTTGTGATTTCTTTTACCGGCGTATTTAGATGTACAGTGACGCCGAGTTCTTGAAGGAGCTTATCCATCGCTTCAGCAATTTTGTACATTCCGCCTTTTACGTAATAAATACCTAATCCTAGCTGAACATGAGCAAGCTGTGTTAATACAGCTGGTGCATGATAAGGAGAAGAACCGATGTACATAATTAAAAAATTAAACAATTGACGCAAATGTTTGTTTGAAAAATATTTGCGTGTAGTAGCATCCATAGATCTCATTGGATCCATTTGAAGCAGTTCTTTTACCGTGTGCATCGTTCGTAAATCGTGAAGTCCAGATAAACTTTTTTTATAAAAACTTTTTAAGTTCGATTCATACATTTTATTTGCATAAGATAAATAGTCAAAAAAACCTTCAATGTCTTCTGGAGCAAGTTCTTGAAGCTGCTGAAGCATGCGAGGAAGGTCACTGGTCAAATCAATTTGTGTTCCATCTTGGAAAAAAGTTCTCCACTGAGGCTCAATTCGTTCTATTGTTAAGTAGTCGTGGATATTGCGGCCTGCACTGTCAAACAGCTGCTCTAGCACCCACGGCATTGTTAAAATAGAAGGTCCCGTATCGAAAGAAAATCCTTTGCCGCTGCGAATATTTAACTTACCGCCAATTCGCTTGCTTTTTTCAACGACTGTTACATCATATCCATCAGCTGACAGACGAATAGCAGCTGACAGACCACCTAAACCTGCGCCTACAACAATTACTTTCTTATTCATCTTTTTCCTCCTTATAAAACAAAAGCGAGTTGTCAACAATGTGTATAAAATGACTTCACGCAAAATAAAAATAGGTCTACAACTTTTTATTTTGTCCAGTTCGCTAATTTTCATACGTGAAGGAAAGGAGAAAAGGATGTCTTTTTTACTGGTTGCTCTTGTCTTGACAGCTACGCTTGTCATCACTATCCCTACATTTAAACGTGTAAAAATAGGAAGAAACGATATGTCATGTTTGTCCATTATTATTCCAGCTAGAAATGAAGAAAGAAACCTTACCTTTTTATTGCAGTCACTCCAGTTACGGAACGCTGACTTTGAAGTGATTGTTGTAGATGACAACTCAACAGATAATACTGAGAGGGTAGCCAAAGCATTTGGCGTAAAAGTAGTGCAACCGGGCGCACTTCCAGCTGGGTGGCTAGGAAAGTCATGGGCATGCTGGAATGGAGCACGAGAAGCAAAAGGCTCGGTGCTTTTGTTTTTAGATGCTGATATTACAGTAGAGAACGACGGAATTGAAAAAGTGTTTTTCTATTATCAACAGCAAGGGGGTGTGCTATCGGTTCATCCTTATCACCTTGTTAAGAGGCCTTATGAAATGTTTTCTGCTTTATTTCACTATGTTACGTTTGCATCGATTGGCGCGTTTCATCCCTTTAAAAATTGGAAAAGTCCTTCTGTCGGTTTCGGGCAGTGCTTGCTTTGCAGCGCAGCCTCCTACTTTCAAAGCGGAGGCCACGAAGGGATAAAAAAAGAAGTGGTTGAAAATATGGCGCTAGTTGAGAAAATGAACAAACAAGGTGAATTTATTACGTGTATGAGCGGACAGGGAGCTCTTTCCATGCGCATGTATCCAAATGGTATGAAAGGCCTTATAAGAGGGTGGAGTAAAAGTTTTGCTTCAGGTGCGGGGAAAACGGAAGCCATTTATTTATTTCTAGTAAGCTTGTGGCTTACTAGCATGATTAATTATATCCTTTTTTTACCTACTCTATGGAATCAACATGCAGGCTTGGCAATTAGCAGCTATGTTTGCTATGTAAGCCTCTTATTTAATAGCTTAAGAAAAATAGGTTCGTTTACTTTTTTTTCTTTGTGCTTATTTCCTATTCATGTACTGTTTTTTCTGGGTCTATTCGTATGGTCTTTCGTCCAAACGGCGGTGAGAAAGCAAGTTAAATGGAAAGAACGCAGCATATCTATAGAAGAAGAAAAAAAGAAGAAAGTGATAAAATGACAGGTGCTCAGCTCTTAATTAATATCATGGCATGGTTTGTGATTCACATGTTGATCGCCTACAGATGCACAAAAATTTCTGCCTTTTATTTAAAGAAGGACCTTGCGCTGTTTAAGGTTCAAAGCTGGGAAACAGTTGGGATATATAAAAAATTCGGGGTGCACCGATGGAAAACGTGGCTTCCTGATGCAGGAAAGCTATTTAAACGAGGATTTTATAAAAAGAAATGGGAGAGTAGAACGAAGGAATATGCACAGCTTTTTTTAATTGAAACAAATCGAGCAGAGTTAACTCACTGGATCAGCATACTTCCTTCTATTCTTTTTTTTATATGGAACTCTCCTTCTATAGGTGTTTGGATGGTTATTTATGCGATTGTCGCAAACGTACCGTTTATTTTGGTTCAACGATATAATCGAATACGAATTCATCAAGTCGTTTTGAAACTCAAATGAAATTAATTCACGTGCCTTTGGCTACGAGTAGGGGCCTCGGTTTTTATTTTTTTCTCCTTATTCGAAGACAACAACCTCTTGGATAAAAGAAAAAAAGAAGCAAAGGCGATATAAATACTAAAAAAGACTAAAAATCCCCATAAACCTGCTATGGCATCATCAAATTCCATATTGCCCCGGGTGGTAATTCCTTGCTGAATTTCAATGGCAAAAACTAAGACAAGCATAACGGTAAGGGTATAGATAAAAGAAATAGCTGTAATACTAAATTTCCACTTTGACAATAATTTAAAGATCATATAAACGCTTAAAAACGTGAGCAGTCCAATAATACCAATAATCCAGAAGTGAAGTTCTTTATCTGAAAGAGAAAATCCTAGTAAATAAAAAATATAAATTAATCCGTCGTGCAATACATTAATAATATTTGTAATGAAAACAATACACTCTTTCATTTTTTCTCCTTTATAAAAATGTAAGACGTTTAAACTTCTAGGTATACAAGCATGCATAGCCCATACTCATTCCAATTTTATATAAAAAATGCACTTTCTAGATCAGACGTTAAAGAGATCTGAAATTTCAAATAATATTTATAATTTATATTATAAACAAAAAGGTAAAAAAATAAAAATTTTCGATGCAAACTGACACATTTTTTTCAAATTTAAAGAAAGAAATAACTCAAAATATGTGGTTTACTGTAGAAAGAAAAGAAAATAAGAGGTATTGGTATAACAAATATTCACAAGTGCTTTTATGCATTGTCTTGTAAAGGAGAAGGAAAACTAAGGCAAGTGTTAAATTTATATGTATAGTGGACAAAATAAAAAATAAATATAAAATAGTGAAACTTAAAGAGAAGCTGTCCGTATTAAATAGTGAGAAGAAAAAAAGCATAGGAAACATTTGTGTTTGAAAGCCTATATAGCTGGGAATAAGAAAGTAGTTATTTTCTCACGTTTGGTGAAAATTATACGTAGCGGTGTTGACAATTTTTTTTAAAGAGTTAAAATGTGAAAGAACAGATTAGCTCTCTTATATTTTTTGTAAGGGAGATTTCTTTTTACATTTACTATAAAAATAAAAGTGAGCTTAAATTTCAATAGAGACAGAGGTGGGAATATGAAACAGCTCATGACAAACGGTAAAAATATTTTTTCGAAACAGCTGCCGTTATTTCTAATTGCAGTTTTGTTGTTTTGGATTAAAACGTATACCGTTTATCGTATCGAATTTAACTTAGGGCTAGATAATTTTATGCAAAAGTTTTTACTTTTCATAAACCCAATTGGTTCGGCAATTTTCTTTTTTGCCATTGCACTACTATTTAAAGGGCGCGGAAAAGTACGAGCACTGCTTGGAATGAATTTTTTACTTTCATTCATCCTGTACGCAAATGTAGTATACTATCGCTTCTTTAATGATTTTATTACTGTTCCTGTATTGACTCAGTCAAACAACTTTGGTCAATTAGGTGGCAGTGCCATGGCTTTAATTAGCCCAACTGATATTTTATACTTCACAGATTTCTTTATTCTTTTAGTTTTAGTACTATGGAAAAAAGTTGACTTACCAGCAACAATTAGTCGACGTACTGTGACAGGTGTATTTTTATCAGGGATTTTATTCTTAAGTGCCAACATCGCACTAGCGGAAATGGATCGTCCTCAACTATTAACAAGAACATTTGACCGCAACTATTTAGTGAAATATTTAGGAACGTATAACTATACGATCTATGACATCATCCAGAGCTCGAAATCTTCAGCACAGCGCGCGCTAGCAGATAGCAGTGATGTGGCTGAGGTAGAGAACTATGCAAAAGCAACATATGCTGAGCCGAACAAAGAATATTTCGGTCAAGCAAAAGGCAAAAACGTCATCTATATTTCATTAGAGTCACTTCAGTCATTTATGATTGGTTATAAGTTAAATGGTGAAGAAGTAACACCATTCTTAAATTCACTATTAAAAGATCAGAACACAATGTATTTCGATAACTTCTTCCATCAAACAGGGCAAGGTAAAACGTCAGATGCTGAATTCATGATGGAGAACTCATTATTCGGCTTACCTCAAGGTTCTGTATTTACAACAAAAGCAAATAACACCTATCAGTCGCTATCTGGTATTCTAGATCAGCAAGGCTATACAACATCTGTGTTCCACGGAAATGGAAAATCGTTCTGGAACCGTGATGAAATGTATAAATCAATGGGTGTAGAAAAATTCTTTGATTCAGCTTATTACAATATGTCAGACGAAGATACGCTGAACTATGGTTTAAAAGATAAACCATTCTTTAAAGAATCAATGCCGTACCTAAAAGGCTTAAAGCAGCCATTTAGCGCGAAGTTCATTACGTTATCAAACCACTTCCCTTATCCGCTAGATAAGGAAGACCAAACGATTGGACCTCACAATACGGGAGATAAGTCAGTTGACCAATACTTCCAAACGGCTCGTTATTTAGATGAATCAATTAAGCAATTCTTTGAGGATTTACAGGCCTCTGGTTTAGCAGACAATACGATGGTTGTGATGTACGGTGACCATTACGGTATTTCTGAAAACCATAAGCGTGCAATGGGCAAAGTAATGGGTAAAAACATCAATGATTTTGAACAAGCTCAGCTGCAGCGCGTACCATTATTTATTACTTCACCAGGCCTTAAAGGCGGCGTAAATCATACGTATGGCGGAGACGTAGATGTTCGTCCAACAGTGATGCATTTATTAGGTCTTGATACAAAAGACTATATTGACTTTGGTACAGACTTATTATCAAAAGAACATCAGCAAGTTGTACCTTTCCGTAACGGTGACTTTGTTACACCTAAGGTAACAAAAGTTGATCAGAAAGTGTATGACAACGCAACGGGCAAGCAGCTTTCAGATAAGGAAGCGAAACAGTATGATAAGTATGATGAACTAGTTAAGAAAAAGCTAGAACTATCAGATAAACTTGTTTACGGAGATTTACTCCGCTTTCATACACCAGAAGGGTTCAAACCAATTGAACGCTCGAAGTATGATTACAACAAGCGCGAAGATCAATAAAAAACAGGCAGCTTTTAATAGCTGCCTGTTTTTTTGGTTTATGAAACCTTTAAAGGTTTTATCCGTATATAAATTATAATAGTAATCGTTTTAAGACACGGGAAGACAATGGTATAATATGTATACGTTTAAAAGTTCGGTCACATTTGAGATAGGAGTGAAAGCGATGAAAGTCGTTCGAATCATAAAAAAGATTCTTGCCATTTGGGCAACAGGAGCAGTAGCCGTTCCGGTCAGCTATTTTGGATTTAGTACCACGATGATTCAATCCCTTGGCATTAGTATAGGAGTAATGGTCGTGATGAGCCTGTTTTTTATTATGAGCAGTGCTCGACGTCATTATCAAAATCCGTATAGAGAAGAAATTGCATACGTTCGCCATCAAGTAAAAGAGGCAAAAAAGCAATTAAGAACCATTGGAAGCTATCGTTTTAAAATTCGGTCTGTTCATATGTGGACAGAACTTTCTAAACTATACAAAGTAGGTAAAAGCATCATTGAAATGGTAGAAAAAGAGCCCGCACGATATAAAGATGTTCAGCCCTTTTTTACGAACTACTTACAATCAACGGTTACCGTCATTGAAAGGTATATGTTTTTATTATCAAAACCAACGAAAAGCATAGAAGTAAAAGAAAGTCTTCATGAAGCGGAAGACATGCTGCGCGGGTTATCAGGGAAGTATGAGCATTTATTAACAAATGCCCTTTCACAAGATAAGCTGACATTAGATGTAGAGCTTAAAGTGCTAAAACAAGCATTTGAAGAAGAGCAGCCGTATATACCGACAGCTACTAATCGCACAAAGTAACGTAAATGCAAAGGATGGGGATTTTATGATGAAAGAATATAATCAAAATCAATCGTTAGATGCGCTGCTTGATGATCCTTTTGCGTCGCCTACCCCGCAGATACAATCGGACTCTCGCGCTGCAAAAAGAAACACATACGATGATTTGACGCCGGAATATCAGGAAAAAGCACAGAAAATCGCAAATCAAATTGATTATAAAAATCAGCAGGCTATCTTACAGTACGGGGTAGCAGCTCAGTCAGAACTATCTCAGTTTTCTCAATCTGTACTACAGCATGTACAAACGAAAGATACGGGACCAGTAGGAGACGTTATAGGAGATTTAATGAGTAAGATTCGCCAAGTGAATCCCGATGATTTTTCTGCAAAGAAAAAAGGAGTCATCGGTCGATTATTTTCAGGAGTCTCTAGGCCTATTCAAAATTTATTAACAAAATATCAAAGCATTAATGTTGAAATTGATAAAATTGCAGATAAGTTAGAGCGCTCAAAACAAATGCTGTATCGAGACATTACGATGCTAGATAGCTTATATGATAAAAATAAACAGTTTTACGAGGCGCTTAACGTCTACATTGCAGCGGCCGAATACAAGTTAGTGGCGCTGCAGAATGAAACGCTGCCCCAGCTTCAGCAAACAGCATCTCAAAAAAATGACTACTTGATGGCTCAGGAGGTCAATGATTTAAATCAATTTATCAATAGGCTAGAAAAACGAGTGCATGATTTAAAACTGAGCCGTCAAATTGCCATTCAAAGTGCACCGCAGATTCGATTAATTCAAGAAGTCAATCAGACTCTTGTGGAAAAAATTCAAAGCTCTATTTTAACAGCTATTCCACTTTGGAAAAATCAAGTAGTAATCGCAACCACTTTATTACGCCAAAAGAAAGCAATGGAAGCCCAAAAGCAAGTATCTAAGACAACAAACGACTTGCTTACTAAAAATTCAGAGCTGCTCAAGCAGAACATGATTGAAGTAGCTCGTGAAAACGAGGCGGGGATTGTCGATATCGAAACATTGAAAAAAACGCAGTCCGATTTGATTACCACGTTAGAAGAAGTGCTAAAGATACAAGAAGAAGGACGTACGAAGCGTACCGAGGCAGAATCAGAGCTGTATCAAATGGAAAAAGATTTAAAAACTAAACTATTAGATATGAAATAAAGAAAAAGTCGGTTTACACACTTTGTAAACCGACTTTTTCTCTGTTTTATGCATTTTGAAGCGTTCTCGCCATTTCTAAAAATGGAGTTAAATCTCTTTCAGATTTAGGAGCAAAGATCGTTAACCGGAAAGTAGGGTGTTGATTTTGCTTTCGAACGAGAAAACCGTATGCGTTACTTTTATCATCTGATGCTTTATACGCAGCTGCTATCTCTAAGTTATGATGAATGAGGTGTGTATCAAGGGAAGCCACTTCTGAAAAGCCAGCTCTTAAAATTTCTTTTGTTTCTTTATTGATCTCCTTTACACTTTTATTTGGTGGAAACACTTCAATCCGCATCCACAAAGCATCATTTTTTTTGTTGTAAATGACATCTCTTCGTGGCTCTTCTTCTGTAAACTCGTATCCTTCTAGTACGTAAAGCGTATAGTTTTGATTGGTGCTTCTTTTAAGATAACCCGCATCTGTTCTGCTGCTTCCTTTGTAAGGATAGGTGAACTTTTGCTGTGGCAGGCGTTCTTTTGGAATTTCTTCTTGTGTGTTAATAAGCTCTTCACGAAAAGCAGTTGAGCAGCCACTCATCAAACATATAAAGCAAACAAGAAATATCTTTTTTTTCATAGCTGGCTTCCTTATCTATTTTCATTCATGCATTTTTACTGAGTTAACAATTGAAATTAACTTTTTTTCATCATCAGAATTTTTAGCTGTAACCATCGTGATTTTTAAAGCAGGGTGCCCCTTTGTTTCTCTCAGTACATACAGCTTTGCCGTTTCTTTTTTACTCCCTGATGTAGATGCAAACACAACAGGTTGAATAAATAGGGATGTAGAAGAAATTTTTAACGATTTTCCAAACTGGTCATCAAACAATTCTTTTGAACGATCAAGATATGATTTACTTGTACTTTCTTTCCCGGAAAGGACTTCAATTCGCATCCACGTATAGGGAGTCTTGGTTGAAAAAAGAATATCTTTTCCATCCTCTTCTTTTTGAAGCGTATATTCACCGGGCAATGAAAGAGAATATCCTTGTTCGCTTACGGTGAGTT
Organism: Priestia megaterium NBRC 15308 = ATCC 14581; assembly: GCF_000832985.1. Taxonomy (GTDB): domain Bacteria; phylum Bacillota; class Bacilli; order Bacillales; family Bacillaceae_H; genus Priestia; species Priestia megaterium. Next base: position 4,171,926 of record NZ_CP009920.1, read on the forward strand.
GCTGATGTTTCTCGTTGCTTTCACTGACTGCTTTAACAGAAGGCAGTATAACCATGGTTGTGCTTATCATTAACAGAAAAGCTAAATAAAATTTTCGCATGTATATATCTCCTATTCAAAACGCTAGACAGCGTGTAGTTACTATAAAAAAATGTTTTCGCCATGTTAGAACCCGTAGGTTTATTTTTGACTTTTTGGTAAAGCTAAAAACACAATCAATTAGTAATGGAGAGAAGACTATGAAAAACCGTAAATCAACTTCTGCAGCTAATCGCCGTCAACAGCGCGTGTGTTTGGGTGATGAACGATTATTTGCAGTTGGTATCAAAGCGTTTATTGACAATACGCATGAATCACACCTAGACAAAAAAGGAGGTCATTGAGTGAAATGGTGCTTGTCAATTATTATTATTGTTTCCATTAATTTCTATGGTATTCAGGCGGATGCTGCAAAGAAGAGCAGATTTTATTATGAAAAAAAAGGAGATATCGTGTGGGAAGTTCCCATGAAAGACGAAAAGTTGATTGCGCTTACATTTGATGATGGACCAGATCCTAAATATACGCCGACCATTTTGAATTTATTGCAAAAGTACGGTGCCAAAGCAACTTTTTTTGTAGTGGGCGATCGAATAACGTCTTTTCCCAAGCTTGCTCAAAGAGAAGTTCGTGAAGGTCATGAACTTGCTAATCATACATATAGCCATTTGAAAGTAAGGGGCCAGGAAGTAGAGAGAATTGAACAAGAAATTGAAAAAGCGGATGAACGTATACAAGCTATTACAGGAATAAAACCTTACCTGTTTCGCCCACCTACTGGCTATTATGACGATCGGGTAGTAAAAGCTGCTAAAAATCAGCAGTATACCATTATTCTTTGGTCTTGGCATCAAGATACATTTGATTGGAGAAATCCAGGCGTAGGTAAAATTGTAAGTCAAGTGCTTAACCATGCCAGGTCAGGAGATATTGTATTGTTTCATGATACGGGAGGAGATCGAACCCAAACCATTGAAGCATTAAAACAAATTTTACCGAAGTTAAAGGAAGAGGGGTATAAATTTGTAACGGTCTCAGAACTTTTAAAACATCACCCTAATTATAAATCTCTTTATTTGATGCAGCAGCAAAAACAGCACTCCGTTCAATAATCGGGTGCTGTTTTTCTCGTAAAGACTTTAACCAATTTTTTAACTGGTTTTTCCTTCTCTTTCGTCCCCATCAGACGTATTTTTTTGGAAAAATGCTTTTACTTCATCTCGTTTTTTCTTCGAAATAAGAATATATAATGTATCACCTGCAAAAATTTGTGTACTTCCTCTAGGTGTAAGTAATTTATCATCTCGAATAACAGCAGTCACTAAAATGTCTTCAGGGAGGTGAAGTTCTTCAAGCGATTTTCCTGATATATCTGCATGTTCCACGAGCTTCAACTCAATCATTTCATTTTTGGTTTTGCCCATCGAAACAAGCTCGAGACTGTGAGGAACCGTCTCTTTTTCACCTTGAGAAAGGTTTAGAAATTTGGCTAAAGGAGCGATTGTTGCTCCTTGAAGAAGAGCGGAAGTTAAGACAACAAAGAAAACGACGTTAAAAATCAGCGTGCTGTTCTCCAAACCTGCCATCATAGGATAAGTAGCCAATACAATTGGAACAGCTCCTTTTAAACCGGCCCAAGAAATAAACAGTTTTTCTTTGGATGAGTATTTAGCAAACATCATCGAAAGAAATACGCCGAGTGGACGAGCGACAAACATAAGTAAAAGAGATAACAGTATACCCTGCCAAATGATATCTAACAGTTGATTAGGAAAGACAAGAAGGCCGAGTAAAATAAACATTAAAATTTGCATCATCCATGCAAAACCTTCGTTAAAGCGGACAATTGTGTGACGATAAGTTAGATCTGCATTTCCTACTACCACTGCCATTACGTATACAGCAAGTAGACCGCTTGCTTCTACAAATGTGGAAATTCCATAGGTTAAGGCGGCCAATGACAATGTAAGCACAGGGTAAAGACCTGAAGAATCTAAATTAATTCGATTAATAATCCAAACGGATGCTTTTCCGAGTACTAAACCAAGTACCAGCCCGATTCCCATTTGCCAAAAGAAATTAAGGATTAATGAGAGGATAGGAGAGTCCGGATGTTGAATTAATTCAATAATAGAAACGGTTAAGAAGATGGCCATCGGATCATTGGAACCAGATTCTGCTTCTAGCGTGGAGTTTAGTTTTTGGCGGATATTCTGTGTCCCTAGTACAGAGAACACGGCTGCAGCATCTGTAGAGCCAACGATTGCCCCAAATAAAAAGCCTTCAAGCCAAGTAACGCCCAAAATATATTTGGCAAGTACACCCGTTAAAACTGTCGTAATGAGGACTCCGAAAGTAGCTAATGAAACGGAAGGGCGAACAACGCGTTTGACATCTTTCCATTTGGTCTGCACGCCTCCATCAAAAAGAATAATGATAAGCGCTAATATTCCGAATCCTTGTGTTAAAAGAGCATTGTCAAAGTAGATGTAGTGGCTAACAACCATTCCTACAATAATAAAGAGTACAAGCGAAGGGACGCCAAGGCGAGTAGAGAACTTGGCAGTGAGTACCCCTATGACAAGGAGAATAGATAATAAAAAAATTGAATGGTCTACCGTAAAATCCAAAAAATACACCTCATTTGGTCAAAATTTTTATGTAAGCAATAAGTGAGGTTCCTTTATAATAATTGTAGCATAATGAATTTAAAACCTTGAGAAATCTGCTTATCAAAAAAAGAGATGCATAAACATCTCTTTTTTGGTCATGTATGAATAACAGGGATAGATTCTTATTTGACATCTTGCTCGTGATAAAGATGAGGAGCTTTAAATGTTGCTTTCTTTTTAACGGAAGAACCTTGTTGATCGGGACGGGAACGATCGTAAATAGCTGTTCCAACAATCTCAGCCACATCTTGAAGTTTTTCTTTGCTGATTTTATCAAGGGTATCTTCAGGCGTATGATACCAAGGTTCAGACGGACTGTGAATAAATAGAGCAGCCGGTATTCCTGCCTCTGCAAAAGGAACGTGATCACTGCGGCCGCCAGCTTGGAATGGCGTAGGTGCTCCATTTAATCTTGTACTTGAAGCTTGAGCTAATTCTGTGACAAGATTTGGTGTTCCATCAGCTGTATTCATTACCAAATCTCCCGCATCTCGACTTCCCACCATGTCTAAATTAAACATTCCAACAATACGATTTTTCTCATCTTCAGATAGCTCACTAACATAATGCTCGGATCCTAGTAAGCCTACTTCTTCGGCTCCGAATGTAACAAATCGCAGTTCTGTATCAGTAGGAAGAGTTTTAAATACGCGAGCTAATTCAAGCACCATTGCTGTTCCAGAAGCATCGTCATTTGCCCCAGGCGCTCCGGCCACAGAATCATGATGAGCGCCTACTACAATAATATCATTTGTTCCTTTTTTCTTAAAAGTAGAAGGTTTAATAGCGGTTACATTATAAGATGTTCGCTCACTTACGACAGCTCCTTCAATTTTTACTGTACCTGAAGGCTTTTCGCCTTTTTGAATAGAAGTAAGAATCTTTTCACCTTCTTCTTTGGTAACAGCAAGAGACGGAATGTAGTTATCATTAGCGCCGCCAAGCGTTCCGTTTAGCTCACCGTCTGTATTATTAAAAATAATGACGGCTGCAGCCCCTTTTTCAGCAGCATTTAATACTTTTTCACCAAAAGTAATAGTGCCTCGCTGAACTAATACAATTTTACCTGTCACATCTTTGTTTGCTAAATTATCTTTTGTACCCAGCCCTCCATCTACAATTTCAGCTGTGACATTTCCATTGGTGCTATAAGTAAAAGTTGTGGGAGAGTAGCTGGTACCGTTTACGCTTAGTGAAAAACTAGCTGCTGGTGTGTAACCGGTAAAGGTAAAAGGCTCTACTGCGCTCTCATAGCCTAGTTTAGACAAACGCTTTTGAACAAATGTAGCAGCTTCGCGTTCAGCTTCAGTTCCTGCCACACGAGGTTTTTTTGAGAGATACGCAATGTCTTGATAAATTTTCTCAGTATTGACTTTTTTTAATACTTTTTGATCAGAACTTTGATGGTGAGAAGCATTTGCAGAAGTAGAAGCTTGTACACTTGTAAAAGATAAAGTCAAACTTGTTGCTATAGCCAAAGAAATCACGGTTTTTTTCATTAAAATCCCCCTAAATTTATCGATGTAGTTGGTACTATTCGAATTTACAATATTAAGAAAATACAAAAAAGAGCATTACTACCTAAATGTTCCAGAGTATTCCGTATCTAAATTCCTATTTTGATAGAGAAAATAATTCAAATAAATGAAAATGCGGAAAAAAATAAAGGAGGATAAAAGAAACTGTGTCAAAAGTAATGAAAAAAGGTATTAGATAAGAATAAAAAAATAAGGTAAACTAGTTTAAAAGTAAGAAGAATGTTCAGAACTTAATTGATGAGACATAGAGAGTGTTAACGTAAAAAACAAAGGCTGGTGGGAAATATTGATAAAAAATAGGGAGGGTATACGAAAAGCAGCGGCGGTAGCGGGTCTTCTGCTTGTAGGGGTGTACATCGTCTTTCAAACAATGGCATTTTTTAAAGGAGCATATGCTCTTAGCAGTTTGATAAAAGATAGTTTACTAGTGGGCGTAACGGCTGGCACGTTTTATTTACTTTATAAGCGTTCGGTTCATACCCAGGTGTCTGATGAACAATATCAGCTTGCTACATTAATAAATTCAATGCCAGATTTTATTTGTTTTAAAGATGGGGCTGGCAAATGGGTGGCGGTGAATGATTTTGGAAGAGAACTTTATCATTTAAAGGGTATTGATTACAGGGGTAAAACCGATGCAGAACTTGGGGAACTTGTGCCTTTCTTTCAAGCCGCTTTCTTACACTGTATTTCATCGGATGAAGAAGCTTGGAGAAAAAAGGAAAAGGTACGCACGGAAGAAGCATTTGAAATACCAAACGGCGAGGTCAAAACATTTGATGTTATTAAAGTACCTGTGTTTTTTGATGATGGCTCAAGAAAAGCTCTTATCACGATTGGACGAGATATCACTCAGCAAAAGCTTGCAGAAGCGCTTCTCATAAAAAAGGAAAAGCTTTCTGTAGTAGGCGAATTAGCTGCCGGAATTGCCCATGAAATTAGAAATCCGCTTACGAGTATTAAAGGGTTTGTTCAGCTCATGAAAGAAACAGACCGATCCGCAATAGGGTATGCTAACATCATGCTTGATGAGCTGGAACGAATTAATGGTATTGTCAGTGAAATGCTTCTTTTGTCAAAACCTGAAAGTGAACATTTTCGCGTGTTTTCTCTTACCGAAGCGGTTAAGTATGTAATGAGTTTAACTTCCCATGAAGCTTTATTGAAAAACATTGACTTCTTATACGATGAACAAACAAATAACGCTAGTGTGTATGGAAATAAAAATCACCTTATTCAAGTATTACTTAATGTTTTTAAAAACGCAATTGAAGCCATGGATAGGCCTGGAAATATTTACATTACAATCAAAACAGCGCAGGATAACCATATTTTTATAGAAGTTAGAGATGAAGGAGTAGGAATTTCTAAAGACCGTCTAGAACATATAGGAGAACCGTTTTTTACTTTAAAAGAAAAAGGAATGGGGCTTGGATTAACAATCAGCTCCAAAATTATTCATGATCATCACGGTACCATGCAGATTGAGAGTGAGCAGAACAAAGGGACGATTGTTAAAATCCGACTGCCTCTGTATGTCAAAGATACGGCGGTTTTTGCAAGCAAATGAAATGTTGTAAACGAAAAGTAATGAAAACGTCATCCATTTCTTATTGCTAAACGCAGCCGTACATGATGTAATAAAAGAAACGAACATGTCAGGAAGGTAGCAAAATGAGACGTGCAGATCAAAAAATTATATTACCGTATACACCGGAAAATTTAAGAATGCTATTGCTTCAAGTATGTGACGGAGAAAATCCGTTTTCCCATCAGGATCTTACGTATTGGTGTGATAAATATACTCTCCATTATTATGAGTATGAAGCGGATGAAACGCAGTGGATGAATGATATGCAGCAGACAGATAATAGACAAGATCTAGCTAAATCCTATGCCATTGCTAAAGATATTGGCTGGCAGTGGTACTTTTATATGGCTAGAGGGACGACGCTGTCTGATATTCAATATGTCGAGCTTCACGAACTAGAATTACCCAGACATTTGTTTGTAAAATGGCTAAATGAATTATATGAAATGTAATCTTATATATGAATTGTAGTACATCCGGTGTGATGAAAGAAAGACTATCTCTGGTAACGGAGCAAAAGACCACTGAAGTACATACAAGCGTAAAATAGAAAGCTAAGGAAAATCCTTAGCTTTTTTGTTTTGTCAAAATTATTCAAAAAAACTGTCTTCAGGAAAAAACATAAAACCTAGTTGACTTATTGGTATTGTTATATTATAAGTAATAGAGACATAATTTATGGGAAAAATTACAGGGGGAACATCTATGAATAACTTATTAGTCATCATAAACATCCTCATTATGCTCGCATTGCTTGCGGGGCTGTTTATGATGCAGAAAAAACATGTATCATTTTCAAAGCGTGTGTTTACAGCGCTTGGACTGGGGATTATTTTTGGCTTTGCTCTTCAGTGGGTGTATGGTCCGACTCATGAAGTAACGATGATGACCGCCGATTGGTTTAGCATTGTAGGAAGCGGATATGTTAAGTTTCTTCAAATGATTGTTATGCCGCTTGTATTTGTATCGATTGTAGCGGCATTCACTCGCTTAAAATTGACGAGCAATATTGGAAAGATTAGTAGTTTAATTATCGGGATTTTGCTTGTCACAACAGCGGTAGCAGCTGCAATTGGTATTTTCACAACAACGAGCTTTAATTTAGAATCTGTCCAAATCACAAAAGGGGAAGCGGAACTTCAGCGCGGAGAGGACTTAGAAAACAATTTATCTAGTTTAGAAGCAAAAACAATCCCGCAGCAAGTAGTAGAATTATTACCTGCTAACCCGTTTCTTGATTTAACAGGCGCACGTTCAACTTCCACGATTGGCGTTGTCATCTTTGCGGCATTTGTTGGAATTGCGTATTTAGGTGTGAAGCGTAAAAAGGCTGAGGAAGCGGCGTTATTTTCAAAAATTATTGATACGCTTTATGCAATTGTAATGCGTGTAGTGACGCTAATTCTTCGTTTAACTCCTTATGGGGTACTTGCAATTATGACCAAAACAGTAGCAACGAGTGATATTGATGCAATTGTTAAACTGGCAAAGTTTGTTGTAGCATCATATGTCGCATTGGCAGCTATGTTTATTGTTCACTTAGTTATTCTAACAATTATCGGTGTAAATCCGATCACATATGTTAAGAAAGTATTTCCTGTATTGGCTTTTGCCTTTACTTCCCGTACAAGTGCTGGAGCATTACCTTTGAATGTTAATACACAAACAAGACAGTTAGGGGTTCCAGAAGGAATTGCGAATTTCGCAGGTTCATTTGGTCTTACAATTGGTCAAAACGGATGCGCTGGAATATATCCAGCTATGTTAGCCGTTATGATTGCACCAACGGTAGGTATTGATCCTTTAACGCCTTCATTTATTTTCACGTTGATTGCCATTGTAGCAATTAGTTCGTTTGGCGTAGCAGGCGTTGGCGGAGGAGCGACATTTGCGGCTTTACTTGTATTATCTTCTATGAATTTGCCCGTAGCGCTAGCAGGCTTATTAATTTCAGTAGAGCCATTGATTGATATGGGGCGTACGGCGCTTAATGTAAGTGGAAGCATGACAGCCGGAGTCGTCACTAGTAAATTAACAAAAGAGCTAGATACAAACGTATACAACGATCAAACCATCTCACCTGAAACAGCAGAAGTGTAAAAGAGATACTTCATCCATAGTTAACATTGTTAACTATGGATTTTTTTTCTTTATCCACATAAAATAGGAAAAAATACTTATGATAACGCTTTCAAAAAAGGTTATAGTGAAAAATGTGTACGTATTTTATTTTATGGGAGGGTTTTCATTGAAATGTAGTTGGACTAAATATGCAATGGTACTGACGGCTTTACTCTTACTAGTAAGCTCTTTTTTTAGCCCATTTATGCAATCGTTTGCATCTGCAGCAGACTCAACAAAAATCACGATTCACTATCAGCCTGCTCCAAATGATACAAAGGAATGGGGGTTATGGATTTTTCCTGAAGGAGGAGAAGGGAAGCCTTACACATTTACAGGGGAAGATCAATTTGGAAAAGTAGCGGAAGTTGAATTACCCGATACTTATGACAAAGTAGGTTTTATTGTTCGAACAGAGTCGTGGGAAAAAGATGGAGGAGACCGCTTCGTTTCAGTGGAGAACGGTGAAGGAGAAGTATGGGTGAAAAGTGGAGATGAACATACATATATGTCTCCTCCTGACGGTGAATACCGAGATTTACCAAAGTTTGATAAAGTAAACGTTACCTTAAATTATCATCGGTACGACGGAGATTACAGCGGGTGGAACATTTGGACATGGCCAGGTGATGAAAAAGAAGGCAAGCAAATCGAATTTACAGAAGACACGAATTTTGGGAAGAGAGCGACTTACACGATTAACAGTGGAAGTGGTAATTTATTTGACAAAATTGGTTTTATTATTGTACGCCATTCTACTAGTGACAGCGATTGGGAAAATAAAGACGGAGGAGACCGCTTTATTACCAAGGTTGGTAAAGATGGGAATGTAGAAGTATGGATTGTTCAAGGACAAAATCGGATTTACTATGATAGAGCTGGAGTAGATATCACTCGGAAAATCACGAAAGCGACGATGGATACATTTAATCAAATCACCTTAGAAACAAACGTGCCGTTTGACTCTTCTAAGAGCTTAGGAGACATTGAAATTGACGGAGCTCAAATTGAGAAAGTGATACCTTATAAAGAGGGAGAAGACGCTGCTACTACTAAAGTTAAAATCATAACAAAACAGCCTTTGGACGTTACAAAAACGTATAAAGTTAAGCAAAAAGGCTACGGCTCAGCTGATGTAGTTAATGGAAATGTCGTTCGCACGAAAGAATTTGACGAAAAGTATGCATATAGCGGAAACGATTTAGGAAACACGTATTCTAAGAAACAAACAAATTTTCGCGTATGGGCTCCAACCGCAAGCGAAGCAAAGCTAGTGACTTATTCGTCATGGAACTCCAAAGCTGTAAAAGAAATTTCTATGACTAAAAGTGAAAAAGGAACCTGGAAAGCGGAGTTAAAAGGAAATCAAGATGAACTAATTTATACGTACAAAGTAAAAATTGGGAACAGCTGGAGCGAAGCGGTTGATCCATATGTACGAGCAACAACGGTGAATGGAGATCGCGGAGTTGTCGTAGATTTGGCTAAGACAAATCCGAGAAAGTGGAGTGCAAATAAGCCGAAATTTAAAAATCCAGAAGATGCGATTATCTATGAACTTCACGTACGAGATTTATCGTCTCAAAAAGAGAGCGGTATCAAAAATAAAGGAAAATATTTAGGCGTAGCGGAGTGGAATACGAAAGGGCCAAATGGAGTAAAAACAGGACTCAGTCATATTAAAGATTTAGGTGTGACGCACGTTCAGTTCCTGCCTATTTACGATTATCGTACGGTGGATGAAACAAAATTAAACGAGCCGCAGTTTAACTGGGGATATGATCCAAAAAATTACAACGTCCCAGAAGGTTCCTATTCAACAAACCCATATAATCCTAAGACGAGAATTATTGAGCTTAAACAAATGATTCAAACGCTTCATGACAAGCAGCTTCGTATAGTAATGGACGTTGTCTATAATCATGTGTATGCAGTGAGTGAGCATAGCTTTGATAAACTAGTTCCAGGCTACTACTTCCGTTATAAAGAAGATGGAACTTTATCAAACGGAACAGGTGTTGGAAACGACACGGCGTCTGAACGGGAGATGGTTCGGAAGTTTATTGTAGATTCTGTTGCTTATTGGGCAAAAGAGTACCACATTGATGGGTTTCGATTTGATTTAATGGGGATTCACGATACAAAGACAATGAATGAAGTGAGAAAGAAGTTAGATGAAATTGACCCTTCCATTATCGTCTTAGGAGAGGGCTGGGATCTAGGAACCGAACTTGATGCTAAGCTAAAAGCTAATCAGAAAAACGCTCAGGATATGAAGCGCATCGCTCACTTCAACGATGGTATGCGAGATGGTCTTAAAGGCAGCGTGTTTTTTGATCGTGAAAACGGATTTGTTAATGGAAAACAGGGTCAAGAAAAGCTCATACAGCAAAGTATAGCAGCGGGAATTGATTATGATCGTTCAACTGCCACGTATGAAGACCCGGATCAAGTTGTGACGTATGTAGAAGCACACGATAACCATACGTTATGGGATAAGCTTCAGCTGACGAACCCTGCTGACACCGAGCAAACGAGAAAGCAGATGCATAAGCTTGCTTCTTCTATTATTTTAACATCTCAAGGAATGAACTTTATACATGCAGGTCAAGAGTTTATGAGAACAAAAGGCGGAGATCATAATAGCTATCAGTCACCCGATTCTGTCAATCAGTTAGATTGGAAGCGTCGAGCAGCTTTCAGCCAAGAAGTAGATTACATGAAGGGACTTATTGCGCTTCGAAAGCAATATTCCTCATTTAGAATGACGAGTGCACAGGCTATTCATCAAAATTTACGCTTTGTTGATGCACCAGCAAACGTAGTAGGCTATACGTTAAATGCTAAAGCCAATAAAGATAAAGCAAACGAAATAATGGTGATTCATAATGCAAATAAACAAGCTCAAACGGTTCATCTACCTTCTAACAGAACGTGGAGATTACTTGTTGACGGCGAACAGGCAGGAACAAAAACGCTCCGTACGGTGAAAGGAAATACAGTAAACGTTTCGCCTCTTTCCACATTTGTGCTAGTAAGATAAATTTTAGATAACTAGAATACGTGTAGAAAAATTCAGAATATTGTGTGCGAAATTGTTGATTTTACTGAATAACATGGTAAAATATTCATTGTTAGCGTTTTCAAAATTCGTGGGGAGGTATGTATTTGATGCAAAATCTTGGAGCGAAAAAAGTTGAAATGAGTCCGAAAGTAGTGGAGTTTTTAAAAGGAGTTAAACAGCTATACATTAACGGCGAATGGGTAGACTCTGTTTCAGGAAAAACGTTTGAAACAGTAAATCCAGCAACGGGTGAAAAGTTGGCAGATGTAGCTGAAGCAAATCCAGAGGATATTGATCGTGCCGTCAGAGCGGCTAGAGAAGCCTTTGATCATGGACCTTGGACAAAGATGTCAGCAGCTGAAAGAAGTCGACTTATTTATAAATTAGCTGATTTAATGGAAACACATCAATTGGAACTTGCGCAGCTTGAAACGCTTGATAACGGAAAACCAATTCGTGAAACATCAAATGCAGACATTCCATTAGCAATTGAACATTTCCGCTACTTTGCTGGGTGGTCAACTAAAATGGTTGGACAAACTATTCCTGTGCAAGGAGCGTATTTTAACTATACAAGATATGAACCAGTAGGAGTTGTTGGCCAAATTATTCCGTGGAACTTCCCGCTTTTAATGGCCGCTTGGAAGCTCGGAGCTGCTTTGGCAACTGGATGTACAATTGTGCTTAAACCAGCAGAGCAAACGCCGCTTTCTGCACTTTACTTGGCTCGACTAGCCGATGAAGCAGGGTTCCCAAAAGGCGTGCTAAACATTGTGCCAGGCTACGGGAAAACAGCAGGTGAACCGCTCGTTCATCATGATCTTGTCGATAAAATTGCTTTTACAGGGTCTACTGCTGTCGGAAAAGCAATTATGAAGCAAGCTAGCGACTCCTTAAAACGTGTGACGTTAGAGCTTGGAGGTAAATCACCAAACATTATCCTCCCGGATGCAGACTTAACAAAAGCAGTTCCTGGTGCGCTTTCAGGTATTATGTTTAATCAAGGACAAGTATGTTGTGCTGGGAGTCGTCTGTATGTCCAAAAAAGCTTATATGATAATGTCGTAGCTGATTTAGTTTCTCAAACGAAATCTATTAAACAAGGAAATGGATTAGCAGATGAGACGACAATGGGTCCGCTTGTATCTGCGCAGCAGCAAAAACGAGTGAAAACCTATATTGATAAAGGAATTGAAGAAGGAGCGGAAGTACTCGCAGGAGGAAACATTCCATTTGATCAAGGCTATTTCGTAGAACCGACTATCTTTGCAGATGTCGATCATTCAATGACGATTGCTCGTGAAGAAATCTTCGGTCCGGTTGTAGCTGCTATGCCGTTTGACGATCTCGATGATTTAATTGCCAAAGCAAATGATACAGCATATGGTCTAGCAGCGGGCGTCTGGACACAGGATTTAAAGAAAGCACACTATATTGCTCATGGTATTAAAGCAGGTACAGTTTGGGTGAACTGCTACAACGTATTTGATGCAGCAAGCCCGTTTGGAGGCTATAAACAGTCGGGAATTGGTCGTGAAATGGGAAGTTATGCGCTTGATAACTACACTGAAGTGAAAAGCGTATGGATTAATATGGAATAATAAGTAAGAATTTTTGTGAAAATCAATAGCATATCTTTGTGTGAAAAAGAGTAGTCTTTAGTGGACTACTCTTTTATTTGTTTAAGTCCCGCATTTTTAGAAAAGGAGTGATAACATTGCCGGTTATACAGGGCCCCTCGTCGTATAAGCTTACCGGTCACCTGCAAAAGTTTAGAGAGAACCCCCTGGGTTTTTTGGAAAACTTGACTCAGTATGGAGAAATTGCAACATTTAGAGTTGCGCACAAACGCTTTTATGTAACGAGAGACCCTCAACTTATTAAAGATGTAGTCATTACAAACAGCAAGGCGTTTCAAAAAATTAAACTAACGCATATGTTTAAAACGCTGCTAGGCGAAGAAATGTTATGGACAGATGAAGCATTATATATGAGCCCCATTCAACCCTCACAACTAAAACAACATCTAACTTTTAATAAGGAAGCAATCGCAAAAATAATTGAAAAGCATACGGAAACGTGGGAAGAAGGGCAGCTTCGAACAATAGTAAAAGACATAAGACAGATAGTCATAGCTGTACTCCTTCAACTTGTATTTGGCATTTCGATTGAGGAGAAAGATAAAATTCACTATGTTCAAGCGCTTATGAGAAAAAAAGAAAAGTTAGGCAAAATTTATATTCGTCTACCTTTGCACCAGCCTGACTCAGATGAGCAGCTAGAACAACTCCTTTTTGAACGCGTTCAAATGCGTGTTCAAAACAAAACCGCAGGAAATGATTTACTGCAGTATATATTGAATTCTTACGGAGAAGACAGCGATGAAAGAGAAATATACGAACAGCTAAATTCTATATTCCTTTCGATGTATGAAATGATTACGCACGTATGCAGCTGGTCTATTCATTTACTATCTCAAAATACTAGGGAGCACCTTCAGCTGCATAAAGAAATTCAAGCCTATGCTAGCGGCGAATCACTTTCAACCAAAAATCTAACCTATATGCGCAAAATAATTGCTGAAAGCATGAGGTTGTATCCGCCTCTTTGGCTATTTGGGCGTCAAGCACGTGAAGATATACAAATAGATGGCTACAGTATTAAAAAAGGGGAGATTATGTTAATTAGCCCTTATATGATGCATCGCCATGAAGATTATTTTTTAGAGCCAAGTGAATTTTTACCTGACCGTTTTGAAAAAGGAGGGTCCATTGATGTCCCAAGCTATATGTATATGCCACTTGGGATTGAGCATCAAGCGGAAAGGGGCATGGACTATATCACTGAAATAGTCACCATTTTTCTGTCAGAAATGACAAAGCGCTTTTTATTTCAGCTGACTAAGCCCGAATCTATTGCTCCGATGGCGGGCGTAATGCTGAATATGAAAGAAGAACTGAAGGTGAATGTTCACAAAGTTCACGCGCAGTCTTGAATGAACGGGAATACTTTTCCTCTTTATATCAGGCTGTCAATTTATTGACACATCCTGCATTGAGATTTATCATAGGGTAATATTTGATAGAGATTACTGAAGGATTTTTAGAGGGGACTATGGATAAAACAATTAAACAGTTGGTGTCGCTAGTTGAAACATCATTACTAACGCAAGTTACGATTCAAAGTGAAAGTGACTATGATCCAGTTGAAGTTACGAACAAAACAAAAGAGTGGGTACTTATTGGTAAAGGAAACTATGCCGGTGTGTTTATGCACGAAAATTATCCTGAATTTGTCGTGAAAGTATACGGAAGAGAAATTTATGGTGTAAAGAAAGAAGCGCAAGTGTATAGAAAGCTGGGCGTTCACCCAGCTTATTCTCAACTTTTTCATGAGGGAAAGACGTACTTGATTTTAAAAAGACTTACAGGCGTTACCTTGTATGATGCCGTCCAGCGGGGAATAAAGATTCCAGAACAAGTCATAAAAGATGTGAACGCAGCTTTGGACTATGCAACAAGCCAGGGTTTAAACCCGTATGATGTGCATGGTAAAAATGTCATGATGAAAGACGGAAGAGGGTATGTGGTGGATATCTCTGACTTTTATAAAGAAGGTTTTGATAAAAAATGGACAGACCTTGTAAAAGCTTATTACACCTTTTATCCGTTTATTGATAAGTACCATATCCGCTTGCCGTACCCGCTGTTAAACGTTATTAGAAAAGCATATCGTCTATATCGTAGAATCAAATCAAAAAGGAGTTTCCGCTAAAGGGAACTCCTTTTTAAGATGAAATACAGCGCAATACATGCTGCTGCTCAAAAGTTGGTTTTAATTTGAATAGAATGGTTTGTAGTATTTCAGATTGATAGACAAATTTTAGCGTATGTTTAAGGGAAAGAGGATGTAAGAAAGAACGTATTCTTTTTTCAGCATAACGTATCACCTGTTCTTCATAAAATAAAGTACGTGCGGAGATTTTAGCGTGAATGTCTTTTGTTAGTTCGATTGTAAACTGGATAATCAATAAATCAGTGTCTTTACAGTATTTTTCTAGTAGCATGATATCACCTCCATTTTGTCAACTCGTTTACACAATCTTAATATAAAATTTACAAATGTCAATAAGACACGGAAAAATAAATGGTAAGACTGTTCTTTTTATATGTTGAATAAACAAGAACGTGACAGAGGTGAATAAAGTTGAACATTAACGTCGGATTTGCCATTTTAGCTGATATTGATAATAAGATGACGGCTGCTATTTATGTGGAAAATCAAATTGTAGCGATTATAGCTGGACCTTCAGATATTCTGTATGAAAAGTTGAAAAAAGTGTTTTTATAATAGAGAAAAGCTGTAATTGTAAATATGATTCATAAAAGGCTTAAAAATTCTATGAAATAGTCGAAATAAAAGATGAGGATAAAATACACAAAAAGAAAGAACAGGAAGTTAAGGATAGGAGAATTACATATGGATAAAACATCTTTTATTGGACTGATTTTAGGAATAGCCTCTCTTATTGTAGGTATGTTTTTCAAAGGGGTTAATCCATCTGTGTTAGGAAATCCGGCTGCTATTTTAATTATTATTGTCGGAACCGTCGGAGCAGTAGTGATTGCATTTCCTTCAAATGAAATCAAAAGAGTCCCAAAATTGTTTGGTGTCCTGTTTAAAGAACAAAAAATGCTGCAGCCCGTTGATTTAGTATCCATGTTTTCTGAATGGGGACAAGTTGTTCGAAAAGAAGGGTTACTATCACTTGAAGCCCAAATTATTGATGTAGATGACCCTTTCTTAAAAAATGGTTTGAATTTAGCTATTGATGGTCAAAGTGCGGATTATATACGAGACGTGTTGTCTGAAGAAATTGATGCTATGGAAGAAAGACATCAAACGGGTGCAAGTATTTTCGCTTTAGCAGGTACATATGCTCCAACTCTGGGTGTACTTGGAGCTGTTATAGGGTTAATTGCTGCGCTTGGGAACATGGAAGATACAGATACGCTAGGACATGCGATCAGCGCGGCGTTTGTTGCTACGCTTCTTGGTATTTTTACTGGGTATGTACTATGGCATCCGTTTGCAAATAAACTAAAGCGTAAATCGAAACATGAAGTAAAGGTAAAGTATATGATGATCGAAGGAGTGCTTTCACTCCTAGAAGGAGAAACACCAAAAGTAATTGAGCAAAAGCTGGCTTCTTATTTGCCAACAGCGGAACGTAAAAAGCTTCTTCAAGAAAGTGAAGTGGGCATAAATGAGTAGACGCAGAAAACGAAAGCATGAAGAGGACCATGTTGACGAAAGCTGGCTGCTTCCTTACTCAGATTTGCTTACACTTTTACTTGCTTTATTCATTGTATTGTTTGCAATGAGCTCAGTGGATGCGCAGAAATTTAAGAACCTTTCTCGCGCATTTAATGAAGCGTTCGTTGGAGGAACGGGCGTGATGGAATTTCAATCTCTGCAGGAATCTGAAGAAGCGGTTCAGCCTTCAAATACCCCTGCAGCTAAAAGTACGGAAAAAACAAATGAAGTGGAGACAGCCCCTAATCAGTCTCCTGCTTCTTCACAATCGTTAACGAGCGAACAAAAGGAGCAAACCATTCGAGAAGCTGATCAAGAAGAGCTTCAGCAAATTCAATCTAAAATTAATGCGTATATTCAAAAGAAAAACTTAACAAATCAATTACAGACTTCGTTAACCGAGGAAGGTCTCTTAATTTCCATTCGAGACAATGTATTGTTTGATTCAGGAAGAGCACAAGTTAGGAGTGAAGATACAAAAATCGCAAATGATATTTCAGAGCTTTTGGTGATTGATCCTCCTCGTAATATTATTATTAGCGGTCACACGGATAACGTACCTATTCGCAACGCTGGTTTTGAATCCAACTGGGAGTTAAGCGTGATGAGAGCAGTTAACTTTATGAAAGTTATCTTAAAAAACGATAAGCTTAATCCAAGCATGTTCAGTGCAAAAGGATTTGGAGAGTTCAAACCGGTAACATCTAACAATACAGCAGAGGGACAAGCGAAAAATAGGAGGGTTGAAATATTGATTACTCCTCGTACAATTAAACAGCCGTAAAAGCAGGACTGCTTTTACGGCTGTTTTTCTATGTGTTATAAAGCTAAGAGTCTTCTCTTTTCAAAGTTTCCTCGTACTAACTTGAGATCCATTCCATCTAAAATCAAGTCAATGAGAGCGCCTTTAAAGACATCCGCTGTTTTTTTCTTATCATTGGACTGCAAATATTGCACGCGATACCACTTGTCTTCAACTTGAAAGTACATAAAACGTCCGTGCGTAAAATCAATCCAAAACTTTGTAGGTTGTCCATTGAGATTTTTATAAACATATCCCCAGCTTCGTCCTTGGTGAGCGTCCTTCATTTTAGGGCGAGCTGTATTAAATACTTCGTAATATACTTTGTGCTTAATATCATAGAGCATCATGTGACAGTCCTCCTATCTGTAGACGTGCTAGCAGGTAAAGATATATTTGTATACAACAAGTATACTCAGCTGAATGGAATCGTAGACTATTTTTTTGAGACAAGCAGAAAAGCAGTTAAATGAAAAAGACAGTTTAAATTAGCTCAATCATTCCGCTTTTTTTTATACTGTAAGTAAATGCGTTAAATAAGGAGGAAAAAATGAGACGAGTAGGAATAGTAGGTGCTGGAATGACGGGCCTTACAGCAGCGGCTGAATTACAAAAAGAAGGAATAGAGGTCTTTCTTCTTGATAAGGGTAAAAGTGTAGGGGGACGAATGGCTACCCGAAGAGTAGGAGAGGGAAAAGCAGATCACGGAGCTCAATTTTTTACAGTGAGATCCGATGAATTTCAACAAGACGTAAATAAATGGATAGCTGATAGAAAGGTTAAGAAGTGGTTTGGTGACCATCACCCTCGGTATCAAAGTATGAATGGGATGAATGCGCTAGCTAAATATTTAGCTGAAGATCTACGCGTATACGTGAATCGAAAAGTTCAAGCCATTGATTTTCAAAACGGAAGGTATCAGCTGTATACAGAAGAAAATGAGATTTTTGAAGCGACTGATATCATTCTTACAGCTCCGTCTCCCCAGGTTGTTGAGGTACTTAATAATAGTAAGTTGCAAGCGGACCAATCAATTCTTAATACACTGAAATTTAGTCCTTGCTTGGTTGCTATCGTGGAGCTTCACACAGAGATGATGTATGGTGATCATGGTCAAATCACGAATCCTTCTAGCACAATCCAAAGAATCGTTAATCATGAGCAAAAAGGAATATCAAAGACGCCCGTTCTTAGCATATATATGAATAAAGACTGGTCAGAAAAACATTTTGATGAACATGAACATGAGCTGCTGCGGGCGATAAAAAATGAAATAAAAGAATGGATAGGTGCAAATCATATTAAAAGCATTCAGTTAAAGAAATGGCGCTATGCAGAGGTTAAACAAGTTCTTCATCAGCCCTTTGCTAAAATTATGCCGTCGCTACTGGTGGCAGGAGATGCTTTTTTAAGAAGGGAAGACGAAACAAATCACTCACGGTTAGAGAGCGCATATTTGTCAGGGAAATCGGCAGCCGCTGAATTAATGGGAAAGAACATCTAGAAAAAGGAGGGACCAAGAAGTGAAAAATAATTGGATAATGAAACAAACGTGGAAAGATTTACTGTTTATTCATTGGCCTGTAGATCCGGCATTTTTGGCTTCTTTATTGCCTAGTCAGTTAGAGCCTGACACCTATGATGGTCAAGGATGGATTGCACTTGTGCCTTTTACGATGACAGACATTCGATTTAAAGGAACGCCCGCAGTTCCTATCTTTTCACAGCTATATGAGCTGAATGTGCGTACATATGTTACATATAAAGGGGAAAAAGGCGTTTATTTTTTTAGTTTAGACGCAAGCAATCCACTAGGGGTATGGATTGCTCGTCAGTTTTTTCATTTGCCTTATTACCACGCTGCTATGACATTCAACAAAACTCAGAGCCATATTTCTTTTCAGTCAGTTCGAACGCACAGAGACTCACAAAAAGAGCGAGTAAAGCTTACATATAGAGGTATTTCTCCGTCCTATCGCAGTAGAGAAGGAGAATTAGCTCATTGGCTTACAGAGCGCTACTGCTTATTTACCACTCATCAAGGAAATGTCTACCGAGGAGACCTTTATCATGATCCTTGGGAGCTGCAAAAAGGGGAGTGTGAAATAAGAGATGATTCTATTACTCAGCCTTTTTTGCGTCCCGCGGACAATCGCGATTTAATTGTGCACTATGCCAATCAAGTCACGGCTTATTTTTATCCTTTTAAAAAAGTATAAGTATCAAAACAAAATTAAAAAGTCTTCATACCCTTCTTCTTTAAGCTTCTCTTTTGGAATGAAGCGCAAAGCCGCGGAATTTACTTGATAGTATTCGCTGTTTTCTTCTGTTAAAAGTAGACCCAGATAGTTATTTCCTTCTTTGCTTTTTAGCGCTGTTGAATGCTGCGCCGGCACTCTTTTTATGTTTCCGTATAAGATAGGGCGCTTAAAAATGGGCCAGCCTGTATGAGAAGGAAGCTGATCTGATGTTTTGAACAGTGCTTCTCCCGTTAGAAGGTCAACGTAAATTCCTTGTTTTTTGTTATTCCAATATAAATTCGTAAAAGGAGGTTCGGTTCCGTTTTCCTGCGTAACAAAATATTGCATGGGCGTTAGGACCTTTTTTAGATAGGAGCGGTCCTTTGGCCAATGCTGTGTCAAAAAATCAGTTCGACCCGAGCCTTCTTTGTATAATTTATAGTGAAATGCGTTTTTTCGATAATAATCCTGCTGCTGCTCTTCTGCTTCGTAAAAAGAAGAAAAAGGTAAAATAGATGTGACGATAGGGTTCTTAAAACGTCCGCTTTGGACGAGCTTTCTTTTAGAATCGAGAGCCGCTTCTTTTTGCTTTTCGTTATGATAAAAAATAATGGCTCGATACGACGGTCCGCGGTCTGAAAACTGTCCGGCGGAATCCGTAGGGTCAATTTGCTGCCAATACAGGTTAAGCAGCTCTTCAAACGTAATGTGAGAAGAATCCCATACAATTTGCACGGCCTCTACGTACTCGTTTTCCTTTTTTACAAGAGCAGAAGCTTCAGAACTGATTTGTTCATCTCTAGCGTAGCCTGAGCGGATACTGAGGATTCCTGTAAGATGATCAAAAGGAGCGACCATGCACCAAAAGCACCCTCCCGCAAACGTTGCATATTCTTTCATGTTACTTTCCTCTTTTCGTTGAATAAAATAAATGAAAATATATTTATATATTAAAATGTATAAACAAACAGAAAGCGCTTTATAATGAGTCTTGTAAGAAAGCATACTCTTATGGTATTATGACCACTGGATAAAAGAAAAATGGCTTATTGTTTATGCGAGTATCCTTATTTTATGTTCTTAAAAAGATGCAGTTTATTGTTTAAGCACTCATAGAAATACATACGTTGGAGCAGTAAGAGGAACAATTAAAAAATAAGGACGTTTTGCTCTTAAACGATACCACATTCCAGAATCTACATACCAGTTTAGGAGGAGCTAGTTTGAACACAACCCGTTTACCATCTATGTGGGAAATAATGATTGTGCTTGCTTTATTTTTAGCTGTTGTTATTTCATTTGCAACTGTTTTTGATTTACCTATTCAGCTCGCTTTATTTATTTCATGGTTTATTGTTATGGCGCTAGGAGTACGACTTGGGTATACGTATAATCACCTGCAAGGGGCCATTACAAGAGGAATATCAAACGGCTTAGAAGCTATTTTAATTTTATTAGCCGTCGGTACGTTAATTGGAACATGGATTGCCGGAGGAGTTGTTCCTTCTCTTATTTATTTTGGATTAGAGTTTATTAATCCAACATTCTTTTTACTTGCTACACTTATCATTTGCTCTATTACCTCGATTTCAACAGGAACATCTTGGGGGACGGTTGGTACAGCCGGAATCGCGATGATGGGAATCGGACAAGGGCTAGGTATGCCGCTTCCTTTAGTAGCTGGAGCCGTGATCTCAGGAGCTTATTTTGGAGACAAGCTTTCTCCTCTTTCTGACAGTACCATTTTATCTGCGTCAATGGCTCGAGTGAATGTTATTGATCACGTAAAAGCAATGTTAGTGTTGGATATTCCTGCTTACCTCATTACGGCAGTATTATTTACGGTAACAGGATTTATGTATGGGGGAAAAGATTTTGATGCTGGACGGGTAGAAGAATTAAAATCTTCGCTGTTGGATACATTCCATATCAGCGGGTGGATGCTGATTCCGGCTTTGGCTGTCATTGTCCTTTTAGCATTAAAGAAACCTTCTCTTCCAGCAATTGCGATTGGTTCATTATTAGGAATTATATGGGCAGTTGTCTTTCAACATATGGATGTGGCTAGCGCATTTAATACGGCTTATGAAGGGTTTAAAATTAATACCGACAACACATTTTTAAGTGAGCTTTTAAATCGTGGCGGAATTTTAAGCATGGTCGGTTCTATTATTGTCATTATTTTTGGACTAGGATTTGGCGGGTTATTAGATGAGCTCGGCGTCTTAGAAGTCCTGCTATCTAAATTTGAAAAAATTCTTGTCAATTCAGGAAACGTTACGGCTTCTACTATTTTCGTTGGGTTATTAGGGAATATATTTGGTTGTGCGATGTATGTTTCATTAATTTTAACACCGAAAATTATGGAGAAAAGTTATGATAAGTTAAGAATACAGCGTCTGGTGCTTGCCCGTAACTCAGAAGTAGGAGGAACCTTAACTTCTGGAATGGTTCCATGGACGGATAACGGTGTATTTCTAGCTACAACGCTTGGAATTTCTACATTCGCTTATCTGCCGTTTATGTGGCTCAGTTTTGTCTCTATTATTTTGGCGATTATTTACGGATATACAGGGAAATTCATTTGGTACGTAAAAGAAGAAAAACAGCGTTCTGCTATAGCAAAATAAAAGAGGCTGGGACAAAAGTATTTTAGTTAAAGAAAAATCCGAACAATGAATTGAGATTCTTAATGAAGAATCAACTTCGTTCGGATTTTTTTTATTGGTATGATAAACGTAGGTTTCATATATTTCGTTGCTTCTAGCTGTTGATTGAATTGATTTAGTTATGTCTCGAGCTCTTTGATCAAATCATTTCTGGATATTCGATGTTCCAGTGGACATTTTGAAGGTAAAGCTGAACATCCGCCTTTTTTTTCTGCTTCAGAAGTTTCAGAATATGGCGGTGATGTTCATTCATCACATGTAAAATGGCGTATAGCTCTTTATTGTCATTGCTAAAGTACGTTTGTCTGATGAATCCGTCTTGTAAAGATATAAGCTGTTTTTTTAAGGTCACATTACCGCATCGGTTCAAATAGACTCGATGAAAATACGTTTGATATTTTTGATAATCCTGATAATTTTCTAATTCAATCGAAACATCGATTTTTTTAATAAGCTCATCCATCTTCGTAAAATCTTCTTCCGTTAAGTGATCAATCGACAGCGCAGCTGCAAGACCATCTAAAGCACCGACGATTTCAAATACTTCTAGTTTTTTTGGTGTGTCAATTTCCTTTACAGTAAACCCTCTGCGCGGTCTGTATTCTAATAGATTGTCTGAAGCCAGTTTAATAAGCGCTTCTCTCACAGGCGTTCGGCTGACATTCAGCTGAGAACAAATACTGGCTTCATTTATTTTGTCGTTAGGCAGCAGTGTACCGTCTTGAATTTGACTTGCTATGTAGTTATATACATGATCTTTTAATGAATGATAAATCATAGGCCCCTTGTTCATTGTTTCCCCCCTAAAATAAATATCGCATCAGCCGTTCTTTCTCTTCATGTCATGGTGATGAAAAAGTATAAAAATAGCGTGAAAGAACGTACAGGTGTAAAAATAATCATATCATATCACTTCAATTAATCTTAGTTAGGATATAAAAAATAGAATTATTGAAATATTTTTTACTATTCATTGTTGTAAAAAATCTGAAAAATGATATAATCGTAAAAAGATTTAAGAAGTGTATATTGTATACAATATACAAAATTCGTACATATCGAATAAATAGAGCCTACTCCTGCAGAGAAGAGACTGTAGAGAATATGTAAATAAACCAAGTTTTTTGATGGGTTTACTATAAAAAGGAGGTACATAATGGGAGAGAATACAACATCTATGAATCAGTTACAAAGAAAAATGAAAAGCCGTCATTTATTTATGATTTCCCTTGGTGGTGTGATCGGTACGGGGTTGTTTCTTAATTCAGGCTACACAATTAGTGCAGCAGGTCCTGGGGGAACACTCCTTGCTTATTTAATCGGTGGATTAATTATGTATTTAGTCATGATATGTCTAGGGGAACTAAGCGTAGCAATGCCTGTGTCAGGATCATTTCAAGTATACGCTACAAAGTTTATCGGGCCGGGAACTGGTTTTGCGGTTGGCTGGCTCTACTGGCTGACTTGGGTGGTATCTGTCGGTTCGGAGTTTACAGCGTCTGGATTGCTTATGCAAAGATGGTTTCCTGACGTTTCGGTTTGGATATGGAGCGCGCTGTTTGCCCTTTTATTATTTGGTTTAAATGCAACATCTGTACGTTTTTTCGGCGAAACAGAATTTTGGTTTTCAAGTATTAAAGTATTAACGATTATTGTATTTATTATTTTGGGCGCAGCAGCGATGTTTGGATTCATTCCTCTTAGCGGTCATGAAAAAGCGCCGATGCTTTCTCATTTTACAGGGGAGGGCGGTTTATTTCCAAATGGACTTATGCCTGTATTAATTACGATGGTTTCCGTTAGCTTTGCTTTTTCGGGAACAGAATTAATTGGTATTACAGCAGGAGAAACAGAGGATCCGGAAAAGAATATACCTCGCGCAATTAAAAATATCATTTGGCGTACGTTCTTCTTTTTTATTGGCGCCATGTTTGTACTATCTGGATTGATTTCATGGAAACAAGCAGGAGTGTTAGAAAGTCCTTTTGTAACGGTATTCGATCAAATAGGTATTCCTTACGCAGCAGATATCATGAACTTGGTTATTTTAACAGCTTTATTATCAAACGCTAATGCAGGATTATACGCATGTTCGAGAATGCTATGGTCATTATCTGATCAAAAAATGGTCAGCACTTGGTTAGGGAAAGTAACGTCTAAAGGAGTTCCATTTAATTCGTTACTTATCAGCATGGGAGTGGCATGTCTGTCCTTGCTGTCAAGCGTAGTTGCACCAACAACTGTTTACTTAGTATTAGTTTCTATTTCTGGATTTGCGGTTGTAGCTGTATGGATGGCTATTGCGGCTTCTCACTTTATGTTCAGAAGACGCTATATTAAAGAAGGAAATGATGTATCGAAGCTTGTTTACAAAGCTCCTTTATATCCTATTGTACCTATTTTAGCGTTTGTTTTATGCTTTGCTGCTTGTGTAGGACTGGCTTTTGATAAGAGTCAGCGTATCGCATTATACTGCGGTATCCCATTTGTCCTTTTTTGTTACTTGTTTTATTATTTGAAAAATAAAAAAGGAAACAGAAAAAACGAAAGTCAGCCTATAGCAAAATAAAAAGCAGAAGACCTAGGTCTTCTGCTTTTTTTGCATACAAAAACACCCTATCCATCCGTACTGGTTAAGTGTCCCGCAACAAGCGAAATTGAATTGGATAGGGTGCGTATCTATATAGTAGAGAAAGAGGCGCCATTTGTCAAACTTATTTAGCGGAGCCTTATTTAAAAATAGAAATAAGCAAGGTTTTCACTGTTTTTTCATTTTCACTATGTATAGTAAGGAATGTAAAGAAAAGATATTCGCAGCAGCACGTCGTACAGATCCGTAGAACGCGAAAGAAAGGAGGAGGTCAAATGGCTAAGCGGGATGCGTATTTTGATAATGTAAAATTTATCTTAATTGTATTAGTAGTGTTTGGCCATTTGTTAACTCCCTTCATTGATAATGAACAGTGGCTACGAACGCTCTACATATTTATTTACACCTTTCATATGCCAGCGTTTATTTTAATAAGCGGCTATTTTGCAAAGGGATACCGAAAAAAAGGATATATGTGGAAGATGGCGAAGAAAGTATTACTTCCTTATATTATTTTTCAACTTATCTATGCGGTATACGACTATAAACTGTATGATGAATCCACATTTGAAGTTTCAGTGTTTCAGCCAGCTTGGTCGCTATGGTTTTTATTGAGTTTATTTTGTTGGAACGCCATGTTGTTCATTTTTACAAAAATCAAATATCCTTTAGCCGTTGCGGCAGTTTTAGGAATTATGATTGGCTTATGTGAACCGCTGGAAACAACGTTAAGCCTTTCTAGAACCTTTGTGTTCTTTCCCTTCTTCTTAGCAGGATTTTATATGAAAAAAGAACATTTTAAAAAGTTGACGTCTGTTTCTTGCAAAAAAGTAGCTGGAGGCACTTTGCTGATTATTGCTCTATGGATCCAGTATATAGCACCGGATTTTGAGAAAGAGTGGTTATTTGGTTCAAAATCTTATGCCTCTTTAGGTGTAAATCAATTAGAGGGAATGACCATTCGTATGCTATTTTATAGCATCAGCTTAGCAATGACGATTTCCTTTCTAGCTTTGATCCCTACACAAACGATGTCCTTTACATCTCGAGGTGCTCAAACCTTTTATGTATATGTGCTACATGGGTTTCTGATTAAATATATCCGCCTATCTTCTTTTGGAGACTGGATAGAAAGTATACAAGGATACAGTATTCTTCTAATTGGAGCTTGTGGAGTGGCGTGGTTGTTGTCGAGTAAATACGTATCTACTATTGCAAGACCTTTAATTGAGCTTAAACCGTTACCAAGGCGCAAAAGTTTAAGTTTAGGTAAGTAATGAGAAATGGAAAAGGAGTTTAACGATGTCTAAAAACAAAATAATTATGATTATTGCAGCCGTTGTGATTATTGCTGCAGTAGCTATTGGTGCCGTAGCAATGAATAAATCAAAGGTGGTTGCTACCGTTGGTGATGAAAAAATCACAAAAGATCAGCTGTACGATGCTCTTCTTGCTCAAGGAGGATCAAGTGTCCTTGATTCACTGATTGAACAAAAAGTTATTTCAAAAGAAGCAGCTAAACAAAATATTAAAGTAACCGATAAAGAAATTAATGCTGAATTAGAAAACCTTAAAAGTCAGTACGGGGGAGAAGATGCATTAAATCAAGCATTAGCATCTAGCGGTGTAAAATTGTCAGAGCTGAAAAAAGATTTAAAGACGAATATTGAGGCAAAAAAAATGGTCGAGTCGACTATTAATATTAAAGATAGTGAAATGAAATCGTATTTTGATCAAAATAAAGATTCACTAGCTACAGAAGCACAGGTGAAAGCTAGTCATATCTTAGTAGCAGATGAAAAAACAGCGAAAGAAGTAAAGGCAAAGCTTGATAAAGGAGAAGATTTTGCGAAGTTAGCAAAAGAATACTCAACAGATACAGCTTCTAAATCAAATGGCGGAGACCTTGGATATTTCAAAAAAGGTGATATGGTCGAAGCTTTTGCCAACAAAGCATTTTCAATGAAGGTAAATGAAGTAAGTGATCCAGTTAAAACAGAATACGGTTATCACATTATTAAAGTAACAGGCAAAAAAGAAGCGCCAAAAGCAACATATGAAAATAGTAAAGCAAAAATCAAGCAAACGCTGCTTGATCAAAAATACCAAACAGAGTATCCAACATGGTTACAAAAGCTAAAGAAAAAATATGATATTACAAACAAACTTGATTCATAAATAATACCTTAACGAAATGAGGGGATGGATATGAAACAAACAGCGTCTTATAGTAAGTTAGAAAAAATCGTCGAACAATTGAAGCACAGAGGTGTACGAGCTGAGATATGTCGGCGTGTTGTAAAGGTCACAGAAACTGTTAATGGATCAAATCCTTCATATTCAAATCAAATCGTTAGGCATTCATAAAGAGTACAAAAGGCGCGAACTGCTGGACAGCGGTTTGCGCCCGTGCTGAGTATAGCTAAGGGAATTTAAAGTGAAAAGAGATCAGTAGAGGCAGCTTGTTTCTGCTGATTCTTTTTGTATAATAAAGTAAACAAAAGGATGCAGCGAAATGTATCGAAGGAAGGAGTTACGCGGAATGAATGTACTGCTAGCAGAAGATGATTTGCAGCTAGGTGAATTAGTTAGTTATATGCTAAAGAAAAAAGGAGGCTATAACGTCGAATGGGTGACGGAAGGGAATGATGCATATGATTATGCATCTGAAGCGCATTATGATGTGTTAATTCTTGACTGGATGATGCCCAATGGCGACGGAATTGATGTATGTAAACGTCTAAGAAAAGAAGGATACGCCGGAGCTATTCTTATGTTAACAGCAAAAGATGCGGTTCAAGATCGTATACAAGGCTTAGATGCAGGAGCGGATGATTACGTTATTAAGCCATTTGAAATTGACGAGCTGCTTGCAAGGCTTCGTGCTTTGTCTCGTCGTAATTATGCACCGATTTTAGAAGAAGAAGTAGAGATTGCCAGCATGATATTAAAAAGAGCAAGTCAAACCGTACAGTTTGACGAGGAGTTTATTCAATTAAGTCCTCGTGAATTTCAACTCCTAGATTTTTTAGTGAAAAACAAAGGACAGGTTCTTTCTCGAGATATTATTTTAGACCGGGTATGGGGATATGAATCAGATGTTTCCATTAAAACGATTGATGCGACGGTTAAACTTTTGCGAAAAAAACTAGAGAAATTTAACAAACAGGATCTTATTCAAAGCATTCGCGGAGTAGGCTACAAAATTGAAAGCTAAACTCCTTACAAGAGCTAAACAGAAAGTAAAACAAAAAGTAAAGCAAGATTTATTCAGCCAGACGCAAAATCGTTTAACATTCCGATATAGCGCATTACTAATGCTGTTTTTGCTATTATTCGTGTTTATTGTTTATGCATTGGTATATGTGGTTGTATCCAACAGTCAGCAGCAAAACTTAAATAGCATGCTAAAGCAAGAGTCCCGAATTGTCCAAAGCATCTTAATTAAACAAGCGATAAACAGCTCGAATCAACAGTCAAAAGAAGAGTACAAAAACATTGTCGTAGCCGGTGAAGATCAGTTTTTTTATTATGTAATCAGTCCTGAAGGGGACCTTATTATGGGAAACGAAGCGAGCGAGCGGCTTCGCTCTAACTTATTAAATTTAATTGATGGCTGGATCCCTATTGAGAATGAAGTGCGGAAAGAACGAATAAAAGCCCCACGCCCTAGTTTCGAACATATTGAAGGAGTAAAAGGGCAAAACGGGGAAGGCAAAATAGATATTGATTTGATGATGGCGGGTGAACCTATTTTTTATAAAGGTCAATTTTTAGGGATGCTTTATATTGGAAAAGACGTTTCATTTCTTTATCAGCTGTTAAAGTGGCTCCTTATTATTATGTTAAGCCTTACCGTACTGTTTGTAGGAGTAGCCATTTATATCAGCCGCTTAATGTCAAAACGGGCTATGGTTCCAATTGAAACAGCTTTTCAAAAGCAAAAAGAGTTTGTGGCGGATGCATCCCATGAGTTAAGAACGCCGCTTAGCGTTATGCTTTCTTCTATCAACGCTTTAGAAATGCAGGAGGAAGTAACAGAAGATCCTTTTTCTAAAAAATTAATCAATAATATGAAAGCTGAAGTAAAGCGGATGACGAGTCTCGTCAGTGATTTGCTTACGCTTGCACGCTCAGACTCTAATAAAGTAGAAAAAGCAATGATGCCCTTTGATATTACAGATGCGGTGCAAAAGGTAATGGAATCCGTTGAAACCCTAGCGATTTCTAAACATATTGATTTGCAGCTGGATACACCGGAAAAATTAGTGGTAACTGGAGATCAAGAGCGTCTAACTCAGCTGATTTACATTTTGTTAGATAATGCGATTAAATATACGACTCCTCATGGAAATGTCAACATTCAAGTAGTTCAGCATGGAAGTGAATGTATATTAAAAGTACGTGATACGGGCGTTGGGATCCATCCAGATGAAAAGGATCGAATCTTTGACCGCTTTTATCGTGCTGACAAATCGCGATCTCGTCAAATGGGAGGTCATGGGCTAGGCTTAGCAATCGCTAAATGGATCGTAGAAACACATAAAGGGAAAATTGACGTAGAAAGTGAACAAGAAAAAGGAAGTACATTTACAGTAAGGTTGCCAATGTCACAAAAAGTGAAAAAGAGTTAAAAGAGGCTGTGACAAAATTAGCTGAAGGAAGATCCGAACGAGTTTGATTCCTGATGAGGAATCAAACTTGTTTGGTTTTTTTATGTTTAGGGTGAACGTAGATTTCATGTATATAGTTGCTTCTAGCTGGTGATTTGGTTATGTCTCAATCTCTTTTTAGTTAGTGAAAGTGACCAAATGAAAAAGAAAAGTTTAGACAAAATGGCGAATGTAAAAATCAGATAATTCAGTTATATTTACTAGCGTAGTATCTAGTCTATATGTCAGGTTTCTTTACAAGGAGAAAGACTTTTTGAAGGAAACAGTGCATGATAGAACAATAGCAGACTGCTTCGTTTAATAAGAAGATGGAGTAGTTAAATAAAGGGGAGTTTGATAACATGTACGATTTAATTATTCGGGATGGTTCGGTCGTATTAGAAGACGACATAGTAAAGGCGGATATAGGGATTAAAAAAGGAAAGATTGTAGAAATAGCGCAAGGTGTTAGCATACCAGCAAAAAAATACGTAAATGCTAAAGGCAAATATGTTCTGCCTGGAATGATTGATATTCACGTGCATTTTGATGAACCGAGCCGAGACCATTGGGAAGGGTTTGATTACGGTTCAGCATCTATGGCCGCAGGAGGCTGCACTACATATTTTGATATGCCTTTAAACGGCGTTCCTCCTACCGTAACAGAAGCAGCGCTGTGTGAAAAGAAAAAGCTGGCTGATCAAAAGTCAGTAGTAGATTATGGTCTATGGGGAGGGTTGGTTCCTGGTAATAAAGAAGAATTAGCCAAAATGGCTCATTCGGGTGTAATAGGTTTTAAAGCATTTATGTCAGAAGCCGGTTCTGAATTTGATTTCTCAGATGACCTCACATTATACGAAGGAATGAAAAAGATTGCAAAACTAAATAAAGTGCTTGCCCTGCATGCTGAAAGAAATGACTTAATACAAAAGCTTGAACAGGCTAAACAGAAGCAAAAGCAAACTGCTATTAAAGATTATTTAGAAACGCGACCGGTTGTAGCAGAAGTAAACGCAGTAAAGCAAGCGCTTGAGTACGGTGAAGAAACGGGATGTCCGCTTCATTTCGTACACATTAGCAGCTATGAAGCAGTGCAGCTTATTACGGAAGCAAAGAAGAATGGAAGGAACGTTACGCTGGAAACTTGTCCGCATTATTTACTTTTTACAGAGGAAGACTTTGAAGAAATTGGGGTAACGGCTAAGTGTGCACCTCCTCTTCGCAGCAGGAGTCAAAAAGAAAAATTATGGGCTTGTATTCAATCAGAGGAAATAGATATGATTTCTTCGGATCATTCTCCTTGTCCAATTGAGTTGAAAACAGCTCATCAGAATGATTTATTTAAAGTTTGGGGTGGAATATCAGGCGGTCAGTACTCTTTGCAAGCAATGATTAGTGAGGGAGCCATCACTAGAGGGATTTCTCTTTCTCACATTTCAAAGCTTGTATCAACGAATCCAGCTAAACGATTCGGTTTATACCCTAAAAAAGGAAGCATCCTGCTGGGATCCGATGCGGATTTGGTTATCGTTGATCTGGATCAAACTGAAAAAGTGACAAAAGAAGGAATGGTTTTCAAACATAAGCACAGTATATATGAAGGAACGGTATTTAATAGCGTTATTTTAACTACCATTAATAGAGGAACGATTGTATACAATAAAGAAGAAGGTGTGTTTCCTCTTCACAAAGGACAAATGGTAAACGGTGAATACGTAAAATTGTAGGTACGGTGAAAAAAGAGATAAAAAATAAACCTTTTATCTCTTTTTTTACATAAAAAAATGAGGATGACTTATATTAAAGGTAATACATAGGGGGAAAATAAGTATCTACTATAACAAAACAGATATTTTTAAAGAGGATTTTATTATTCTAAAAAAGTATATTTTCGATTGAGGGAAGCATAATGAAAAAATAATAAAGTTTCTTTTTTAATATAGAGAAAAAATTTCCAAAAAGAAAAATATTATCTGGTTGTATGAAAAGTAGATAATCAGATGCTTTGTAATCAAGGGTTTTGTATAAAAAAAATTTCAAAAAGATATTTCAAGAAAAGAAATCTTGATTTAAAGCTTTTTATAGGTACAATTTTATAATGAAAAACCGTATTTTATGCACTCATTGTAAAATTCTGATATTGACAGAATCATTTTATAAGAATAAAATTTTCTTGTTTCTATTTTTTTATATCATCATAATTTTTTGACAGTTTTGTCTATGGTGGTTTACGGTTGAAAGAGAGGTTAAGGAATATGTCGGTAGAGAGAGAAAAAGTGTATGAAACAGTTCCTCAAAAAGGATTCTTCGGACATCCTAAAGGGTTATTTACCTTGTTCTTTACAGAATTCTGGGAGCGTTTTTCATACTATGGAATGCGTGCGCTACTTGTATTGTACATGTACGATACAATTGCAAACGGTGGATTAGGAATGGAACAAGGAACCGCTTTAGCGATCTTTTCTATTTATGGTTCCCTTGTTTATATGTCTGGAATTATTGGTGGTTGGATTGCAGACCGCATTTTAGGTACGTCTAATACGGTGTTTTACGGTGGTATATTTATTATGTTGGGACATTTAGTCCTTGCGTTGCCAGCAGGTGTAACCGCGCTGTTTATTTCAATGTTCTTAATTATCATCGGAACAGGTTTATTAAAACCAAACGTTTCAAGCGTTGTGGGCGATATGTATAGCCCTACTGATAACCGTCGAGATGCTGGATTTAGTATCTTCTATATGGGTGTAAATGCTGGAGCATTTATCGCGCCGCTAGTTGTTTCAACAGTAGGTGAAAAGTATAACTACCACTTAGGTTTTGGAATCGCGGCAGTAGGAATGCTTTTAGGTCTAATCGTATTTATGGCTACACGAGGCAAAAACCTAGGTCGTGCAGGCAGACAAGTTCCAAACCCTTTAAAACCAGAAGAACGCAAAAAAGTTTTTGGTACCATTGCACTTGCTGTAGTTGTACTGGCAATCTTTATTGTACTGACTTCTTTAGCGGGCATTTTAACTGTTGAAGGCGTTATTTTATTTGTAAGTATTTTAGCGATTGTTATTCCTATTATTTACTTTGTTGTTATGTATAAGAGCCCCAAAACAACAGCTGATGAGCGTTCACGCGTATTAGCGTACATTCCTCTTTTTATCTCTGGAGTAATGTTCTGGGCGATTCAAGAGCAGGGATCAACAATTTTAGCAACATATGCAAAAGATCATACGCAGCTAACGTATGGTGGTTTTAAAATTCCAGTTGGCTGGTTCCAATCGTTAAATCCGCTATTCATTATTATATTTGCGCCAGTTTTTGCAGCGGTTTGGGTAAAATTAGGAAATAGACAGCCTTCTACACCAAAGAAGTTTTCGTTAGGACTTTTATTTGCAGGGCTTTCTTTCCTTGTCATGGTTATCCCAGCTAGCATTCATGGAAATGAAACGTTAGCGAGCCCCCTATGGCTAGTGCTAAGCTTCTTCTTAGTTGTAGTTGGAGAGCTTTGTTTATCACCAGTAGGGCTATCAACTACAACAAAACTAGCACCTGCAGCGTTTTCTGCTCAGACGATGAGTTTATGGTTCCTAACAAGCGCAGCGGCGCAGGCAATCAATGCTCAGCTTGTTCAATACTATGAAAACATTTCGCAAGTTGTTTATTTTGCTGCATTGGGCGGAGTGTCGGTCATTTTAGGTGTAATTGTGCTAATGATTTCGCCAAAAATTCAGCGTTTAATGAAAGGTGTTCAATAAGAAAAACCGTCCTTAAGGACGGTTTTTTTATGATTTATTTGAAAAAATATTCATGAAGGAGGCGTAGGTCTGATCGTCCTCACCCTCATAGAACGCAAGATTTAAAAGTCTGTTAAGTTCGTTTGTTGATTTTTCAGTTTCTGCAATAATTTGATGCATATGAGCAATTTTAGACATAGATCCGTTGCCATGAGCATTTTTGATTTGATTTAATGTTAAATGAAGCGATAAGACCTCTCGGCGAAGAGCTTGTCTTAATTCAGACGAAGCAGGGATAAAAAAGCGTTTATAAAAATAACTCGCTTCTTCAAACACCAATTCTCCATTTTCTAGCTCTTTAGCCGCAATTTCTTTAATCTCTTGATCGTCTAATCGACTGGCCGCTTCTTCGATAAGAAATCCAAAAATAATAGCCGTATCTGGTTTTAACATACAGTAACCTCCATTATTATAAAAAAGAACTATGTAGTTAATATGTATAGATAGAAAGGAAAAAATATTCATAGTAATTCACTAATCAGCATAGACAAAAAAATAAAAAATATTCTTTATAGGTAAACTAAAATTATTTCAAAATAAATTTTTTATAATTAAACATTTTTTCCATATTAAAGGATTATTTTGACTTTTAAAAAGAGATGAATAGAATAAAGAGGGTTCTTAGTACCTATATAAAAAGAAAATTTATAAAAGATATTAAATTCAGAAATTTCTACCTCTTTTTAGGTAAAAAATTGCTCTACTAAAATAGTTGACAGCAGAAATAGATAGGCATAAAATATACTATTGTCAAATGAATTAGCAAGCTATTCATAAAAAGTTAACGGACATTTGAAGAATATGAGTAATATTCATATAAGGTATTAATTACTTAAATCTAACCAACTTGTATGCTTGTCATACAAGTCTACAGAAAGGAAGATAGTCGTATGCGCAACGTATTTTTTGCAGATAATGAAACAATTGAAACGACTTTACGTGGGAAAGAAATTTTAGGAGCTCCAATGTTAAACAAAGGAGTAGCTTTTACAAAAGAAGAGCGTAAAACGTTAGGATTAGAAGGTTTACTTCCTCCAATGACTTTAACTTTAGATGAGCAGGCAAAACGTGCATATGAGCAATTTTTAGCTCAGGCAGATAATCTTGGTAAGAATGTGTATTTAAACGATTTACAGAACCGTAATGCTGTATTATTCTATCGTTTATTGCAAGATCACTTAAAAGAAATGCTTCCAGTTGTTTATACACCAACAGTTGGACAAGCAATCCAAGAATACAGCCACGAATATCGCCGTCCGGGTGGCGTATACTTGTCAATCGATAATGTAGAAGGCATTGAAGAAGCTCTTAAAAATATCGATGCAAATAGTGAAGACATTGATTTAATGGTTATTACAGATTCAGAAAGTATTTTAGGAATTGGTGACTGGGGCGTTGGCGGTATTAATATTGCTATCGGTAAATTAGCCGTATACACAGCTGCAGCAGGAATCGATCCAAGCAGAGTACTTCCAGTTGTTCTTGATGTAGGAACAAACAACGAAAAATTATTAAATGATCCTTTATATATCGGAAACCGTCATGAACGTATCCGCGGTGAGCGCTATGATCATTTCGTAGATCAATTCATTTCAAAATCTCTTGAAATATTCCCTAATGCACTGTTACACTGGGAAGATTTCGGTAATGTAAATGCTCGTAACATTATTAACAAGTACGGAAAAGAAGTTCTAACGTTTAACGATGATATCCAAGGAACAGGTGCTGTAACGCTTGCCGCTATTTTCTCAGCAGTTCAAGTGTCTAAAATGCCACTTCGTGACCACCGCGTTTTAATCTTTGGACCGGGTACAGCAGGTATCGGTATTGCAGATCAAGTTCGTGACGCAATGGTATTAGACGGTATTACAGAAGAAGAAGCATACAAAAACTTCTGGGCAGTTGATTTCCGAGGCCTTTTAACAGATGACATGGACGACTTATTAGGTTTCCAAACGCCTTATGCACGAAAAGCAGAAGAAGTGAAGGGCTGGAACCGTGAAGAAGACAAAATTTCTCTTTTAGAAGTTGTCAGACAAGTTAAACCAACAATCTTAATTGGTACGTCTGGTGTAGCAGGCGCATTCTCAGAAGAAATCGTAAAAGAAATGGCGAAGCATATAGAACGCCCAGCTATTTTACCAATGTCAAATCCAACTCCGCTTGCGGAAGCTACTCCTGAAAACCTATTAAATTGGACAGAAGGAAAAGCGCTTGTAGCGACTGGAAGTCCGTTTGAACCAGTTAACTATGATGGTGTGGAATATGAAATTGGTCAATCTAATAATGCTTTTGTTTTCCCTGGTCTTGGTCTTGGATCAATCGTGGTAAAAGCAGAAGTTATTACAGACAGCATGTTTGCAGCATGTGCACACGCTGTAGCTCAAATGGTAGACAGCAGCAAGCCGGGTGCTTCATTACTACCACGCGTAGAAGAATTACGTGAAGTATCCTATAACGTTGCTTTAGCGGTTGCTAACGCAGCAATTAAAGATGGCGTTGCAAAAGAAGTTCCAACAGATGTTAAAGCGGCAGTAAAAGCAGCAATGTGGGAACCAACATACAAAGAAATTAAAGCTTTAGAAACAGTAAATGCTTAATTTTTAGATAGAAAAAGCACAGCTTCTGAAAAAAGAAGCTGTGCTTTTTTTAGTTACAAAAAGAATTCTTAAGTTACATAACGTATATAGTTTTTTGGAATTTGTGTATGATTCTCTATATTAGAACCACAGGGGGTTATGAGATGAATACAGCACGTAAATTGGAAACGTTTACTCAAGATTCACAGCCTGAAAATAAGGGTTTTTGGAACCGAATCAACAATATTAAAGTAGGAGTTATTCCTCTGCCGCTATACGTTTTACTTGCATTAATTGTATATGGCGCGGCCGTTTACAACGAGCTTCCTCCAGATATGATTGGCGGATTTGCGATTATTATGGTAATGGGAATGCTGCTTGGTGATTTAGGATTAAAAATTCCGATTTTAAAAGATATTGGCGGACCAGCTATTTTATCACTGCTTGTACCTTCCGTATTAGTTTTTTATAATGTTTTAAATCCCGCATCTATGGAAGCGGTAACAACTTTGATGAAAACATCAAACTTTTTATATCTTTATATTTCTTGTTTAGTAGCCGGAAGTATTCTTGGTATGAACCGTAAAGTTTTAATTCAAGGCTTTAC
The DNA here is from genome assembly GCF_000832985.1 of Priestia megaterium NBRC 15308 = ATCC 14581. GTDB lineage: Bacteria > Bacillota > Bacilli > Bacillales > Bacillaceae_H > Priestia > Priestia megaterium. The sequence goes on from NZ_CP009920.1 coordinate 4,208,191, forward strand.
ACGTATGTTCGTACCGCTTGTATTAGGTACGTTAGCCGCTGTATCTGCAGGCGTAGCTGTTGGGATGTTATTTGGCTACGGAGCAAAACATACATTTTTCTATATTGTTGTACCAATTATTGGAGGAGGGATTGGTGAAGGTATTTTACCGCTTTCACTTGCTTATTCTCAAATTTTAGGTAGTTCAGCAGAATCTTTTGTGTCGCAAATGATTCCAGCTGCTGTTATCGGAAACATCGTTGCTATCGTATGTGCTGGCTTAATGAAACGTCTAGGAGAGAAAAAGCCAGAATTAACAGGTAATGGAGTTCTTGTGAAGACAAAAGGCGGAGATGGCATCTCAGAAGATACAAATATCAAGAAACCAGTAGATTTTTCGTTAATGGGCGCAGGTCTTTTAATTGCATGTAGTTTCTTTATTTTCGGAGGCTTAGCACATAAGTTTTTAGGAATTCCAGGTCCAGTTTTAATGATCGTAGCGGCAACGCTAGTCAAATGTTTACAAGTAATGCCTGCTAAGATGGAGCAAGGTGCTTACCATATGTACAAATTCATTTCTACGAGCTTAACATGGCCGTTAATGGTGGGGCTAGGGATTTTGTATATTCCTCTTGAAGATGTAGTGAAAATTGTTACACCAGGTTATGTGGTCGTATGTGCAGCAGTTGTTATTGCTATGGTAGCAACGGGTTATTTTGTAGGTAAAATGATGAAAATGCATCCAGTGGATGCTGCAATTGTAACAGGTTGTCACAGTGGTTTAGGAGGTACGGGAGACGTAGCGATTTTATCAGCTTCCAACCGTATGTCACTTATGCCATTTGCTCAAGTAGCAACAAGACTCGGAGGCGCTTCCACTGTTATTTTAGCTACGCTTCTTATGAAACTTTTAGGAGTATAAAATCAAAACAAAAAAGCAGCTCGGTTCGTACGAGCTGCTTTTTTTGTCTTATGAAACGCTAACAGGTCTTAAGATAAATTCTTCCACAACTTTTGCCACACCGTCGTTCATGTTTGTATCTGTTACATGGTTGGCTTTTTCTTTAATATCTTCAGGAGCATTTCCCATTGCTACGCCAAGTCCTGCAAATTCAATCATGGCAAGATCATTATAACTGTCGCCAATGGCAATCACTTCATCGCGTGTAATGCCAAGCTGTTGAATTAATAAGTGGAGACTTGTCCCTTTTGTGACGCCTTCTTCTGTAAATTCAAGGAAGTATGGTTTAGAGCGCATTACACTTAGCTCTCCTTGAAGCTGCTTTTGAAGTTTCTTTTCAACGTGAACCAGCATTTCCGGTTCTGCAAGCATAAGTACTTTTACAACAGGTTCTGTAACGGCATCAGTAAAAGATGTAACAACACGGATCGGCAGACCTGTAATGTCACTTTCAATATCCGTAAATTTATTTTCTACTTCGGTTATAATTTCATCTCCCACGTACGTATGAATTAAAACGCCTTCTTCGCGGCTAATATCGTCGAGACGTGCAACAGTTCTCGGAGACAATGTACTGCTAAATAGCTCTTCATTTGTTAGGCAATTAATGATTTTTGCCCCATTAAACGATAAAATAAAGCTTCCGTACTTTTCTAATTCGAGCTCTTTCGCAATGTGAACCATTCCGTAAGTTGGTCGTCCAGAAGCAAGTACAACTTTCACTCCCGATTCTTGCGCCTTCATTAATGCTTCTTTTGTGCGCGGAGAAATAGTGTGATCATCGCATAATAGTGTATCATCCAAATCTAAAACAATCATTTTGTAAGCCATATTTTTAAATTCCCTTCTTCTACTAGACTCATATCTTCATATGGTACTATAAAAAAACGTTTGATTCAATTTAATGATTTTTTGAAAAAATGAGAGGTATGCGTATACTTTGTTTGAACTCCTCGGAAGTAGATAAAACAATGAAAAAACGAACTAATAATCGATAATTTTGATTGTTAGTTCGTTTTTTATCTCAGCTTCTGGATTAGTAAGCAGCTAGAGTTTGATTAATTTTCTGCGCATCTCCTTCATTGAATGCTTCTTTTAAGAGCGTATAAGATTGCTTTTTTTGTTCGAAATTTTGAATAGCGGTAAGTATGATAAATTCATCAATAGAAAATTCCTGTTTCAAAGCTTGAAGCTTTTGACGAATGGTTTCTTTTGTACCGTATATAACGTTTGCTTCTTTTTCTTCAATTCGATAGCTTTCTTTGGACTGCTGACCAAATTCTTCAGCTTTTTCTTTGGAGCCTAATGTAGCGGACTTCCCATTTTGTAAGTATACTTTAAATATTTTTGTGCTGGATGCTAATGCTTTTGCTTCTTCTACGGTATCCGCTACGATGACGGAAAGGGCAACGACAAGCGAGCGTGCGCGAGATGAAACGTGCTGATTATAGACAGAAATCGCTTCTTTCAGCACTTTTTGATCGCCATTAATAAATTGAGCAAATACATAAGGAAGGTTTAATGAACCCGCAAGCTCTGCGCTTGAAGCACTTGCTCCCAGTAAAAATATATCTGCCGATTTTTTGGGCCTTGGATAGGCTTTTAAACCGTAAAGAGGGTGATCTTCCGGCAGCGTATCGTTTAGGTATTGTTTAAGTTCTATCAGTTTGTCTGTTAAGGACTTAGTGGGCTGAGAGTTTTGTTGCAAGGCTTGAGTAGAATGAGGTAGTCCTCCTGGTGCTCTACCGATTCCAAGATCGATGCGATTTGGAGATAATGAGGCTAAAACATTAAAATTTTCTGCTACTTTATAAGGGCTGTAGTGCTGAAGCATAACACCACCTGAGCCGATACGGATATGATGCGTTTTAGCGAGCAGGTGAGAAATTAACACTTCAGGTGATGATCCTACAACATGTTCAGAGTCGTGATGCTCGGCTACCCAAAAGCGATGGTAACCGAGTTCTTCTGCTAGCTGAGCTAATTGTATAGTATGCTGAAATGCATCTTCAGCACGCTCACCCTCATAACGTGGGCTTTGATCTAAAATACTTAATTTCACTGAAAACACTCCTTAAAGTTGATAAAAAAGGTAAGAATAATTGGGATTTATTTTAGCAAAGGATTTCCCGAATGAAAAGAGTTTTTTAAAAGAAAAATATTTTTTGAAAAATAAGTTGACTTTGCCATTTTGAGGCTATATAGTTGAATCATCAAATAGAAAAGCCGATAAAACAACTTGGATAAATAAGAATTAAGTGAGTATGTTTCAAAGACACTTCACTTCATTCTCCAGTTTTATCAAACAAACAGTTAAAGCTGATTGGTCTACCAAAGGCTCCTGAGTAAACTCCAGGAGCCTTTTTGCTATAAAAAGGAGGGGGAGAAAGTGAGCGATGTATGTATTTTATATAACGGAAGCTCTCATAATTATCAACAAATAGCCTTAGTAAAAGATGAGCTAGAAGCTTGCTTAACCTCAAAAGGAGTGCACGCAGAAACTATTTTGTATCATGATGTACACGCTTTGAAGCAGGAAGCTCAGAAAGAAGTAAAGGTATTCATTTCAAAAGTGAACCAAGCTAAAAGTATTGTCGTTCTGTTATCTGGAGTAAATAAAACATACGTACAGTCTTTTGAACGGCTAACAAAAATATTGCCAGAAGATTTATTGCATGAAAAAATACTTCTGCCAATTCTTGTTGGGGAAAATGTGAATTCTTTACTAAAAGCTAAATATGATTTAAAACTTTTAGCGTCTTTTTTAGGTAGACCTTATTGGCTCAGCAGTCTTTTTCTGCTGCATGAATACGTGTCTTTTGCAGGCATCAACAATATGAATGCTAAAAGTCGTTTAAAGGAAGCGGTGGATGAGCTGATTTATAAAGCAGGTCTATCTCTTCAATCATTTATAAAATGAGGTGGAGAAAATGAGTGAATTATTTCGATTAGCAACCGTAGAAGATGCTGAAGAACTGTTGAATTTAACACTTCGGGCATACGAGCCGATTCGAGAGCTAGGAATTAAGTTTCCAGCCGCAACGGCAACGATTGAACTTGTAAAAGAAAACATTCAAAACAGCCGTTGCTACGTGCTGGAAAGTGATAAAAAAATCGTAGCTACGATTACAGCAAGAACGTATAAAGAAATAACGAACTGGCCTTTCTTATGGTGGTTTGCGGTAGATCCTTTGGTTAAAAAGAAAGGAGTAGGTTCTAAACTCTTAACATGGGTTGAAGAAACAATTATTCGGGATCAATTGGGGGAACCTGCCGTTACATTGGCTACTTCTGATCGACATCCGTGGTTGATTCCTATGTATGAAAGGAAAGGGTATGAACGTTTTTTTGAAGTCGATCAAGGAGAAGAAGGAAAAGGTGTATTCTTAAGAAAAATCTTACATCCTGAAAGATACGAGTTAGAAAAGCACAAGGAGTTGCAAAAAGCTAATTAATAATTTAAAAGAAAAGAGGAAAAACCATGTCAGCAAAGATTTTATTATGGAATCGAAAAGGTTGTCATCATTGCGAGGAACTAAAAGCATATTTTCATGAGAAAGGATATCAATATGAAAGTATCGATGTAGAAGGAAAAGATTATTTGCGGGATTTACTTGAAATTAGATACGGTATTCGCCATGTACCGGTGGTTGAAATTGGAGACGAGGGGCAGTTTAAAGGAGTAATTGAAAAAGATTATGAACAAATAGAAAAATTGATTGAAGACTATTCATCAATCGTTAAATAGCTGGAACATCTATTTTATTAATTCATTAAAACAATAAATTATTTTGAGACATAGTGAGGGACAAAACACATGAAAAAACTACAGCTGACAGCTATCTTTTTATCACTTCTTTTATTACTAGCCGCTTGCGGAACACAAAATAAAGAAACAGCGGCTAACGCAAGTAAAGACAAAGTACAAAAAATTATTGTAGGAACAGGTACGCAATTTCCGAACATTTGCTTTCTGGACGATAAAGGAAATCTAACAGGGTATGACGTAGAACTTGTTAAAGAAATAGACAAACGTCTTCCAAACTATAAGTTCGAATTTAAGACAATGGATTTTTCTAATTTACTTTTGAGCTTAGAATCGAACAAAATTGATTTAGTAGCCCATCAGATGGAAGTGAATGAAGAGAGAAAACAAAAGTTCCTGTTTAATAAAGAACCTTATAATATCTTTCCGCTACATGTAGTTGTAAACGAAAAAAATACGTCTATTAAATCAATTAAAGATTTGAGCGGTAAAAAGGTAATTGTAGGAGCAACGAGTAATTCTGCTAACTTAATCGATAAGTATAACAAAGAACATGGAAATAAAATTAATATCGTCTATTCAGGCCAAGGATCTGATGATACAAAAACGCAGCTGAAAACAGGGCGTGCCGATGCCACGATTAGTACGCCGTTTGCAGTTGACTTTGTCAATAAACAAGCGGACGCAGAGCAAAAAGTTGTAGGGCCTGCTATTTCAAATTCAAAAGTATATTTTATGCTTCGCAAAAATGAAACAGGTTTACAAAAAGATGTGGATAAAGTGCTAAAAGAAATAAAAGAAGACGGAACATTGACAAAATTAAGTAAAAAATGGCTGGGAGAAGACTATACAAAAGCAGCTGGAAATAACTAAAGCACTTACTGTGACCCAAGCCTTGAACTTGGGTCCTTTCGCTACCTGTAGAGGGAAACAAAGGAGAGAAAAAGATGGGAAAAGCATTTGATATAGAGCTGATTTTCACCTCTATTCCTCAATTATTATCTTATTTGCATATTACAATTTGGATTTTGATTGCTTCACTTGTGATTGGCAGTACCTTGGGATTGTTTATTGCCCTGCCTCGTATTTATAAAGTACCGGTGTTAAGTCAAATAGCAGCAGTTTATATTTCTTTTATGAGGGGAACCCCTATTTTAATTCAATTATTTTTAGTTTTTTACGGGATACCTGCTCTTTTACAATTGATTCATATTGACGTTTCAAGAATGGCCCCGCTTGTATTTGTTATTATCACGTATTCACTGAGCACAGCGGCGTCTTTTTCTGAAATGATGCGCGGTGCCATTAATAGTGTAGATAAAGGGCAAACTGAAGCAGCTTATAGTATAGGAATGAGCGGAAAACAAACGTTCACTCGAATTGTGCTGCCGCAAGCTCTCGTTGTAGCCTTTCCTAACTTTGGAAATCTTGTGATTGGGTCCTTAAAAGATACGTCTTTAGCCTTTACCATTGGTGTGATGGATATGATGGGAAGAGGAGATACCATTATCGCTGCAACGGCTCATGCAGTGGAGGTATATATCGCACTTGCCATTATTTATTATTTGGTGGCGATTATATTAGAGAAATTTTTTGTGAAATCAGAACAGAAGCTGCAAAAACATGATCAGCCTGTTCATGTATAAAACGAGCTTACTAAAAGAGGTGTAAACATGATTATTGATGTACCGTTTATATGGACAGCGTTTGTAGAAATTTTAAAGGCATTACCTTTAACGCTCCTTATTACCATCGGTCCGTTACTAGGCGGGTTGCTTATTGGTATTGCTGTTGCGGCTGTGAGAATCAATTCAGTGAAAATAATAACGCCAATTGCCAACGTATACGTATCATTTTTCCGAGGAACGCCTGCTATTCTTCATATTATGGTTATTTACCTAGGGTTCCCGCTATTTATTAATAAACTATCGAGTTACTATGGATGGGGCTTCAATGCAAACAGCATTCCTATTGTCGTATTTGTATTAATCGCTTTGTCTTTTACAGCGGGAGCTTATATGTCAGAGATTATTCGCTCCGGTTTGTTAGCTGTAGAAAAAGGACAAATTGAGGCTGCGTATGCCATTGGGATGAATCGTTTTCAATCAATGAAACGAATTGTTTTTCCACAGGCGTTTGCTTTGTCTTTACCGAATTTATGTAATATTTTCATCGGCTTTTTGCATACGTCTTCTATCGCATTCATCGTATCGCAAAAAGAGCTAAACGGTGCTGCTAATATCGTAGCTTCGAATAATCTCAAGTTTTTAGAAGCCTATATTGCTGCTGCTCTTATTTATTGGATGCTGACGATGTTAATAGAAGGGATAACAGCGCTGCTTGAACGAAAATTAACTGTTTATAATCGAGGAGGGGTTGTATGATTGCACTAACAAATATAAAAAAAACATTTGGTGATAATACAGTATTGGACGGTATTGATTTAATTGTTAAAAAAGGCGACGTTGTGACCATTTTAGGACCGAGTGGTTCTGGAAAGACTACGTTTTTACGCTGCATTAATTTCTTAGAAAAAGCAGATGAAGGAGAAGTTTCGATTAATCAATTTACGGTTCAGTGCCAAAAGCCAAACCGCAAAGACATTTTAACTCTTCGACAAAAAACAACGATGGTTTTTCAGCAATACAATTTGTTCAAACACAAAACCGTTATTGAAAATATTATGGAGGGGCTAGTTATTGTTCAAAAGCTGCCAAAGGAAGAAGCGAAACAACGCAGTTTAGACGTCCTTGAAAAAGTTGGGCTTGCTGAAAAAGCAAATGCTTATCCAAGTCAGTTATCAGGAGGTCAACAGCAGCGAGTGGGCATTGCTAGAGCGCTTGCTTTAAATCCTGAAGTCATTTTATTTGATGAGCCGACGTCTGCTTTGGACCCTGAACTGGTGGGTGAAGTACTGTCTGTTATTCGTAAAATTGCTGAAGAAGGAATTACAATGATCATTGTTACGCACGAAATGAGTTTTGCCCGTGAAGTTTCTAATCACGTGGTATTTATGGACGGAGGAAAGATTGTTGAACAAGGTCATCCTGAAGACATATTTTTAAACCCAAAAGAAGATCGAACAAAGCAATTTTTCAAGCGTATTAACCCAACGCATTCTCCTTACTCTTATATTTATGAAAAAACAATCTAATATTTTAATTAAAAACCAACTTGACTCATAGGAATAATAAGTATATGATGGAATCATCAAATTAAACAAACCGACTAGATCACTAGAGGTTCTTTGCACAATGTGTGACATTGTGCAAAGAACCTTTTATTTTTTACTAGACTTAAGGGAAGAAGGGTGAACGTAGTGAATAGAGGAGCATTAAAAGCTAAAACAAGCAAAAAACTTATTATAAAAGGGCAGGTTGTACCTGGAAGGCAGCAAGGAAGACACTTAGGGTTTCCAACAGCTAATATAGATACTCAGCATGAGGAATTAAAAAATGGCGTGTATGGTGTCCTCGTTCATCTGCGGGGACTTGAACATTTAGGAGTTATGAATGTAGGGGTTAAGCCGACATTTGGATCGAAATTATCTAAAACATTTGAGGTTCATATTCTGGATTTTAACGACGTTATTTATGGAGAGACAGTTCAATGCGACGTGATCTTTCGGGTGCGAGGAGAGAAAAAATTCCCTTCTATTGAGTTTTTAAAGCATCAAATTAAAGCTGATACGCTACAAGCAAAGCAAAGATTTCAACATATGGGCTATGTATCTAGTGAAGCTACAGCTTCCAAGCTAGGGCAAGCGAGATATTTAAATCTGCCTGATCTCCAGTTTTTTAATTGGTGCCACAGTCAATTCAGAGTCAATAAAGGGATTTACAATACAATTGATCAATGGTTTTATGACGAAGGAATTGAAAATATTCATCCTAGAAGAGTTCACGTGATCGCTTTTTTACAATTTGCACAAGAAGGAAATGGAAGAAAGACAGAAAAAGAAAGAGTCCTTCGCTTTGGAGCAGGTGGTTTAACCAATCAATTACGAGAATTTATGAATGGGTATGAAAAAGGAGAATGGTAATATGACACATCAAAGACAATTAAAGCTAGGGGCTATTATTCATGGAGTCGGAGGAAATATGGGGGCGTGGAGACACCCTGAAATTTTGTCAGATGCCAGCGTTAATTTAGGTTTTTACAAGCAGCAGGCTCAAAAAGCGGAAGAAGGAAAATTTGATTTAGTGTTCATTGCCGATGGGTTATATATCAATGAAAAATCGCTTCCGCATTTTTTGAATCGTTTTGAACCTCTTACTATTCTATCAGCACTTGCTTCTGTCACTTCTCATATTGGTTTAGTCGGCACTCTATCGACTTCGTATAGCGAGCCGTTTACGGTGGCTAGACAATTCGCTTCACTTGATCATATTAGCAGCGGCCGAGCGGGATGGAATGTTGTAACATCTCCATTAGAAGGATCTGCGCTTAACTATGGAAAAGAGCACCCGACTCATGACAAACGCTATAGAATAGCTGAAGAGTTTCTAGAAGTAACAAAGGGATTATGGGATTCTTGGGAAGATGATGCATTTATTCGAAATAAAGAAACCGGACAATTTTTTGAGGAGAAAAAGCTGCACCGATTGCATCATAAAGGCGAATTTTTCTCTGTAGAAGGTCCGTTAAACATTGGGCGCTCAGCTCAGGGGCAGCCCGTAGTGTTTCAAGCAGGATCTTCTGAAAGCGGAAAAGATTTAGCAGCAAAAACGGCTGACGCAGTGTTTACGGGACAAGACAATTTAGAAGAAGCAAAAGCTTTTTACCAAGATGTAAAATTGAGAGCTGCAGCGCAAGGACGCAATGAAAACGAACTTTTAATTTTTCCGGGAATTGGTCCTATAATTGGTAGTACAAACGAAGAAGCCGAAAGAAAATATGAAGAACTTTCTCAATTGGTGACAATTGAACATGCGCTAAACTACTTAGGACGCTTTTTCGATCATTTTGATTTTTCACAGTTTCCATTAGATGATGCATTTCCTGACTTAGGAGATATAGGAAGTAATAGTTTCCGCAGTACAACCGAAAAAATTAAAGAAAACGCCAAAAAATATAAGTGGACACTGCGAGAAGCAGCGCTGCGAATTGCTACACCTAAAACACAATTTATTGGGACGCCAGAGCATATCGCTAATTTGATGGAACAGTGGTTCGAAGAAAAAGGAGCTGACGGCTTTATTATTCATTCCAGCGTTCCGCATGGTTTAGATGACTTTGTTGAATATGTTGTACCGATACTGCAAGAAAGAGGCCTGTATCGTACAAAATACGAAGGGAGTACGTTAAGAAGTAACTTGCAGTTGAATATTCCTAAAAATCGCTACACACAGGTAAAAGTTAACTGAAGCGGATTCAAAGAGACTCGAAGGAGTCTCTTTTTTAATATTTTTAATATTGAAAATATGGTAAAATTCTTTTTGTAGGTTATTCGTTTCAGTTCATAAGACCTAAAGGGTTTTGAATACCCGGAAAGGAGTCAAATGGAAAAAAGACATAAAAGTAAGAAGAAGCGTATGATCATTTCGATATCTTTATCCGTTTTTTTAGTCGGGGGAGGAGCGATAGGGTGGATATTGTACCAAAACGGAAAAATTCCTTTTTTATCACAGCAAAGTATAAAGGCAAGTGCCATTAAAGTGGATCAACAAAAAGTTGATAAGCTGGAAAGCAGCGATCAGCAGGCAAAAGACTTTATTGCTGAACATCATGACGTACTAAATGATTTGACGGGGTGGAGTGCCATTGAGCATCCAGACTGGCCTGCCGTACAAGAAGAAGCCACAGCCATTAACAATACGATTGGCACGATTGAAGTAAAAGATTCTGTTTTAAAGAAAGACTTTCAGCATATGGAGAAGCTCGCTGGACAGCTAGAGCAGACGGAAGATCAAGCACTGTTAAAAGAGCTTCATCGTTATTTTCATGACTTAGATGTTGTGATCAATGAAGACGATGGATCAAATACATATTTTGATGTTACCAGCTATGGTAAATCAGTTGTAAAGACTTCTAAATGAGCCATAGCAAAAAGCTTTATACATAAAAGTAGTTTTATATAACAAACGTCTTCGCTTATTCATGCATATGCTACGGATAAGGAGGAGACAGGTTATATGAAAAAAATTTATTTAGATGCAGGTCACGGAGGGGCAGATCTAGGGGCTGTCGCCAGCGGGTTATATGAAAAAGACTTAGTGTTAGCTGTTCAACAGTACATCATCTCTTTTCTTTCTACTCACTATGAAGGATTTTCTCTTTGTACAACCCGTACAACCGATGTGTTTTTGTCATTAAATGAACGGGTTAACAAAGCCAATGCGTGGGGTGCTGATGTATACTTATCTATTCATATAAATTTGGGCGGCGAAACGGGATATGAAGATTTTATTTATAGCAAAAATATAAATAACCAAACCATTGTGTTACGAAACGATATTCACGATCATGTGAAATTTGTTCTCACTAAATACAATCACTCTAACCGAGGCAGGAAATTAGCTAATCATAGTGTGTTAAGGCATTCATATATGCCGTCTGTACTAACTGAAATTGGGTTTATTGATACAGAACACGATGCAAAGCTTTTAAAAAATCCTCAATTTCTAAAAGATATGGGGGTGGCATATGCAAAAGGGATTGCGCAGTTTTTAAACTTGGAGCCTAAATCTACAAATCCTGTGGGAGATTCTGACGAGGAAGGTTTTCCAAAGCCGGCTTTTTTATATAAACCTTTATGGATAAAAACAACCGAGGATACGGAGACGTATAAGGATGCAAATATGTCAGAGAGAACAGGTTATTTAAAAAAGAATACCTTCTTTCAAGTTTATGGTGAAACGCGTGCAGCCTGGGTGATGGATGGACAACATTTTATTGAAAAAAAAGATACAATCATTGAAGGAGAAACCATTACAACTGCGGAATTAACAAAAGAGAATATGGAAACATTAAAAGTGTTTGTGACAAAAGAGAAATTAGAAACAGCCGTAACCTTTTCCAAAGAAGGAGCCGCGGCAGCCATCATTACCCTTCGCGATAAAAAAATACTGAATGTAAAAGCATTTTTAGATAGAGAAAATTGGTGGTACAAAGCTGAACGGATAAAAAAATAGTGAAAAAACCTGCTTGTTTTTTGAAGCTTTCACCCTAGTAATTTTACTTATTTTTGATAGAATATAAAGAGCTGAATCGTAAAGATGCATAAAGGTGTGATGAAAATGGAAGAGCAACAAGAAGCGATTGATTTAACAAAAGTATATGTATATGAGGAGTTTCCGGATAAAGTTGCAGGCAGATGCGATAACTGTGGACATGTGAAATTTAAAAGCTTAGTAAAAGACTTTATTTTTATCCGTACATGCGCAAAGTGCGGCATGAAAAAAAGCATTTAAATCCCTACTTCTTTATAAAAAACGCTCTTTTCTGAAATGAAAAGAGCGTTTTTTCTCTATTTAACGTATAAATGATCGCTAAGCTGCTCTGAAATAGTCTCTACATCTTCTTGTACATGTTTTTGTTTTTTCATCATTTCTAGTAGGATTTCTTCAAGATTCTGTGAATGGTTTTGCTTATCTTTTGGTTTATGTAAGTACTTTGCAATTTGATGCATATTATTGCTTAGCCGGCTTAGTTCAGACTCAATCTTTCGCAGGTTAACCAATAGTTCCACACCTGCTTCTTTGCCGATTAAAGGAGGCTTAACTTTTCCATCCATAATAAATTTTCGAATGAGAGACGTTCGTTTTAAATTATAGTGTTCAATAAGTTCCTCTAATTTTTCTTTTTCTTCTTCATTCAACTTAATTGCTGGAATGCTGTGTCCTCTCATAAGGTATCTCCTTTCAAGAGCAGTTCTTGCTGCGTTCAATCATATGTAAACATTCTCTTGTCTTTAATAATAGCAACCTTTTCCATGGTTAACTATGGTGAAAAGTTACTAAAATGTCGAACGTACAGTCTGTTAAAAAACTGGTAAATTAAGAAATTTGGTTTAGTAATAGTTGAATTATAGAAGGAATGTCATTATCTACAATATTGCTGCTTTATTAAAAAGGCAGCAAAAGGGATGAATGGACCGCTGCTGTACTCAACCATTTTTGAGAGCGCAGCTTTAAAGAAGAGGGGTGATTTTTATGATTTTTTCCTCATACCACATCTTTCCTCCTAGTAACTCTGTCGAATCTTCTAGACTATTGTCTCAAGGGAATAGAAAGAAAGAAGACGAAATGGTTGAGAACGAGGTAAAGTCATATTATGTCTTTATTGACCTCATTTACATACTTTACGGGGGAGGAATACGTTTGAAACTAAAAAAAAGATTAAAACTAAATAAGATAGGGGTAGCCATGCTTACGGCTGGTGTCATATGTACAGCTTATATGCCCCTTCATTCGCTGCAAAAGCCTGTAGTCGCTTTGGCGGCAGAGAATCAGTCAGATTCTTTAGAGCGAGCATTTGCACAAGCATCTAAAGAATTTGGTGTGCCGGCTTCGCTTTTAAAAGCAATTTCCTACAACAAGTCGCGCTGGGAAAGTCATAATGGAAAACCTAGTGCAGCCGGGGGATACGGTCTTATGCATTTAACAGACATCCCTTCTTTAGAAGATGGAAAAGGAAACGGAGCTGTGCCTTCAAAACCAGCATATGATAAACAGCAAACTCTCTCCTTAGCTGCTAAGCTGCTTAACTCAGATAAAGAAAGATTAAAAAAAGATCCTGTGCAAAATATTCGCGGTGGCGCTGCTGTGCTGGCTTTTATCGCAAAAGACAAAAATGGAAACATACCGTCCACTGATCAAAAATGGTACGATGCAGTCGCCGCTTACGGTGCTTCTCAGGATAAAAAAAACGCTCAAGTATTTGCCGATGATGTATATGAAACGTTGGAAAAAGGAGCAGAGCATACAACGTCAGACGGACAGCATCTTAAAATTTCCCCTCAAAATATAGATAAGTCGATTCCTCGTGCTGAAAATTCCAATACGAATAAAGCGGATTGTCCGGCATCTTTAAAATGTGAATACATCCCTGCTTTTTACGGGAAATTCAGCGAAAGTCCTTCAGATTACGGAAACTATGATATTGCAAACCGCCAAAAATCAGATGTTCGCTATATTGTTATTCATGATACAGAAGTAAGTTATGATGGAACGATTGATTTGTTTGCTAACCCTAATAGAGCCGCTGCAAACTATGTAATCCGTTCAAGTGATGGCCATATCGCACAGATGATCCATAACAAAGACGTAGCATGGCATGCAGGAAACTGGTATTTTAATACACACAGTATTGGAATTGAACATGAAGGATTCGCCCTTGAAGGATCTACTTGGTTTACGGAAGAAATGTACCGTTCTTCGGCAAGACTCGTACGCCACCTTGCCAAAGAATATAATATTCCCTTAGACCGAGCTCATATTATTGGTCATGATGAGGTGCCGGGTTTGTCTCCTAAGGCTCAATCAGGTATGCATTCAGATCCCGGGCCGTTTTGGGATTGGGGGCACTACATGGATTTAGTAGGAAGCCCAGTCGAGCGCCAGCATACAAACAAACTAGCCGTTACGATTAATCCAGTCTTTCAAAACAATCAGCCAGAAGTATCAGATGCACCAAAGCAGCCGGCCAACTTTGTGTATTTGCATCAAGCTCCCAGCAATGATTCACCGCTGCTGAATGAGCCTGCAGCTTCAGGGCCTGGAACGAAACAAACGTTAGACTGGGGAAGCAAAGCAGTAACTGGACAAACGTATGCAGTAGCTGAGACAAAAGGAGAATGGACAGCGATTTGGTACGGAGGACAAAAAGCGTGGTTTTATAATCCTCATAATAAAAATACAAGTAAAGGTACAGGCATATTATTAACGCCAAAACCAGGGAAAGAAAGCATTCAAGTGTACGGAGGAGCTTTCCCGGAGGCTTCAGCCTATCCTTCTGATATACCAGTTAAAGCTATGGTGCCACTTCAGTATAAAATTTCTCCAGACCAGGTGTACGTGGGGGTAGAGAAAGTAAGGAGTGACTATTACTATGCCCCAACTTTTACAACAAACCCAAACGATCACAAAATGATTGTTGGAAAAGACGAATATTATCAAATTTATTTTAATCACCGCTATGCGTTTGTGAAAGCGTCGGATGTAGAGGTTAAAAGACAATAGAATAGAGTGTTAAAAGAAAGGAAGAGACAGGGTGTTCAAACGGTATGTCTCTTTCTTTTCTTTTAAAAACCACAAAAATTCAGAAGGTTATTGATGATGTTTTCTTATAATGATTTTCTAGCTTATTATCTTTTTAAAAAAGGAAGGAATGTCCTGTGATTATAATTAAGCCTTTAAGCCAGTGTTCTTTTTCTGATGCGCTAGAAGCATTCAATAAGGGTTTTGAAGATTATTACATTCCGATTGAGCTGTCGCTAGATCAATTCACTTGTAGATTTGGTTTCGATCAGCTATCTGTCGACCATTCTTTTATGGCTTTTTATAATAATACACCAGCCGGAATTATGTTAAATGGAATAAAAAAGGTCAAGGGAAAAAAACATGCTTGGAATGGAGGCACAAGTGTAGCCCTACCTTACCGAAAAATAGGAATTGGAGAAGCCTTACTAAAAGCTACACTTGAGAGATATCAGCAGCAAGGAGTAGTGGAAGCCAGTCTGGAAGCATTTAAAGTGAATGAAAAAGCCATTCACCTTTATCAGAAATATGGATATGAAATTGTAGATACGCTTTTATTTCTAAAGCATAGAGGTAGTTTTCACGCTTCTCTACTTAAAAAGAAGAATCAGCTTACGTATTCGTTCAAGCGAAGGCTTGCAAAAGATATTCAAAACCTACCCTTTTATACATACGACGTTCCGTGGAAAAATCAATTTGATTGTATTCATGATGGAGAAGCGTTTATTGCGTTGGATGAAAAAAACGAAGAAGTTGGCTATCTATTATTTCAAAAGAATTTTTCTTCCATAGGCATCGTGAATTCCGTTACTTTTTATCTAGGAAGCGTTAAGGAACATATCTCAAATTCAGAGGACGTTCTGGACTTTTTATTAGCAACCATTTTTAATATGTATGGACCAATTGCTTATAATACATATAATGTACCTGAAAAAAGAAATAGCTTACTCGTGAAAAAGTTAAAATCATTTGGTTTTCAAGATTTATATACAGATGAAGGAATCAAACTTGAGCAGGTGTTTATGAAAAAACAACTTTAAAAAGCGGCCATGAGCCGCTTTTACTGCATTTCCGTAATTGGATGTGCATCATAAAATTCCTCGATTTTTTCTTGCTGTCCTTCGAATTTTTCTTTCCATACTTGTTTCACGTCATTATAATTTCGAAGATCTATTCCGTAGAAGTCTGTTAACTCTTTTCGAGTAATAGTGATTGTCTGAGGAACAGTCGTATTAATAGTAAAGTGAACGCTGTCAGCATTTTGTACGGCAGAAAGTAAAATGGTTGCGTTATGTAAAAGTATGCGTTTGGTCTTAACAGACGTCCAGCTTTTTTCAAACGTATGCTGATTAGTTATTGCAGCGTAATTAATTGCTAAGTAATAAGGTTTTTGCGTATCTTGAAAGGCTATACCTTTTAAATAAACGTGTCCTGGAAGTTTATTTGTAATTTCCTCTACTGAAGCCTCATGTTTTGAAGAAGAAGTATATTGAATAGAAGAAGCAGAGACTCTTTCGGCAGACAGATTATTATGAGGTGCATAGGCACACCCTGATAGCCAAGTGAACACTGTACAAAGTGTAAGAGAAGTATATATTTTTTTCATAATGGTAACTCCTTTTGTTTATATCTACTTGTAAAGACGAAAGACCTATATATTTTGTTTCATACAAAATATAAGTTTATTCATTAAAAAGACAGATAATCCAAAATAATAGAAGTTAATAACCCTAATGAGGCAATAAAACCAATAACAGGACCACCTTCTTCAAAAGCTTCCGGCAACATCGTAGAAGCAACCATTGCCACAATTCCACCCCCGGCGAATGAGGCAATAAAACCCATCATCTTTGAGGTAGCGTCTTGAAGAAATAAGTATCCAATCCAAGAGCAAAGAGCTGATATAAAAAAAACTGAAAGCCATAATGAAAAAATTTTCTTTTGGCTGTATTGGCTTTTTAGTAGTCCGCTTGTCCCGGAGATTCCTTCCGGTATATTGCTGATAAAAATAGAGACAACAAGCAGCCAGCTAACGTGGTGCTGTTCAATCAAACTTGCGCCAATCATAAGTGACTCAGGTATAGCATCCATAATAGTACCAATAAAAATGGCTAGTCCCGAGCTAGCGGGGACAAGGTGGTCCGAACGTTTTCTTTTGTGAGCGCCTTTTTTAGCTAAGGTCATGTCAAGAAGAGTAAAGAGTCCTGCACCTGTTAAGAAGCCTAAAGAAGAAGGAATAATTCCCGCTTCTTTTACCGAATCTTGAATAAGCTCGTAAGCGGCAGCTCCTAACAAAACGCCCGTGCCAAAAGCCATAATATAAGCAGTCAACTGTTTTTTTAAAGGTACAAAAATAGCTATAATAGCGCCAATTAATACAGCTGAGCCTGAGACACCACCCCACATAAGGGCATCCATCACATGAGATCCCTACTTTCTTACGTACTTACTTGTAGTGTAACCATCTCTATGATTATTATGAAACAAGATAAAAGAACTAAAAAAATGGGAAAAAATCACTTATTTAGACCTTAAATAAAATAAGTCTTCGGTATAATTGACAAAATTTTCTGATTATGTCCGTTGAAAGTGAAAAAACCTTGTGATAGGCTTATCAAAAGATAAAAGATGGAAAAAAATTCTTTTATCTATAGTCGATTAAAAACCTTACCAAGTTTTACTTTTAAACGAAAGAAGGAAGACGAGATGAATCCAAAAGCAGTGAAAAGAGAAAATCGTTATGCTAATTTAATTCCTATGCAAGAAATTAAATCCGTTGAACAGCAGCTTTACCCATTTGATATTTATAATAGCCTGCGTCAAGAGGCACCTATTCGTTACGATGAAAGCCGAAACTGCTGGGATGTATTTGATTATGAAACAGTAAAGTATATTTTAAAAAACCCGTCGCTTTTTTCATCCAAACGAGCAATGGAAGAACGCCAAGAAAGTATTTTAATGATGGATCCTCCAAAACATACAAAGTTACGAAATTTAGTAAACAAAGCTTTTACGCCAAGAGCTATTCAGCACTTGGAGGGTCATATTGAAGAGATTGCAGATTATTTATTAGATGAAGTAAGCAGCAAAGAAAAGTTTGATATAGTAGAAGACTTTGCTGGACCACTGCCGATTATTGTAATAGCAGAGCTGCTAGGAGTACCAATACAAGACCGAGCACTGTTTAAAAAGTACTCCGATGACTTAGTGAGCGGTGCCGAAAATAATTCAGACGAAGCTTTTGCGAAAATGATGCAAAAGCGTAATGAAGGCGTGATTTTTTTACAAGGGTATTTTAAAGAAATTATCGCGGAGCGTCAGCAAAATAAACAAGAAGATCTCATTTCGCTTCTTTTAGAAGCAGAAATCGACGGCGAGCATTTAACAGAAGAGGAAGTGCTGGGGTTTTGTATTTTATTGCTAGTAGCAGGTAATGAGACAACAACAAACTTAATTACGAACGGAGTTCGGTATATGACAGAAGATGTAGACGTGCAGAATGAAGTTCGTCGAGACATATCGCTAGTTCCGAACCTGGTAGAAGAAACGCTTCGCTATTATCCTCCTATTCAAGCGATTGGACGCATAGCTGCTGAAGATGTAGAACTTGGAGAGTGTAAGATTAAAAGAGGACAGCAGGTAATTAGCTGGGCAGCGAGTGCAAATAGAGATTCAGCTAAGTTTGAATGGCCTGACACTTTTGTCGTGCATCGTAAAACAAATCCTCACGTGAGCTTTGGATTTGGCATCCATTTTTGCTTAGGAGCACCACTAGCAAGAATGGAAGGGAAAATTGCTTTTACTAAGTTACTAGAAAAAGGGGGATTTTCCAAAGTTCAGAATCAGTCTTTAAAGCCAATAGATAGCCCTTTTGTTTTTGGTGTAAAAAAATATGAAATTGCTTTTAATAACGCCTGAAAAGCGAGCGCAAATGATGCGCTTGCTTTTTAGCTTTCAGTGTTCCATTTTTGGTCCTCTGAAGGAGACGTGTAGGTGTCCATTGAAGAGATGAGCTGTTCGGGAGTATCAGAAATGTTGATTAGACGAATAGCAGAATCCGTAGAAAATCCTTCATCTACGGCATGCTGAACCATTTGCATAAGCGGGTTGTAGTAGCCGTTCACATTTAATAACCCTACTGGTTTTTTATGTATACCAATTTGAGCCCAGCAAAGAGCTTCAAACAACTCTTCAAATGTTCCGAAACCTCCAGGAAGTGCAATATAAGCATCAGCTAACTCGTGCATAGTTGCTTTTCGCTCGTGCATGCTCTCTACTTCGATAAGTTCTGTCAGCGCGGTATGAACAATTTCACCGCTAAACAAACCGCGGGGCATAATGCCAATGACTTCGCCTCCGTGCTGAAGCATTTCATTTGCAACTTCTCCCATCAGACCCATTCGTGAGCCTCCGTAAATCAGCCGGTAGTTTTTTTGGGCCATATAGCGTCCTAGCGAGACGGCGGCCTCTTTATATTCTGTTTTTATTCCAGCGCTTGATCCTGCAAACACACAAATTGATTTCAACTGCTTCACTCCTTTGTTTCTTCTCTATATAAGTCTTTTCTGTTTATGAAGAACAAATTCCTTCTTAATAATTTATGAATTTTCACAATGTCATCGCTTGATTATTCTAAAAACTTTGCTTATAATCAAAGCGAAACGTCTGTTTGAAAGCGTTATCTATTTCTTTTCCTTTGGTGAAAAAGATAGTATGTATAGATCTACTTGTAAGATAAGTAGATAACATGAACTTATGGGGAATTCGACCGTTTTAAACGCTTCATTTAGTAAGCGTACGTACTTGCAGGATTAGGACAAGGGGGATATGGGGATATGATGAATAATTTAATACGCACGTTAATGGTACAAACACCGACTGTACCCGGAAACTTAGGAAGAGTAGCAACAGCTATCGGAAATGTTGGAGGAGACATTGGCGAGGTTGAAACCGTTAAAGTAGGACATAACTACACCATGAGAAGCATTACGGTTCAAGTAGAAAGTGAAGACCAGCTTGAGGAATTGCTTGAAGCGGTTCGTAGTTTAGAAGGAATTATTTTACATACAGTATCAGATGAAGTCCTTCATGCGCATGAAGGCGGTAAAATTCAAATGAAAAGCAAAATGAAAATTGAGTCGATCGCTGACTTAAGAAGAGTGTATACACCAGGCGTAGCAAACGTTTGCCGTGCTATTCAAGAACAGCCGGACAAAGCGAAGATTTATACGAGCATTGGAAACACGGTTGCAATTGTAACAGATGGCACCGCTATACTAGGATTAGGAAATATTGGTCCAGTTGCAGGAATGCCCGTTATGGAAGGAAAAGCCGCGTTATTTGATCAGCTTGCCAATGTAAACGCTATCCCTATTTTATTGAATGTAAATGAGCCGGAAGAAATCATTCAAACGGTTAAAAATATTTCACCGGGATTCGGCGGCATTTTACTAGAAGATATAGGGTCGCCTCACTGCTTTGAAATTGAAGAACGTTTAAAAGAAGAGCTCGATATTCCAGTTATGCATGATGATCAGCACGGAACAGCAGTTGTGACGCTAGCAGCAGCTATCTCAGCTTGTCGCAGCACAGGTGTGAATTTGAAAGAAGCAAAAGTAGGGCAGATTGGCTTAGGAGCTGCCGGTATCGCTACTTGCAGAATGTTCATGGCTTACGGTGTCAAACAGGTGATAGGAGCTGATAAGTCTCCTGAAGCGAATGAACGCTTAGTCAGCTACGGTGGAAAAGTAGCGGATTCATTAGAAGAGCTTATGGAGAACTGTGATATTGTTATTGCGACAACGGGTGTACCTGGCTTAATACAAAAAGAATGGATCCGAAAAGGGCAAATTATTCTAGCACTTTCTAATCCAAAGCCAGAAATTGAACCTGAAGATGCTCTTGAAGCAGGAGCTATTTACGCTACTGACGGAAGGTCAGTGAATAATGTGCTTGGCTTCCCAGGTATTTTCAGAGGAGTGTTAAATGCAGGGGTGCGCGATATTACGCATACGATGCTTGTAGCTGCAGCTGAAGCCATTGCGAATTCAACGCGTCCAGGCGATTTAGTTCCTCACCCTCTTAATCTAGCTGTACATGAAGCAGTATCTGAAGCAGTTGAAAGAGCGGCTGTTGTACACGGAGAGAAAGACGGAGTTTATCGATAACAAACAAGGTTGCCTCGAAATAGGCAGCCTTGTTTGTTTTTCATCAAAAAGTAATAAAAAAATAGCAAACTATGAAACTTTTTTCCTTTTTTAACGTAATATAGTAATAGAAATAGTGAAAAAGGTAGAGAAAGGAGTTTTTATGGAGTTTGAACATTTAAAGGGCAAATTGCCCCTCGAGGCTAAAAAAGCGATGCGCTGGCAATCCATTTTTACGCATAGCCTTTGGCTTCTAGCAACAGCGGGTTATTTTCTACTCGTTCATTTTTTTGATTGGTGGTCAATTATTGGATGGATATCAGCTGGACTATTAGTCGTGAGCTTTATCATATATACAATTATAGCTCCAAATGTATATATGAATGTATATTCATATGAAGTAACAGATACTCAAATTGATGTACAAAGAGGGCTATTCATCTGGTATCATACGAAAATCCCGCTTATGAAAGTGCAGCACGTTGAAACATTGACAGGGCCGATTTTTCGAAAATTTGACTTGGCATCTGTTAAAATCATCACAGCCGCTGGAAGTGTTGAAATTCCTGCACTTGGACAAAGAAATGCTGAAGCACTGCGGGAGTATATTGCTAGACTAGCAGAGGTAGATGATGAAGATGAGTAAGCGGCTGCATCCGCTATATATTGCAATAGCATTTATAGAACATATAAAAAATAATATCCTGCCTTTTGTGTTTGTATTTATTGTCAATCGGCACCTGTTGTTTACATATTGGTGGGCAACGCTATTAGCAGGAGGCGTAGTCGCTTTATTTGCTTTTTTTACTTGGAGGGAATTTCGTTATGAAGTAACGGAAACGGAAGTGCGTCTGCATAAAGGGATTTTAAAAAAAGAAAAACGATTTATTCAACGAAATCGCATTCAATCGATTCAGTTAGATCAGCCGTTTGTTTTTAGAATTCTTCGCTTAGCCCGGCTTCGTATTGACACGGCCAGCAGCGGTAAGGATGCTGAAATTGATTTATCTGGTATTTCACTAAAAGAAGCGCACCATCTTAAAGATACGTTAAAGCTGTCGGGAAGTCAGCCGGAAATAAGAGAAAAAAGTCCTGAACATATGATGAAAGTGTCGGTGAAACAGCTGGCGTTAGCTGCTGCGTTTTCCGGGAATTTTGGCTATATATTTGCTGCTCTTGGTTTTCTCTATCAGTATATTGATACGTATATCAACCGCTGGGTGAAGACAGCTTACGAAGAAATGATTCATCAATCGATGCTTGGTTTATTTGTATTAGTGGCTGTAATTGTGGTGCTTGCTTATGTGCTGTCTATCGTTTTATATGTGATACGATTTGGCGGTTTTACAGTAGAACGCTACGATCATTATCTACATATTAAATACGGACTGTTAAATAAGAAATCCCTTACGATTCCTTTTCATAAAATACAGGCTGTTACGATAGAGGAAGGGTTGCTTCGACGCTTATTTGGATGGTCTTCCGTTTCGTTAAACGTCGTAACCTCTGATTTAAAAGAAAAGGTTTATTTACACCCGTTTATCCAGCAAAAAGAGATTTCAGCATTAATGAACGTATATGTCCCGCACTATGAATATATAAAGTGTCCAAGAAATACAGCGATTCAATATGCATGGTACCCATTACTATTACCGCTCTTGTTATTTGCAGCGGCAGGGATTGGCACCAGCTTTTGGAAATCAATGTTCGTGTGGGTTATTGCCGTGCTATGCCTTGCGTACGTATTTATTCACTGGTTAGGGTATCGCCAAGGCGGCTTAATGATGGACGAGGTATTTGTCAGTATTCGCTCGCAGTTTTTAACACGAAAAACAACGATTATAAGAAGAAAGAAAGTGGAACAAATTGAGGTGTTTGCAGGAACCTTTTTATGGAAAAAAGGATACAGGAAAATAAAAATTTCAACTATGGGTACAAGCGGCAGCTATAAGTCGGGATATTTTCCATTTGAAATTTGGCATCCTATCTTTCTGCAAGCTACTTCTTCTAAAAAGGCATGAAGAACATCATTGTTCTCCATGCCTTTTGACGTTATCCATTCATTAAATTTTTTCCTTGCTCGTAATAGCTATTCATCACCTCAGCTGGCACCATACTGCCTCCAGTTGACCATATAAGGTGAGTAGCTTTTGACATATCGTTTTCTAGTGCTTGCGCTTGTATATATGAAGACCCGCTTTCCATCAGGTGAAGAGGTCCTTGTAAACCAGCCGCTGCTGAAGGTTCTATATACATATTTTCACGATTGGCTAGCTCATAAATAAATCGGAAAAGCTGATCATCTTCTACAGTATAAATTCCGCTAATAAGCGATTTTATCGTTTCGCCTACAAAGCTAGATGGCCTTCCTACGGCTAGTCCATCGGCAGCTGTTACGTTATCAAGTCCAATATCCGTAACGGAAATGCCATCATGCAGCTCGGTCATTAATCCAAGCAGCATGCAAGGGGAGTGGGTAGGTTCAGCAAAAAAGCAGTGAACGTGATCACCGTATATTGCTTTTAATCCAAACGTAATACCGCCAGGACCTCCGCCTACTCCGCAAGGTAAATAGACAAATAAAGGGTGTTCGGCGTCTACTTGAATCTGCAGCTCGGCTAGCTGCTTTTTCAAACGTAAAGCCGCAACGGAATAACCAAGAAATAAATCTCTAGACTGCTCATCGTCGATAAAATGACAGGCGGGGTCTGCTTCGGCTTGCTTTCGTCCTTCTTCCACGGCTTTTCCGTAGTCAGACTGATATTCAATAACGGTTACGCCTTTCGAACGAAGCAGATCTTTTTTCCATTTCTTCGCATCGGCTGACATATGGACGGTGACGTTAAAGCCGAGAGCGGCGCTTATAATACCAATGCTTAAACCTAAATTACCGGTAGATCCTACTGCAATAGAATAAGAAGAAAATAACTTTTTACATCGTTCTTCAGCTAGAAGAGCGTAGCTGTCTTCCTCGGTAAGCAGTCCTTCTTTGATAGCAAGACTTTCAGCAAATTTTAATACTTCATAAATACCACCTCTTGCTTTAATAGAACCTGATATGGGAAGATCATGATCGCATTTCATCAGCAATGTCCCTTGCAGCTTGTTAGTCATTTGTTGATTTAAATAGTCTTTCATGTGCGTAATTTCTTGAAGAGGTGATTCAATGATTCCTTTTGATGCTTTTAGCTCTGGAAAAGCGATTTGAAGAAAAGAAGAAAAGCGAGAAAGTCGCTCTTTTGCATCTTTTATATCTTTGGTATGTAAAGAAAGAGATGAAAGTGCTTCTTGAGCAGGTTTTAAATAAGGATTTATCCAAAGTGTTTCCTGCTTATTGATTAAAGGTGTTAATAAAGGATATTCACGCATCCATGTAGCAAGGGGTTTTTGGTGAAATAAATGTGTCGTCATAAAGGCTCCTTTCTCAATATGTTATTTCCTTTATATGTATAGTATCAAGAATAAGAGAAGTTGAAAATGAAAATATCAAAAAGTAGAAAGCGCATTTTAACTACCTCTTGTATACTAATAAACATAACCTATACAACTGCATAGAAAAAAGGAGAGGAATTTATGGCATTTTCAGGCGATGATAGCAGATGTCCTATCTGCGGAGAGAAAAATAACTGTGCTTCTGTGCAAGGCAGAGAAATAGAAAAGTGTTGGTGCATGCAGAAAGTTTTTACTTCTGATCTGTTTAAACAAATTCCTTTAGAAAGCAGAGGAAAAGCGTGTGTATGCGTCAAATGCGTTGGGAGACAGAAGAAAGAAGGTGAGGATTAACGTGAAAAAAGGAGTTATTTCATACGGTGAGGCATTTATTGATTATATTGCTAAAAACGAATTTAACACCAGCTTTGACCCTTTTTTAGGAGGCACAACGGTTAATATAGCAGTCGGAGTTCAGAAGTTAGGAGCAAAAGCATATTATATCTGCAAGTTAGGCAGTGATGAAACAAGTGATTTTGTAAGAAAGAAGCTTTTAATTGAAAGAGTGAATCAAAGCGGCTGTGTAATATCGGAGATTAAAAAAGTTTGTGAAGTGTATGTACATAAAAGTAAAGAAGGAGATCGTTACTTCCATTCCTACATAGATTCTACACCTCATGAGCAAGTGTACAAACATGAGCTGCAGGAAGCTTTATTTGAGCAGGCAGCGATTTTTTATTTTGGATCAGGGACGTTGTTTCATCCGATTTCCCAGGAAACTACAAAAGAAGCTGTGAAGCTCGCAAAAAAACATCGTATGCTTGTAGCGTTTGATCCAAATATTCGAATGAAAAGATGGGAAAGTGAAGTAGCATGTAGAAATATCGTGACACCGTTTTTGTCCGAAACAGACATTTTGAAAATCTCTCAAGAGGAGCTCCTATTTTTGATGAATTCAACAGATCTGACAGAAAGCCTAGAAAAACTGAGAGCGTATCATATTCCGTACGTATGGGTCACTCAAGGAGAAAATGGCGCAGTAGCCGTTACTGCAAATCAAGCGCTTCATGTAAGTGCAAATGAAGTGCAGGCGATAGACACGACGGGAGCGGGTGATGCATTTATGGCAGGAATTCTCTGGTGTATTCATGAAAAAGGATTACCTGAAAGTGAGGAGTCACGGAAGCAGTACACAAGGTTTGCCAACGCGTTAGGTGGAGCAGTTTCGGCGAGATACGGAGGAATGATTTCACTGAAAGCAAAAGATGTATCTAGTATAAAAGCAGGTAGCTGATAGCTACCTGCTTTTGAACGTTTATTATTTAAAAAATGACAGTATAATCATCAGGGCAAAAATAATCGTAAGATGGTTCAATGAGAACACAAACATTAAAGTAGCCCATTTTGTATCTTCTAATTTTTTAAATCCAACAATCCCAAGAAGCATCCACACTAGTGTTAAACCGAACATTGTAAATGCGATAATTTTACTAAACGATAAAAATAAGAAAGATGACGCTAGTAAAATCACTAGGTATACAAGCGTTTGGACTTTGGAACGACGGATACCTTTTACTACAGGAAGCATTGGTACACCTGCGGCTTTATATTCCTCAAGTCTTCTAATCGCAATAGCGTAGAAGTGAGGAGGCTGCCATAAAAACATAAATACAAACAATCCAATTGCTACCGGATGAAATAAGTCTGGTGAAATAGCGGCCCAGCCAATGATTGGAGGCATAGCTCCAGAAATACTTCCGACTTCGGTATTATAAATGGTTGTACGTTTTGTAAGCATAGTATAAGGCACTACATAAAAGAAAAATCCTAAAATACCCATAATGGCGGCCATGTTAGAAACTAAAAATAAAATACCTACACCGATAACAAATAAAGCCAGTCCTAACCATAGAGCAAATTTAGGGTTGACCGCTCCTGTTACCGTCGGTCTGTCTTTCGTACGTTTCATGATTGCATCAATATCACGGTCATAGAAGTTATTAACTGCCCCAGCTCCTCCTACGACAAAGGATGTCCCAATTAAAGCCAAAATAATGATAGGAATTTGTGTCACAAAGCTTAAGTCATTAACAGCAATTGCGAGACAAAGCCCAGCAACCATTCCTAGTGAGTTCGATTTAATAATCCCAGTTTTTATAATAGCACTGATTACTTCCCGGGAAAAATACTGATTGATAGGAAGTGATTCCTTTGTGATAACTTCGGTATTTTTCACAGCAATTCTCCTTTTTGAGCTTATTCCTACATGAATAAACCTAATCTTTATTAATCAACTAAACTATTTTAACAAAAAAATATCGTAATTACATCAAGGTTGCTCGTAAAATTTGTTAACATTCCTTGAACTTTTTAAAAAAACAAAGAAAAATGTCGAATTACCAATTAAAAATAAGTACATCCTTTATTATAAGATAAAAATGGAATGCTTAAAAATGAAAATTTTGACTATCTGGTGAACTTTTAACGAGCAAGAAACTCGAACTTAATCGTACCATATTTATTGGTAATTGCAATCACATAGTATGTGATGAAAGAAAAGATGTGGTACATTAAAGAAAGAACTAATAAGTTTGTTTACTATGTCTTATTCACAAGGAGGATATATGATGCCAGATAAATATGCTAGCTTCTCTGAACTTGCCTCTCATGAAGTATACAACCAAGACTACAAAATTCAATTCGAAATCAGACCTTCTAACATTATTATGCTTGCGATACACGGCGGAGGTATCGAAACTGGAACATCCGAACTTGCTGTTGGGCTAGCAGGAAACGAATACTCGTATTATATATTTGAAGGGTTAAAGAAAGCAGGAAATGCCGATCTTCATATCACATCCACTCATTTTGATGAACCTCATGCGCTAACTATTATATCGAAAGAAGACTATGCCGTATCTTTTCATGGGTACAATGATAAAAATAAAAAACACACTAAAATCGGCGGTGCTGACAAGGCATTAAGATCCAAAGTGTATGAAGCGCTTGTTTCTAAAGGTTTTAGTACAGAAATTTTATCAGATCAAGACCCTTTTTCCGGTACAAGCCCTAGAAATATAACCAATAAAACAGCTAGGCGGATGGGTGTGCAAATTGAGATAAGTAAAGCGCAAAGAGAAGCTTTTTTTGCAACTAACACGAGAAATGAACGTAAAAATTCGAAAACCCAAGAATTTTTTGAGTATATATCAGCTATTAGAAGTGCATTTCCTCTTAGATAAATCAGATACGTTATAGTATTTATTAAACAGGTTAGATTTATTACGGACATGTTTGTGGTATACATATAGTAACTACATATACTGGAGGAGATAATGATGAAAACATTTGACCAAGAGGATACCTTAGAACGTCTTAAAGCCTCTTATCGATATTTAAAAAGCGTAGACGTACGGGGAATCAGCATATTAGATGATCAAAAGCGAGCGGAAGCTGTGCAGTTAATCGAAGAGATTGGTCTTAAAATATCAGAAATGCGTGTGAAAGTAGAGTGAGAAAGAAGGGCATCTGTCCTTCTTTCTCTTTTTCAACAACTATAAACAGGAGATTGGCCATGAATGAGCAATATTATGACGCTTTATTAAATATAAAAACAACGGGAGAACAAAAGGGATTCAACGATTCATTTCATTACCATCGTTATGAACCCACGCCTTATAGTGCATTAGAAACACTTTTCACTCAGTATGAGCTAACAAGCAGTGATAGAATTGTCGACTTCGGATGTGGAAAAGGAAGGCTGAATTTTTATGTGAACTACCTGTGCAATGCCACCGCTGTAGGGATAGAAATGAATGAACATTTTTATGAGCAGGCCATAGATAACCAGAGGCGCTATTTGAAAAAAGCCAAGGGCCGCAAACATCCTATTCATTTTCAGTGTTGTTTAGCCCAGGAATATAAGATTCATCCACTAGACAACTGCTTCTATTTTTTTAATCCTTTTTCAGTTCAAATCTTTATCCAAGTAGTGAACAATATTTTGCTTTCGTGGGAAGAGAATAAGCGCGAGATTGATTTGATTTTATATTATAGTTCGGAGGATTATCTTCATCATCTCGAAAAACACCCTTCTTTTATTTTAAAAGAAGACGTAATGCTGCCAGAGTTGGATCGTAAAAACCCATATGAACGGTTTTTGATTTATAAAGTAGCTTATTAGGACGACTTATTTACTGTTTGATAAAGCTGTATCTTGACGGTTCTATTTAACAAATCAGCAGGAGGTGGAAAAAGACCTGCTGATTTCATTTATAACTTTTTAGAAATTAAAGCATAACACTTTATTATGTAAGCGCTTTCTGTTATAATGAAATTAGGTTGGATAGCATGCGTGGCTATCGGTGTACTCAGCGCAGGCGGGGCTAGTACAGAAAGAGAAGGCTACATACAAGTTAATAAACATTTAGTGGATAGAAATAAGAACTCTCAAAAACAAATTTATTAATTTGTATGCTAAATCGTAAATTAACAAAAACGGCCCTTATGATAAGGTTTTAGAGAAAAGAATCCAGCATAATATACTGTATAAGCAATTTTTTTACTCTAAAAAAGGGTAAAGAAATTGCTTATTTATTTTTAAATAAGTGCACAGCTGTTCAGATTTGTTTTGAGATATCTAGCGTTAGTGTATAATAGTAACAAGTATGAAAAGTTGACATTGTTAATTGATTAAAGGGGATTTAAAAATGAGTGAACTAAAAATAGATGATGTAGCGAAGCAAAGCGGTTTAACAAAACGTACAATTCGTTATTATGAACAAATTGGACTGATGCCAGCACCTCCAAGAAGTGAAGGTGGATTTCGTCTGTACACCGAAGAACATGTAGAATTTTTAAAGAAGATTACGAATGCCAAAGAAGTCATGGGTTTTTCACTTCAAGAATTACAGGAATTTCTTGCTTTAAGTGATACTCTTGAAATACAAAAGATGGATTATAGGCAAGTGAAAGGAACAAGTCAACAAAAAGAAAAGTTAGAGCAAGTGTTACATACGGTAGAAGAGCAGCTCAAGCTGATTGAACAGAAAAAGAAGAATATCTTAAAAGTAGAGTCTGACCTTTTGTCACTGAGAGATCGTGCTAAGACTGCAATTGTAAAATTTGAGCAGGAAGAATCATAAAAAGCAGGCGCATTCACCAGAAGAGTGCGTCTGCTTTTACGGTTTTTATAGCGCATTCATTTATGATTGTGAAGTGTTTTCTTCTAGCTGTACCCCTAAAAGAAGTAAAATAGCCTGTATCCCATCGGCTTTTCCACTGTGAAAGCTTCTTGTTTCAGCATCCAAAGCTTCATTTACAGATTCCATCATATTTGATTCGTACAAGTCTAAAATTAATTGTTTTCCTTCGGGACTCAAATGCAGCTGCCCGCGTTCCTTCATTTTAAACTTCAACTTCTTCAACTCCCTTTCCCATAATACTATCAGTATACAAAATTAATAACATTTACGTAAACGTTAATTTTTGTATATGGACAGAAGAACGTATTGAGTATAGGTACTAAGTGAGGTGAGAGATACTGATTATCCTTTGCTTGTTTTAATGTTTGTCAGCTTATAGCCGCAAGCTGAGCATGTATAGATAACGTTTTGATTGGACTGAGCAGTTAAAACGGTAGCAAGCTCTTTTTGAGAATGACAGTTAGGACAAATAACAACAGGGGATTTCATGTGATTTTCTCCTTTTCTTTTTCATAGTCAAATTTTATTTTATGTAAAGTTTAATCAAATATCCTTTGTGCTATCAAAAATGACGGAAGACATGTAAAAAAGCATTCTCGCTCAAAAGAAACGGGAATGCTTAAGGTGAGTTTAAAATCCGTCCTGGCTTGCTGTAAATGGAATGTTAAGTCTTCTTTCTACATTGCGTAAGCGCTGATTTAATCTGTTTATACGATCAGTATGTCGCTCCACAACTCGATTTAAACGAGTAATTTCTCTGACTTGCTCCTCATTTTGTCTCTCAAGGGCACGAATTCTTCGTTCAAATCCTCCAAGATTTTGAAGCTGCTGTCTTTCATCGTATTCTTCATGCTGTGGTACGTAAGGGGGATAGTATTGTTGAACTGAGTAATCAACTTGCTGAGGAATGTATCCAGGGTTGAAATAATAAGGGTTCATTAGGGCACCGCTCCTTTTAGATAGTAATTTCAAATCAAACACGATATAACGTATGCGAAGATAAGAAAAATGCTATAGGCACATACCTAAAGACATTCTGTATTTAAAAAAGGAAAGTATTTTTAAAAGTCAAAAGGAGATAGCCGGTTCTTTCTTGAATATGCAAAATAGAAAAGCTTCTTTTTTAGACACTTTATTTAAGAAAGAGGGAAAGTGACCGATGGCTCAAGGAAAACAAAAACCAGCACCTAAAATAGAAGAATCAAAAGCTCCGCCTGCAAAGAAACAAAAGTCGAAGAGCCGAAGCACTAAAAAAGCGGAGCCTCCTACATCGCCCTGGGTAAAAGCTGCTTCCATTTTATCTAACATTGATTTCATTCGTTTGTTTCGAGTGCTGTTTCTTGCTTTAGTGGTTGCTTTTATTGTGTATCAATATATTTTACTTACAAAGGGAATCTTCATCAAAACATATGCGGCCCTTTGGCATCATCACAAAATGCTCTTGCTGGCTGGAGCTGCATTCATTACCTATACTTCTTTCGTTTTTTACCTTGGCTACTGCACCGCTAAAAAACGG
The DNA here is from genome assembly GCF_000832985.1 of Priestia megaterium NBRC 15308 = ATCC 14581. Lineage (GTDB taxonomy): Bacteria > Bacillota > Bacilli > Bacillales > Bacillaceae_H > Priestia > Priestia megaterium. Next base: position 4,239,391 of record NZ_CP009920.1, read on the forward strand.
TAGAACTGCTCTAGGGGGCGAATAGCATCTATTCTTTGAGCAAACCTTATATGTATATCAGCATAGAGGGGGGAAGAAACATGGACAAGCAGCGAGCAAAACAAATTGCTGATTCACCCGTTATGGCTAACGTTACGTATAACGATACGGCCGTTTATATTCAACATGTAAGCGAAGAAAATGATACGGTAAGAATTTATCCGCTAGGTAAGCCGGAAAATGAACAAAATGTTTCCGTGAGCCAATTAGTAGAGAATTAAGGTGGATAAATAGAGCTGGTTTTTCAGTTAAATAAAAGCCAGAGAGCTATGTTGTACTCTCTGGCTTTTATTTATTCTTCCCATTTCTTACTGTTGATTTTCTCAATAATCCCGTGCAAATCACCCGGCTTATGAAACTCAATCGGAGACGCGCCTTTTTCAAACAGAATCGATTCGGCTTCAATTAACGCCACGTAGCGTCCGTTCACTTTCGCTAAGTGAATATTTTCCCCGAAATCAGCTAACAGTCCTTTAATCTCTGTTTCGCCAAGCTTCATTTTAAGCTCCGCATCAGGCGTATGCTCGACGATATGAGCGGTCGCTTCCATGACTTGATGCGTATCTAAGCGTTCTTGAAGCTCGCGCTTTTCACTTGTTGCCCACAGTTCCATGTCTGATTCAAACTGTTCGAGTTCTATGCTTTCTGCTTCAAACGTTTCGCTGACGTGTTCACGCACCATATCCATCACTTGTGTTTTCATAATCTCGGGCATCGGCTCGTTGTAGTCAATGAATTTCAAGAAATCTTCAAAGTAACGAGCGTGAGACGCTTGGTGGATGACAAGTTCACTTTCTTCGACCATTCCTTCTTCAGGCATGTATGGGTATTGAATAGATTTCATGTTTTTAGTAGTAATCGCCATTTCTACGTGACGAATAAGGGTTGATTCATCTGAAATTGAAGCCACTTTTGGTTCGAAGTCACATTTTAAAATAAACACAAAAGCATGATCAAAATATTTTCTTGGAACAGCAGATACAACTAAAAATGCTCCTCCTCGAACGGCTGCAGTATCAAGGTATGCATTGATAAACTGTTCGCTATTTTCTTCAAATTCTTCTTTGGTTGTGGCAAAACGAGTGCGGTGAAATAAATTATAATTAGGGTTTGAGTCGAGAGCGTGTCCTGGTTCAACTATAAAATACCCGAGCTTTGTAGGCACTTGTTCTGCTTTGGGGTGTCGCTCTACTTTACGTTTTACAATTTTTTTAAATTCACCATCTAAAAAATCTTTAATGGAACTTTCGTCATATTCTTCTGTATCAAGCGTTTGAAAATGCTTATATTGTTTAGAAGCCTGTTCTTCTTTTCCTTCTACTTGTATTACGTAAAATGATAAAAAATTAATTTTAAAATCCATAGCAGTCACCTTGTTTCTTTTTAGTCAGTTACTTCAGTATAAGAAAGAGTCCGGTAAGCGTCAATGCCTGTTAGCTTTAGGGGAAGAAGAGCTACTTATACAATTGATCAGCTGAGGAATAGTGTATAAAGCAAAGAATAAGAGAGGCAGGGAGCCTCTCTTATTTATACTGCTCCAGTCGTTCAAAAAAGGTTTTGACAAACTTATAAAAAATTTTATCAGAAGGTGCTAAATCACGATTTCGAGGAATAATCATTCCGACTGTACGCTGAAGCTGCGGCGTATGAATAGGGAGTTTAGTCGTAAAACGAGGAGTCGTTTCAGACACTGTGCTTTCAGGAAGAAGCGTGACGCCGATTCCTGCGGATACAAGACCTTTAATCGCATCTAAATCTTCTCCTTCAGATGAAATATTGGGCATGAATCCTGCTTGTTTGCAAGCGTCGAAGGCCATTTTATGTAAAATGAATCCTTTTGGAAATAGCACAAAATCTTCATTTCTTAAATCTCGCAGCCGAATGTTATCCCGTTCAGCGAGCGGATGATGAGAAGGAACAAGGGCTAAAAGATTTTCAGTGAATAGAATATGGCCTTCTATACTCTGGTCCTCTACAGGTACAGGGCCTAAAAAAGCAATATTAATATCTCTTTTTTTAACCGATTCAATTAAAAATTTATACGAACCTTGTCTAAGATGAAAAGCAACATTTGGGTGTTCTTCTTTAAAGGCTGATATAATAGTAGGAAGAAGGTGACTGGCAAGGCTTGTGGGAAATCCGATTTTAATCGTTCCTCTTTCGGGATCCAGGTATTCATCAATTTGTTCTTTTGCATAGTCAATAGCTTTCATAGCCGTTTCTGTATGCTCAAGAAAGACTTTTCCTATTGCTGTTAACTTGACATTTCTTCCTTCGCGTTTGAATAAACTAACACCTAGCTCAGATTCCAGGTTCGCGATTTGACGGCTGATCGCTGATTGAGCTACATGCAGATATTCTGCCGCCTCAGATACGTGTTCTCTTTTTGCAACTTCCATAAAATAGCGTAATTGACGCAGTTCCATAGGCATCCTCCATCTATATATATCAAAATTAGATTAGTTTTATCTAAATTATATATTGTTTATATTGATTTGAAAACTTACAATGTAAACAGGTGATCTTAAAAAGATAAAGAAAACGAACGGGGGAGAAGAAGATGACATACAATCAAATGCCAAAAGCTCAAGGTCTCTACCGTCCTGAATTTGAGCACGATGCATGTGGAATCGGACTATACGCTCAATTGAAAGGCGTAGCGTCACATGATATCGTTAAAAAAGGACTAAATATGCTTTGCCAGCTTGACCATCGAGGCGGACAGGGAAGCGATCCGCTAACAGGAGATGGAGCTGGATTAATGGTACAAATTCCACACGCGTTCTTTAAAAAGACATGCGGTGAATTGAACTTGCCAGAAAAAGGTCGTTATGGAGTTGGAATGATCTTTTTCTCAAATAACGAAGACGAGCGTCGAGAAATCGAAGCTTATATTAATAAATTAATTGAAGAAGAGGGACAAACGTTACTAGGTTGGAGAACTGTACCTGTAAATGTCGGAAAAATCGGAAAAGTTGCAAAAGAAAGCTGTCCGTACGTACGACAAGTATTTATTGGGGCAAATGACAGTATTCAAGATGACTTAGCGTTTGAACGCAAGCTATATGTTATTCGTAAGCAAGCGGAAAATTGGGCGCAGGCGCGTCAAAACCGTTTTTATTTTACGAGTCTTTCAAGTAGAACAATTGTGTACAAAGGGTTATTAACGCCTGAACAAGTTGATGCTTTTTATCTTGACCTACAAGATGAAGATTTTACTTCAGCGTTCGCTTTAGTGCATTCTCGCTTTAGCACAAACACGTTCCCAAGCTGGGAAAGAGCACATCCAAACCGTTATTTAATTCATAACGGTGAAATCAATACGCTTCGCGGTAATCAAAACTGGATGAGAGCACGTGAACAACAGTTTGTTTCGGACGCATTTGGTAAGGATTTGCCGAAGGTTCTTCCGATTTTAGATGCTGAAGGAAGCGACTCCTCCATGTTAGATAATGCGCTAGAGTTCTTTGTATTGGCCGGCCGTAAGCCAGCGCATGCAGCGATGATGCTTATTCCAGAGCCTTGGTCTGAGAATCCGCACATGTCAAAAGAAAAACGTGCTTTCTATGAGTATCATAGCGCATTAATGGAGCCATGGGATGGTCCGACTGCTATTTCGTTTACGGATGGAAAGCAAATCGGTGCTATTTTAGACCGTAACGGTCTACGTCCAGCTCGCTACTATGTTACAAAAGATGATTACATCATACTTTCATCAGAAGTAGGCGTCATTGATGTTGAAGATGAAAATGTATTATATAAAGATCGTTTAAGCCCAGGTAAAATGCTTCTAATCGATTTAGAGGAGGGCCGAATTATTTCAGACGAAGAAATTAAATCTGAAATGGCACAGGCTGAGCCTTATCAAGAGTGGTTAGATGAACAGCTGGTAACGTTGCCAGAAGTACAAGGAGAAAAATCTGAATACTTCGATGATTTGGTCATCCGCCAGAAGTCATTTGGCTACACGTATGAAGATATTCATAAATATTTAGTTCCAGTTATTACAGAAGGAAAAGATCCGCTTGGTTCAATGGGTAACGATACTCCATTAGCCGTGTTGTCTGATCTTCCTCAATCGCTGTTCAATTACTTTAAGCAGCTATTTGCTCAAGTAACGAATCCACCGATTGATGCTATTCGTGAACAGTTGGTTACATCGACAATGACATTGCTTGGTGCAGAAGGGAATTTACTGCATCCAACCAAAGAAAACATTCATCGAATTCAGCTTGAGACGCCGGTTTTAACAAACGATCAAACTGATCAGCTGAAGTCTGCCATTCATCCGGATTTCAAAAGTGCCGTTATATCTGCTGTATTTACAAATGATTTAAAAGCAGATCTTGATCGCGTATTTGCTGAAGCTGAAGCGGCAATTAACGCAGGTGCTAGCATCCTTGTTCTGACAGACCGTGAAGCGGGAGCTCAATCCGTAGCTATTCCAGCTTTATTAGCGGTCAGCGGGCTGCACCAGCACCTAGTGCGAAAAGGAAACCGTACAAAGGCGAGCATTGTAGTGGAAACGGGAGAAGCGCGTGAAGTGCACCATTTTGCAGCGCTGATTGGTTACGGCGCAGACGCAATTAATCCATATCTTACTTTTGCAACATATCAAAATGAAATTAACGCAGGTACGTTAAACGTATCGTATGATTATGCTGTTGAGAAATACGTAAAAGCCGTTACTGAAGGTGTCGTAAAAGTAATGTCTAAAATGGGTATTTCAACGGTGCAAAGTTATCGGGGCGCACAAATTTTTGAAGCAGTTGGAATCAGTGCAGAGGTTATCGAGCAATATTTTACAGGTACTGCCTCGCAGCTTGGCGGTATCGGTTTAGATGTTATCGCAAAAGAAGCAAAAACGCGTCATGACAATGCTTATGTTGAAACAATTGAGCAAACGTTAGAATCAGGAAGTGACTTCCAGTGGAGACACACGGGCGAGCATCATGCGTTTAATCCAAAAACAATTCACACGCTGCAATGGGCTTGCCGTAAGGGAGATTACAGCTTATTTAAAAAATTCTCTGAATCGGCTAATGAAGAACGCATCGGTTTCTTGCGCAATCTGTTCTCGTTTAATGGATCGCGTTCATCTATCTCCATTGATGAAGTGGAATCAGTTGATTCGATTGTAAAACGTTTTAAATCAGGTGCTATGTCGTTTGGATCTTTAAGTCAAGAAGCTCATGAAACATTAGCGATTGCGATGAACCGTTTAGGGGCACGCAGCAACAGTGGAGAAGGCGGCGAGCATCCTAGCCGCTACACTCTGGATGAGAATGGAGATAATCGCCGCAGTGCGATTAAACAAATCGCTTCTGGGCGTTTTGGGGTGAAAAGTCACTACCTTGTGAATGCAGATGAGCTTCAAATTAAAATGGCACAAGGTGCAAAACCTGGAGAAGGTGGTCAGCTTCCAGGAAACAAAGTATATCCATGGGTAGCAGATGTGCGTGGATCAACGCCAGGAGTAGGCTTAATTTCACCTCCTCCACACCACGATATTTATTCGATTGAAGATTTAGCGCAGCTTATTCACGACTTGAAAAATATAAACCGTGATGCACGAATCAGCGTCAAGCTCGTTTCAAAAGCAGGTGTAGGAACGATTGCTGCCGGAGTAGCAAAAGGAGTAGCGGATGTTATTGTCATTAGCGGTTACGACGGAGGTACGGGAGCATCTCCAAAAACAAGTATTAAACATACTGGACTACCGTGGGAACTTGGCTTAGCAGAAGCTCATCAAACACTTATGTTAAATGGTCTTCGTGAAAAAGTAGTGCTTGAAACAGACGGGAAATTAATGACGGGTAAAGATGTAGTCATGGCAGCACTTCTAGGAGCAGAAGAGTTTGGTTTTGCTACGGCGCCTTTAATTGTTTTAGGCTGTATCATGATGCGTGCGTGTCACTTAGATACATGCCCAGTTGGAGTGGCGACGCAAAATCCAGAGCTTCGTAAAAAGTTCCTCGGAGAAGCGGACCACATCGTTAACTATATGAAATTTGTTGCACAAGAAGTGCGCGAAATTATGGCTGAACTTGGATTTAAAACAGTGGATGAAATGGTTGGACGTACAGACGTATTAAGCGTTAGCGAACGTGCAAAAAATCACTGGAAGGCTCAGCACTTAGACTTAACAACTCTTTTATATCAAGCTGAAGGTGTACGTACCTTTAAAACACCTCAAAATCATAAAATTGACGAATCTCTTGATATGCAAAAGATTTTGCCTGCGGTACAGCAAGCAATCGAGCATAAGTATCAAGTCGAGTTAGAACTTCCAATTTCTAATATTAACCGTGTAGCTGGAACAATTGTGGGAAGTGAAGTTACAAAACGTTACGGTGAGAAAGGTCTGCCAGAAGATACGATTACTCTTCGATTCACTGGCTCAGCAGGACAAAGTTTTGGTGCGTTTGTTCCAAAAGGAATGTCTATGTATCTAACTGGAGATGCAAATGATTATATCGGAAAAGGTTTATCAGGAGGTAAAATCATTGTTGCTCCACCTAAGGAAACAACAGCTGTGTCAGGCGAGAATGTTATCGTTGGGAACGTTGCATTTTACGGTGCAACAAGCGGTGAAGCCTATGTTAGCGGTCTAGCAGGGGAACGTTTTGCAGTTCGTAACAGCGGTGTGAACGTAGTGGTTGAAGGAATTGGCGATCACGGCTGTGAATATATGACTGGCGGACGTGTTGTCGTATTAGGCGATGTAGGTAAAAACTTTGGTGCAGGAATGTCAGGCGGTATTGCTTACGTATTTGCTGATGATCAAGAAGCATTCAAAAACCTTTGCAATAAAGACATGATTGGGTTTGAGGGCTTAAAAGGCGAAGAAGCAGAAGAAGTAAAAGAGATGGTTTCAAATCATCTGAAATATACGAACAGTCATAAAGCAGCATTTGTCTTGGAAAATTGGGAACAATCACTTTCAAAATTTGTAAAAGTGATTCCGAATGATTATAAACGCATGATGAATCGCATTGAAGAGCAAAAGGCAGCTGGACTAACGGAAGAAGAAGCAGCTATGAGTGCGTTTGAGGAAAATGCAAAACAAGAAAAGAAAGCATCGGCAAAACAACAAGAAGCGGTAGCTCAGTAAGAAAGGGGAGAGTACGATGGGAAAACCAACAGGATTTATGGAAATCAAACGTGAAAAAGGGAAGGAACGTGACCCGTTAAAACGTTTAGGTGATTGGAAAGAGTATGCTGCTCCTTTATCTGATGAAGCGCTAAGCCGTCAAGGGGCACGATGTATGGATTGTGGCACACCTTTTTGCCACATGGGAATGGATATTAATGCTTTTACTTCTGGATGTCCAATCTATAACTTAATTCCAGAGTGGAATGATTTAGTTTATAAAGGACGCTGGAAAGAAGCTTTAGAGCGTTTAATGAAAACGAACAACTTCCCGGAGTTTACAGGACGAGTTTGTCCTGCTCCGTGTGAAGGTTCTTGTACGCTTGCTATTTCAGATCCAGCCGTTTCGATTAAGAATATCGAACGCGCTATTATTGATAAAGGCTTTGAGAATGGGTGGATTACTCCGCGTATTCCGGAGAAGAGAACAGGCAAAAAAATTGCTGTTATTGGCTCTGGGCCAGCAGGCTTAGCAAGCGCAGATCAGCTGAACCAAGCGGGTCATTCAGTAACGGTATATGAAAGAGCAGATCGTGCTGGCGGTTTATTAACATATGGAATCCCGAATATGAAGCTAGATAAAGAAGTAGTGGAAAGACGTGTTCGCTTATTGACGCAAGAAGGTATTGATTTTGTAACGAATACGGAAGTTGGAAAAGACATTACTGCTGAAGAGTTAAAAGAACAATATGATGCTGTAATTTTGTGTACAGGGGCTCAGAAGCAAAGAGATCTAGTACTAGAAGGTCGTGAAGCAAAAGGAGTTCACTTTGCAATGGACTACTTAACAACTTCAACAAAAAGCCTTTTAGACTCTAACTTCAAAGATGGTCAATTTATTGATGCTGAAGGAAAAGACGTTATTGTTATTGGAGGAGGAGACACTGGAGCTGACTGTGTAGCTACTGCTCTTCGTCAAAAATGCCGCAGCGTTGTTCAGTTTGGTAAACATCCTCAGCTTCCTGCTGAGCGTACGGCAGATAATATGTGGCCTGAATATCCACATGTATTTAATCTTGAATATGCTTATGAAGAAGCACAGGCGAAATTTGGGGACGATCCACGTGAATATTCAATTCAAACGAAAAAAATCGTGGCAGATGAGCAAGGCAATCTAAAGGAACTTCATACGGTGCAAATGGAAAAGGTAAAAGGTGAAAATGGACAGTACATCTTTACCGAAATTCCAGGAACAGAAAAAGTATGGCCAGCTCAGCTTGTCTTTATTGCGATTGGGTTTGAAGGTCCAGAGCATCCGGTTCTATCAGCGTTTGGTGTTGAAACGAAAAATCGTCGCGTAGATGCAGCGTATGGAAATTACAAAACAAATGTTGAAGGTGTTTTTGCTGCTGGTGACGCTCGTCGTGGGCAAAGTTTAATCGTATGGGCTATTCATGAAGGTCGTGAAGTAGCTAAACAAGTTGATAGCCATCTAATGGGAGCAACTGTATTACCATAACAAAAAACCGTCACAATTGTGGCGGTTTTTTGTTTATCTAGGATTTGGAACTTCATTTCCTCTACGTAAATTCTCAAACGAAACGGTTAAAATCGTGTTGGTAATTCGAACCTGTGAAGCGGGGGAGACGCTGTATAAGTTAAAAAGTTCAAATATCCAGGGGTCACGTTTTTTTAACTGTCGCGCGGCTTTTTCAACGCGTTCGTTAATAGATCCGCTGTAATTGTTATAGTTATCATCAACAAATCTTACAATGGAACGAAATAAGTATTCTGTTAGTTTGCTATCCATCCCGCCTCGTTGAGCATCTCTGTAGATGGACTGATACTGTCGTTTTAAAATTTTCATCACTCTGTCTATATCGCGTGTAGATCTAACTTCCTCTTCTTCATGCAGGATATAAGAAAATAAGTCTTCATTGTATCTATAAGGTTCTAAATAATTTTCATTCGTAGTAGGAACTACTGGATGGTAGTAGCGCGGCATATAGGGGTAAACCCATTGACTGTACATGAAACATTCACACCTTCCTCGTTCATTTCCCATTAGTTTATGCACGAACGTGCTAGCTGCTGCATGTTTGTTTTAAATAAAATTTAGGAGTTTGATAATAGGACCATCCTCTAAACTCTTGATAAGTCGATATAAAATAAATGTAAATCGGTGTATTTAGCAAGTCGGGATAATGTTGAAAAAACGCTTGGTCTCCGTAAAATATTGCTTCTAAAGCAAGGGGGAGTTCACGACGGAAAATCTGATAACGAAGCTGCGCTTGCTCGCGGCTGAACTCGCCTCCGCTAACAAAAACTTCGCCTTGAATAACTGCTTGTCGGTCTGTTACGTGAAGAGCAGCTAGTACTTCATCACGCATATTTTTATCTATCGCCTTGTTGTTATATGAGCATCCGATGCTTAAAAAAAGCTGACCGGTTGTATCAGAATGAGTAAGAGTATATTTTCTTCCGGAAACCGGATAGGAGGAAGTAGCAGGTGGAATAAGAGTCGTAGAAAGTTTTGAAGAATTAAACGAACTCATAGTCATTGACACTCCTTTTTTTGAATAAATTTCAATATTATACGGCGCTATGGGCTAAGTTGTGATAAATGTCTACTTTCTTTCTGTAAGAAAGGCGTTTTGATGTACTTTTTGAGAAAAGGATGGTAATATTTAACTAAAATTATGCATGTATAGTCCCCAAGAGTGTCTTCAAAAGCAAATGTGAATGGAGGTTATCACTTGAATATCACAACGTTTGACGGTAAGTATGGAAACTGGCTAACGACTAAAAATCCTCTTCAATTTCAAGCAGCGACTGCCTATGGGAACATTGGGCTGGCTCCTATCTATTGGGGAACAAAAGAAGAAAAAAATGGATGGTATTACATGTATCAGCCTGAAGAAATAACGGGCGTTCAAGTAGAAGGTGAAGTTGATGGTGGTAAATTTCTCATTCGAATTCCTGATGATTGGAATGGAAAGTTAGTTATGTCAGGAGTCCCAGCTACCCGAGATGAGAAATCAACGGATTTACTATTCAGCGACTATGTGTTGGCAAAAGGGTTTGCGTTTGCTGCTTCTGATAAAGGAACTCAGGGAGAAGAAGTGATAGATGATCCATTTGCTAAAGCAAAGAACGCTCTAGTGAAAGAAGAAGACTCCATTAGAAAATGGCATATTCAATACCGAGAAGTGGCAAAAATAGCTCAGAGATTTTTGTTTGAAAATTATCGTCACAAACTTCAAAAAGAAGTGACAGAATATTTCGATATAAAAACGTATGCGTTAGGTATTTCTAACGGGGGTTATGTTGTTCGCTATGCTTTGGAAAACGATGGAAAAAATGGAGAGCCTCAGCTTTTTAATGGAGGCGTTGAATGGGAAGGGGTTATGTGGCGAGCTGATCACGATAACTTGATTACTTCCTTAACACCTGTTGTAAATCATGCCGAAGAAGCACTGTACACCGTAGGTGAATCGCAAAAAGAAGCTTTGCACCGTTTGTATCAAGCAGGGTTGCCAAAAGGATCTGAGTTTTTATGGCCATATCATGACCAGTATTATTGGTTTTTAACGCTTAATATATATAGAGATGAGTTTGACAGTCAAGCACCTGAAAGCATTCCATGGCAAAAATACTTGACTCTTTTTGAAAACGGAGTTAGAGATCGTTCGTTAGATTCTATTTTTGAAAAGTATGATTATCAAGAAAGACCGCAAGATGTAAAGCAAAGAGTTCGTGAAATTGAAAATACAGGTGATATTTCCGTTCCGTTGATAAGTATTACAGGGTCGTTAGATGCTCTTATTTTTCCGGATATTCATGCTTATCCTTATGAACAACTGGTAAAAGATTCTGGTAAGCAACACCTTCATCGTCACTATGTAATTGAAAATGGCAACCACATTGATAGCTTAGTATGGAATCATCAAATTGACCCAGATCGAAAGCTTCAGCCTCTCCTCCCTTATGTGTATCAAGGATTTGAACTGCTATGTGATTGGGTGGAGAATTTTGAAGAACCTCCGAAAAATAAGAAAATAAGTGCGCCTCTCAAGGAAATGCATGTAAAAGATCTAAAAACAGAGGAAGACGTGCTGCCGTTGACTACAAAGAAAAGCATATCAACAGAAAAATAAATCGTTCAAAACCGTGCCGAAGGTGCGGTTTTTAATTTGGAAAAGCAATGTTTGAATAAAAACACCTTTGGTGAATACAAAATATTATAGTACGATAAGAATGGAATATACGTTATTTGTTATTTATTTTCATCTATTTAAAATAAAAATAATAAAAACATTGAACAAAACCGAACTTTTGTGTTAGATTAATAACTATAATTCGTACATTTATTAAATGGCTACAGTTGAAAGGAGCAAAAAACATCATGACAGCGAAAGTAATTAAAGGAAAAGAAGTAGCGCAAGAACTGCGCGCCGCATTAAAAGAAGAGGTAGCTCAATTAAAAACAAAAGGTATCGTTCCTGGTTTAACCGTGATTTTAGTAGGAGAAAATCCTGCTTCGCAATCATATGTAAAAGCAAAAGCAAAGGCTTGTGAAGAAATCGGTGTTGCGTCTGAAATTATCAAACGTGACGTATCGATTACTGAAGAAGAGCTTTTAAACGAAATCCATCACTTGAATGGAAATCCATCTGTTCATGGTATTCTTATTCAACTTCCATTACCAAAACATATTGATGAAAAAGCAGTATTAAATGCTGTATCTCCTAAAAAAGATGTAGATGGCTTCCACCCAGTAAGCGTAGGGAATATGGTTATTGGCGATGAGTGCTATTTACCATGTACACCACACGGTATCGTTGAGTTAATTAAACGTTCAGGTGAAGAAATTTCAGGTAAACATGCGGTAGTAATTGGACGAAGCAATATTGTTGGTAAACCAGTATCCATGCTGTTACTTCAAGAAAGTGCAACGGTAACAATTGCTCACTCTCGCACAAAAGATTTATCTGCTTTAACAAAACAAGCTGATATTCTTGTGTCAGCTGTAGGACAACCTAGACTTATCAAAGCAGATGATATTAAGCCGGGTGCCATTGTAATTGATGTAGGTAACACAATGGAAAATGGTAAACTCGTTGGTGATGTTGATTACGAAGCGGCTTTAGAAGTTGCAGGTTATATCACACCAGTACCAGGGGGAGTTGGTCCGATGACCATCACAATGTTATTAAAAAATACGGTAGACGCTGCTAAAACAATTAACAACGTAAAATAATAAAAAGTAAAAAAGAGGCTGAGACAAAGGTATTTTCGTTGAATGAAGATCCGAACGAGTTTGATTCTTGATTGAGAATCAAACTCGTTCGGATTTTTTCATTGATAAAGTCAACATAGGTTTCATGTATGGAGGTGCTTCTAGCTGGTGATTGGAGGGCAAGGCGAAAACTTCCGCGGAAATCAATAGCGGTGTTACAAGCGACAATACTAGAGAATTTATCCAGTTTGTTCGTCTTTAGGTTGGATTGATTTCGTTATGTCTGAATCTTTTTTTGCTTCAGTAATGGAATGGAGGCTAACAGAATAGAATGTAACAACCTGTATACAAAGAGGGGGAAGCCATGGTTACGTTACCTGCAACCGTATATTCTCAACAAATGGTGAAGAAAAAGTTAAACGTTTACTATCCAGTTGTACATTTGACTAATCAAGCTGTTCAGCACAGCATGAACAGTAAAATTTTGCAGCGCACGAATGAATTAATTCGTCAGCAGGGATATGGAGAAAATCCGGATACAGAAGAAACGGGTTATTATGAGTTGAAAACAAACGAGCGAAATGTGCTCAGCTTAACACTTGTCAATTTTGCTTATTCCGGGGGAGCGCATGGATTGACCGTGGTCGTCCCGTTAACGTTTAATGTGCTGACTGGAAAAACGTATCAACTCAAAGATCTATTTAAAAAAGACAGTAATTACGTGAGCATTCTTTCTAAAATAGTAGGAGAGCAAATAAAAGAGCGCGATATTATGGTTCTTGGAGAATATAAAGGAATTAAACCAGATCAAGATTTTTATATCGCCGATAAATCACTTGTACTCTTTTATCAGCTGTATGACCTGGCTCCTTACGTATATGGAATTCCTTACTTTCCTATTTCTATCTACGCTATTCAAGATATTATTGAAGATGAAAGTCCACTTGGTCAAATGTTTGGATAAAGTTATAAAAAATTGCGGTGCGGCCGTACGTATCTTTTTAATTCGGCCGCTAACTGCTGACGAAGCGAACGAACGCCAATCGCTTCAGCAATATCTTTTGCTACAGGAAATACCCCAATATTAGTGATATGAACACGAAGGTAACCCTCATACAAGCATCCTCGGTCCGCATGCTTGATTTTGGTGCGTACAACAGCTTCTATTTTATCGTTTTCATTTTGCAAAGGGTAAGAGTCTGTAATATGAAAACGAAAAGAATATTCCTCCATCACCATCATCCTTCTTTCTATGATATGTACTAGCATACTATACAAATAGTGAATCAGAAAAAATAAATGTGTCAAAAAGACAAAGCGCAAAGCAATCAAGGAAGCAGTTTCCTGTATGTAATGATCCTTATTTGTGAACGATAACAGAAAAAGACAAAAAGCTGGAGTTGCGATGATAAAAATAGCAGTCAAAGGATTACTTATTATTTTATCTCTATATATTCTGTATGTGGTTATAACCGCGGTGGTTCTCTTTTATGTACCTTTAAAAAAAGGAGAGGAAACGACCTCAATTAAACCGGCTAGCTTTTTTGGTCACAGGGAGTCTACGGATCGAGTGAGACTTCTTGAAGATGGTTATGAGGCAGGAAGAGTTCGTATTCAAATGATTCAAGAAGCTGAGAAATCGATTGATATTACTTATTACTCAATAGGAAAAGGAGAGTCAACTGATTTAATTATGGCCGCTCTTTTTAAAGCAGCTGATCGAGGCGTCCATACTCGCGTTCTTTTAGATGGGATAGCTAACGGCTTACGAGGAAATCGAAGAGGCGTACTCTATGCATTAGCTTCACATCCTAATATTGAAGTGAAGTATTACGAACCTCTTCAATTGTTTAAACCTTGGGCGTGGCAAAATCGTATGCATGACAAAATAATGATTGTAGACGGAGAGTTAGGCATAATAGGAGGACGGAATATAGGGGACAAATATTTGGCTAAAAAGCCTCCTCCAGATTTCGTCTATGATCGTGATGTCTTTATTACAAACAGCAAACATAAACAAGATAGCGTTATCACTCAAATGCAAAATTATATAAATGAATTATGGGCTCATCCTTACACTAAAAAAGCTTTTCATCATCTCACACAGTACCAGGTCGATCAGGGAAAGAGAATGAAAGCTTTGCTGCTGCAGCAATATGATAAAGCTAAGCAAGTAGGAGAAACGTTTGCGACGCCTAAGATTGATTGGAATGCTTCCACCGTTCCTACAAAGCGTGTTTCTTTTATTCATAATCCAATTGAACGCTTTAATAAAAGACCTTTTATGTGGAAAACGTTTATTAACCTGGCAGAAGGAGCTAACCGCTCTGTTCTTATTCAAAGTCCTTATGTGGTGCCAACCAATGCGATGAGAAAGTATATAGCAATGAAAAAGAATCCAGCTGTTCAATGGACGCTACTCACAAATTCAGTTACATCTACGCCCAATGTGTTGGCTTTTTCCGGGTATATAAGTATGCGTGATAAGATTATGAAGACAGGTGTAAAGCTTTACGAATACCAAGGACCTTATTCCATCCATGCAAAGTCTGTGATTTATGATCAAAGACTGAGCGCCGTAGGCTCTTTTAATTTAGATTCTCGTTCTACATTTTTGAATAATGAATCAATGGTCATTATCGATAGTCAAGAATTTGCAAAAAAGTTGACGATGGCGATGGAAAACAAAATGGATAAAAGTATCCTTATTGCCAACCATAAGCGATGGATTAAATCTCCTGACATCCAAAAGAAAGAAGAACCTGTTATGAAGCGAACCTTCCTATACGCCCTTGCAAAAGTGACGAGGTTTTTTAAGGAATTTATTTAAACAATCGGCAGTAAAACAAAAAGCACTCAATGGTATATCCATTGAGTGCTTTTTGTGACATATCTTATAAATAAGTGAATAAACACATTTATAAGATATGTAAATTATCCCCTTTTATTTACTGGAGAAAATCGGTAGTATAAACATAATAAATAAAAAGGAGGAAGGTACATGGAAACCGCCGTTTTAATGAAACCAGATGTAGCTTATAAAAAGGCTTATATGAGCTTTTATCATGAATGGAAAGCAAGCGGAGAAAAAATGATTCCGTGGGTAATTGCTAAAGATCCTGCTTACTTTGAAAAAATGGTTCAAGAGTTGTTAGATGCAGAAAAAGGGATCGGATTAAAAAAAGGATATGTACCCGATTCCACCTACTGGCTAATGCATCACGAAAAAGTAATAGGCGTAGTTAATATCCGCCATGAGCTAAGTGAAATACTGCGAAACAGCGGAGGACATATAGGTTATGGTATTCGGCCAAGCGAAAGACAAAAAGGATATGCGAAGCTGCTACTGAAGTTATCTCTTCAAGAAATTAAAAAGCTGGGAGTTCAACGTGCATTAGTTGTGTGTGATGATTGGAACACGGCTTCTCGTCGAACTATTCTGGCAAACGGTGGTATACAAGACGAGGATTATATAGAAGAGAACGGAGCTGTTGTTCAACGCTTTTGGATTCATACGGATAAAATGGCATAAAAAAGAGATGAATTTTTTAATTCACCTCTTTTCTGTTTAGTCATATTGTTTTAAAGCTAACTTCAGCCGCATATAGGTATACATAGCGTATGCCTGTCTTCCTTTTAAACTGTACGGATTTGCTTTGGAGCAAAGACAGTCAAGGAATTGCTCATCACATGAGCGGCATGATCCGTAATCTTCATAGCATAAATCATGGTATTTACAGCAGCAGTCTACATCATTTACAGGACAGCCGGGCCCACTGCAGCCGGGACCACACCATTTATAGCCGGGGAAGAGGCAGGGCGTGGCTTTCCGTTTGTTCGGAACAGACATAATCATACATCCTTTTCAATAGTCTCTTTACATTAAATGCAAGAAAGAGAAAAGAGACAGGGACAAACACCTTGCAGCAGCAGCCTAATTTTTATAAATTTCTATTTAATCGATAAATGCGTCATTCATCCGCATTAGTAGTTTGCCAAACAGCTCCTTTTCTTCACTTGACCATTTTTTTAACATACTATGATAGCGTTCAAGGCGCATTTGTTTATCAGTTTGCAGCATGCGTTTTCCACGTGGTGTGATGTCAAATAGGCTGACGCGTCCATCCGAAGGATCAGAAGAGCGGGAAATAAGCTTTTTGTTTTCTAAAGCAGCAGCTTGTCTAGACAGAGTTGAAATGTCGAGTTTAAATGCTTCTGCTAGCTCTTTTACACGAGCTGGTCCAAATTCATCTAATTGCCGCAATAATAAATAAGCTGATCTTTCTAGATTTCCTATTTTATTTTCAGAATTATCAAGATAGACGGCTCGTCTAATAAAGGTAGTAAGTTCATATTCAATCAATTCAATTGAATTTTTTTCTTGCATTATAATCTCTCCTTACAAAATCATTCATTGACAAAGAAATATATACTTGTATAATACAAATGTATATATAGTTGTATAGTACAAGTAAAAGTAAGTAAAGTAAAGGATGTTTATATAGTTAAATGTTAGACAACATGACAAAGTAAAGAGAGGAGGACAACTGTTCTTTATCTATAGGACAGTGACCTATAATGAAAGTGATACGAATCATTTTACAAATCGCGATTCTTTATGCTTTTTCTATGATTGGCGAAGCTGTTCACCACATACTTCACCTGCCTATCCCAGGCAGTATTATAGGCTTAATTTTAATGCTCATTTGCTTAACGTGCAAAATTGTTCCCATCAAAGTGATCGAAGACGGAGCAAGCTTCTTGTTATCTTTTTTACCTTTATTATTCATACCAGCTATGGCAGGAGTGATGAATTATCCTTCGCTTCTTTCAAGCAGCGGAGCGATTTTGTTTTTAATTATTGTGCTTAGTACAATCATTACGATGGCTGCCGCGGGGGCTGCCAGCCAACTTTTAGAAAAGAAAGCGAACAAACGAAAGGAGAAACAACAGTGCAAGAATTCTTTATCGCGCTCTTTATAATCATAGCTACAGTTGCTTTGTATCTAGTCATGGCGAAAGTATACGTACGGTTCTCCTACCCAATTCTTATTCCAGTGTTAACTACAACCGTATTCGTTATTCTTCTTTTGCTTGCTTTTCATATTTCTTATGACGAGTATATGATTGGAGGCAAATGGATTAATTCACTTCTGGGGCCAGCGGTTGTTGCATTAGCGTATCCACTTTATAAACAGCGTGAGATGCTAGTGAAATACAGCATTCCTATTATTGGAGGAGTGTTTGTAGGATTATTTGCAGGCATGATTAGCGGACTTGTGTTCGCTGAAGTATTCGGCATTGACCGAAGCCTGATTTTATCCATTGTTCCTAAGTCTATTACCACTCCCGTTGCAATTCAAATTGCTACGGGACTAGGAGGGGTGCCATCCATGACTGTGGTATTTGTTATGATTGCAGGCTTTTCGGGAGTAATTCTTGGACCTTTACTTTTAAAGTGGATTCGTATTAAAAGTTCTTTAGGAAAAGGAATTGCCCTAGGCAGCGCTTCTCATGCGCTAGGAACTTCTAAAGCATTTGAATACGGTGAACTAACGGTATCGATGAGCTCGGTATCAATGACGTTAAGCGCTGTACTGGGCTCGGTTTTTGGGCCGATTGTTGTCTGGCTATTCCAAGTGTAAAGTGAGATAAGTAAATACAGAAAACAACCCTGTTTGAGTTCAAACAGGGTTGTTTTCTATGTCAAATTACGAATTTTATTCGCAGCAAACTTTCAGTTGTGCGGCTCTTACTCTGGTACTATAATAAAAAGAAAGAAAATTCATAAAATAACCGCTTTTTTGTTATTTTTAGGAAGGCTAGTCAATTGTCAGTTGGGTAAGTAGGCTTAGTCAAGGTTATATACGCAGTAAAAATAGCAGAAAAGAGGAGCTGAACATATTTTATGAAAGAGGAGCTCGTGTATATAGGAAAAAAGATTCTTGAACATAAATATAGCTTGTCAGAAAAATTAGCCGAACGTTTAGATTCTACACATACGCTAAGTATAGAGGAATTAAAAGAAAAGAAAATTTTGAAATGGCGAGTGTCAATTATGGAGTACTTTGGAAGAGCGCTATTTGAAGAACAAGAGGATGTACTTAAACTTGTTAAAGAATGGGCACTTGACACGGGAAAATATGCAGTGGAAAAAAATATTCCTTTAGAAAAAGCACTCGGTATCCTCCCAATCTATCGCAGCGTTATTTGGGATGTATTTACAAGAGAACTAGAGGAGCATCAGTTTGCTGCAATTACCATGCTGCATGTCAGTGAGCGAATTGATCCGCTTTTAGATACGGTAACATATGTTTTTGGTCAAATTTATGATGAGCATAATCGATATATGATGAATTTAGCTTACACGTCACTAGAAGAACTGTCAGTTCCGCTCGTACCTGTCACAAAAGGTATCGCTATTATGCCGATTATTGGAGAAATTGATACTCATCGCTCGCAAGTTATTATGGAAACTTGCTTGAAAAAAGGGACAAGCCTTCAATTATCCTATCTTATTTTGGATATTTCAGGTGTCGTGATTATTGATACAATGGTAGCAGACAATCTGTTCAAAATTCATCGATCTCTCAAATTAGTAGGAGTGGAAGCCATTATAACAGGGATACGACCGGAAATTGCCCAAACGGTAGTGAAACTGGGAATTAATTTTAATCAAATTAAAACAGAAGCAAATTTAGAAGCAGCGCTTTTAAAAATTGGGTTTAGACGTCCTGAAGAACATAGCCGTGCGCATGTATCATCACAACGCATAAAATGACCTGTTATGAACATACAATGGAGATATTCCTTCTTCTAAACGTCGGTATGAAATATGGATTTCAGCAGATAGAAAGTAAGCGCATAGTAAAAAAGCGGATGTTAATCAACATCCGCTTTTTTACTTAATAAATGCCATATGCCATGGTAGCACAAAAGCATAAACGAGGAAGTATAGCACTATTGAATAGATAAAAAACCAGCCGTTTAAATGCATATAGCCACTTTTAATCATTCCGTATTCTATGAGTAGTGAACCAGCGCAAAAGAGAAGTGATAAAACCCATTTATTTTTAGCTGTTAAGTAAGTCAAAAATAAAATGGAAAGAGAAGGTGGAATAAATGTATAGCTTAGAATATCTCCAAGTCCTGTAACTTTTGGATCTCCCAAATCAATCATGTTAAAAACACGCGTAATGATAACATCACAAAGCCATCCGACAAATCCAACTACGCAAAACGTGATATAAAAATCTCGCCAAGTTAGCTGTCGTTTAAATAAAACAAGGGCAAGAATAAATAAACATAAACTAACGGTAATCGGAAACCACAAACCATGTGCAGATAAGTCTAAATGCTGAATTGCTTGCTTCAACATTGTTCACCTCAAAAGAAAGAGTTAGTGTTGAAGTTAGCCTATGTTATGGAAGGTATTTTATACATTTTCTACGCGTTGCGTGTATATTCTTCTCGCAAGATTGAATATAACTTTAAGTCTTGATGAGTTCCTTTAATAAACATGGCTTTTCGAATCGTTCCTTCATAAGACATACCGATTTTTTTCATTACTTTCTCAGATGCAGCATTTTCAACAAAGCACCTTGCCTGAATGCGCACTAAATCCATTTCTTCAAATCCAAACGCAATTACTTTTTCAGCTGCTTCCGTAACAAATCCCTTATTCCAATATTCTTCAGAAATCGCATAGCCAATTTCCGCAATGCGATGAGTAGGGTTCCAAGTGACAAAGTCAATGGTGCCAATACATTTTTTTAAGGCTTTGATTTCCATAGCCCAAGGAGAAATGGATTGGTTGCTGTACTGCTTTAAAACGAAGGAAACAAACTCTTTTGTATCTTGAAGCTTTCGGTGCTTTTCCCAATTTACATATCTGCTTACCTTTTCATTTGAGGCATATTCAAACATGTCACGCACATCTTTTTTTGTAACTTTCCGCAAGCGGAGTCTTTCGGTTTCTAGCGTGGGTAAATTTCCGTATATATCTTTTACTTGAATCATAAAGTTGTCTCCTTTCTCACCAAGAAGTGGATGAAGTGTGGATAATAATGTTTCTTAGAAGCTGCAGCATTCCAAAAATGCGCTTTCTATTTCATGTGCTTGATTCTTTAATTGTAAAATATTTCATTGGTGAGCGTAAGAGGTCAAATGGGTTTTTGAAAAATAAAAAATTATTTTTTCTGTTCATAATCAGTTCACATATGCTTGTTAGACTAAAGTCAGAAATTACGAAGGAGTGAAATGAAACACATGAACAGTGAAGTGAAAGAAGAACGAACTTCAAATGAAAAAAGAATAGACTTATTTTTAGTTCCCATTGTTTTAATTGGAGCGTTTTTGAACTTATTTAAAATTTGGACAGATGAATACGCCAACGCTTATTACACGGCAGCTGTCAAAAGTATGCTTCAAAGTTTTCATAATTTCTTTTACGCATCTTTTGATCCAGGAGGCTATGTAACGATTGATAAGCCGCCGGTTGTATTTTGGATTCAGACAATTAGTGCCAAAATATTTGGATTTCACGGATGGAGCGTCATTCTACCGCAAGCATTAGCAGGCATCGGTTCAGTCCTTTTACTATACGTACTCGTAAAACGTACGTTTGGTGTATGGGCTGGGAGATTTGCTGCTCTTGCGATGGCTTTGACGCCAATTGTACCGGCGGTAAGCCGAACAAATAATATCGATAGTATGCTTGTGTTTACATTATTAGTAGCGACGTGGATGTTATTTCGTGCTGTGCGCACAGCTAAATTTGGATGGGTGTTAGCTGCTTTTGCGATGATTGGTGTTGCCTTTAATATGAAAATGCTTCAAGCATACATGGTTTTACCAGCATTTTATGTTTTTTATGTAGTGGCAACCAAAATCACGTGGAAAAAGAAAATTTCTTTTTTAACAACAGCAACTGTACTGATGCTTGCAGTTTCTGTATCGTGGGCTGTTGTAGTAGATTCAACTTCTGCTGATAAGCGACCTTACATGGGAAGCAGTCAGACAAATTCAGTTCTAGAGCTTGCTTTTGGATATAACGGTA
Organism: Priestia megaterium NBRC 15308 = ATCC 14581; assembly: GCF_000832985.1. GTDB lineage: Bacteria > Bacillota > Bacilli > Bacillales > Bacillaceae_H > Priestia > Priestia megaterium. The sequence goes on from NZ_CP009920.1 coordinate 4,260,820, forward strand.
TTAATCGTTTAACCGGAAATACAAGCGTGACGGGAAGCAGTCATAAGCAGTCTGCTCAAACTGAGCAGCAAACAGCAAGCAGTGAAACAAAACAAAATAGCAATTCAAGTGCTGATTCTTCACAAAGCTCAAATCAAAGAAAAAGCAGCTCTTCCCAAAAGATGCAGGCTCCAGGCGGAGGGAATCAAAACGGAATGTTCAACACGGGTAATCCTGGTCCCTTCCGACTATTCCAAAAAGGGTTATCAGATCAAATCAGCTGGTTACTACCATTTGTAATCTTTTCAATCGTGGGTTTATTTGCCGGAGTAAAATTTAAAGGACCTTACACAACAAAACAAAAAGAAAGTTTATTTTGGTTAGCGTGGCTGCTACCAGTAGCTATCTTCTTTAGTATCGCAGGATTTTTCCATCAGTATTATTTAATTATGCTGGCACCTCCAATCGCTGCATTTGCCGGAGCGGGAGCAGTAGCTTTATGGAGCATGTACAAACAGCATAATGGCTGGAAATCATGGCTGCTGCCAGGTGGTATTTTAACAACAGCAGCACTTCAAGTATATATTATGTCTCCTTATGTCAGCTCAATCGGCGTAGCGCCAATTGCAGGTGTAGGAGCACTGGGCGTCATTTTAGCTCTTGTTTTAGCTGTTCGTAAACAGCGTAAAAATTCGTTGACGAACTACCTAGGAGCCGCAGCGATGGTTGTCTTACTTGCGATGCCGGCGTACTGGGCGATGACACCAATTATTTATGGTGGAAATAGCATGCTTCCATCAGCAGGTCCTGATTCTTCAAGCGGTATGGGAGGACCTCCAAGCCCAGCAACGAATAGCAAACAGTCTGGCTTTAACGGCATGCAGCCTCCAGGAAGCTCTAGCGGCAATTCATCTTCAAACAATCAAATGCAGCCGCCAAGCGGTTCATCGAACGGCGGTCAAATGCCGGGTGGTTCGTCCAATAATGGTCAAATGCAGCCGCCAAGCGGTTCTTCAAACAGTGGTGAAATGCAAATGCCAGGCGGTTCATCCAATAATAGTCAAATGCCAAATAGCTCTTCAAGCAAATCATCATCTTCAAAACGAAAAAGTGGAGGGATGAACGCAGAAGTAAACAAAAAGCTACTAAACTATTTAACAAAAAATAATACAGGTGAAAAATATTTATTTGCCACAACGGATTCAACTTCAGCTGCACCTTACATTATCAAAACGGGCGAGCCAGTAATGGCAATGGGTGGATTTAGCGGTTCAGATCCAATTTTAACGGTAAGTAAATTAAAAGCCATGATTAAAAAAGGTGAAGTGAAATATTTCTACTTGTCTGGAATGGGCAAGGGAGGTCAATCTGACGTTATCACGTGGATTAAAGAAAATAGTAAGGAGATTCCTTCTTCCAAGTGGCAGTCTACTTCATCAAGTGCTCAGCAAGGGCCATCTGGAAACGGAACACTATACGAAATAACGCTTAAATAAGGAGGGCATAAACATGAGTTCCATTGTTAAATATTCTATTGTTGTTCCTGTCTATAACGAAGAAGAAGTGATTCATGAAACCTACCGCCGTCTCACAGAAGTGATGCATTCAACGAAAGAAGCTTACGAGCTTCTTTTCGTGAACGACGGCAGTAGAGATCGAACAGCAGAAATGATTAAAGAGTACAGTGAGCAAGACCCAGCGGTTGTTTTATTAGACTTTGCCCGTAACTTTGGTCATCAAATTGCTATTACAGCTGGTATGGATTATGCAAGAGGAGAGGCGGTCGTTGTGATTGATGCTGATTTGCAAGACCCGCCCGAATTGATTTTAGAGATGATTGAAAAATGGAAGCAAGGGTTTGACGTTGTATACGCTAAGCGTACAAAGAGAAAAGGAGAAACATACTTTAAAAAACAAACGGCTGCTATGTTTTATCGCTTCTTACGTGCGATGACCGATATTGATATTCCGCTTGATACAGGGGATTTCCGTTTGCTAGATCGCAAAGTGTGCAATCAAATGAATAGCATTCAAGAAAAAAATCGCTTTGTTCGCGGATTAGTAAGCTGGGTGGGCTTTAAGCAAATAGCAGTAGAATATGAGCGAGACGAGCGTTTGGCGGGTGAGTCGAAATATCCTTTGAAAAAGATGCTGAAGCTTTCAATGGATGGCATTACGTCTTTCTCTTATAAACCGTTGAAGCTAGCTAGCTATGCTGGTGTAACGCTATCTGGTATCGGTTTTATTTATCTTTTAGTGGTGCTGTATTTGAAGTTATTTACAGACAGCACCATCACAGGGTGGTCGTCATTAATTGTCATTCAGCTATTCTTTAGCGGCATCATTTTAATTATTCTTGGTATGATTGGAGAATATATTGGCCGCATCTACGATGAAACAAAAAATCGTCCACTCTATATCGTCCGGGAAAAGTATCAGCTTGAACCACGCAAGGAAGTATCACTTCGTGACTAACAAATGGATATCTTTTATTAAATTTGCGTTAGTAGGAGTTTTAAATACACTGATTGATTTTGTAGTGTACGCACTTTTAACAACAATTGGTGTTAACTATATACTAGCGCAGTGGATTTCATACAGTGCGGGCATTTTAAACAGTTATGTCATGAATCGCAAATGGACGTTTGAGAGAAAAGAAAAAAGCAGTAAGCGTGAAGTGATTTCATTTGTGATCGTAAATTTGATCACTTTATCTCTAACATCATTTCTATTGACTGTTCTATATAATAAATGGGGGGTAGCGCTGCTACTCAGTAAACTTTTAATTACAATCGTAAGTGTCGGTATCAACTTTATTGGTACTAAATTATTTGTATTTACTACTAAAAAAGAAAGAGGGATTCATATATGACGATAAAAAAAGCAGTTATTCCAGTAGGCGGTTTAGGAACTCGATTTTTGCCAGCGACAAAAGCGCAGCCCAAAGAAATGCTGCCAATTGTCGATAAGCCTGCTGTACAATATATTGTAGAAGAAGCTGTGAAATCAGGTATTGAAAGTATTATTTTTATTACAGGACGAAACAAAAAATCAATTGAAGACCATTTTGATAAATCAATTGAGTTAGAGCAAATGCTTGAAGAAAAACACAAGTTCCAAATGCTAAAAGAAGTACAAATGATCTCGTCAATGGCCAGCATTCACTATATTCGTCAAAAAGAGCCGTTAGGACTTGGTCATGCTATTCTTTGTGCCGAACAGTTTATTGGAGATGAGCCGTTTGCCGTTCTTCTTGGAGACGATATTATGACTTCTGAAGAACCTGCGCTCAAACAGATGATCCAAGCGTATGAAACGACTAATCAATCAGTTATCGGAGTTCAAAAAGTGGATGTTGAAGAGGTATCAAAATACGGAATCATTCAGCCGAAAAATAAATCTGGCAGCCTTCATGAAGTGAATGACTTGATTGAAAAACCATCGATAGAACAAGCTCCGTCAACTATTGCCGTTATGGGCCGCTATATTTTAAATCCTTCTATTTTTTCTTATCTAAAAACGATTGAAAGAGGGGTAGGAAATGAATTACAATTAACAGATGCACTGGGTGTGGTATGTGAAAAAGAGCGATTGTTTGCTCTTGAACTGGAAGGACAGCGCTTTGATATTGGAGATAAGGTAGGCTATATGAAAGCGATGGTAGAAGTTGCGTTAAAGCGCAGAGATTTACGTCAAACGTTTTTATCGTATTTGGAGGGAATTGTAGAAAAAGAACGAGCAAACAACTTCAGCTAATAAGAGTTAATCAGTTTGTTCATATTCAGTTCATATTTGAAGTCTAAAATCATTGTATGATCTTATGCGGCTCTCTGTTTACTATAAACAGAGAGCTTACTGTGCGTAAAAGCTGGACAAACTTAGGAATAGGGAGAGACATGTATGATTCAAATATTAGTTGCAGATGATGATCAACACATTCGAGAGCTGATATCATTATATTTAGAAAATCAAGGATTCAAAATTATAAAAGCAGCAGATGGTGAAGAAGCGTGGGCGAAAATGGAAGAGTTTCGAATTGATCTAGCGGTCGTTGATATCATGATGCCATTTAAAGACGGATGGGAACTAACAAAGGAAATTAAGGAGTATTTTGATATACCGGTTTTAATGGTAACAGCTAGAGGCGAATCGCATGATAAGCTAAAAGGATTTGATATCGGAACAGACGACTATGTTGTGAAGCCTTTTGATCCTCAGGAAATGGTTGCTCGTGTAAAGGCTCTTTTACGCAGGTACCAAGTAGAAGCTAACAATGTAATCTATATGGGGAATATAAAACTAGACCGTACCAAATTGGAGATGAGTGCAGGAGAAACAAGCGAACAGCTGCCGTTAAAAGAGTTTGAATTACTGTTCACGTTAGTTAGTTCTCCAGGAAAGATTTTTACTCGTGATCAGCTTATTCAATTAATTTGGGGATATGATTATGAAGGCGATGAGCGCACGGTAGACGTTCACATAAAACGTCTGCGAGAGAGGCTTAATCATATGAAAAATGTCGGTATGGAAATCAAAACAATTCGCGGACTAGGCTATAGAGCAGAAGGGTGTTAATGTGAAATCAATTTATGTAAAGCTGGTTCTGTCGTTCATCATTACAATTTTATTGAGCGTTGTGATTACCGTTGTCGTCACGACATTTCTTAGCAAGCAGAAGCTCGAAATGCGATTAGGTCAGGATATGGTGAAGATGGGAGAAGATTTTATCGATTTGTACGGAGCAGAAGACTCCGACAAAGCTGCAAGGTTTTTATCTAATTCATCATTCATTCATTTTTCGTTTATTATTATTGATGATGAGCATAAAGAAAAAGTATTAGGACAGCCAGGACCCCCTATTCCAATTACACCGAAAGAAGTAGGTCAAGTATTAGACGGGGAGCGTTATTCTAATTTAAACGAGGAAAAAGATGATCGTCCACAGCCAAACGTAGTGGGTCTTCCTTTTAAAGAAAATGGACGGTCGTATGCTCTATTTATTCAGTCTCATCCACAGCGGCAATTTTCAGTTATTCAAGATGTTCAAAATATCCAGCTTATTACGATTTTATTAGTAGGTATTGTATTATTTGCATATGTTTCAATGATTATTATTAAACCGATTAAGCGTCTCAGTACAGCGATGAAAGTTGTTGGACAAGGCGAATACAATGTGCAAGTCGAGCACGCAGCGAATGATGAAATCGGTCTGTTAACTAAAAATTTTAATCAAATGACTAAAGAATTAAACAAAATAGAAACAATGAGGCAAGAGTTTATTGCTAGCGTTTCGCATGAGATTCAATCACCGCTGACCTCTATTCGCGGTTTTTCAGCGGCACTTAAAGATGATATCGTCAGTGAAGATAAAAAGATACAATATTTAACCATTATTGAAAAAGAAAGTACAAGACTTTCTCAGCTTAGTTCCAATTTGCTAAAGCTTGCTTCTCTAGACTCTGAACATCAAACGCTAATGCTGCAGCAATACCGGTTAGATGAACAAATCAGGCATGTGGTCATGGCTTTAGAACCTCAGTGGACAAAAAAGAACATAGAAATTGACCTTGATTTATCCAATGTTCAAATAGAAGCAGATAAAGATTTGTTAGAGCAAGTTTGGCTGAATTTAGTAACAAATGCTATTAAATATACGCCTGAAAATGGATTTGTGAAAATATCTATTCATCAAAAAAACGAGGAAATAGACGTGAAAATAAAGGATAATGGAATTGGTATTGCCGAAGAAGATCAAAAATATATTTTTGAAAGCTTTTATAAAGTAGATAAATCGAGAACGTTAAAAGGAAGCGGCCTCGGTCTAGCCATTACAAAAAAAATTGTTCGGCTGCATGAGGGCGCAGTACGTGTTGAAAGCAAAAAAGAACAAGGAAGCATTTTTACGGTAACCTTGCCTATCCAAAAAAATAGGGCTAAAAAAGACTCGTCTGTGTAAGTTCATGCAGATGAGTCTTTTTTATTAGGTCAAAGATATAAAAAAAATTAATAATATCTATTTATTTTTTTAATCCCTACTTGACATATAGGTAAAGTGTAAATAATATAGATAGTATAAATCTTTTGAAAAAATTGGGATGCTAAAGAAGCTGATCGGTCAACCGAAGGCTCATACTTGTTCGCTACTAGTGTGGGCCTTTTCTGTACATTAGTTGTGGTCATTAAAATCTCAATCTTCAACTGAACATATGGGGAGGATTACCATGTATTTATCTTCTGCACATTATACAAGTACTTATAGATGTTGTTCGCTTTGTTTATTCAACTGCAACTAAAATATAAATTTATCTATGAATAGGAGAATGATAAAATGGCTTCAATTACACAAGAAAAATTAGATTATATTGTTAAATTACTAACTGAAATCAACTATGGATCTGTACTAATTACTCTTCACGATGGACAAATTACTCAAGTGGACAGCACGGAAAAAAACCGCTTTTTAGCTAAAAGCAAAGTAGCAAGCCACAAATAAGCCTAATTAAATACGTATTTAGAGAAACTGAAGGGCCAGCCTAGCTAGCGAATGCTTGACGGCGGGGCAAGCAAGTACTGTGCTAAATATAGAAAACGTGCGTATTCGAATTAAAATTGACTTTCTTTCCGGTAGAATATTTAGAATTTTTCGAATTAAAATTGAGTTATAGGTTGTATGAGTATGACGATGAGAAGTATAAAGCTTCTAAAGCAGCAGCTTTATACTTTTTAAAATTATGAAAATCTGACAGTTTCATTCCTGTGCTGACCGGATTACCGAAGGCTTCTGACCTGTGTTAGGAGTCTTTTTTTATTCTTAAATTAATATAATAGGAGGAGAAAAGATGGAAAATTTATTACGAGCAGCGGTGCGGCAAAGAAAACAATACCTCATTGAAGAGTTACTGAAAAAAGGGATTTACAAAAAAGAAAACCATCATCTTTTTGAACTTACACTCTCTGACTTAGAAAAAGAGTATCTGGCACGCAGTAAGTAAGGAAAGTACGTAAAAAGAACTAAAATAAGTGTAAAAAAGATTAAAAACCCAGTTGACTAATAGGTAAAGTGTGTTTATTATAAAAACAAGAATAAATTGTCTTTTCAGAAAGTATCTTCTTTTTATTCTTACGAATAAATTTAATAAGAATAATTTAAGAGCATATACGCTGATCAGACTAACTGAAGGCTGCTTCTCTTTTCAAAGAGATAGCGGCCTTTTTGTATTTTTTTATAAAAAGGGGAGTAAAACATGAAGAAAAAAGCAGTTCAGTTTTTAATGGTGCTAACGGCACTGCTGGTCGTGCTAGCAGGTTGCGGCAATGGGAAATCTACTGAAACAGCAGGGAAAGATAGTTCTGCGAGTAAAAACGATTCAAAAAAACCAGTAGAGCTTTTAAACGTTTCATATGATCCTACACGTGAGCTTTATCAGGAGTTCAATAAGAGCTTTGCATCTTATTGGAAAGATAAAACAGGGCAAGACGTTACTATCAAGCAATCACACGGTGGCTCTGGTAAGCAAGGCCGGGCAGTTATTGACGGTTTAGAAGCGGATGTCGTAACGCTTGCGCTTGCATACGATATTGATGAAATTGCTCAAACTCGCCAATTATTAAACAAAGACTGGGAAAAAGAATTGGCTCATAATTCTACACCATACACATCAACAATTGTTTTTTTAGTTCGTAAAGGAAATCCAAAGGGAATTAAAGATTGGGATGATTTAACGAAAAAAGGTACATCCGTTATTACACCAAATCCAAAAACGTCTGGAGGCGCACGCTGGAATTATTTAGCGGCTTGGGCATACGCGAAGAATAAATATAACGGAGATAACAAAAAGGTTGAAGACTTCATGGGTAAACTTTATGGAAATGTCGAAGTGTTAGACTCAGGCGCACGCGGAGCGACAACTACGTTTGTAGAACGGGGCATTGGAGACGTGTTAATTGCATGGGAAAATGAAGCTTACTTATCGTTAAATGAGCTAGGAAAAGATAAATTTGAAATTGTAACACCGTCATTGAGTATTTTAGCAGAACCGCCTGTTGCTGTAGTAGATAAAGTAGCTGAAAAGAAAGGCACAACAAAGGTAGCAAAAGCATACTTAAAATATCTATATACAGAAAAAGGTCAGGAAATCGCAGCGGAAAATTACTATCGTCCTCGAAATGAAAAAGTATTAGAGAAACACAAAGATCAATTTCCTTCTCTTAACCTAGTCACCATTAAAGATTTTGGCGGCTGGAAAAAAGCTCAAGAAACTCATTTTAACGATGGAGGAACATTCGATCAGATTTATCAGCCAAAGTAATATGATGCATTAAAAAAAATAAATGAGGAAGATACGAATGGTAATTCGTATCTTCTGTGTACATGTATCTTGAAAGCAGAGAGAGGTGTAAGACGTGAGCGTGTTACAACGACAGAAGAAAAAGGAAAGTATCTTACCTGGATTTGGGCTTTCTTTAGGTTTTACGGTGTTTTATGCAAGTATCCTTGTGCTTTTTCCGTTAGCGATGATTTTTCTAAATACGGCATCTATGGGATGGAGCGACTTTATTAAAACTGTTACAGACTCTAGAGTAGTAGCATCATATAAATTAAGTTTTGGAGCAGCATTTGCAGCAGGGATTATTAATGTTATTTTTGGAACTATTATTGCATGGGTATTAGTGAGATATCATTTTCCCGGAAAGAGGTTTATTGATGGACTTGTAGATTTGCCGTTTGCTTTACCAACGGCTGTTGCCGGCATTGCCTTGACCACTCTTTACGTTCCGAAAGGATGGATTGGTCAATTATTTACGTTTAAAATCGCATTTACGCCTATCGGAATTATTATCGCTCTGACGTTTATTGGTCTGCCGTTTGTTGTCCGAATGGTGCAGCCAGTATTGCAAAACTTTAATGCAGAGATCGAAGAAGCATCGGCTAGTTTAGGAGCCAGCCGAATGCAAACATTCAGAAAAGTTATTTTTCCAGAGCTGGTGCCTGCTATTTTAACAGGCTTTTCTCTTTCATTCGCAAGAGCGCTTGGAGAATACGGGTCAGTTGTTTTTATTGCTGGAAATATGCCGATGAAAACTGAAATTACGCCGCTTATTATTATGACAAAACTCGAGCAGTACGATTATGCGGGCGCTACTGCTATTGCATCAGTCATGCTCGTTGTATCATTTTTTCTGTTATTACTTATTAATATTATTCAATGGTGGACAAATCGTAAATTTGTACATAGTTAAGGAGGGATGACATTGGCAGGACATGTTCCAATGCAGCATGCAAAAACGACTGTTAAACTTAATCATTCTAGTTTAAAAGAGCCCAAAGTCGTCCAGTGGCTGCTTACATTTATTGCACTGGCTTTTTTAGCTCTATTCTTAGTGCTCCCGCTCATCACCATTTTTATGACAGCTTTTCAAAAAGGGTTGGAAACGTATCTCGCTGCGATTACAAATCCGGATGCTTTGGCTGCTATTAAACTAACGCTAATTGTGGTGCTTATTACTGTTCCTTTAAATGCCGTTTTCGGCGTGGTAGCCGCATGGTTAATTACAAAGTTTGATTTTAAAGGAAAGAATATTTTAATTACGCTTATTGATTTGCCGTTTGCTGTTTCACCTATTATTGCTGGATTGGTTTTTATTTTATTATTTGGTGCACAAGGGTTATTCGGAGAATGGTTGTTTAATCACGACATCAAAATTGTATTTGCTATTCCCGGTATTATATTAGCTACGCTTTTTGTAACGCTTCCGTTTGTTGCCAAAGAATTGATTCCACTCATGCAAGCTCAAGGGTCAGCCGAAGAAGAAGCGTCGTTAACGTTAGGAGCCAGCGGTTTCAAAACTTTTTTTCTAGTGACGTTACCTAATATTAAATGGGGCTTATTATATGGCATTATTTTATGTAATGCGCGGGCGATTGGGGAGTTTGGAGCTGTTTCCGTTGTGTCTGGGCACATTCGAGGAATGACAAATACGATGCCTCTTCATATTGAAATTCTCTACAATGAATATCAATTTGCAGCAGCGTTTGCGGTAGCATCTTTAATGTCAATTTTAGCTATTTTTACATTAATTATAAAAAATATTATTGAGTGGAAAGTCAAACATATTTAAAAAGGAAGGAGCTTATGAAATGAGTATCCATATTAAGCACGTATCAAAGAACTTTGGTGATTTTAAAGCGCTGGATTCTATTAACATTGATATTCAAACGGGTGAATTAGTAGCTTTACTCGGTCCGTCCGGTTCTGGAAAAACATCTTTGCTTCGTATCATTGCCGGTCTTGAACATCTTGATCAAGGAGCTGTTTTATTTGATGGAAAGGAAATTACGCGCATAAATCCAAAAGAGCGGAATGTAGGGTTTGTTTTTCAACACTATGCTTTGTTCAGGCATATGACTGTGTTTGATAACATTGCGTATGGTTTAAAAGTACGACCTAAAAAAACAAGGCCTTCTAAAACAGACATTACCAAGAAAGTAACCGAGCTGCTGCAGCTTGTTAAACTAGAGCTGCTTGCAAATCGCTATCCCTCTCAATTATCGGGCGGACAGCGCCAGCGAGTAGCTCTTGCTCGAGCGTTAGCAGTAGAACCGAAAGTACTGCTATTAGATGAACCTTTTGGCGCTCTGGATGCAAAAGTTCGCAAGGATTTGCGCAGATGGCTGCGTAAATTGCATAATGATTTTCATATTACGAGTATTTTCGTTACGCATGATCAAGAAGAAGCCTTGGATGTAGCTGATCGTATTGTTGTGATGAACAACGGGAAAATTGAGCAGATTGGAAGTCCTGAAGAAGTATATGATCATCCTAACAGTCCATTTGTGTACGATTTTTTAGGAAACGTCAATTTATTCAAGGGCCGCATTCATAAAGGCAGACTAAAACAAGGAAGCTTTGAAATGGATGTTCCAGAATTTAACGGAAGGAATGAAGAAGCAGCTGTTGGGTATGTACGACCTCATGATATTCACCTTGAAAAGGTAAAAACAAGCGCAGATGCTGTTTCTGCAACCGTTAGCCATATTCATGTGATAGGGGCTATCGTGCAAGTTGAATTAAAAAGAGAAGATGCAGAAGAATTTTTAGAAGCTGAATTGAGCAAAGAGCACTATAAAGTCCTCAGTCTTCAAGTGGGAGAGAAGGTGTATGTAAAGCCTAAGCAGCTAAAAGTATTTATTCCAGAAGATTATTCTATTTAATAAAAAGCGTAAAGGTATGCCTTTGCGCTTTTTATCTAACAATAAATTAGTACCAGATATTAAAAGTAGGTGTTATAATTAAGTATCAACTGATTTGAGGTGGAGAAATGATGCAATCAAAAGCTAGAATCACAGGAATGGGGATATATACACCAAAGCAAAAATTAACGAACGACCATTTAAAAGAAATGGTTGATACAAGTGACGAATGGATTGTACAGCGTACCGGAATGAAAGAACGACGAATTGCTGGTGAAGGCGAATACACGTCTACGCTTGCCATTCGAGCCGTTGAAAATTTGCTTAACCGATATGCTGTAGAAATAGAAGATGTAGATGCAATTATTGTTTCGACAACAACGCCAGATCACTTTTTTCCTAGCGTAGCATGTCAGATTCAAGATTACTTTCATATTGATCAAGCTGCTGCATTTGATCTAGGTGCCGCATGCGCCGGTTTTACATATGGCCTTCATGTGGCGAACGGCCTAGTGACGTCGGGATTGCATAAAAAGATTTTAGTTATTGGTGCTGAAGTCATGTCGAAAATTACAGATTATACGGACCGGGCCACATGCGTGCTGTTTGGTGACGGAGCGGGAGCTATGCTTGTAGAGTACGATGAGCATAATCCGAGTTTCTTAGGATGTCACTACGGAACGGACGGAAGCGGAGGGGTGAATTTATATCGTTCTAACTTATCTAATACTCTTTCAGGAAAAGAAATTAATTCGAGCGGGAATTTAGTTCAAAACGGGCGTGAAGTATACCGCTTTGCTGTCCGAACGATTCCAAAAGGAGTAGAAGCATTATTAAAGAATACTTCCATTTCTCTTTCTGATGTAAATTGGTTTATTCCGCATAGTGCAAACCTTCGAATGATTGAAGCTATTTGTGCTAAAACAGGTGTTTCAATGGATAAAACGTTAACGAGTGTGCAATACTGCGGAAATACATCTTCAGCTTCTATTCCGCTTGCTTTAAACGAAGGAATAATGACAGGAAAAGTACAGGGTAATGACCTCCTTATTCTTTATGGGTTTGGAGGAGGATTAACGCACTGCGGTCTGTTAATTAAATGGACGTGTAAAGAAAAAAGCTAAAAGGCGATGCCTTTTAGCTTTTTTGTCTTTTACTGCTAAGAAGAATTCGATAAAATGGAAAAAGAAGTAAAGGGGGGTGTGCATATGAATCACGTTTTATACATTGAAGACAATGAAGAAATTGGATTAATGATTCAAAATGAGCTTAAAAAGCAAAACTATGAAGTTACTTGGTTACAATCAGGAGATATCGCCAGTCGGTTTATTAAACAAGCGGATATTGTCATTTTAGATGTAATGCTTCCTGGGTTAGATGGATTTACAGTGGGAAAAAAGCTTAAAAAACTAGCACCTGATGTCCCAATTTTAATGCTTTCAGCTCGTACAGCTCTAGAAGATAAGATCATGGGACTAGAGTTTGCCGATGACTATGTCACAAAGCCGTTTCATCCAGAAGAGCTGCTTGCAAGGCTTGAAGTATTGTTAAGAAGATTTTCAAGAAAGAAAGAAGAGCTTATTTTAAAACATTTGCATATTTCGATGAGAGACTATCGCGTGATGAACAGAGAGACAAGTGAAGAAATTAGTTTAACAGGTAAGCAATTTCATATTTTTACTTATTTCCTTCAGCATTTAAATCAAATTTTAACAAAAGAACAAATTTATGAAGGGGTATGGAAAGAGCGTTATATAGAAGGAGATAAAACATTAATGGTACATATTCGCTATTTGCGAGAAAAATTGGAGAAAAATGCAGCTAAGCCTGAAATTATTGAAACAATACGAGGGATTGGGTACAGGGTGAAGCAATGAATGTTACACAGTCTCTTATCACGAAATATATCTTAATTATGATTGCAGCTGTACTAATTATACCTGTATCATTTTTTGCAGGCTCATGGCTGATCACCGTTCCTTTTATGCATATTCAAGGATTATTAAATGAAGAGTATAAAGGAAAAAGCTACTACGAACAAATATGGAATCAAGAAGCCAAAAAGCTAGAAGGAGCAAATGAGAAAACAATTAATCAAAAGCTAAAATTATTAAAAGAAAAATACCCTGAAGCTTCAATGTTCTGGGTAAACGAAGCTGGACAAACACAGCTTCCGCTTCCTTACCATGAATCCCTTCCGAAGCAATGGTCATCTTCTTATACGGCTGAATTTATCAAAAAACGATACGGAAACGATCCGTATACGGTTATTACCTTTATTGGAACAGATAAAAAGCAAGGTTTTATGGTCATTGAAGTGCCGGAAAAAGCCGTTGAGCCTCCTATTCAAAGGCTAGACCCAGCCTACTATAATATTTATTTAGGATTTGTTTTTATCATTGTGCTTTCTTTTATTGTACTTTCTCTATTCTTTTTTCTTCGAATTCGAAAAAGGCTGCGAGCGTTACAAGCTGCTATGAACAACAAAGACGAGCAAGGAATTCCTTTACCTGTTGTATCTGAGTCCACGGATGAAATTGGCCAGCTAGAACAATCGTTTAATCAAATGGTTAAACAGCTTCATGAAAGCCGGGACCGAGAGCAGCAAGAAGAACAGCTGCGACAAGACTTAATTATGAGTCTATCGCATGACTTACGAACACCGCTCACGACTGTTCGAACTCATATTTATCAGATGAAAAACGAAGAAATGGCCTTGAACGTTCAACAATCTCTTGAGGTAATTGATACGAAAGTAGAATTTGTTAGTGATTTAATAGATAATTTATTTTCCTATACGCTGCTGTTAAATAGAAAATATCCATATCGGGAAGAGGAAGTTGATATGGCTCGATTTCTTAGAAAAAGCATTGCACAATGGTATCCACTATTTGAAGAAGAGAATATGGAAGTGGATATTCAACTGCCTTCTCAGTCTATATATTGGCGCGGAGATGTTCAGTGGTTAGAAAGAATAATAGATAATTTATGTCAAAATGTCATTCGTCATGCCAAAGAAGGTAACTTTATTGGCTTTCGCCTTGTTCAAGAGCATGATTTATCTTCTCTCACCATTTCTGATAAAGGGTCAGGCTTTAACAAGAATAGCCATACGAAGCAAAACGGTGTAGGTCTAGCGATTGTGGATGCGATGATTAAAGAAATGGGGTTAACGTGGTCAATTCATTCTACAAAACATGGAACGGATATTCAAATTGTGTACAAAGCGAGTGATTAATTCACACGCTTTTTTAAACGAATTTTAACCTTTCTTTTCCTTCCTCTTAACTTTAGCTGTTTATAGTAAAGGAGAGGTGATAAAAGTGGAAATTGTTAAAACGATTCAGCTGATAAAAGTATTTAAAGGAGCAGAAGCTGTAAATGAAGTGAATTTATCCATTAAAGAAGGAGAAATCTACGGGTTTTTAGGACCCAATGGAGCAGGGAAGACGACAACGATCCGAATGCTGCTCGGGCTAATGAAGCCAACGAGCGGGGAAATTGAGCTGTTTGGAGAAAGAATAAAAAATCACAGGCAGCATATTCAAGCCTTAAAAAAGATAGGTTCACTTGTAGAGAGCCCTTCCTATTATGCGCATTTAACTGCGAGAGAAAATCTAGAGGTACTTCGCAAAATACTAGGTGTATCTAAAAACAGAGTGGATGAAGTACTAAATATTGTAAAATTAACAAAAGAAGCAAATCGTCCAGTCAAAGGCTTTTCTCTTGGGATGAAACAGCGGCTTGGCATTGCTTCTGCACTCCTCGGAAATCCTCGTTTATTAATCTTAGACGAACCAACCAACGGACTGGATCCTGCAGGAATTCAAGAAATTCGTTCATTAATTAAAGAAATGCCAGGGAAAAACGGAGTTACCGTATTGATTTCAAGTCATTTACTCTATGAAATCGACCATCTAGCGACTCAAGTAGGTATTATTACAAAAGGAAAGATGCTATTTAATGGATCGATTGAATCGCTTCGCAAAAAGGCTAAGCATCAAGTGGCATTTACAACGGGAGAGATAGAAAAGGCTAAAACAATACTATTAGCAAATGGGTTTGTACCTACTATCGATAAACACAGTCTTCTTTTAGATTATATTGATCATGAGCAAGTGGCCCATCTTGTTTATCAGCTTGTGCAAGAAAATGTCTCAATCTACCGAGTTGAAGAAAAATCGAAATCATTAGAAGATATCTTTTTAAAGCTGACGAGTGAGGAGAATGGATATGTTCACAAAAATACTGCAGGCTGAGTGTATAAAGTTAAAAAGAAAATGGCTCCGGTTTTTACTATTTTTAGGTCCAGCGGGTGTAATTGGCTTAACGCTAGTTGATTATAGCGTTCGATATGAATATTTAATTCAGCAAAACCCGAACGTGTGGGAAGGTCTTTTGCATGAACTAAACATCACGCTTCCAATAGCTTTTTTACTGGGAGGAACGATTCTTGCTTCAAATGTAGCACATATTGAATATCATAGAAGCTCATGGAAGCAGTTGCTGAGCTTACCTGTGAGCAGACTGAGTGTTTATACAGCAAAATTTGTAGTAGTTATGTTTATGCTACTTATCGCTTCTGCTGTTCTATTAATCGGTATAATTGGGCTAGGGTGGTGGTTAGGATTTGGTCTGCCTCCTTCTTGGAAAACTCTTTTTGTTTATACCTTTTATCCGTTTTTTTCGGCTATTCCGTTTGTGGCTATTCAAATATGGCTATCTATGCTTTTTAAAAATCAAAGCCGTTCTCTGGCACTAGGTATTGTGATGAGTGGGACAATGAGTGGTATGAGAGAATTGCCGAGCTGGTTTTTCTGGCAATGGCCAATGCTAGTGTTTTCCGATTATCGGAATACGTATATGATAACAGGTGTAATTATCGGCGTTTTTTTATATGCTGCAGGTGCTCTTCACTTTATCAAAAAGGATGTGGCCTAAATGTTGTGGCAATTATGCAAGATAGAATGGTTTAAATTGTTTAAAACAAAAGCCTGGACTTACCTTTTTGTTAGTCCCATTCTTATTGCTGCTATCCTTTTTGTAGGTGATCAGGCAATGCCAAACGGGAGGATGAAATGGTTAATGGCAGATGCTTTGATTGCCAATGTTCACGGCTTACTGTTTTATCCGTTAATTGGCGGGTTAGTAACATCGTTCATCTGTCGGTATGAACACGAAGCCGGAGGGTGGAAGCAATTACTATCTCTTCCTGTGACAAGAACATCCGTATACGGAGCAAAATTGATCACATCAGCAGCTTTCATGGGAATTCTTCAAGTGCTTGTATTTGTTGTTTTATTAGGAGTTGGCATGTTGAAAGGCTATCCGAATGCTATTCCACTAAAAATGATAGCTGGAAATATGCTAGGCGGCTGGGTTGCAGTGTTGCCAATTCTAGCGTTTATGCTAGCTGTGTCAATGGCACTTTCTAGCTTTGGAGCATCTTTAACAGTCAATGTCATTTTAACACTACCGAATTTATTCGTTGCTAATTCTGAACGATTTGGTCCCTGGTACCCATGGACTCAGCCAATGTATGGAATGTTAGGTGTAACGGGAAAAGCATCATGGGGGTTGATGCTGACTACACAGAACTTCCTAGCAGTTGTTATAAGCAGCTTTCTGCTTTTTGGAGCAGCAGGTTTACTGTATTTTCAGCGCAAACATATATAATAGAAAAAACCCGCTTTTTTATAGCGGGTTTTCAGCCGGCTTTTGGAATGGTAAAACCTACTCCAAAGACGTCGCGCACATCGTGTACGACCACAAAAGCTTGTTCGTCGACTTTATGAATAATACGCTTTAATTCTAGCAGTTCTTGTTTGTTCACAACTACGTACAATACGTCTTTTGCTTCTTTTGTATAGCTTCCATGAGCAGAAAAGACAGTGACGCCGCGTTGCATCTTTTTATTGACTTGTTCGGCTACTTCAGCTGAACGGTGTGAAATAATAGTGATTGCTTTGCGAGGGTTGAGTCCTTCAATGATATAATCAAGCACCTTCGTTCCGATGTAAAGAGAAATAACCGTATACATCGTCTTTTCTCCACCGATGACAAAATAAGCGCTTGCTACAACTAATAAATCAATTGCCAGCATCGTTTTGCTAATATTCCAGTCTAGATATTGATTAGCTAAGCGGGCAATAACTGCAGAGCCTCCGGAAGTTCCGCCACCTCTAAACACAAGTCCGAGTCCTACACCAGCTAAAATACCAGCAAAAATAGCTCCCAGTAGCGTATCGTCAAGAGGATTTCCCAGTCCTTCAGTTATATGTAGGAATAGAGATGTAAAAATAATACATATAATTGTGTAAGCAATCACACGTTTGTGAAGCAATTTGTATCCGATCAGTACCAGCAAACCGTTTAATATAAAGTTTGTGATACCCGGAGACCAGCCTAATACATAATAGGTAATCATTGTTACACCGGTTACGCCGCCTTCTGCTAATTCATTTGGAATAGCAAAGTAATTAATGGCCAGTGCGAAAATGAGGCTCCCTAGAATAATGAGGATAATTTCTTTTATTTTATTAATCATGAACGTTACCTCCAATCATCAAAAGCTCCGAAAACACAGTCATGACAATGTATTATACCAACTCTAGAGACCGAATTAAAGATGGGATATCATTATTTTTTTAAAATCAGTTTCTGCTATTAACATAAAATCTTTTGACAGTTTTTATGGAGTATGAAAGAATGAATTGTTTGCTTTTATTTTGATTAAAAAGTTTTGCAATGAGAATGTTCGTTCGGTAAAATAGAAGCAAGAGTCAAGGGGGAGAATGAACGTGTATCAAGATGAATTAAAACAGTATGCGAAGTTAGTAATGCCCGAGCATTTAGAGAAAATGAAGAAAATGTACAGTCCCGATGCGCATAAGCAGCCTTTAGGGTTGAGAAAAGAAAAGATTGAGCATATTGAAAATGTCATTATGAACAGTTACTCGGAGCATCATCCAGTAACACTTCACGTCTATGAAGCAGGACATATTCAAAGGTATGAACGAGTGACGATTGATAAAGTCTCGCTGCAGTCGAATACGCTGATGGTTACAGGCCCTTGTTATACATATTCGATTCGAGCGGATGCAGTAATTGAAGCAGATGTATGGAAAGATGAAAGCTACTCTAGCTAAGAGTAGCTTTTTTGTTCGTTTTGTATCTTTTTTTTAACGCATGCATACAATACATAAAAGTATATTCTGCGAGTAGCAACTTCTAGCTACTAGGAAATTTTAATTAAAGAAGGGATTATTGTATGCAAAATGAAAAAACCCAAGTAAGAGAAATCGAATTAACGCAGTTCATTAAAAAAAGACTCGTTCGTTTTATCTCAAGTTTAGCTATTTCTTCTGCCCTTGCTTCCATATTATATATGCTTCTGTTTTTATTTAAATGATGGGTCACTTTGAGTTGTCCAAAAAGGTGGACAACTTTTTTGGTGTGTAAGCTTTTATGAAATCAGGACAAGCTATGCGTGATTCAGTCAGAAAAATTCAATCGGTCAAGAAATAGTCAAAAACAGTCATAGCTAATTGGGTAGAAGAAAACCTTTACATATAATGAGAAAAGTAGACAAATTCTTGAATTACCAGCTTATTTCCTTTTGTATAAACTATCATTAAAACAAATGCAAAACTAATTATTCATTCAAAAAACTTTATTTTGTAATTAAAAAAATGAATGTTTTTGATTTTTTATGATTGATTTTGAATGTAAACCGTGATAAAGTAAGTACATGAAATAAATGAAAACGCTTTTTTGAAAAAGGAGCTAGAACATGTTAACGCCGGAGAGACATCAACTAATCTTAAAACTTTTAAAAGAGAAAGAACTTGTAAAAGTGCAAGAGTTTATCGAAGTTACAGGCGCTTCGGAATCCACAATTAGAAGAGACTTAAGTCAACTAGAAGAAGAGCAAATGCTCAAACGTGTTCACGGTGGCGCTTCGCTTATTCGCAGTAAACGAATTGAACTGAGCGTTATCGAAAAATCTGCTAAAAATGTTCAAGATAAACGAAACATTGCAGAGTATGCGGCTTCCATTATAAATGAAGGTGACTGTATTTTTTTAGATGCAGGAACTACAACGTATGAAATGATTCCTTTTTTAAAGCAAAAAGATGTAGTTGTCGTGACAAATGGTTTAATGCATTTAAACCCGATGCTAGAACAAGGTATCACCCTCTATTTAATTGGAGGATCCGTTAAACATAAAACGGGCGCTTTAATTGGCAATGGAGCTCTTTTAAGTCTTGAGCAATATCGTTTTGATAAGTGCTTTATGGGAGCGAATGGGATTCATCATCAATATGGATATACAACTCCCGATCCAGAAGAAGCATTAATCAAGCAAACGGCAATGAAGCTGTCTAGAGAATCTTATATTTTATCAGATTCTACTAAGTTTTTTGAAACAAGTTTTGCGAAAATAGCCGATTTACATGAAGCAAAAATTATAACAAATGACGTACCTAGCGATGTACTTATACAGTATGCAAACAAAACAGACATAAAGGTTGTGAAATCATGATTTATACATGTACGTTGAACCCATCCGTTGATTACGTAGTACATGTTTCAGCATTCGAAGAAGGCGGGCTTAACCGCACAACGAATGAAGCCAAGTTTCCAGGAGGAAAAGGCATTAACGTCTCTCGCGTTTTAAAGCGATTAGGTGTTGATAATAAAGCTCTCGGTTTTGTAGCCGGCTTTACAGGAACCTATATTGAAGACTACTTAAAAGCGGAGAATATCGAAACAGCTTTTACAAGAGTTGATGGAGATACCCGCATTAACGTAAAGTTAAAAACGGAAAAAGAAACAGAAATTAACGGTCAAGGACCTGCTATTACAGACGAAGCGCTTCAGTCTTTATTGACTCAAGTAAAGCAAATGACTGAAGGCGATATCTTCGTATTAGCAGGGAGTATACCGAAAACGCTTCCAAGTTCCGTGTATGAAACATTAACTGAACTAGCTGCAGCGAACGGAGTAAAAGTTGTAGTAGATGCAAGTGGAAAAACCTTGCTAGACGTCGTGTTTCACAAGCCGTTTTTTATCAAACCGAATCATCATGAACTTGCAGAATTGTTTGATGTAGAAGTAAACAGTGCAGAAGATGCGCTAGTATATGGTAAAAAACTCGTGGAACAAGGAGCGCAAAACGTCGTTGTATCCATGGCAGGCGATGGAGCACTTCTTATTAACGAAAGCGGTGTCTACAGTGCCACAGTCCCTAAAGGAACAGTGAAAAATTCTGTTGGAGCTGGCGATTCACTTGTAGCTGGATTTATTGCTTCTTATGTAAAGCAAGGGGATTTATTAGAAGCCTTTCAAACAGGAGTTGCTTCAGGAAGTGCCACAGCATTCTCACTTGAATTATGTACAGCAGAAGATGTAAAGACGCTTCGTGAACAAGTGTCAATCACAAAGGTAGAGTAGGGGGAACCGAGAATGAGAATTACAGAACTATTAAAAAAAGATACAATCATTCTTGATTTAAAAAGCACGTCAAAAGCTGATGTTATTGATGAGTTAGTTGGAAAATTAGACGAAGCTGGTCGCTTAAGCGACCGAGCTGGCTATAAAGAAGCAATTTTAAACCGTGAATCTCAAAGTACAACGGGAATTGGGGAAGGCATCGCCATTCCGCATGCGAAAACAAGCTCGGTAAAAACGCCGGCCATTGCATTTGGACGCTCAACAGAAGGTATCGATTATGAATCATTAGACGGACAGCCTGCACATCTATTCTTTATGATTGCAGCGAGTGAAGGCGCAAATAACGCTCACTTAGAAACACTATCTCGTTTGTCTACGTTATTAATGGACGAATCGTTCCGAAAAACGTTGCTAACGGCATTATCGATTGATGAAGTTATTAAAGCAATTGATGATAAAGAAACTGAAAATGAAGCGCCGGAAGAAGAAGTGGATACGGCTTCAGATCAATTAGTGCTTGCTGTAACGGCTTGTCCAACAGGAATTGCCCACACATATATGGCAGCGGACAGCCTAAAAGCAAAAGCGAAAGATATGAACGTGACGCTCAAAGTTGAAACAAACGGTTCCAGCGGGGTTAAAAACGCGTTGACGAAGGAAGAAATTGAAAACGCTACCGCTATTATCGTTGCAGCGGACAAGCAAGTAGAAATGGAACGTTTTGCAGGTAAAAAAGTTATTCAAGTTCCAGTAGCTGAAGGAATTCGCAAGCCTGAAGAATTAATTAACCGCGCGTTAAAAGGAGATGCTCCTATATACAGCGGCGGCGGTGGCAGCAAAGAAGGCGGAGAAAGTAAAGGATCAGAGCGTACAGGGTTTTACAAACACCTAATGAGCGGTGTATCAGCAATGCTTCCGTTTGTTGTAGGGGGCGGGATCTTAATTGCTATTTCATTCATGTTTGGCATTCACTCAGCAGAACCGAAAGATCCGACGTACAATGCATTTGCAGCGGCGCTAAAAACAATTGGCGGAGATAATGCATTCTTTTTACTAGTACCGGTACTAGCAGGGTTCATTGCAATGAGTATTGCTGATCGTCCTGGTTTAGCTCCTGGTATGGTTGCAGGTCTTTTAGCAGCTTCTGGTGGAGGCGGTTTCTTAGGTGGTTTAATCGCTGGTTTCTTAGCGGGTTATGTAGTAGTGGGATTAAAGAAATTATTCAGCGGTTTACCGCAAGCGCTTGATGGAATTAAGCCAGTTCTTCTTTATCCGCTATTTGGGATTTTTATCTCAGGATTGATTATGCTTTATGTTGTAAACGAGCCAGTTAGTGCAATTAACAAAGGATTAACGCACTGGTTAAGTGGATTTGGTACAGGTAACTTAGTATTATTAGGTATTATCTTAGGCGGTATGATGGCAATTGATATGGGTGGCCCTATTAATAAAGCAGCCTTTACATTTGGTATTGCAATGATTGATGCTGGAAACTATGCACCACACGCAGCGATTATGGCAGGCGGTATGGTTCCACCATTAGGTATGGCTATTGCGACAACTTTGTTCAAAAACAAATTTACTCGCCAAGAGCGCGAAACAGGTAAAACGTGTTATGTAATGGGTCTGTCATTTATTACAGAAGGTGCGATTCCATTCGCAGCAGCTGACCCAGGCCGTGTTATTCCCGCATCGGTTATCGGTGCTGCAGTAGCAGGTGCTTTAACAATGATGTTCCACATCGGTTTACCAGCACCACACGGCGGTGTATTCGTTATCGGAATTGTACAAGGAAATCCTCTTTTATATGCACTAGCAATTTTAATTGGTGCAATTGTAACGGCGGTTCTTGTAGGGGTATTAAAAAAGCCAAAAGCAGAATAACAAATAAAGACTGATTTTACATGATGTAAAATCAGTCTTTTTGTGTTTTTCTGGTAGACATTTGTTCTCTATGAGAGTACAATTACGGTAGTATTCCTTTAATTTTTAGAAAAGTTAGATAGATGAGCTTTTCTACTTGATAAAATATGGTACAATAATCGAATATTAAAAACAAAGTAAGGAAGTGTCTCACACATGAAGGTTGCGAAGTTTGGCGGGAGTTCAGTTGCAAGCGCAGAGAAATTTAAACAGGTTGCGCATATTGTAACGTCTGATAAAGAGAGAAAGCTGGTAGTCGTATCAGCTCCGGGTAAGCGATACGGAGAAGATACAAAAATGACAGATTTGCTAATCGCACTTTCTGCCAAAATACAGCTTGGAGAAGATTACGTAGACGAGTTTGGGCAAGTAATTGATCGCTATCGTGAAATCGTTGTGGACTTGTCTATGCCAGAAACGATTATTACTGACATTATTACGAATTTACAATCACTTATTGATTTACATAAAAACGATCCATTTCGCTTATTAGACTGCCTAAAAGCAAGTGGAGAAGATAATAACGCAAAGGTAATGGCTGCTTATTTAAACCATTTAGGTTTTGAAGCTCATTATGTAAATCCAAAAGAAGCAGGTATTTTTGTTTCTGATGAACCCGGAAGAGCAAGAGTGCTTCCACTGTCTTATGAAAAATTACCGCAGCTAAGAGAGCGTTCGGGCATTTTGGTGATTCCAGGATTCTTTGGCTATTCTGAAGAAGGGAACATGGTTACGTTCTCGCGCGGTGGATCAGATATCACAGGCTCAATTGTAGCAGCGGGAGTAAAAGCTGATTTGTATGAAAACTTTACCGACGTAGATGCTATTTATAGCGTAGATCCAAGACTTGTGGAAAAGCCTCATGAAATGAAAGAAGTAACATACAGAGAAATGCGTGAACTATCCTATGCAGGTTTTTCTGTCTTCCATGATGAAGCGCTGGAGCCGGTTTATAAACTAGGCATTCCTGTATGTGTAAAGAATACAAATAATCCTGAAGCAAAGGGGACATTCATTGTAGCTGAGCGTCCTCACGGAGATACGCCGGTGGTCGGAATCGCTGGGGACAAAGGTTTTTGCAATATCCACGTGAGCAAATACTTATTAAACCGTGAAATTGGTTTTGGCAGAAGATTGCTTGAAATTTTAGAGGATGAAGGTATTTCATACGAACATACCCCTTCAGGAATTGATAATATCTCTGTCATCATGCGCGAGCATCAGCTTACGCCAGATGTTGAAAAGCGCGTATTTGCTCGAATTGAAAAAGAACTTGAGGTAGATGAAATCTTTATTGAACGTGATCTTGCTATGGTTATGGTAGTAGGAGAAGGAATGAATAGCACAGTAGGAATTGCTGCAAAAGCTACAGAAGCTTTTGCTCGTGCTGAAGTGAATCTTGAAATGATCAACCAAGGTTCTTCTGAGGTGAGCATGATGTTTGGTGTGAAAGCAGATGCTTTAGACCGTGCCGTTCAAGCTCTTTACAATACGTATTTTAACAGCATGTACAGTATTTCTTATTCGAATGTAAAATAAACAAGACGAAAAACCCCCCTTTCTTTTTAGAGAGCGGGGTTTTCTAGTGAAGGCGTATAAAAATCAAATTTGTGGACATAAAGGGAAGGAAGAGTGAAGTCAAAGGAGGAAATACAGTGAAGAAACGACCCTTTTTCATATTCTTTTCCCTTATAAGTATTAGCGTACTTTCAGCATGCCACAATGATGATGCAGCACCAGCAAAAGAAGCTCAAAATAAACAAGGCGTGACGAATGGCGGAACGCCGATGAGCTATGATAATCAAAGCGAAAACACATCTTTTAACTTTTCAAAATTTGATTTAGAAGTAGATTATAAGGGGCTCAACAATGATTATGAAGCCGACTACGAAAATGAAAATGATGAGATAGAAGCCAAAGTGGATGATAATATTAACGATGAGCACTTGAACGGAGATAAAGCTTTTAATAAATTATCTTCAAAATTTAAAAAGTTAAATTTTGATCAGCGCACGCCCGATGAAGATGTAAAAAAGGAAGTAATCGATGCGTTTGGTCTAAAAAAAGATTTTCAGTCGTTTGAATTAGAAGTTCGTTTTTCAAACGGAACGGAAAAAGAATACAACTTTAAACAGAAGTAAGACGTTAAAGTAAAGTATTTTAGTTGAAGGAAAATCCGAACGATGAATCGAGGTTCTTCATTAAGAATCCAACTCGTTCCGATTTTTTCATTGGCAAGGTGAACGTATGTCTCAATCTTATTTTTGATGTCTAAAAAAAGGAAAATAGTGAAAGGATGGTGATAAATAAGAAAAAGGAGGAATCACGGATGCAAAAGTTGATAATGAACGGATGCGTAGTCTTTGTGCTGTTATTGTTAGGAGCATGCAGCATGGTAAAAGAGCAAAATAACGCTCATGAAAACCACCTGAAAATAGAGGAAGCGAAAGAAACAAGCGAAGTATCAGTAGAACCTGTTAAAGTGGATTTAACAAATACATCGGGCAAAAAAGTAGGAGAGGCTACCCTGTCAGAAGCAAAGAACGGCGTGCACATTAAATTAACTGCTCAAGGTCTTTCACCGGGGAGACATGGATTTCATATTCATGAAATAGGAAAATGTGAGGTGCCGGATTTTAAAACAGCGGGTGCCCATTTTAATCCTTTTAAACGTGAACACGGCCTTAAAAATACAAAAGGCCCGCATGCAGGTGATTTGCCCAATCTAGAAGTTGCTCCAAATGGCAAAGTAGATACAGAAATTTTTGCTTCTCTTGTCACGCTGCAAGAAGGAAAGCCGAATTCTCTTTTGGATATGGATGGATCGGCATTAGTGATACATGATAAAGTCGACGACTACACAACGGATCCTTCAGGAAACTCAGGAGATCGGATTGTTTGTGGAGTGATTATAAAATAAGCCAAAAAGCTGTGAGATCATTCACGGCTTTTTTATTTCAGTAACGAGCCGCTTCTAAATTGCGGTGAGCTTCTTTTTTTTGCACAATAGAAGAAAGAGCTAAAGAAGGTGAAAACATGCATAAGCAAGTTGTCGTAATAGGCGGAGGAATAGGTGGGTTAACAGCGGGAGCGCTTTTAGCTAAACATGACTATGAAGTGACGGTTTTAGAAGCTTCTCGAGAATGGGGAGGCTGTGCAGGGAAATTTCAGCGTCATTTGTATACGTTTCCTGTTGGGGCGACGCTTGGAATGGGATTTGAGCACGGAGGGATACATGAGCGAATCGGCACGTACCTTGGCCTAGAAATTGAAAAGGTTTCTCTTGAGAAAATCATGAAAGTTCATCTTCCTCATCGTACACTGATTTATTATCAAGACCGGTATCAGCATATTTCCTATCTCCAAAAACAATTTCCTCATAAAGCAAAAAATATTAGGAGTTTTTATGAAAATGTTTTTAGAATTGCAAAAGAAATTCGCAAGCTTATGCAGTCTCTGCCGGTTCTTCCTCCTCTAACAGTCGGTGAGTGGAGCAGGCTGGTAAGTTCGTTGAATGTTGGTTCTGTGAAGCTGTTGCCTTATTTTCATCAATCGTTTAGTTATTTACTAAAAAAACACAGCTTGTTAGACGAAGCGGACTTTCTTCATTTTGCTGATGGTCAATTAATAGACAGCATGCAGACAACGAGTGAGAACTGTTCAATGCTTATTGGATGTTTAGCGTTAGATATTTATCACGAAGGTGCTTTTTATGTAAAAGGTGGCTTATACAAAGTCGCAGAAGCGCTGCAAAAATCGATTAAAGTCAACGGAGGAAAAACGATTCTAGGAAGGAAAGTAGTAAAGATAGAGCGTGATAATGACGGGTGGATCGTGCATGATCATAGAGGTAATCGTTACTGGGCATCAGACATTGTATGCAACGCGCCGGTTCAAAGCTTAAAGTCTTTGCTGCATGATGAAGATTACCAACATATTCATAAGCGAGCAAAAGAAAAAAGCGAGCTTTCGCAGTGGGGAACGTTTTCGATGTATTTTGCGATTGATGAAAGAGATCTGCCGCAAAAGGTAGAGTTGTTTCATCAAGTACTTCAATCCGAACAAGGGGAAATGACGGAAGGAAATCATTTATTTCTCTCAGTCTCTCATCCTGATGATCGTTTTCGAGCGCCTGAAGGCAAGCGTACAATTACAGCGTCTACTCACATTGATCTTAGCAAGTGGAGTAACAAAGAAGCCTATGACCTTCAAAAACAAGTTCTTGAGAAAAAAATGGTAGCAGGCATTAAAACCATTATTCCTGGCATTGAAAAAGCAGAGCATCAAATTTCGGGAGCTCCTAAAGCATGGGAAAGGTTCACCTCTCGCCCAAACGGGGGAGTGGGAGGCTTTCCGCAAACTTTAGATCATGCCTTGTTCAACAGCATTTCGCATCGATCTGGCTTACAAGGACTGTGGTTATGTGGAGATACAGTGTTTCCGGGAGCGGGAACTATAGGCGTATCGGTAAGCGGCTATCATGTGTTTCAAAGTATAACGTCTCATCGCCATACGTTACCTTAACATTTCTTACATACAAACTACTATTGTTCATACTATTAAAAAAACACCGGCCCTATTACCATAGGGCCGGTGTTTTCAGGAGAGGAACAGCTTCCACCACTTCCGTTTTCGCTTCATATCAGCAGCGGCGGTTTGTCTAAAGGTTTGGACAAAATCACTAAACATCTCTTCGCGTTCAGCTACGCTTTGACGATGGAGCTTACGCTCTTTCTCCATTTCTTTTAAATAATAGACTCGTTCCTCGTTCATTGAATCAATTAAATCACGAAGCTCTTCTGTCGTATTGGTTGAAGAATTGTTTAATTTTTCAACCATAAATTTTACTTGATTCATCGCAACGGTGGAATTACTGGAGAATCGATCTAATAAATACTGCATTTCTTTAGAGGATTCATCCGCATTCTCCATGACATCTTTCATGAAAAGGCGCATATCCTCGGTTTTCTCTTCAGCGATTGTTGAATAATCTTCAATCAAAGAAGTGACTTCATCAAACGATTTTTCGTTAGAACGGATAATTTTTTTAGACATATTTTCTACATCTCTTGCGCTGCGTTCTGAAGACTCAGAGATATATGCCCCAACCGACTCCACCATTTCTACAGTTTGGGTAGCGCTTTTTTCAAGCTCTCTTTTTACTTCTCCGACAATTTCTTCGCGAACTTCATTTCGCATACCTTCTCGCATTTCTTTTAACAAATCAGCTTTAAATGTATCAAGCACTTCAAACACATCTTCATAGCGGCGAACAGCTTCTACTAATTCCCCTTGAAGCAGTTCTTTTTCATTCACAACAAGGTCGTTTGGTTTTGGCTCTTCAATAGAAGCAGAAATAGCCTGCTTTTCTTCTTCAGTAGCCAATCGTGCTTCAGGTATAGGAGGGGTCTTCTCTTGCTTATTTTCTGAAATGCTTTCCTGCTTTTCAGCAGCTTTTTTCTTTTCTTGCTTCATTTGTTTATTGGAATGTTCTTGAAAATCAATGACGTTTTCTTTTTTAGCAGTTTTCAACTGTGCCGGTTCTTCTTCTTTTGAAACCGCTGCCTCAGATTCCATCACTAAATGCTCCTGTTCTTCTTGTTCTTTTATCAGCAGCTGAACGTATTCTTTGACTTCATCTAACGTACATTGTTCATCAAACAGCTGTTTAATATCATTAAATAATTCAATTTGTTCCTCTGTATAAACACGGGCACCATCTACTCGTTCAATTGTTAAATAGCTGCCCAATAATTTTTCCCATTGTTTTAGCGTTTTCTTTTCTACCTCTAATTGATCACTTACTTTTTTAATTGTATATGTCTCCATCATTTTTCATTTCCTCCCTTATCTATTTTCATCCAACTATGTAATGGATTATTTGTTGTATGTTGTATTCACCATATCTTCACTTGTTTTCCTGCTAGGTGACAAAGGTTGTCAAAACTAGACGACATTAGCCTTCTATGTAAAGAAAACGCATATTTTGTAAAAAAATGTACATAAATGCGTAAATGGCAAAAATGGAAAATACAAAAGAAAAGAAGAGTATAGAAAACAGTTGACGGGAAAAAATGAATCCTATAAGATAAGTTTAAATGTTTAAGTTCTTGAACATTTAAACATAAGGAGTGAACACTATGTCACAGCATTATGCGCTCATCACCGGTGCGTCGGGAGGAATAGGTAAAGAGTTAGCTTATCAATTCGCAAAGGATGGGCATCCTGTAATTTTAGTTGCCAGAAGCGCTGATAAACTAGCGGCTATTGGAGAGAATTTAAAATCTACTTATAATATTGAAGTCATAACGGTTGTTAAGGATTTATCAAGAGAAGAAGAGATACAGTCATTATATGAAGAACTTAAAAATAAAAAAATGCACGTTGATTATTTAGTGAACAATGCTGGTTTTGGACTATACGGCAAATTTATTGAAACAGCTTTAGATGAAGAGTTAAACATGATTGATTTAAATATTCGAGCATTAACTCATTTAACAAAATTATTTTTACCGGATATGATCAAAAGAAATCGTGGGAAAATTTTAAATATTGCATCTGTTGCTGCATTTATGCCAGGTCCACTTATGACGGTATATTACGCAACGAAAGCGTACGTATTATCTTTCACAGAGGCCCTTGAAAATGAATTAAGAGGTACCAATGTAACGGTAAGTGCTCTATGCCCGGGTCCAACTAAAACGGGTTTTAGCGACCGAGCCCAGCTAAGCAACTCCAAACTTTTTCAAAGCGGTGCAATGGATGTAGAAACAGTAACGAAAGTTGGCTATAAAAAATTTATGAAAGGGCAGACGGTTATCGTACCAGGAGTACAGTTTCGTCTTGCTACGTTCATCCCGCGCTTCGTGCCAAGAAAGTGGCTTACATCCGTTGTCCGCAGAACACAAGAAATTAAATAAAGGAGAATCTATATGAGTGAAAAAGCAGTCGAGTTATTTCGTGCCAGCATTCCCATTTTTCAGGCTCTAAGTGATTCAGCAAGACAAGATATTATTTTGCTGCTCGCCGAAAAAGAGCCTTTAACCGTTAATGAAATTGCAAACGAGTCTACTCTATCACGACCGGCGATTTCTCATCATTTAAAAATTCTACGCGATCAAAAGCTTGTGCAAATTGAGCAAAAAGGAACGCAGAGATATTATTCATTAGCTTTGAATGAGGCAGTTGAGCTATTAAAAAACTTGCTTGCTACAGTTGAAGCCGAATGTTTATAGGGAGATGAAAGGAATGAACCACGAGCGATTCTATATCACAGATGAAACAGTCATTGAACATATTGTTTCTACACAAAAGCAGTATTTCTATGCGCAAAAGACAAAGAGTATCAGCAGCCGCATTCAAGCGCTGAATAAGCTAAGAGACGCAGTCAAACAAAACGAGCAGAGAATTATGGATGCTTTAAAACAAGATTTAAATAAATCTGAAGTAGAGGCTTACACGTCGGAAATTGGGATTTTACTAGAGGAGATTCGATTTACGCTTAAGCATTTAGCAAAATGGATGAAGCCTAAAAAAGTAAAAACTGCTTTAACACATGTGGGCTCTAAAGGGAAAATTGTTCCTGAACCGTATGGAGTCGCGTTAATTATTGCTCCGTGGAACTATCCGTTTCAATTAGCACTGTCTCCTTTAGTAGGAGCGATTGCTGCTGGAAACACGGCGATTATAAAACCTTCTGAATTAACGCCTAGCGTATCTCGCGTTATACAAGAATTACTGGCTGAAGCTTTTGACCCAGCATTTGTGACGGTGATTGAAGGCGCTGTAGAAACGACAAGCCTGCTTTTAAAACAGGCGCTTGATTATATTTTCTTTACGGGAAGTGTAAATGTAGGGAAAATTATTATGCAAGAAGCAGGGAAGCAGCTTATTCCAGTCACGCTTGAGCTAGGCGGAAAAAGTCCGTGCATTGTACATGAAGACGCAAACCTAGATCTTGCAGCGAAGCGAATTATGTTTGGTAAAGGGATGAATGCAGGCCAAACGTGCGTTGCTCCTGATTATTTGCTCGTGCATAAAAAAGTGAAAGCGCAGCTTGTAGAGAAACTTCGCGAAGCAATTTCTCAATTTTACGGTAGTAATCCACTTGAAAGCAACCGCTACGGCCGTATTGTCAGTGAGCGTCATTTTACTCGGCTAGTTGAGTTTTTAAAAGACGGAAATGCTATAGTTGGAGGCGGGTACAATAAAAACACGCTAACAATAGAACCTACGGTGTTAAGTGAAGTAAGCTGGACATCAGATGTTATGCAAGAAGAAATCTTTGGGCCTATTCTTCCTATGATTGAATATGAAACACTAGACGAAGTCATTCATAAAGTTCAAGAAAAAGCTAAGCCGTTAGCTCTTTACTTATTTACAGAAAGTGAAGATGTGCAAAACGTGATAACGGAGCGCCTTTCATTTGGAGGAGGCTGTATAAACGATACGCTTATGCATATCGCTACGCCATATTTGCCGTTTGGCGGAGTGGGAGAAAGCGGCACGGGTCAATATCATGGAAAAGACAGCTTTCAGACATTCACTCATTTTAAAAGCATGCTGTCTCAAACAACCAAGTTTGATTTGTCATTCCGCTATCCTTCGGAAAAACAAAGCTTGAAAATGATCAAAAAATTATTGAAATAAAAGAGCCTCCTGATAGGAGGCTTTTTCGTTATTTTGAAAGTAAAAGCTGAGAAAGCGGCCATTTTTCTTGGGTATATGCCATTTCCCAAAATAAATACTCCAGTTCACAGCTTTTGATGAAGTGATCTTTCATACGGTTACGTTCTTCTTCAGTCGCTTGTTCGGCGAGTTCATCAAGCTTGTTACAAAACCATTGTGTTGTGCCATTCATTTCTTCATTATTATAAAACTGAATCCATTCATAAAAAGGATGAGAAGGAGATGGATTTACTTGTTCTGTAATGCGCTGGCCAATTTCAACGTACGTCCATGGACATGGAAGAAGCACTGCAATGATTTCTGCTAAGCTGCCTGTATGCGCAACACTTGTCATATGGTTAATGTAGTGGCTGGCCGTCGGTGAAAGCGTCTCAGTGTGAAGGTCTTCATAACGTACGCCTGCTACTTCACAAAAATTATTGTGAGGGTGTACTTCACTATGTAATACCGTAGAAATGCCGGCATTAAAGGCTTCCATTTCGGTACGCGTGCGGCATTTTGTTAAAGCAGCGCCGTAAATGCGAACAAATGCTGTTAAGTATTCGTAATCTTGAGAAACGTAGTGAATAAGCGCTTCTTTTGGCACGTTTCCTTCAGCAATTCCTTTAATAAAAGGATGGTTAAAAATGGCTTCGTAAATATAGTTTGCTTCTTGTCTTAATTGAGATGAAAATGACATCAAAATCCTCCTTTAATATGAGGAAGTCACAAACAAGCACATAAAGGAAATAAAAAACACTCCGTTTATAAACGGAGTGGCAAAGGACAGTAAAAAACTGAACATTGCCACTTTCCTACGCTGGTATGAGCCAGATCAGGTTCAAAGGGATCAAGAAAACTTGTCTCAGCCGGTGGCACCCCTAGTGGACTTCCTATTAATCTACGTTTAACTTACCATATATTCTGAAAAATAGAAAGCGTTATGGGGAATTGTGTGCTAATAACTTTTCTTTCTTAAAGAGGAAATTTCTTAAAGCTATTTTTAATCATTTTTGGTTAAAAATGCATATTTTTAGGGGAGAAGAGGTATTAATGAAGGGAAGAGCCGTTTTCGTCTCCGAAACACTCCCATATAAATAGAAGAAAGGAGAGAACAAAATGGCGAAATTTCGTTTGTATGCTGTATTAAATACAGTAGGCTTGGCTATTACACTACTTGTGAATTATTTAGCAAATGCCATTCCAATAGGAGGCAAAACAACGGGAGAAGCTTCTGCGCAAGTTCCTACGTTGTTTACACCAGCGGGTTATGCCTTTGCTATCTGGGGCGTTATTTATTTATTATTAACCATTTGGGTTATACGCCAATTTTTTGCAAGAGAAGATCAAAAGGAAATATATGCACGTATCGGCATTTGGTTTTTTCTAAACTGTTTGTTAAATAGTGCGTGGATCTTTATTTTCCAAAACGATTACTATAAGTTATCTCTTTTAGTTATGCTCTTTATTCTAGGCACATTAATGATTGTGTATTCCACTATTCAGCATTCTCGAATGACGACATGGTTTATGCGTCTGCCGATTTCGCTTTATCTTGGATGGATTTCTGTTGCGACTATTGTCAATGTGTTTGTCGTATTTCAAGCAAATGGAATACAGCACTTGATTGGCTTAAACGAGTTAACATGGACGATTATTATGCTGCTGGTAGGAGCTGTGCTGGGCATTATGTTTACATTAAAAAACCGAGACGCTGTTTATCCGCTTGTTTTTATTTGGGCTTATATTGCCATTGCAGTGAAGCAAAGTGGAAATCAGCCAATTGTCATTACTGTCATCATTTTAGTTGTTTTATTAGCAATTGCCATTATTGTGGGATTGATTAAACGCTATAGACGTTTTTAAAAAGAAGCTCTAGCTTTTGTAAGCTAGAGCTTTTTATGATGCTCTTTTGATTGTAAAAAAGCAGCTGTAAAAGCAATTAAGCTAATTAAAATACCAAAAGGAACAACAATTGGTACGAATGATAAAATAAATGTCATAAGTGTAACCTCCATGTTGCATCGGTGCATAATGAAAAATTCAACTTTTTTAAATTGAAGTTCCGCTACTATAGTATGCTAGGCTTTATGTTTGGAGCCTATATGTTTAGAAATAAACGAAAAAGGCAAAATACGTTACATATAGGTTATATAGGAGGAGTTAAAATGGAAACATATTTAGTTGCTTACACAGATAAAGATGATATGGAATATAAACAAGTGACATGCGAGAGCTATGAAGATGCAGAGCGTACGGTTCTTCGTTTAGAGAGAGAAGGGCATATGCATATTGAAGAAATATCAAATCAAGAAGCCTATCGCGGAGACGAATCATCGTACAGAGAATGATTTTTGAATAGAAACATCAAACTTAAAATGAAGAAGCAGCTGCTTCTTCATTTTTTCTATTCTATATAGATATCGTTTTATAGAAAAAAGTAAAACGGGAATGATTTTCTTCTGCATTTATGGTACAGTACTAATCAGGTGAGTTTTGAGTTTAGAAGAGGAGAGAGTAACATTATATGAGTAAAGGAAATCAGTGGTCTTCACGCCTCGGTTTTATTTTAGCATCTGCTGGGGCAGCAATTGGTCTAGGAGCGATATGGAAGTTTCCATACGTAACGGGAACCAGTGGCGGTGGAGCGTTTTTTGCGTTGTTTATTTTATTTACGATTTTTATTGGATTGCCGCTTCTGTTGGCAGAATTTATCATTGGAAGACATACGGGGAAAGAAGCGATTAGTGCTTATAAGGCAATTGCTCCAAAATCCGCTTGGGTATGGATTGGCAGGCTGGGAGTACTAAGCTGTGTCATTTTGCTTTCCTTTTACAGCGTCGTTGGCGGCTGGGTGATTTTATATACGATTATGAGCGTAACCGGTATGCTAAGCGGAAAAGAGTACGGCCCGTTGTTCAATGCCGTCATTAGCCAACCTTATGTAGTATTAGGTGCACAGGCGCTGTTTTTATTAATTACAGTGTTTGTTATTTCAAAAGGCGTACAAAAAGGAATAGAGCGTGCTAATAAATACATGATGCCGCTGTTATTTATCTGTTTTATCATTATCGTGGTGCGTTCTTTAACATTAGACGGAGCAATGGACGGAGTAAAGTTCTTTTTGAAACCGGATTTTTCAGCCATTACAGGGGCATCTGTTCTCTATGCGCTCGGTCAGTCGTTTTTCTCGCTTTGCGTGGGATTATCCTGCATGGTGACATATAGCTCTTATTTAGGGAAAAAAGTAAGCTTGACACGTTCAGCTGGTACTATTGCTCTTTTGAA
This sequence comes from Priestia megaterium NBRC 15308 = ATCC 14581, assembly GCF_000832985.1. GTDB lineage: Bacteria > Bacillota > Bacilli > Bacillales > Bacillaceae_H > Priestia > Priestia megaterium. The sequence goes on from NZ_CP009920.1 coordinate 4,295,324, forward strand.
CTTGTTTGTTTCGCTGCTGGCGGGCTTGGCTATTTTTCCAGCCGTTTTTTCATTTGGATTAAAGCCAACTGAAGGACCTGGACTTTTGTTTGTGGTCTTGCCAACAGTATTTGAGAAAATGCCGTTTGGTACCGTCTTTTTAGCACTGTTTTTAATTTTATTTCTATTTGCTACGCTTACGTCTGCTTTTTCACTGCTGGAAATTATCGTAGCTGCTTTAACCAAAGACGATCAGACAAAACGAACTCGCTACGCTTCTTTATCAGGGATTATTGTGTTTGTGGTAGGTATCCCATCAGCGCTTTCGTTTGGTGTACTAAAACATGTCTCACTTTTTGGCAGAAGTATATTTGACGTAGCTGACTTTTTTGTGAGCAACTTAATGCTGCCTCTGGGAAGTTTAGCCATTGCGATTTTTGTGACATTTAAAATGAAAAAAGAAGCCGTGTATGAAGAGTTTATTTCAGGAAGTACAAAAGGCGCTAAATTATTCAACGCATGGTTCTTTCTAGTTAAATACGTATTGCCTATTATTATTATAGCTGTTCTATTAAGCTTACTTGTTGCATATTAAAAAAAGCACTCATCTGAGTGCTTTTTTTGTTTATTTTGCAAAAACGTGATTTCCGATTGTAATCGTAACCTGTTTTTGACGAAGCCATTGGTCACTTGTTTTATCTGGATTAAAGAAGAATAACGAACCTTTTCCTTGGCCTCTAAAAGCTAGTGCTTCATTCACAGCTTTTTTTGCTTCAGCATCCGCTGCTTTATTGATTTCACCGTTTTGTACGGGTGTAAACTGTCTACCTTGATAAATCACATCATGAATAGAATTTGGGAAAGAATCGCTATCCACGCGGTTTAAGACAACTGTTGCTACAGCCACTTTGCCAGCGTAAGGTTCGCCTTTTGCTTCAGCTTGTACAAGGCGAGCTAACAATTCTTTATCACTTTCGCTAATAGAGTTAGGGATTGTTAGTGTTTCATTTGCATTAATAGAGTCGGTAGATTTGTGATTCGCTTCTTTTAACTGTTCAACCGTAACTCCGTATTCAGCGCCAATCTTGTAAAGAGTCTCTCCAGCTTTTACGCGATGGGTTGTTTCAGCGGCATTTGCCACGTGACTCATGCCGAACATAGGAACTGCTAGTGCTCCAATAATTACTAGTTTCTTAAACATAAAGTAAGTACCTCCTGAAATCCTTTTGAACGCCCCTTTTATCACGGATCGGTGCGTGCTGTGCACCGAACTTTATATGTACGTTTCAAAGATTAACAGGTGTCAATACATCTTGTCACTGCTTAAAACATACCAATCTAGGAAGAAATTATAATAGTTAACAGATAATTTGAAAAATACGTTGACTGATAATAAAGGAGTGAATTATAATGAACGAGTAAATAGTTAACCGTTTAACTGGAGAGATTTTATGGGAGAAAAGATAACGATTCGTGATGTAGCGAAGCATGCAGGAGTGTCTGCAGCTTCAGTATCTTACGTCTTAAACGGAATTAACAAAGTATCCGATGAAACAAAAGAGCGAATTTTAACAGCGGTAAAAGAATTAAACTACGAACCAAATTTAACCGCCGTTAGTCTTTCGAAACAAAAGTCAAATATGATTGGCGTTATGTTCCCGCTTACCGATGATTCACTTTCTACTATATTTAAAGATAACCATTATTACAGTGAAATGATTAGTGGAATTGAATATGTAATCCGTAAGCATGGTTATGATCTAGTCATATCTGGAGCGAGTAGCCCGGCTGATTGCCTAAAATGGATTCGAACGAGAAATATTGATGGTCTTCTGTTTTTAGGAGCCTTCCCGCATCGATTGTATGAGAAAATGAAAGCGTTATCGAATCCGATTGTGCTAGTAGATACATATGAAAGGTACGAACGTGATTATCATCATATTTCTGTAGACGATGAGTATGGAGGATATCTAGCTACAACCCATTTAGTGAATTTGGGGCACAAAGAAATTGCCTTTGTTGCTCATCACCTCGTCAATAGTCCAGTAGATAAAAAGAGGTATATAGGCTACGAGAAAGCATTAAAAGAAGCGGGCATTACACCATCAAAGACGTTTGTTTTTGAAGTGAACGAAAGTTCGTTTGATAACGGTTACAATTTAGGGAACAAGCTGCTGAAAGATCACAAGGATATTCGGGCGGTTTTTGCATCCTCTGATACGCTGGCGCTTGGAATTATGAAAGCACTGCAAGAAAAGGGGAAAAAAATTCCGCAGGACTACTCAATCGTAGGGTTTGATGACATAACGTTTAGTAGCTATGCATCTCCCAGTCTAACAACCATTCGTCAAGATGTATTTAACAAAGGAGTCGTCGCCGCGACGTCGGTTATTCAAGCAATTGAACACCGTTTCAGCACGCTGCAGCATGTGAAATTATCGGTTGAACTTATTATTCGAGATTCAACTGCTAAGCGCGGGTGAACCGCAGTAAGTTAACCGATTAACCAAAGTTTAGCCTTTATAAAAAAAGGGGATATAAGTTAGCATTCACAAAAAAAGGGGATATGAAAATGATTAATGTTACAGTATGGAATGAAAATCGTCATGAACAGAAAAATCCGGTTGTAAGAGAAATTTACCCTGAAGGCATTCACGGTGCCATCGCTTCTTTTTTAGAAGAAGGAGGGTTTCGTACACACACCGCAACATTAGACGAAGTAGAACACGGGTTGACTGAAGAAGTATTAAATCAAACGGATGTTTTAGTATGGTGGGGTCATTTAGCACATGACGAAGTGAAAGATGACATCGTTGAGAAAGTAAAGCAGCGCGTGCTAGACGGTATGGGGCTTATTGTCTTACACTCAGGTCACTTTTCTAAAATTTTTAAAACGTTAATGGGCACAAGCTGCGACTTAAAATGGCGTGAAGCGGATGAAAAAGAGCGCTTGTGGGTAGTAGAACCGAGCCATCCGATTGTGGAAGGTATTGGTGAATTTATCGAGCTTGAGCGCGAAGAAATGTATGGAGAGCACTTTGATATTCCAGCACCTGATGAACTAATTTTCACGAGCTGGTTTGAAGGCGGAGAAATTTTCAGAAGCGGCTGCACGTACAAACGCGGAAACGGAAAAGTATTTTATTTCAGACCTGGACATGAAACATATCCAACATACCATAACAAAGACATTCAGCGTGTCATTATGAATGCTATTAAATGGGCGAAGCCAGCGGAGAGAAAACGTCCTGTTTACGGCAATGCGCAACCGCTTGAATCAATCGCTGTTAAAAACTAATTAATAATGCTTAAGCAAAGGGGATAGGAAAGATGGCAAAAGTAAAAATTGGCGTTATTGGGTGCGGAAGCATTGCGCAACACCGTCACTTACCAGAATATAAGATGAATGAACAAGTAGAATTAGTAGCCGTTTGCGATATAAACACAGAACGTGCAAACAGCGTAGCACAGCAGTACGGTTTAAAAGCTTACACAAACTACGAAGAACTTTTAGCAAGCGGTACAGTGGAAGCAGTGAGCGTATGTACGCCCAATTATCTTCATGCGCCTATTTCGGTTGCAGCGTTAAACAGCGGAGTTCATGTCCTGTGTGAAAAGCCGATGGCAACATCAGAAGAAGAAGCAAAAGCAATGATTGAAGCAGCAAAAACAAACGGTAAAAAACTAATGATCGGACATAATCAGCGCTTTGTAGCTTCTCATCAAAAAGCTCGTGAACTTATTGAAAAAGGGGAAATCGGTAAAATTTACAGTTTCCGTACGGCTTTTGGCCACGGTGGTCCTGAAGGTTGGAGCGTGGACGGAAAAGACAGCTGGTTCTTCAAAAAAGACGAAGCGTTTATTGGGGCTATGGGGGATTTAGGCGTTCACAAAACTGATATGCTCCGCTACATATTGAATGAAGAAATTGTAGAAGTCGGTGCATTTGTAGAAAGCAATGCAAAAGACTTTGCAAATGTAGATGACAATGCTGTGTGCGTATTAAAAACGGAAAGCGGGATTATCGGGACGCTTGCGGCAAGCTGGGCTTACAATGGAAAAGAAGATAACTCCACGATCGTTTACGGAGAGAAAGGGATTCTTCGTTTGGAGGACGATCCGACGTATTCATTAGTTGCACAATATGCAACGGGTGAAGTGGTGAACTATGAATTAGGAAAAATCCAGTCGAACGATGAAGGCGGACAAAGTAATTCTCACGTCATTGAACAATTTGTAGATGCAGTGGCGGAAGATAAAGAATCTCCTGTTCCTGGTGAAGAAGGATTAAAATCACTTGCTGTTATTTTAGCAGCTTTAAAATCAAGTCAAACGAAACAAATTACGCGCGTGTAAGAGGTGAAAAACGTGAGAATTGGCATAATCGGAGCAGGAGGGATTGCTGTAAGCAGGCATATCCCGGCATTCAAGCAACTGGGTGATGAATGTGTGATTTGGGGGCTTAGCGATATTAATAGTGAAAGAGCCACAGAGGTAGCCAATGAGCATAATATCCCTCACGTATTTGTTGATTACAAAGATATGTTTAAAGAAGTGGATGCTGTATGTATTTGTACACCGAATAAATTTCACGCCGAGTTTGCAGTAGAAGCGCTAAAAGCAGGCGTTCACGTCCTATGTGAAAAGCCAATGGCGATGTCTAAAGAGCAAGGTGAAAAAATGCTTGCTGCTGCTAGAGAATCGGGTAAGCAGTTAGCGATTGCGTATCATTACCGATTCATGAAAGAAGCGCAGGCTGCGAAAAAAATGATGACAGAGGTAGGGCGCCCATTAGTTGCACGTGTCAGAGCAATGCGTCGCCGAAAGGTTCCCGGTTGGGGAGTATTTACGAACAAAGATCTTCAAGGAGGAGGCAGCTTAATTGATTACGGCTGCCATTTGCTTGATTTAACGCTTTGGCTGATGGGAAACCCAAAGCATACTGAAGTGCTGGGAAGTACATATAATGACCTGAGTAAGACGCCTAACCAATTAAATCAATGGGGAGCATTTGATCATGAAACATTCAGCGTAGATGATCATGTAACGGCCTATATTAAATTTGAAAATGGAGCGTCGCTTCTTTTAGAAACTTCTTGGGCTGCTAATATCCAAGATGATGAAGAGCACGTAAGCATATCAGGGGTAGAGGGCGGTTTAAGTGTGTTTCCATTTGAACTATACACGTCTAAAAACGGTATGCTCATGAACAGTACGTCACCTTGGATAGATGGAGAAGATGATTACAGCCTGAGTCAGGCTAAAAATTTCGTTGAAGCGTGTAAAGGAAATGCTGAATTAGTGGTAAAGCCACAAGAAGCGCTTCAAGTCTCAGCTATTATTGACGAAATATATCGCACAGGAGGAAATTAAAATGAAACTTGGAGTATTCACGGTCTTATTTGCGGATCTTTCTTTTGAAGAGATGTTAGATAAAGTAAAAGCAGCAGGTCTTCATGCTGTTGAAATCGGAACGGGCGGCTATCCGGGAAACAGCCATTGTCCGCTAGATGAGCTGCTTGAAGATGAAGAAAAAAGAGAAGCATATATGAAGCAGATAAAAGACCGTGGACTTACAATCAGCGCATTTAGCTGCCACGGCAATCCTATTTCACCTGAGGCAAGTTTTGCAAAAGAATCTGACGAAACGCTTCGCAAGACCATTCAACTAGCATCATTAGTAGGTGTTCCAGTGGTTAACTGCTTCTCTGGAACAGCTGGAGATCACGAAGAGGCGAAGTACCCAAACTGGCCTGTTACTCCCTGGCCTAACGAGTATGGAGACGTATTGAATTGGCAGTGGGAAAATAAGCTTGTTCCTTATTGGAAAGAAATTGGAGAACTAGCGGAGGAGCAAAATGTAAAAATTGGTTTAGAACTTCACGGCGGATTTTTAGTTCATACTCCGTATACGCTCCTAAAGCTTCGCGAAAAAACAAGTCCAGCGATTGGCGCTAACCTTGATCCAAGTCATTTATGGTGGCAAGGAATTGATCCGGTAGGAGCTATTAAAATTTTAGCAAAAGAAAATGCAATTCATCATTTCCACGCAAAGGATACGTACTTGGATCAGGATAATATTAACATGTACGGCCTGACGGATATGCAGCCATACGGAGAAGTCCAAACGCGTGCATGGACGTTTAGATCCGTAGGATGCGGACATGATGTAAAAGAGTGGTCTGATATGATGAGTGCACTTCGCACATACGGATACGATTATGTAGTCAGCATTGAACACGAAGATCCAATCATGTCGATTGAAGAAGGATTTAAACGCGCGGTTACAAACTTACAAAGTGTATTAATTGAAGAAACTCCCTCACAAATGTGGTGGGCGTAAGCAAAAAGAAGCATCTCTAAAAAGAGGTGCTTCTTTTATTTTCGTTAATAAATCAATTCGCCTTTTGTTCACCTGAATTTCGATACAAACGGGTGATTGGCAACCCAAAAACGCCAAGGGTAATCCTTCGCTTCACCAGAATTATCAATGCCAACGCGAGGTCCGGCGGAAATCTCTGAAGGAGTGAAGCCACGAGCAATATAAAGAGGAGGACTGGTTAAATCATGACCGTACAAATCCATTGAAACCCCTAGTGCTTTTGTTAGTTTCCCAGGGCCGTTTGTCCAATTTATTTCATTTTCCATCCCTCGACGTCTATGTTTCATCAAATTTTTTCCGCTAAATGGCTCAATAGCTCGAATGAGGACGCCTTCTGGACAATCGATGTCGCTGCTTACAACATTGAGTAAACAATGTGTATGCATTGTATGCGTATAGGCATGACCAGAACGACCGAACATTACCTCCGTTCTTTTTGTGCGCCGGTTATTAAAGCTATGAGCTGCTCGGTCGAAAGGCCCTTTATAAGCCTCAGTTTCTACAATGAAACCAGATGCAGTTCCTTCCGCCGTTTCGTGAACAAGAAGACATCCTAACAGCGACTGAGCTAATTCAAGTGTAGGCTGTTGATAAAATAAAAGAGGAAGTGGTTCAATCGCTAAAAGAGAACGCGTCATTTGCTGTAGTCCATCCTTTCAAAACAGAGTCATTCACGCTGTTATGCGCATCTTTTATTATGATGTTTTCTTTGTTATTTTGCAAAGGAAGGCACTGATTAATACAGTAATCTTTCTTACCCCACGTTCAAGTATTTATCATGATTCAACTTACTCTATGAAATTATTTTATTTTAAAGAGTGGTTTCGTTTTGCACGTATAGGGGGAATATTTTACTACAATACTTCGCTTTTGCTGCTGGTATGATATACACAGTTCATCCATATTTTACATACTTTTAGTTTTGAAAAATAGTGATCCGGCTTTTCTTTATTTTCGTTCTACACATGAAAGCAAAATAAAAAGATTGAATTGTAGAAAGTTCTTTATAAATGGAAATAAAGAAAAAATATCCTTCAAAGAGTATTTAAGGGATTTTAGAACATATTAAAAATAAAATTTATACACTGTGAGGAATAGCTATGAACATCCACTTTGATACATTAATGAACTTATCAATTAAACATATTTTTGGGCCTGCCTCTCAAACGATCAACCATCTGACATATCACTCAAAGCAGGTTCACGACGGATCAGTATTTTTTAGTATAAAAGGTGAAAATGAAGATGGACATCAATATATTAAAGAAGCTATAGCTAGAGGAGCCGTAGCAGTCTTTGGGACAAGCATTGAGGAGCTTCGTCTTTTGAGCACTCAGTATTCTCACTGTACGTTTTTAGCAGTTGACGACGTTCGCAAAGTAATGGCATCTTTTTCTAAAATGTATTTTGATTATACGGATGAAAAAATTGAGACAATTGGCGTTACAGGTACAAATGGTAAAACAACCGTAGCAGCTTACGTAAGGTCGCTTTTAACCCTTTTAAAATTGCCGACAGGATCGATTGGCACGACCGGCATTTGGTCATCAAAGAAGAAGTTAGTTTATAAAAAAAGTACGCCTACAACACCTGAATCGGTAGACTTGCATAAAATTTTTTATGATTTGTATACAAGAGGCGACGAAGCGGCAGTGATGGAAGTATCTTCAATTGCGATTGATCAGCAGCGAGTAGAAAATATTTATTTTGATGTAGCCATTCACACAAATCTTTCAGAAGAGCATCTAGAGTATCATAAAACGTTTGAACACTATAAAAAGTGCAAGATGAAATTATTTCAGCAGGCAAAACATGCCGTTATTAATATAGATGATCAGGACATGGGTAAAGACTTAAGCAGGCTATTTGAAGGAACTAAAGTCACGTATAGCTTATTAAATAATGCGGAGGCCACTCTGCAAGCAAAAAATATTACTGTCAAAGAAGGGGGCTCTTTCTTTGATTTACTGTATAAAGGACAGTCATACAAAGTAGCAGTGCCTGTATATGGCGATTACAACATTGCTAACGTGCTAGCGGCCATTGGTACAGCTCTTCACTTTGAATACCACATTGAGGATATTATTAGCGTGCTTCCTCAATTGGAAAGTCCAGAAGGGCGCTTTCAAGTGATAGAAGGTCCTAATAACCAAAAAGTGATTTTAGACTATGCCCATACGCCTGTTGCCCTTACGCGTTTAGTAGAAGAAGTAAAAAAGATGGAGTATAACCAGCTAATTGTCATGATTGCAGGGATTGGCATTCGAGATTTTAATAAAATGCCTAAAATGGCGCGTGTCATTGAAGGAAAAGCTGATGAAATTGTCGTAACTGTTGATCATCCAGGTCACCATGATCCGAACGTAATTGTAGATCAAGTAATGACGGGTTTTTCAAATCCAAGCGCAAGTAATATTCACCGTGCCCCTACTCGAACAGAAGGAGTATTAAAGTCGCTTTCTTTAGGAAAGCCGAATGATATTATTTTACTCACAAGCGGCTGTATTAACGGCGCTCAGCTTGTAAAAGGCAACGAAATTCCGCATTCAGATGAAGAAATTATTGCCTCTTATTATGCATCGTTAAGCAATATTTCCTAATACTCTTCTTCATTTATCGAACGAACGTGGAGAAATTGAAACAGCATATGAAAGAAGGTCTCTTACTATTTTTAGAGACCTTCTTTTTGCATCAAAACTATAGGCTATTTTCTCGCTGTGTTTTTGGTTCTTCAATTTTCACATCATGTTCTTTAGCCAGCTTTTTAATAGCTGCATTGTAATCGCGTATGCCTTTTCGTGCCTCATCAAGCATAGCGTTTGCCTCAGCAATAAGGTTGCGGTCCTGCTTTTCTAAAGCGCTGACAATTTTAATGAAAGCATTATACTGGGTATTGGCAGCCTTTATATAGCCTTCATGAACCTTTCGAAGATCGTCGGTTTCTACATCGATGTTTTCTAGTTCGTCAACAAATTTACGATAGGTAGGAATGACTTCACTCGTCATCGTATCGTACATTACCGCGTCACTTGTGTAGTTAGCGCCTGTAACAGAATCGTATGAGTCAATCGCTTCTTTTTCAAGCTGAGCGGCTTTTTTTAAATCTTGGTTGTTATAGTCGATTAAATCATCTTGAACAGGATCACTAAAGCAGGCGGATAATAAAAACAAAAGAGGGACAAGACAAAATAAAACCTTCTTCAACGAATTTCACCTCCGTTTAACAATGTATGAAATATCTGCTTGGCAAAGTCGGTTTTAATAACTGGAGAAAAAGAAGGGAGTGTATAAAAGGATTTTTAAAGGTCGGCAGTGAATTTATTCATAAGTCGGTTTGTAGTTGACCACCCCTTAGTAGCAGGAAGGAAGAGAAAATGATTAAAATAAAAAGAGACCACTTAACGAACAATGAAGTTATTGAACTAGTAAGTTCTCACCTTCAAGGAATGAACTTACATTCACCCCCTGAAAGTATTCATGCTCTAAATATTGAAAGCTTAAAACACCGTGATACTACGTTTTGGAGCGTGTGGGAAGACAGCCAGCTAGCAGGATGCGGGGCTATAAAAGAGTTAGATGAGCACCACGGAGAAATTAAATCGATGCGAACAGCCGCGGCTCATTTGCGAAAAGGAATTGCTAGGAAGCTGCTGCAATACATAATAAATGAAGCACAAAAACGAGGGTACCGACGCTTAAGCTTAGAAACAGGATCCGCGTCTGCTTTTGAACCGGCTAGAAAGCTGTACGCCAGTTTTGGATTTTACGAGTGCGAACCGTTTTCTACTTACAAAGAAGATCCATACAGTGTATTTATGACAAAGAAATTGAATGATTAAAAGAGGATGGGACAAAAGTATTTTAGTTGAAGGAACATCCGAACGAGGAATCAAGATTCTTGATGAAGAATCCAACTCGTTCGGATTTGTCATGGTGATGGTGAACGTAGGTTTCGTATATGTAGTTGCTTCAAGCGGTTGATTTAGTTATGTCTCCACCTATTTATTTTTTGTTTTGTCATAATTCATATAAAAAGGTATAAACTAGGTTTTTTCACTAGACAAAAAGGTTTTTCCTATGTAGTATAGGTGTCAGATAATACAAAACGAATGTTCAGTATAAATAATAAATGTGCAGGGCGGTGGAAATAGCTTGAATAAAAAAAAGCTTCAAAGTGAACAAACCAAAAGAAAAGTGGCAGATGCCGCTAAAGCATTGTTTTCTCAAAAAGGTTATAAAGCTACATCTATTGAGGAAATTGTAGAAGCTACGGGAAGCAGTAAAGGGAATATTTATTATCACTTTAAAAGTAAAGAAGGGCTTTTTCTCTATTTAATAGACGAATGGGATCTCGAGTGGGAACGAAACTGGAAAGAAAGAGAGTCTCTTTACAAAACAACAAGAGATAAGCTTTTTGGAATTGCGGAGCAAATCATTTTAGATGATTTGAATCATCCTCTTACGAAAGCCGCCGATGAGTTTTTTAACAACGAGGAAAAGGGCAGCGACATCGAAGAGCGAATTGATGAGATGGTGAAACGACACGTGGAGTTTAACCGGGAACTTTTGCAAAAAGGCATTGATGAAGGAGAGTTTTCTCCTAAAAATGCAGAACAGCTTGCAGTGATTTTAGAAGGGCTGTTTGTTGGAATGAGCCGCATGTCTCGAAAAATGAACACGGAAAATGCCCTGCAGCTTTATCATTCAGCAATCGATGTATTTTTAAACGGAATTATAGCAAGGTCTTCTTAAATAATCGGGGATGCTTATTGCGGTAATGAGTAATCCCTCATTATTTTGTATTTTTATAGACCGAACGTTCAGTATTTTTGTAATCAGGAGGTTTATATGTCATTATTGTTAAGAAATCGAGCGGCGATTTTGCTGCTCATGCTAAACATTTTTATTATTTTTACAGGAATCGGTCTCGTTATTCCAATTATGCCAACATATATGACGGAGCTTCATATCAACGGCAGCGTGATGGGGCTTTTAGTAGCGGTGTTTTCACTAACTCAATTTCTGTTTTCACCTTTAGCGGGCCGGTTATCAGATTCGTTAGGGAGAAAGAAAATTATTGTAGCGGGAATGATTGTTTTTGCTTTGTCTGAATGGTTCTTTGGTTCAGTGAGTACACCTCTTTTATTATTTGTATCGAGAATGTTAGGCGGGGTCGGGGCCGCGCTTATTATGCCTGCTGTTATGGCCTATACAGCGGACGTCACGTCTGCTAAAGAACGCGCTAAAGGAATGGGCTATGTGACGGCGGCGATTACAACAGGATTTATTATTGGGCCCGGTATTGGAGGCTTTTTAGCTGAATACGGCATGCGTGTACCATTTTATATGGCCGCAGTAGCAGGAGGCTTGGCTGCAGTGATTACGCTTTTTGTTTTGCCAGAGTCTCGTCCTGTACAAAATCATGCTGTTTCAAACAATGAGAATCCAAAAGAAGATCGGCTGCTACTGCAGCTTATGAATTCCTATAAAGAACCTTATTTTCTAAGTTTAATTATTGTTTTTGTGACATCGTTTGGATTATCCAATTATGAAACGATTTTTTCACTATTTGTTGATCATAAATTTAGCTTTACGCCAAAAGATATTGCGTTTGTTATTACGTTTGGCTCTATTGCGGGGGCTGTAGTGCAGGTTACGATTTTTGGCTGGATTTTAAATAAGTTTGGTGAAAAAAGAGTGATTTCGTTTTGCTTGATGATGACGGGACTTTTTATTTTACTTACGCTGTTTGTGCACACGTACTGGCTTATTATTGTTGTGACATTCATCGTCTTTTTAGCAACAGATATTTTACGTCCGGCAATCAGCACGCAAATGTCGATGATGGCACAAGACGACCAAGGGTATGTAGCCGGACTAAATTCTGCTTATACAAGTCTTGGGAATATTATTGGACCAGTTGTAGCAGGCTTTCTCTTTGATATAAACATTAATTATCCGTACGTATCAGCTGCACTTGTACTGCTGCTTTGTTTTCTTTTATCTTTAAGAACAGGGAAGGACAGAAAAACAGCTGTGAGAAATCAAGCGGTTCAAGAGAAATAACCATAAGGAAAAAATGATAGAATTCCTAGGGAATTGAAGACTTCGAGTAGCTTACTGGAGGTCTTTTGATTATTCTTTTAGTAAAGGTGTAAGGTTTACAATGGTACTCAGCCTATAGAGAAGCTTTATTTTATCGGCAAAATAGTGAAATGGTTGCAAATAAAAAAGGTTAATAGTAAACTTTATACGTAACAAGAATAGTATGGGAGCTTGTGCGGGGCAGGCTGAGAGTACAGGGACGCCTGTTGACCATTTGAACCTGTTGGATAATGCCAGCGCAGGGAATGTGAGTACATACCAAAGCACTTTGCGCATGCAAGGTGCTTTTTTGTCTTTTTTTGCAGTGTTAAAACTAAATGAAAAGAGTGAGAGAATATGGATATTAGTAAAATTTCAGCTCAATTAGAAAAAGTAAGAGATACAAGTCCGCTTGTTCATAATATTACGAATGTTGTGGTAACCAATTTTACAGCAAATGGCCTGCTTGCACTAGGAGCTTCACCTGTTATGGCTTATGCGAAGGAAGAAGTGGCTGACATGGCACGAATCGCCGGAGCGCTTGTCTTAAATATGGGTACACTGACGGCTCAAGAAGTAGAAGCGATGAGAATAGCAGGAAAATCTGCAAATGAAAATGGCGTGCCGGTTATTTTCGATCCTGTAGGAGCCGGAGCGACACCGTTTCGTACAGAAGTAGCACGTCAGCTTGTAGAAGAATTAAATATTGCAGTTATTCGTGGTAACGCTGCTGAAGTTGCGAATGTAGTAGGCGAGTCATGGCTCATTAAAGGCGTTGATTCATTAGAAGGGCAAGGAGACGTCATTGAACTTGCTGAGAAAGCAGCGAACAAATTAGATACAGTGATTGTTATCACGGGTAAACAAGATGTAATCACAGATGGAAACACAACGTATACAGTAGACAACGGTCACCCGTTATTTACGAAAGTGACGGGGACTGGGTGTCTGCTGACATCAATTATAGGAGCTTTCGCTGCTGTAGAAAAAGAATATGTCGAGGCAAGCGTTGCGGCTTTAAGTTTTTACGGAGTGGCAGGTCAAATCGCCGCAGCGAAAAAAGGTGAAGAAGGACCGGGAAGCTTTCAAATTGAGCTGTTAAATCAGCTTCATCTTTTATCAGGGCAGGATATTGAATCATATGCAAGAGTACATCAACGTTAAAAGGAGCCGGAAAATGACAAACGAAGAAATCAAAAAGCTGCTGCAAGTTTATTTTATAATGGGCAGCAATAACTGTACAAAAGATCCGAAAGAAGTGTTGAAAGAAGCAATTGAAGGCGGAGTTACCGTGTTTCAATTTCGTGAAAAAGGCGAGGGTGCCCTAACAGGAGAAGCGAAGTATCAGCTTGCGAAGGAACTTCAGCAAATTTGTCAGCAGCACAGCGTTCCTTTTGTTGTGAATGATGATCTTGACTTAGCCATCCGCTTACAAGCAGATGGCGTTCATATTGGACAGGAAGATGAAAAAGCTCATATTGTTCGAGAGAAAATAGGAAAAGGAATTGTAGGCGTCTCTGTTCATAATGTACAAGAGCTGCAGCAAGCGATAAAAGACGGGGCAGATTATGTAGGAATGGGACCTGTTTTTCCTACTTCTACAAAAAAAGACGCAAAAGCAGTGCAAGGTACAAAGTTAATTGAAGAAGTGCGAAACCAGAATATTGACTTTCCAATTGTAGGAATCGGTGGCATCACGCCTGAAAATGCCAAACAAGTAGTAGAGGCAGGTGCAGATGGCGTTTCTATTATTACCGCGATTAGCTTAGCAGCGTCTCCAAAAGAAAAAGCAGCTCAATTGAAAGAAGCGGTAGGAAAATAAAAAAGCGCACAGTGTGCGCTTTTTTATTATAGCTGAACAGTTTGGGGAGTTTCTTCGCCTTCATTCATAAAGCGAATTTCGTTCGGCGTAATTTCAAGAACAACATACTCAGGGTCATTTGGACCGTCAAACCATTCTTTCATGTGATCGTTCCATATACGCCCTTTTAATTGATCACCAGTACGAAGAACAGCTGTACCAGATAATTCTAAGTATTGATCGCCATATCCTTCGCCGCTGTAGCCCAATAGTACGTGCACGTTCGGATTGGCTTCGATTTCTTCTGCCTTATGTGTATTGATATTTGTTGGTGTGTAAAGAGCGATACCATCTTCATCGCTAAAGAATGTCATATAGCGAGAGTGGGGTTTGTTGTTTACAACTGTGGCTAATGTTCCTACACGATTTCCTTCTAATACTTCGTTTACTTTTTTAGCAATTTTTTGTTCATTCATTTTATCCATCTCCTTTATTACTTTTTATGTTCCTCAAACGAAGATAAATAAAACATACATGTCTAAAAAAATATAAGTTAACAATAAAATAATTATGTAAACTAGTAAAATGAAAAATAAAAAAAGCTAGCTACAGCTAACTAAAAAATAAGCCCGCACTGCCGTAACCCTAAGTGTCTTAAATACCCAGATCTACTAGGTGGGTGCCCTCATAGCCGGGTTTAGCGTCCCAAGAAGGGCGTGCTATCTGCAGCTAAATTTTGAGCTCCCTTTTAACACTCAAAGGTTTAAGACAACATGAGTATACGCACAGCGCAGGTATGTATAACAAATGTAAATAAGATGCCGATATATAAATGTTTTCTAATTAATCAACTTTCATCGTACAAGAAATGATTATAACGGAATAATGAATGGAACGCAAGACTTTTATTTAAAGTTTTTCTTCTCTAACATCTTGGCGGGGAAGCAGTAACAAAATAAGAAAAGGGCCCGCAACTGGAATGAAACATAAAAGAAGGTAAGGCCGGGATGCTATCCTTTCTTTTGTCATAACGGAGTAAGAAAGCCACGTTAAAACAAAAAAATCAGCGGTCATCACGCTAACAAGCTGTGACTGCATAAAAGCATCTCCATAAGCTTTTATTGAACCTACGGATAGTCCGTATACGTAACCTGCAATCGTGAGCACTAAGCATAGTCCAATCCATAGATGAGAAGAAATGATAGCAATGAAACGTGAAGGAATACGCGAACGTGTTCGAACTTTTTGTCCTTTCCAATGATAATAGAACAAAAGAGAAAAAGCTCCAAGCGCAAATGATAGAAGAGAAAATGGCCATCCAGGCAGTTGTATGTATCTTTTTTACAGATTATTACCATAAACAATACTGGGAAAAGTCCTAAAAAAGAGAATACCATAACCACGAGCGGATCTACCAGTTGAAAATTTTCGGTGATAAGATTTTTAAACAGCAAATCATTACCGGCGCTTGCTCCCGGAGCTAGCAGCCAGGCGTATAGTACAAGCATAGCCCATACAATGATATACATATTCTCAACTCCTTTTAATTGTTTTAGTGTACAAAAACCATTTCAGTATATTTCCCCGTCTTGTGACGAAGGGAAACGCTTGAAACTCTTCTTTAATTAGGTGTAATATTACACTAAAGAAATGTACGTGTATAGAAAGAAAGGGCTGTGAAAATGAATAAACAAGAAGTAATTAAATCAGTATCGGATAAAATACGATTAATTCGTTTAGAAAGAAACTATTCACAAGACAGAATGGCTGAAGTCATTGGTATTTCCAAAAAAACATTGGTTCAAATTGAAAAAGGGCGCACGGAAGCAGGGTGGACGACCACTGTTGCAGTATGCGGTTTGTTTGGTGACAGTGAAATCCTTCAATCGGTTTTGGGAGACGTTCCTTTAGAAGTAGTAGAAATCATTGCTCATAACGGCGTATCTTCTCCAAAAGATAAAACGCTCGGAGGAAGAGTATGGTGGAAAGAAATTCAAAAAGAAGGCTCTTTTCGTCTGCAGCAAAATATGATTAGTCAGCACTATCGCATTTTAGATGACCAAGACTATCGATGGTTTAGTTCATTTGATAAAAGCGAAGCGGTGAAAAGGTTTGAACAATTAACGAATGAATAAAAAAGAGGCCGAGACGTAACGACATCACTGCATATATGAAACCTACGTTCACTCTATCCATAAAAAAAATCCGAACGAATTTGATTCTCTATCAAGAGTCTTGATTCATCGTTCGGATTTTTCTTCCACTGCTATACTTTTGTCTCAGCTTCTACTGATTCATTAAGGTACCTGATGAGGGACGACTGAACCAATTCCATAGTTCTACATCTCCAAGTGACGCATATGTGATCGACGGATCATTTTTTAATTTCAGAAGCTTTTTTGTAGGCCCTGTAATCACAACGCCGTACACGCCGACGCCATGTTTTTTTACATAAGAATATCGCTGCTTTAGCAACAGATCAGAATGGTCTAGCTGACGAACTTTTTGGACCGTTTCTTCATTATCGGCTAATAGTTTCATCATATTTAAAACGTTCGACTTGCTAGTAGAGTGGGTTTGATTTCCTTTGTGATCGTAAGGTAAGTCTAAAAACTCTGGAAAGCCAAAGGTTGATGTTAAGTCAATTAATGGCTCATCTTTTGTGCTTGTTTTTTGTTCGTGCCCTGTATTAAGCGCGTACCAAGAGGTAGAAAAATCACGGCTGTCGATGACGTTCATTTTTTGCTGAACTTCTTTTAGCGAATACGTATCATCAAAAGAAATAGCCACTTCGCTCACCGTTCCTTTTGGTAGATTTTCTAACGCTTTCCATGTTTCGTTTGTCCATTGCTTATACTCTTTTGCATGTAGCTTTAGTTTTTTGGGATCAGGATAGACAAAAGAAAGGTTAAGGTCGTATTTGCCGCCGGAGAATTCTTTTTCTACACCGCTTGTTTTATCAAACAGCTGATGAAATGTAAACGTCCCAATGGCCTGCTCTTCACGTCCAATTTGCTTATAAGCTTCCATTTGCGACTGCATGCGGAAAAAGGACTGTGTATCAGAAGTGGTTTCACGTATATGAACGTTCGGAAAAGCAGATTCGATAGCCGCTTGATTCACGCTGTTTATGTATTCGGTTTTTGATTGATGATAATATACAATAGATAAAAAGCTGCCGATTATCCATAGCAGAACGACAGAGCCAATGACAGTTGTCACATTTGAAAGGCGCTGCTTCCATTTGGCGATATAAATGGACTTTTTAACTTTTTTATTATCCAACATCGTATCGTCACTTAGTGAAGTAGCTGATGAAGTTGGCGGTAACGGTTCATCTTCGGTTAGCAAGTGCTCCAAATGAGCTGAGCATGCTTCGCAATTTTCCGTATGTTCTTCAAGTGCTTCTGCTTCTTTGTCTGTCAAAGTGCCGTTTTTATATTTTTCCCATTGATGCTTCATATCTTGACAGCTCATCCGTCCTCTTCCTTTCTTTTTTTCAATTGTTGACGACCACGATACAAGTCCATTTTCACTTTTGACAGAGTATAGCCAGTCATTTCTGCAATCTCTTCATATGTGAAGCCGTGATAATCTCGTAACAGTACAATATTCTGCTTAGCTGGAGGCAAAGCAGATACATCAGAAAGCCAGCCGTCGATTTCACTTTGAATCATCACTTGTTCTTCAGCACTTGGCTGAGGAGTAAAGTGCCATTCTTCTATTTCGACAGTAGGGCGTTTTTTTTCTTTTCGATACCAGTCAATAAAGGCGTGATAAGCAATTTTGAACAGCCAAGGCTTCACTTCCTCGCCTTTATATGTTTCTAAGTGTAAAAGTGCCCGGTAAAAGGTCTCCTGCATTAAATCTTCCGCTGATTCTTTTCTGCGAGTAAGAGAGAGAAGATAGCGCAGCAAATCATGCATGTGCTGTTTATAAATGTGTTCAAAGTTATGCTGTTGTGCCATTTTCTCCCCCTTTCATTTAATCAACGCAATTTGTGGATAAAAGTTTCGGTTTTTTTATCAAAAATCGTATGTAATAGATAAAAGATGCTTAAAATACGATATATAGCTTATCATATTAAAAAGAAAACCATATGAAATTCGACATAATTCCGTGTGATTTGTCATTTTTTTAAAAAACTAAAGGGTAATTGGTGTTCGAAGGAAACAGAAAATGTTATGATAGAACAAGGATGTGCTCTTACAAAAAACAGCTACATACATAATAAAAAATACAGCGTTTGTTTGCAAAATAAAAATGGACAAACACATGGTGTTTAACCATGGATGTTTGTGGGAAAATAAACTAAGTATTTTCAACAAAAAGTAAATTAAATTGTGTTTTCACTTATAAAAAACACGGTAAATTGGAAAAGGTGGGGTCATGATGGACGTAGAAAATACACAAGGTACAGAAGAACAAGCACCTAAAGTCAAAGCAGCTAAAGTTGGCGATACAATTCAGCCAAAAAAAGGCGACTATAAAGGATTTAAAGGAATTGTTATGGTAGTGCGAGACAATTCGGTTATCGTAGATTTTGGAAAAGATGCTGAAACGGGCGAATCCATGAAAACAGTCGTTAATCATAAAAACTATAAAATCGTAAAAAAGTAGGTGAATAACCTACTTTTTTTTACTGAATATATGTTTAAAGACTGCGGTTTTTCTATCGGAAACCTTAGAGAAAAGCGTAGGTAAGGCAATTCTTTGAGAAGAAGAATGTTTTTTAGTAAACTATAGAAAGTATGCAGAAAGAAAGGATTTTTGTTATGTCAATTCAACTATCACAATTATCATTACCACAAGAGGTTCTTTCGCTTTTAGCGAATCGTAAATATGGAAACTTGTCCGATGCTGATCAGCTATTAATTGGAAAAGGCGGCTATACAGCAGAAGAAGCAGATATTTTAGAAGATGCCATTATTGCCTTGTCACTAGGGAAAAACGTACTTTTAAAAGGACCAACAGGTTCAGGTAAAACAAAGCTTGCTGAAACGCTGTCGCATTTATTTTCTCAGCCGATGCATAGCGTTAACTGCTCGGTTGACTTAGATGCAGAAGCGCTGCTTGGTTTTAAAACAATTGCGGAACAAGAAGGGAAAACAGGTATTGAGTTTGTGGAAGGACCTGTTATTCAGGCAATGAAAAAAGGCCATTTACTATATATTGATGAAATTAACATGGCTAAACCTGAAACACTTCCTATTTTAAACGGGGTTCTTGATTACCGAAAAATGATTACGAACCCATTCACTGGAGATGTAGTACGCGGTCAGCAAACGTTCGGCGTAGTAGCGGCTATTAATGAGGGGTATGTTGGTACTGTTCCATTAAACGAAGCGTTAAAAAATCGTTTTGTTGTTATTGAAGTGCCGTATATTCAAGGAGGCAGCTTAAAGCAAGTTCTGATGTCTCAGTCTCAGTTAAAAGACGAAAAATTAATTGATAAATTTGTCACGCTCTCTGCGGATTTAATTACTCAAGTTCAAAGCGGCCATGTATCAGAAGAAGCTGCGTCTATTCGTGCGCTTATCGATACGTGTGATTTAGCTCTTTATATGCCGCCTCTTCGCGCGATTAGACGCGGTATTATTGAAAAGCTAGAAGATGAAAGGGAAAAAGCCGCCATTCAAAATATTGCTGAAACATTATTTGAGTAAGGAGTGGCGCTATGCGATTTATTAAATTTAACGACAAAAATGTAGATTCCTTTCTCTATATGGAGCTGGCAGATTTAACGAAAACATTAACAAAAAATGATGAAATTGAAGTAGAGTATCGCGTTTCTTCTTATTATGATCCTGTACACGGCATTATTTATCTCAGTCACTTTTGGGATAACCGTCCAGAAGAAGACAAAGTGTACGGCTTAAAAAGTGATGTATTTTTAAGAAGTATTGGAAGCTATAAGCATTCAAACTTCAAAGAAATTAATGCATATTTAAAGAAAATAAATAAAACCTCGGTACCTGGCTTAGCTAAGCAGCTGTTTATGCTGTTTGAAGATATTCGTTTAGAAGAAGTATGCAAACGCGAACGTCCTGGAACGAAAAAAGCCTTCGCCGTCAGAAGACAGCTCTACAGAAAATATTTTGCTACACAAATGAGCGCAAATTTAACAAAAAGCGTGTATACGGATGCACTTTTTAACGGCATCTACTTGCTATTGACGGCCGAAAATCCATTTGAAGAAATTCCTTCAATGAGTGAATCGATTAATTTAGCGATGCCTTTTATTCGCAGACAGCTAACAAATGTATATGAAGCTAAAACAACAAAAGATGTATCGCGCATCTGTCTTGAACTTTTAGATGTTTTTGATGATATTATTGAAAAAGATATGCTTAATACTTATTTCTTCTTGGCTGAACTCCAGTATGATCAGTTAGAAGAAGGGTTAACATTTGAAGATTTAAAGCGCAAAGATTCATTAGTGAACGATGATATTTTAGAACATGAAAAAGACGGAGATGAAGACATTCACGAAGAGAAAATGGAAATGTGGCATCGAGAGACAAGCGAAGCGACGCAAAGTTTTCTACAGTTTGATATGGATCAAGGCTCAAAAACAGACATGCTAGGCGATGGTGTTCGTGAAGGCGACGATGGAGATCAAGCAATGGGCATGGTGCAAGGGTCTTCTCAAAAAACATCGCGGAACGATTATTCTCAAATCGAAGCCATGGAGCAAACGCATCCGGAAAAAGATGGGGAAGCGGATTATGAGTATGGGAAAGAAAATAAGCATGCCTATGCTGTTTTTATAGATTCTAAACTTCCGAACGACGATCACGTTGTTCAGTATGATGAGAATAAAAAAATTATTGCATCGTATCAAAAAAAATTAAAGCAAATGATTGAAAAAACGCTTGAACATAAAAAAACGCTTCCTAGAAGCGAGCTGCACTTTGGCCGATTAAATAAAAAGCTTCTAAAACTATGGACAGACGACAATCCTCGTTTGTTTTATAAAAAAGATGAAGATTCTGCGCAAATTGATGCTGTCTTTTCTCTTTTAGTTGATTGTTCCGCATCAATGTACGACAAAATGGATGAAACGAAGCTTGGGATTACGCTATTTCATGAAGCGTTAAAGTCTGTTATGGTGCCTCATCAAATTGTAGGATTTTGGGAAGATACAAATGATGCCACCGAAACGAGCCAGCCTAACTACCTGCAGACAGTTATGGACTTTCAAGCATCGTTAAAGCGTAAAAGCGGTCCTGAAATTATGCAGCTTGAGCCTGAAGAAGACAACCGTGATGGATTTGCCATTCGCCATATGACACGCCGCTTGCTTCAGCGTTCTGAACAGCAGAAGTTTTTACTTGTGTTTTCAGACGGTGAACCAGCCGCTATGGGATATGAACAAAATGGTATTGTAGATACGCACGAAGCGGTATTAGAAGCACGCAAGCACGGAATTGAAGTCATCAACGTCTTTTTATCCAACGGGGAAATTGATGAAGGACAAAAGAAAACCATTCAAAATATGTACGGGAAATATAGTATTCTAGTACCAAACATCGAAGAACTTCCCGATGTGCTATTTCCTTTACTCAAGAAATTACTTCATAAAAGCATTTAAAAAAGTCGAAGCATATTGCTTCGACTTTTTTTGCTATTGACCGTTAAAGAAGAGCGAGGTAAGTTAAATATATATGAAAAAGAGAGAAGGAATGGCAAGTGGAAGGAGTTCAAACGTCATCTAGAAGAGCATGGGGGCTGCTGCTTGTAATCATTGGTGCCACAATGTGGGGAGTATCTGGCACGGTGGCTCAATATTTATTTCAGCATAAAAGTTTTAACGCAGAGTGGCTGGTCGTCGTTCGTATGTTAGTATCCGGATTGCTGCTTTTGGCAATAGCCTCTAAGCAGCGCAATATTTTTGCAATTTGGAAAACAAAAGAAGAGAGGACTTCGCTGCTTTTGTTTGGTGTAATCGGTATGCTCGGCGTGCAGTATACGTATTTTGCAGCTATTGAAGCAGGAAACGCTGCTACAGCTACAGTGCTTCAATATACGTCGCCAATATTTATTATTGGCTATTTAGCCCTGCAAGCAAGAAAGTGGCCGGTGAAAGTAGAAATGATTTCTGTTGTGCTCGTCATAACAGGGACCTTTTTTCTTGCAACAAGCGGGAATTTTAACGAGCTGTCTATTACAGGGTGGGCGTTGTTTTGGGGAATTGGGGCAGCTGTGACGTCTGCTTTTTATACGCTTCAGCCTAAGCGTCTTCTTGCGAAATGGAGCTCAATTGAAGTAGTAGGCTGGGGAATGGTGATAGGCGGCGCAAGTTTTTCATTTATTCACCCGCCGTGGCATATAGCAGGTGAGTGGTCGCTATTGTCGCTGTGTGCGGTGTTATTTGTAATCATCTTCGGAACGCTCATTGCATTTTATTGCTATTTGGAAAGCTTGAAGCATATTAGCGCTTCTGAAGCCATTGTTCTTGCGTCAGCGGAACCTTTATCAGCAGCGGCGCTCTCTGTTCTATGGCTTCATGTGACCTTTGGATGGACGGAGTGGTTAGGTACGATTCTTATTATCGCTACGGTATTTTTACTTTCTCAGCGAAAGCCAGAGGTGACATCATAAGTAAAAAGGACTTTCAAATGAAAGTCCTTCTTGTTTTTATAGAGGTTTTAGCGTAAACGTGTTTGTATACGAGCGGTTAGCATATAGTGTGTAATCAGGATGTGTTTTAGCTTGCCAGCTATCGTCTCCGCCAACGCCCATTTGCTTGTAGTTAACCCGCACGGTTACTGAATCGCTTGCCGGCAATTTGTAAAAATGATCGTAAGCCTCCAGTTCAAAAGGTGAGTAAGGTAAAGCGTTCAGCTCGACTGTTGGCAAACCTTTTATCAAAAAGCCGCGCCCTTGATCGTTTGTAATAGTGGCCCATCGAACGTCCGTTTTATTTCCGCATTCTTGAGGGCGTAAATACGGTGTAACTTGCTCTTTTACACTGCCTTTATGAAGGGCCAGCTTAGCGCCAGTTTTACGGTCCCAATAATTTTCATGAGGTCCTCTTCCGTACCACGTTAAAGAATCAAAAGCCGCATTCATCGTAAACAGCATGCCGATTTCAGGAATTTCAGGCATTGTCTCAGAAGGTGCTAAAGATTGTTCAATCTTCATTTTACCATCGTTATATAGCGTATACGTTACATAGCAAGAAGCAAGAGAGTTATCTAAAGCTAGTTCAACCGAAATGATAACAAAGTCAACTTGCGGCTGAACGATTACTTTTTTTACGTGCTGTTCTAAACTTGCTTGACGCCACGTTTGACATCTTTCATGCAGTTTATTTCCGAGGTCATTATCGGTTACTGCACGCCAGAAATTCGGACGGAAACCCGACGCAAGCAGCTCGGTGCGCTCATAGTTGTAAGAAATAAACTGGCCTTTTCGCTTATCAAAAATAGCCGTGAAGTTAGTTCCTGTAACCGTAAGCGTTTGTTCATTTTGGTTAACGGTTAAAGCAGGATGAGCAGCTTTTACTGAAGGCATAGCGGCTTTGGCAGGCAGCACAAACTGTTCGTACGCCACTTCATATCCAGCTGAAGCCCAGGCTGTATCTTTGGACAATCTGAGAGAAAGAGTTAAAACAAATTCGTCAGCTTCATTTTCTTGCTCATAAAGAGGATAAGAAAGCGTCAGTTCGTCTGTACCATCAGGAGCTACATTTAAAAGTGACGCATGCTTTTCAACTAGTTCACCATTTTTTTCAACAGTCCAAACAAAATCATAGGCGTTCAAGTTTGTAAACAAGTGTTTGTTTTGAACGGCAAACTTTCCTTTTGCAGCGTCGACTGCTGTCCACTTTACGGGCTGATAGCATTTTTTTACTTCTGCAATTTTGGGGCTAGCGGTCCCATCAGCAAAGATTAAACCGTTTCCGCAGAAGTTACCATCGTTAGGAGTATCACCAAAATCTCCCCCGTAAGCTAAGTAAGAAGTACCGTCTTCTGCTGTTGCTTGAAGAGCTTGATCTTTCCAGTCCCATATAAAACCGCCTTGCAAGATCGGATATTGATCGAACAGCTCCCAGTATTTGTACAGATTTCCGCATGAATTACCCATTGCATGACTGTATTCACATAAGATGTAAGGTTTTTTCGGATTCATTAATGCATAGCGCTCTACATCTGCTGGCTTAACGTACATCGTGCTTTCTATATCTGAAGCATCATAGTCGCGATGATGGAAGATTCCTTCATAATGAACAAGTCTCGTGGAATCTTTTTCTTTAAAAAAGGTATACATATGCTGAAAGTTTTCTCCGCCAAATGATTCGTTTCCAAGCGACCAAATAATGATAGAAGGGTGGTTTTTGTCACGTTCGTACATGGAACGACAGCGATCTAATACGTTTTCTTTCCATTCTGGCTTGCTTCCTGGAACGGCTTTTTGCTCACCTTCTTGTAAATAAGTCCACGTTCCGTGCGTTTCTAAATTGGTTTCATCAATAACGTAGAGTCCGTATTCATTACATAGTTCATACCATACTGAATCGTTAGGATAATGGGATGTACGCACCGCGTTAATATTATGCTGCTTCATCAGCAAAATATCGTGAATCATGTCTTCGCGCGTGATGCCTGCCCGGCCCTTTACTGAATCAAATTCGTGGCGATTCACTCCTCGAAGTACAATACGCTTGCCGTTGATTGTCATGAGGCCATTTTTTAGTTCAAACGTACGGAAGCCAACTTTACAGCTTTCTGTTTCAATAATAGAACCAGCAGCATTCTTTAAGCTGAGTACAAGGGTATACAAATTAGGACTTTCTGCGCTCCATTTTGCAGGGCTTTTAATGTGTGTACGCAAGGAGACTGTACGTTGATCGCTCACACTTAAATTTGTTTGCAGCGGAGCTTGTAGTACTTCTTGGCCATTCGCGTCATACAGCATGACTTCAAATGTTAGATCTTGAGTATCGTGCTCAAAGTAATTTAAAATATCAGCTGAAACGCTAAGTTCACCATCTTCGTAGTTGTTATCAAGCGACGAACGAACGCTAAAGTCATAGATGTGAACCTGTGGAGTAGAGTAAAGATACACATCTCGGAAGATGCCGCTCATTCGCCAAAAATCTTGGTCTTCAAGCCAGCTTGCATCACTCCAGCGATATACTTCTACTGCTATCGTATTTTCACCTTCTTGAAGGTAAGAAGTTATATCAAATTCAGCTGGAGTAAAGCTGTCTTCGCTGTATCCAACAAACTCACCGTTAATCCATACGTAAAAAGCAGATTCGACGCCTTGGAAGCTGATGTACACGGGCTGATCTTTCCATTCTGATTTAGGTGTAAAAGTACGGACGTACTGACCGACAGGGTTATATTTAGTCGGTGCAAAAGGAGGTTCGAGGTTTTCGTTTTCAACCCAAGGGTATGTCACGTTTGTATATTGAGGATAATCATATCCTTGCAGCTGCCAGTGTGAAGGAACTGAAATAGAGTCCCATTTCTTATATGAAAATTCAGGAGCGAAAAAGTTTTTGACGCGGCCATCTGCATTTTCAGCAAAATGAAAGTACCAGCTTCCATTTAAGCTTTGGTAGTAAACAGAAGATTTTCTATCATTTTTTAAGGCCTCTTCGACCGTTTGATAAGGCATTAGTAAAGCGTGTGCTTTCGAACGGTTCAATTGAAAAATTTCAGGGTTGTTATTCCATTCAGGATATCCGTTTGCAGGTGCTGTATAATGAAATTTCTTGCCGGTTTTTAACATGTTGATCCCTCATTTCTAAATTACTAGGTTATTAGTTTATATGAAAATGATAACGTTTTCTGAAAACCTTATCAATCTAATTATTTTCATGATAATATAACTATATTCACATAGAAAGGGGGAAGTAATATGGACCGTATGTACTTTCCGGCTCTTTCAGATGAAGATATGAAACTGCCATTTTATGTTACAAGCGCTGGAAGCTGGAGACATCAAACGCATATTAACCGTCAGGGAGAGTTTCCTGATTATCAATGGATTCAATGTATAAAAGGAAGAGGCGAGCTTCATGTAAATGACGAGGTTTATATTATAAAAGAAAATGAAGGGATGTTTCTGACGCCGCACGTTCCGCACGAATACTATCCCGTTACGAGCGAATGGCAAGTATGCTGGGTTTCTTTTAACGGAAGTGTGATGGATGATATTATGCTTTCTCTTCAATTTATTAATTCGGGAAAAATCGTCCTTACAAATGCTGAAAGTCTTTACAGGATGCTTCAAGAACTAATGAATCGGTTAGAAGAAAATCATACCTTTAGCACCATGCAGTGCTCTGAACTACTATACAGCGTCATTTTAAAACTTCGCCAAGACAGCGTATATATAGAAAGCAAAAGTCGCCTGCAGCAAATTACTCAGCTAAACCCAGTCCTTCGTTATATCGAGGAATATTATCATCAGCCGTTAACGCTAGAAGTACTGGCGCAGCAGCTCAGCGTAACGGAGCAGTATACGTGTTTGCTTTTTCAACAATCTCTTGGCATCCGGCCATTTGAATACGTAACGCGCGTGCGGATTCAAAAAGCAAAGAAACTGCTGCTTAAAAACAACCAAATCTCTGTACAAGATGTAGCAAGACAAGTAGGGTATGAACATCCAAGCTACTTTATCAAGCGTTTCAAAGAACAGGAAAACGTTACGCCAACTATTTTTCGAAAAATGTATTTTTCATAAGCTACATATATCGGGTTTTATCTAGGTCATAAGACACGATGTATATGCTAGTTATTTCGTATGAGTTTTAAAAAAGAAATTAAATGTAGTTTTAAGTGAAAACGGGGAGGAAAAGTAGAGAGAAGAAACAAAAAGGAGGGATAAAGGTGTTTGGGTTAAATGATCTTCCAAAATTTGTGTGGTCATTCTGTCTTGTATTGCCACTTGTATCATTTGTTCATCAGCTGGGGCATTCCGTCATGGCAATTATTTTCGGAGGGAAGGTCGATTTTACTATTGGGCGGGGGAAAACGATTCTTAAAATGGGGAAGTTTAAAATTAAGTCAGTCTATTTTTTAGACTCGTTTTGTAAATATGAAAATCTTAAGAATGACAGTCGCATTTCTCATGCAGTGGTGTATGCTGGTGGTGTACTGTTTAATTTGCTTACTATTTTTATAATAAATGGATTAATTATGGCTAATATTCTGCCTGAAGATATATTTTGCTATCAATTTGTTTATTTTTCAGTCTATTATGTTATTTTCTCACTGCTGCCAATTCAATATACAGAGACAACTGCAAGTGATGGACGTGCTATATATAACGTATTACGGTACGGGAAAACGTGTGATCCAGATTAAAGGGCTGTGTGTAGCAGCCTTTTTTGGTGCGTTTTTTCCCGGTCATTTAAATAAAAAAAGGAAAACTTTACGAAAAGAAAATAGTAGCGGATAATAAAGATAGTAGATGTTGGAATGTAAGAAAGGAGAGGATTCATACGATTATTGAGACAGAACGAATGACGCTGCGAGCCATGGCCGAAAGCGATGCAGGAAATTTACTGAAAATCTTTGAGGATGCTGAAGCAATGAAGTATTATTCTTCTACTAAAAGCGAACAAGACACACGTCGCTGGATTCAATGGATGAAGCAGCATTATCAAACGTACGGCATTAGCATGTGGATCGCTGAGGATAAGCAGAAAGGAGAGTTTCTTGGGCAGTGTGGCATGGTTCTTCAAAAAGTAGACGGAAAGGTAGATCCAGAACTTGGTTATTTATTTTTACGCAGCCGCTGGGGCAAAGGCTATGCGAGTGAAGCAGCAAAAGCTTGCTTAGATTATGGACTTCATACGCTGAAATTTCAGAAGATTATATCATTAATAGATCCTGACAATTTCCCATCGATTAAACTGGCTGAAAGAATTGGCATGAAAAAAGAAAAGCAAGTTAACAAATGGGATAAATCGTTATTCTTTTATAGTATATATAATGAAAAATGAGAGTATAGGAGTGTTAGCATGATCAAAATTAAGAACGTTTCGGTAAAACGAGCAGAAAAAGAAATTTTAAAAAACGTGTCGTGGTTAGTGGAAAAAGGGGAACATTGGTGTTTGCTTGGGTTAAATGGTTCCGGAAAAACGACGCTTTTAAATATAATCAACGGATATATCTGGCCTACAAAAGGTCAAGTAGAAGTTCTTTCAAGGAAATTTGGAGAAACAAATCTGTCTGAGCTCAGAAAAGAAATTGGATGGGTAAGCTCTTCGCTTCAACAGCGGTTTCGAGATGACGATACGGTTGTAGAAATGATTTTAAGCGGAAAATTTGCATCTATTGGTTTATATGAACAAGTGGAGCAAAAAGATATGAACCAAGCCATAGAATTAATGCAGCTGCTAAATTGCGCAGATTTACAAAATCAGGCGTACGGAACACTTTCTCAAGGAGAGCGCCAGCGAGTGCTAATTGCCCGAGCTCTTATGGCTTCACCAAAGCTTTTAATACTTGATGAGCCATGTACAGGTCTAGATATAATGGCCCGCGAACAGCTTCTTCAGCTAATCGCAAAAATGGCAGAGCAGCCAAAAGCGCCTACGCTTATTTATGTTACTCACCATGTAGAAGAAATTTTGCCTTGCTTTACCCATACGCTTTGTATGCGCCAAGGAGAAGTGTTTTCTTCTGGGAAAACGAAAGACCAGCTCACTGAGCCGCATCTTTCTAAATTTTTTAATCACTCCGTAGAGATTCAGCAGCAGAAGGAACGCACTTGGCTGTCATTAAAAGAACCGGTACCGGTAAAAAGCTGATCTAACGTCGAGAAACCTTCTTGCATACCATGGGAAAAAGGGCGCTGCTTGCAATGGAAACAAGCTCATTGTGAAGATAATGTTTACATGCTACATAAATAGTGGTGCCGCAAATAATATCAATTAGTAAAAAAGCAGCAATGTCATGTTTATCAATGGTTACAAATACAAAAGAAGAGGAATCATAAGCTGTCATCGTTGGCTCCTTTGGTCATATCGTTATGTTACTTTATTCACAAAAGGCTTGGGCTATACGAACTTTTAAAGAAGTACGATGATGACAGCTGGTTCTCTCCTCTAAAGCTGATAATACTCTTGTTCGAGTATACTCATGATAAGATCTGTCTGAAATGCTTCTTCAATAAAAGCACCTTCACGCTCTATTCCTTCTTTTACAAAACCGCATTTTTCATAACAAGCAATGGCTCTATGGTTGTATTCGAGCACTCGTAAATCGACTCTGTGCAAGTGAAGGTGTTCAAATGCGTACGCAAGTACCAATTTTGTAACTTCAGTGCCTAGCCCTTGACTCCAAACGGAAGAATCAAATAAACCAATTGCATACCGTGCGCGCCGGTCGTACTCGTTAACGGTCAGCCGGGCCTCTCCAACAAAACGCTGCTGATATTCAATGCACCAATTCAGCTTTTGAGACTTTATGTACTCGACGTGCCGCTTGGCATCTTGTAATGTAAGAGGTTTTAAGTTTCGGGTATCGCCTCCGTACATGCGAATAAGTTCTTTTGTTTGTTTGCATGCTAGATAGTCATTTACATCGCTGTCCTTTGGTTTTCTTAGTATCACGTTTTTTCCTTTTAAAAGTGGTGAAACATTATTCATTTGATGCATCCTTTCTTTTCTAACATTTAAAAAGGTATTCCACTTGTTTCTTAAAAAACCTGCTTTTACGTATAAAAAGAAATTGAGACACAACTACGTCCATCGAATCTCAAGACAAACAAATGGGATCAATGTGCTAGTGTGGAGTGCTTGTTACACCGCGGTTGATTTCCGTGCAAGACTTGGCTTCCCATTAACTGCTCTACATATATGGAGCAAGCCTACGTTCATCCTACAAATAAAAAAATCCGAACGAGTTGGATTCTCAAGCAAGAATCTCAATTCATCGTTCGAATCTTCCTTCAGCTAAACTCCTTTTGTCCCAGCCTTTTTACGAAGAATGTTTTTTTGCGTAGTGGGCAAGTGCAAGAAGAGGAAAAATATCATTGTAGCTGTGGTACTGAATATAAAATTGTCCAGGAAGACCAATTCCCGTGGGGTAATGAGTTTGCTGCTCTGTAAGATTTGGATTTAGTAAAAATTTAATTCCTTTTTCAACGGATTGATCTTTTAACGGACATATTGTCATTAAAGCATCGAGAGCCCAAGCCGTTTGAGAGGGGGTGCTAAACGATAGTGGCACATATTTTTTTAAAGAAGCGCTATAGCATGATTCTCCGAATCCACCGTCTTCTTGTTGAATGCTTTTGAGCCAGTTGATAGCTTTGATGATACGCGGATCAGAAGCAGAAACCCCTACAGCACGGAGTCCTGTAATAGCGGCCCACGTTCCGTAAATATAGCAAACTCCCCACCGGCCGTACCAGCTCCCGTTATCCAATTGATGATCAAACAGCCATTTTACTGCAGCTTTAATCGAAGGGTGGGATTTATTCATACCAGCAAAGTTTCCGAGACACTCAAGCACTCGACCGGTTAAATCGGCAGTAGCCGGATCCGTCGCTGCATCTTTTGCATTTTCAAGCGGCAGATAAGTAAATAAAATAGAGTCGGTATTTTTTTCAAATGCAGCAAAACCCCCATCTTTGTTTTGCATGGACAGCAGCCAGTTAATCCCTCTTTGCCAAGACTCCAAATAATCTGTATCGGTTTGCGCTCTTCTAGAAAGAGCTCTGATAGCAGCAGACGTATCGTCTAAGTCAGGGTTATTTGTATTAATATCGGAAAACCCCCAGCCTCCAGGTGCTGTATTTGGGTTATGAAACTGCCAATCTCCAAGCTTTGTATGCTGTCTTTTCTTTAAGTAGCGAGTTGTGCCTTTAATCATGGGATCTTGCTGCGGTACACCTGCTTCCTGTAGAGCGTAAGAGAGCAGCGCGGTATCCCAAACGGTTGACGTGGAGTTTTCTACGTGCACGTGGCCGCTGCATGTACTAAGTAGTGAACAAATCCCGTCAATTGCTTTTTGGATCACAAATGAATCTTTTTTATAGCCAAGAGCCAAAAGACCGTAAATCATAAAAAAAGTAGAGGTGGCGTAGCTGTAGAGTGTTCCATCTTTTTCAATTCTTTCTAGCATGTAACGCTCGGCTGCTTGATAACCAAGTTTGTGGATGTAAGAAGGTAAAGAAGCCAGCTGTTTTAAATGGTCGACTAAAAAAATTGAAGCGCGTGATTCTTGAGTAGTTTCCTCCGATTCCTGTTTCTGTTCTCTTACATCTAAATGAGAAAGAGAAGGTGTATGCCTAGAAGTAAGTGAAAATTTTTTGTTTCCTGCTACCATCATCGGAACGAAGTGAATTCTGGCATAAGTGCTTAATTCATAAAAGTTAAGCGGTACATAGGTAGGCACGAGCAAAAGAGAAAGCGGGAGGTAAAATAGCTTTGGCCACTCGTATAGACCGTTAACAGAAAGCATCCATCTTGTGAGAAAATGAGCGCGCGAAATGCCTCCTGAATCTATAATATATCTTTCTGCTTTTCGCAAAATCCGGTCGTTTTTTTGGTAATATCCTGAATATAAAAGAGCTGTATAAGCTTGAATAGTGGCAGATAAGTTATGTTCTTCATCATCAAACAACGTCCAAAGACCATCTTCATTTTGAAGGGAAACGATCCGTTCGGTTAATTGTTTAATCAACACTTCTTTATCTAAATCAAAGGTGCGAAGAAGCATAATTAAAAACGCATCAGGCATAACGCCTGTTTCAAAACAGTAGCGAAATGACCCGTCATTTTTTTGTGTTGGGCGCAGATAGGCGATTCTTCGCTGAATCTCTAGCTGAACTTCCTTTAGCAATATGATCACCTCTTATGATAATGCTTTTCAATCTTTCGACCTGTTTCTTTATAACTGTATTCAAAGGAAGAGAGTTCTATGAGAGGAGAAAGTTGCAAAGAATAGAGCGCTTGCTGCACAATAAAGGTACTGGAAAATTGGAGTGATAGAAGTGAAAGAAATACAGGTAGAAGTTATTCAAGGGCGGGGCTCTTACCGAGAGCTTGGTGAAATGCAAGGGAAATTACATAAAGGGACAAAGCTGTTTGAAAATCATCAAAAAAGAAGAAAACGTTCATTACGAAGCTATCAAACGATAGTAAAAGAAGCTCGTCATTATTACGACTTATTTGCTCGGGGACTGTGGGATGAGCTAGTGGGCTTAGCAGAAGGCTTAGATTGGCCTCTTGAAGACGTTATTCATGAGTACAGCGGGTATCAGCAAGAGTGGAAAAAAACGGGATGTTCGGCTCTTATGCAGCACGGCGTGTATGTACGAAACTATGATTATCATCCTAAAACGTACGAAGGTCGATTTTTGCTTTTTCAGCCAAATGAAGGATATGCAAGCGTCGGATTTGGAACAAGAATGATTGGGCGAATGGATGGAATGAATGAAAAAGGACTGGCAATTGGCTATCATTTTGTTAATCGCCGCCGTCAAACAAACGGATTTATTTGCTGTACGCTCGCTCGGTTTATTTTAGAAACATGTGAAACGACAGAAGAGGCTGTTGCTATTTTAGAAAGAGCACCGCATCGTCATGCGTTTAATTATTCCATTTATGACCGCAGTGGACAGGGAGCAGTAGTCGAAGCATCTGGACGAGGCGTTCATGTACAAAGAGGGACGATGATGGGGTGTACGAACCATTTTAATCAGCTGGTCGAAGAAAATCGTCATCATTTGGTAGAGTCAAAGGAAAGGCTCGATCATATTCGAGATCATATTGAAAAAAAGCTATCGCCTCTTGAAGCTTTTTCTTTATTTAATGAAGATGAATACGGTATTTTTAAAGAAGATTACCGGAATTCTGCTGGAACGCTTCATACAGTAGCATATGTACCGGAGACGCTGCAAGTCATTGTGGGGATTGGACGAAAAGCAAAGCCTCTCATTTTCTCGTTTGAAGATTGGGTGAAAGGAGAACAATTAACTATAACGAAAATAAAAGGAACGGTAAATACAGATGAACCATTTCCGTTTCAGTAAGGAGCAGCATAATGAGAATTGTAACGAATCAAGAGATGTATCAAGTGGATGATTATGTGATGAATACAATTGGGATGAGTGAAGAGTCCCTTATGGAAAATGCCGGGCAGGCTGCTGCCAACGCGCTGAGTGAGCGAATCAAAAAACATGAAAACATAGGGCTGCTTATAGGAACGGGAAACAATGGAGGAGACGGCTTTGTTATTGCCCGTGCTTTGAAGTCAAAAGGCTATGAAGTTGACGTCTGGGTAGTTCCTGCACGGGAAAAAATAAAAGGCGCGGCTAAAAAAGCCATGATCATCTATGAAAATGCTGGGTTCACGTGGCAATCGGCTGGAGACAACTTCTCTGTGAAAAAGTATACGGTTCTTATTGATTGTTTATTAGGTATAGGCGTAAAAGGCAGCATCAAATCTCCTTACGATGACATTATAAAAAAAATAAACGATTCTAATGCTTACATATACAGCATCGATGTCCCAAGTGGAGTAATGGAACAGAAGCAAGAGCTTACGGTACGTGCAGATGCTACGATTACGCTTCAGCAGCCGAAAGTCACGGCATTTACATACCCGAGCAAAGAAAGTTACGGTGAATTGATTGTAGTAGATATCGGTATTCCGCCGCTAGCAATTGAAAAAAGTTCATCTCTTAAGGAAGTATGGTCAACTCAGCATATTAAACAATCTTTTCCCATTCGAAACGCTTCGTCCAATAAAGGTACGCATGGAAAAGGAATCGTAATAGGAGGTTCACTCCAAACACCCGGAGCGCCAATGCTAACGTCCAAAGCAGCACTCACAAGCGGAGCGGGGCTTTTAACTCTTGCGCTTCCGAGTGATATTCATGCGATTGCAGCTGCTCACATGTTGGAAGTGATGTACAAGCCATGCCTAAGCAAAGATGGCTTTTTTGCAGGCGAGATTCCTTTAGAAGAAGAAAAGTATGATGCAATTGCAGTGGGACCGGGGCTTGGGAGAACGAAAGAAACGAAGAAAGTTGTCGAGCAAGTGCTTCAACAGCCGGTTTCTGTTGTAATCGACGCAGATGCTCTTTTTCATCTGCCAGATTTGATGAAAGAAGTAAAAGAAAGAGAACACGCAACGATTTTAACACCTCATCCGGGAGAAATGGCTAGACTCGTGGATACATCAATCTCAGAAGTAGAAGAGAATCGATTTTTAATATCTAGACAATACGCAGTGGAAAATGGTGTGTACCTTGTATTAAAAGGTCCAAATACGATTGTTACAACACCTGACGGAAAACAATACGTAAATACCACTGGAAATGCGGGACTTGCAAAAGGCGGAACGGGTGATACGTTAACAGGGATCATCCTCGCTTTTATCATGCAGCATGATTCTCTGCAAGAAGCAATAAGCAATGCGGTATATGTTCATGGAAAAGCAGCGGATGTGCTGCTCGATCAGGGGCATACAATGATAGATATATTAGCAAGCGACGTTATTTCTGCACTTCCGTCAGTCTTCGGCCAGCTGAATGAGAAGTAATTTCTTCTGGATTATTAAAATTTGTTGACAAAATCCTTCAAAAAGTTGTCAAAACTCTGTGTAAATGATAACGTTATTTTACGTAAGATTTTACATAGAAAGAAAGTGATGTTGTGTACTACTCAATGAGACCAAGAGGCATTCATTTAGCCGTGCCTACACTTTTCTTCCTTATTACAGTCGTGTTATTTGCGATGATGCAGTTTGGTTTTTATTTGGATTCCAGCATTCTTCGTAAAATTTGGGTCATCATTATGGCTTTATTGCCCATTGCTGGACTAATCACGGCTATTAAAGGTAGAAGAGGAAGCGCAAAGCCGTGGTTAATTATAGGGAACGTGATTCTTATTTTAACCGTTACAATAATGAGCGTACAGGCTATTATTTACTAAACAAAAAACGTGTTCGCCAAAAAGGCGGACACGTTTTTATTAGGAAAGAGAAACGATTTGCTTGGTTACATAGGCAGCTTCTCCTGCGATTACCACACCATACGTATTCTCTTTTTTTGTGATTTCTACATGAACGAAGCCATCTCTATCTATTTCCTGCCCTTGTTCAATCACAAATTGCCAGCGGTCGGTTTTTTGTTGATCCACATATCTCGCATAATAGGCGCCCATTACGCCAGAAGCTGTTCCCGTTACAGCATCTTCTACCGTACCCGAAAATGGTGAAGAGAAATGTCTTCCGTGCATATGAGCTTCTGGATGGATCGTGTCAAAACAAAAGGGATGAATAGATGCTTTTGGCATATCAGTTAAAATATGAGGGAAATCTTCTTGATTAGGCTTCATCTTTTTACAGGCATCTAAATTTTTTAAAGGTACAAGAAGCGTCCAGTTTCCTGTGCTTCCATATACAATAGGAAGTGTTTGATCAAGGTCATCAATATGAAGATTAAGAGCTTTTGCCAGTTTTTCTTTTGAACCTGAAAACGGATGAAACTGCGGAGAAGCTTGACTCATGGTGATAACAGGCTGTCCGTTTCTGCTCTGTACCGTCATCGGCAAAATTCCAGCATTTGTTTCCACTGTAAATGTAGTTTTTGGAAGTTTATTTTTACTATGTAAAGCATAAAGAGAAGCGACGGTCGCATGGCCGCACAAATCTGCTTCTTGTCCGGGCGTAAAGTAACGAATTCGTAAATCAGCGCGGAAAGACTTCATGATAAAAGCCGTCTCGTTAAACTGTGCTTGATAAGCAATCTTCTGCATTTCTTCAGCTGAAAAATCATCTCCGTTAAACACAATTCCTGCAGGATTTCCTTTATTAGGGAGCGTGCTAAACGCGTCGTATTGATATACAGTCGCTTCTTTCATAGAAATTACCTCCATTTTTATATCATTGTATGAAAGCTTTACCCAGTGTGTTATTAAATGATCGCCTATTAAAATAGGGAAGTACGTGAACGTTATTTAGAATAAAAAAACAGTAGTTTTTACCTGCTGCTTTTCACTTCGCAAAACTATTCTTGCATCGCGGCATTTATTCCTTCTTTTCTAATTTCTAGCATATGAGTAGCTTTTTTATCAATATCTTTAGCTGTATCGGAAGAAATGACGCCTACGCTGCTTAAGTCATAGGCAAGACTTGTAACAAGCAGCTGCTCTCTTTGTGCTAGTGTGCCGTATGTAAGTGCAGCGGTTTTAGCTTGAATGCCACTCATATTTAATTCGTCAGTAGAAGAAGCTGCTTCTTTTTTTGCAGCTATTGCTTCTTGATAAAGAGAATCATATCCTCCAAACCCTACTTGGGCAATTAGAAAGTTATAAATGTCATCGGCCGATTTTTTAGAAGGCTGAGAAAAAGCTCTTTGAAATTTATTGCGCGGTAGAAAGTTTAGTGCCGCCTGTCTTCCATCTTCATAAATTTTTTCTTGTATTTCTTTAGTAGCTTTTTCGTCGGTTTTTTTCTGTGCTGCATCTAGCTGTTTGCGATATTTTTGAATAATGACCCCGTCCTGCTGATTGTTCCCCTCTTTGAAAGTAGCTGCGGCTTGTGGAACATCTGACGTTGCTAGCGTCTCAGCGGCGTTCTCTGAAGAAGAAAAGAACGTATTTTTAACAAAAATAAGTGCAAAGATCAACAAGATAAACCATAAAAATCTGAATTTCTTAAACAAAATGTTCACCTCTGTATAATACTTCTAAATTATGTAAAACAACATGGACCAGTATACAACAATTTTAGTGTTTTTTTACACATTTACCCAAAAATAAGAAAATAGTAAGAGGTGGTTTTATTAATCTAATAGATATATAGGTTCATTGTTATGGTTCTAAAGAAACCATTGATCTATTTGTACTGATTTACATAATCAAATATGTTTTTGCTAATAAGGCTTAAAGTGACAAGGATAAAAAGCGTTCGGACGTACGTCACGCCTTTTGATAGAGCGACATTTGACCCGACAAAAGAACCCGCGATCATCGCAACCCCCATAATTAATCCGTAAGAAAATACAACAGAATCGAAATATAAAAACACAAGCAAAGCACCTAAGTTACTGCCGAAATTTAAAAATTTTGCGCTGCCTGCTGACTGCAGGAAATCAAATCCCATAAATAAAAAAGCAAATAAAATAAATGAACCTGTGCCTGCTCCTAAAAATCCATCGTAAAAGCCAATAATAAAAATAAGTGCGGTAAAGAAAATAAGTTTCTTAATAGACAGCGGCTTATACGTAGACGTGGTGCCCCAGTTTTTTTTGAAGATTGTATAAATAGCAACTAAAACAAGGAGAATCAAAATAACAGGTTTCAAAAAAGCAGAGGATAGAAAATGAACGGTGATTGAACCTCCTAAAGAACCAATAAATACAAAAGGAAACCATTTACCTACGACGCGAAAGTCGACTTTTCCGGATTTTACAAATCGAATGGTACTCGTTAATACGCCCATCGTTCCGGCTAATTTATTTGTAGCTAAGGCAGCAGCGGGAGGCAGGCCTAAAAATAAAAGAGCAGGCGTTGAAATTAAACCGCCTCCGCCAACTACAGAGTCAATGAATGCGGCTAAAAAACCAAATAGTAAAAGCAAAAGAACAATCTGTAAACTTAATTCTTCCATAAAGCACCTTCCTCATGTCATAATATATAGTGACTACTTAAATAGTAACTATATAAAAAGCAGTTGTAAATATGTAAATGATAAAAATTTCAAATAACTTAAAAAACAGGGAGGTTTCCTTTATGGAAAATATTATTCAGCAGCTGCAGTCGCTTGGATTTAATCAGTATGAATCAAAAGTATACGTGACGCTTGTCAAAAAAGGATCTTCCACTGCTTATAGCATTAGTAAACATTCAGGTGTGCCAAGAGCGCGTGTATACGATATTTTACAAACACTAGAGGAAAAAGGCATGGTGTTAAAAGAAGAGAGTAATGATGGCACCCAGTACACGTCGTTGCCCGTCGATGCTTTTTTGCATTCGCTGCAAAAAAAATGGAACGAAACGTATGAAGGCGTTAGCGAAACGCTTAAACGTCTTGAAGCTGCAGAGTCTATAGAAGAAAGCCGGGTTATGACGATGAAAGGAGAAAGAGCCATTCTTGCTTTTTGTGAGTCGCTATTGTTAAAAGCAAAAAATAAAATTGTCATCTCGCTTTGGCCCGATAT
This sequence comes from Priestia megaterium NBRC 15308 = ATCC 14581, assembly GCF_000832985.1. Classification (GTDB taxonomy): domain Bacteria; phylum Bacillota; class Bacilli; order Bacillales; family Bacillaceae_H; genus Priestia; species Priestia megaterium. Next base: position 4,333,714 of record NZ_CP009920.1, read on the forward strand.
TTATAATGAGTTGAAGCCTCTTTTATTACAGCTAAGGGAGAGCGTCACACTAAAAGGAATTGTGTTTGAACAAGATGAAGCGATGGAGGAATTTGACCGGCACCGCCATACAAGCTATACCGAAAACATTGGGAATCAAAACTGGTTTATTATATCTGTTGACAGCAGTGAAATGATTTATGGTCATAAAGAAATGGCGTACTATACAAATAACGCAGTCAACATTAATTTACTTGAAAATTATATTTGGCATGATATTCTCGTTAACAGACTTGTAGAAAAAAGTGATAGAGAAATGGACAGGTGGATCGAAAAGGAAAGAGAAAGTTTTTTTGCGTAGAAAAGAGACTTAGACATAACGAAATCACTTCCATCGAAAGACGAACAAACGGGATAAATGATCTAGTATGAATGGGTTGTTACATCGCAGTTAATTTCCGTGCAAGGCTTCGCTTTCCGCGGCCGGCCGATGAGCCTCCTCGTCGCTTACGCGCCTGTGGGGTCTCATCTGTTCCGCTTTTCCCGCAGGAGTCTTCGCCTTGCCCTCCAATTAACTACTGGAAGCAGCCACCATGCATGAAAGCTACGTTCGTCCTACCAACAGAAAAATCCGAACAAAGTTGATGCTCCATTAAGAGTCTCGAGTCCTCGTTCGGATCTTCCTTCAATTAAAATATTTTTGTTACAGCCTCTTTATATTAAAAAGTTTGGGCAAGTTTTTTTGCTTCTGCTATTCCTTTTTCTTTAATTTCTTGGGCTTTATCTGGCATTGCGTTATGCCCTTCCACAAAAATGCCGTCTAACGAAGGTACTCCGAAGAAATTCATCATAATCCCAATATAACGATGCCCCATTTCCATATCAGCTGCAGGCCCTTCAGAATAAATGCCTCCGCGCGCTTGAATATGAAGCGCTTTTTTATCCGTTAATAGCCCAACCGGACCCTCTGCCGTGTATTTAAATGACTTACCCGCTACGGCTACAGAGTCTAAATAGGCTTTCATAACCGGTGGAAACGAAAAGTTCCACATAGGCGTTACAAAAACATATTTGTCCGCTGATACAAACTGTTCGCTCAATTCTGCAAGGCGATTGACCTTCTCCTGTTCATGAGAAGAAAGTTCAGAGCCAGACTGAAGTTTGCCCCAGCCGCTAAATACATCCGCATCAATATGAGGAATATTTTCTTTATAAAGGTCAATATGTACAACTTCGTCACTTGAATTGTGCTCTTTGTAAGCATCGATAAATGCTTTTCCAGTTGCCATACTGAATGATTGAGACTCATCGTGAGGATGAGCTGTAATATAAAGTACTTTTGCCACGTCTTATCATCTCTTTCTTGTTTGGAATAATGTACTGTCTTATCGTTATCACTCCTATAAAAAACTATACGCGCTTTGTCAGGAAAGCTAAAAAAGAACGCAAGAAAGGGATGTCTATATAGAAAATAATGGTATAATAAATGTTTGAATATTTACATAACAAGTATGTTTAACAGAAGTGAATAAGAGGTGTCGAGATGAAAGAAAAATGGATAATCGTTACGGGTGCAGGTTCTGGAATTGGCAAAGAAATTGTAAAAGAGTGTGTGTCGAAGGGCTATTCAGTTATTGCTTGTGATATTAACGATGGAGCTTTGAAACAGCTAGCTGAAGATACAAAGGGCCATATTGAAACACACGTAGTAGATGTAAAAAAAGGCAACGATGTAAAAGATCTTTTTTATCAAATAAAAGATAAAAGCTTGTATGGGTTAGTTAATAATGCAGGCGTGTATTTAGGGAAAAATTTATTGGACTATGAAGAAAATGAAATAGATTTTGTAATGGATATTAATATTAAAGGATATGTTTATTTCTCCAAGTACTTTGGCGAAGTATTAATGAAAAAGGAAGTAGAAGGAGCGATTATTAATATATCGTCCGTGTCAGGAATGGAAGGAAGCTCCGATGCTATATATGGAATGTCTAAAGCAGCAATACTAGGATTAACTAAGAGCTGTGCAATGAATTTTTCTCCTTATATCCGGGTGAACGCCGTAGCACCTACAATGGTAAATACCGATATGATGAAAAATATTCCAGAGTGGCGCAAAAATGAATACATCGCTCATCAGCTGATTCCAAGCTTTGTTACGCCTCAAGACGTGGCAGATACGGTTCTTTTTTTACTGAGCCCTCAAGCAAAACATTATACAGGAGCCACCTTCGATTTAAATAGCGGATGTTATTTACGATAAATTATCTTTTAAACGAGTAATCGAGGCTGGACAAAAATATTTTAGTTAAGGATAAATTCGAATGATCAATCGATATTATTGACTGACCATTCGGATTTTTTACTGTTATTATGAACGTGGGTTTCACCGCTTCTAGCTGTTGATTGGAGGGCAAGGTGAAGACTCCCGCGGAAAGCGAAGTCTTGCATGGAAATCAACAGCGGTGTCAAGAGCAATCCATATGAGTTTATTAATCCAATTTGCTCGTCTTTAGATTGGGTTAATTCCGTTATGTCCCATCCTCCTTTTTGTTTTCTTAAGAATTCTTAAGAAATTTACTTAACGTTTCTTTAGATTTTTTTTCTATTCTAGAAAGAAAGAATAGAAAGAAGGAATAGAAAATGAATTTAGCTTTTATGTATCAATATTTTCACCAGCCGCGAACGGTAGGCGCACTTTTGCCGAGCTCTACGCACTTAGCGAAAAAAATGGTAAAAGGGATTGATTTTGAACATGCAGGCTGTATAGTAGAGTACGGGCCAGGAACCGGAGTTTTTACCCGTGAATTAATAAGAAGACGAAGCGCTTGTACAACTTTGCTTCTTATCGAATACAATCGGCATTTTTACGAAAAAGTAAAGGAACAAGTAAGAGATGAAAAAAATGTGTATGTGATACACGGATCCGCTGAAAATGTTCAAAAGTACTTGATACAGTATGATATTCCAAAAGTGGATTACGTACTATCAGGTCTTCCTTTTGCTTCTTTAACGTCTGAAGTGTCGGACTGTATTTTGCAAAACACGCGCAGCGTATTAGCGGAGGAAGGGAAATTTATTACGTTTCAGTATACGAGTTTTAAAAAACAGCTGATCCGCTCTTTTTTCCCTCAGATTAAAGTGGAAAAAGAGTGGAGAAATGTTCCTCCTGCATATATTTTTACATGCGAAAAGAATCAGATATAAGGAGTTTGTAAATGAAAGACAGAATTTTAATTATAGATGACGATGAGCAAATTCGTAATTTAATTGCTATTTACTTAGAAAATGAAGGATTTGAAGCGCTGAAAGTTTCTAATGCTGTATGTGGATTAGCGCTTTTAGAGGAACAAGAAGTAGATTTAATTATATTAGATATTATGATGCCGCAGATGAATGGAATCGATGCTGCTTTTAAAATACGTGAAGAAAAAAACATGCCCATTATTATGCTGTCGGCTAAGTCAGAAGATATGGACAAGATTTCTGGGTTAACAGCAGGCGCAGATGATTACTTAACAAAACCATTTAATCCTCTCGAGCTCATCGCACGAGTAAAATCACAAATTAGACGCTATAAAAAATACAATGAACGTGCTGAGCGCGATATTATTCAAATTGGCGATTTGGAAATTAACCGCAGCACCCGGCTTGTCTTTGTGCGCGGCCAAGAGATTCGTTTAACACCAAAAGAGTTTGATATTTTAGAGCTGCTGGTACGCCACAAAGGAACGGTGATGAGTATGGGGAAAATATATGAAGCCGTATGGCAAGAAGATGCTTTTAAATCGGATAATACTGTAATGGTTCATATTACAAAGATTCGCGAAAAAATTGAGGATAATCCGAAAAAGCCAATTTATATTAAAACCATATGGGGCGTAGGATACAGAATATGAGAAGAATAAGTGTAAAGCTTCTTTTTGCTATCATTATAAGTTTTTTGGCTACCAATTTAATTTTTATTTTAATTGCTAGGTTTGTTTTGAGCAGGTATATACAAGAAGAGAAAATGAATGTCCCTGCATATAATGTATTGGCGTTTGGACTTTTCTTTATCGCCGTTGTGGTCTTTGTTTTTGTTTTTTTAGCACTTATTCGTTCCCATATTCGTTATCTGAAAGAAATCTCTAAACAAGTTCAAAAAATTTCAAATGGAGATTTAGGCGCAACCATCCATGTACGAGGAAAAGACGAACTGGCTGAATTAAGCCAAAACATTAACAAAATGTCTGCGCAGCTCCGTACAAAATTTGATCGTGAACGAGAGCTGGAGCAAGTGAAAAATCAGCTAATATCCAGTGTATCTCACGATTTGCGTACGCCGTTAACATCCATCGTGGGGTACCTAGATTTAATCAAAAAAAGAGAAAGTATGGATGATGAAACATTATATAGCTACTTATATATTGTTGATTCAAAAGCAAAATACTTAACTGATTTAATAGAAGAATTGTTCGACTATACAAAATTAACGAGTCCTGATCTTCAGCTTCAACGAAATGAGGTCGATATGAAACGTTTGCTTCAACAGGTAATAGGAGAGTACGAGCCAATTTTAACAAGAGAAGGCATTGATGTTCAGACTAACTTTGCTTGTGAATGGAATGCATTTATTGATGTGGAAAAAATGGTAAGAGTATTTCAAAACTTGCTTGAAAATGTCAAGAAATACAGCAAAAAGCCTTCCTTATTAGAGGTGAATCAGGAGATTGACGAGGGTTACATAGTTATTTCCTTTAGGAACAGCATTAACATCAGTGAAAAAATTGAGGTAGAAAAGTTGTTTGATCGATTTTATCGAGGTGATGAATCAAGAACGGACGCGAATGGTTCAGGTTTAGGACTGGCTATTGCAAAACAAATTATTCAGCTGCATCAAGGAGAGATACGAGCGGATCGTCAGCATAATAAGCTCACTTTTTTTATAAAGCTGCCGTTAACACAAGAAAGCCTTAAGAATCACTTGTAAAGATTCTTAAGGCTTTTTGCGACTATTTTGATGCCGTATTCAAATTCTGCAAGCGTCGCATAAGAAAAGGATATTCTGATATGCTGTGAAGTCTCATGGTCATACAATGCGCCTGGATTTAAAAGAACTCCTTCGTCGAGACAGTGCTTAAATAACTTCCGCATCGAAACAGGCTTATGCAGCGTAAGCCAAAAATAAAAACCACCGCTCGGAGCATTCCACACAGCGAGATTCTTCAAATACTTCTCTAGAATAGCCAGTGTTTGCTGACATTTTTCTTTTAATTTATAGCGTACGCTGGCCACATGCTTGTCATAGAGTCCGGTTTTGAGAGCTTCAGCAGCAGCCCATTGAGATAAGGAACTGGCTCCGTAGTCAACTTGCATTTTAAGGTCAGCTAATCGCTCAATTACATGTTCAGGCCCTATAATCCATCCAATTCGAAATCCTGGACTGAATGTTTTAGAGAACGTTCCTAAATAAAGAACCATTCCATTTTTATCTTGAGCTTTTAAGGAAAGTGGAGGCGGTGAATGGAACCAAAGCTCTCCGTAAGCATTATCTTCAATAATAGGCAAATGCATTCTTTCACACTGGCGAAGCAGCTCTTGGCGCCTTTTTTCACTCATCGTTACATTGGTGGGGTTATGAAAGTTCGGTATTGTATATAAAGCTGTACCTTTTTCTTTTTCATGTTGGTCTTTTAATGAAGCTAAATGAATTCCTTCTTCGTCTAACGAAACACCCGTTATTTTCATTTGTGCGGACTGAAATAACGGTAGAGAATAAAGATAAGAAGGTTTTTCAGCTAATATATTGGCACCTGGAGGCAGCAGGCCGATTGAAATTAACTGAAGGGCTTGAAGTGAACCGGATACAATTAAAATAGATGAAGGAGAAGTTTCAATGCCTCGTTTTTTTACATGCTTGACTAACTCTTGTCGGAGTTCATCATTTCCTCTTGGGTGCTCGTAGCCCAAGTGTACGCTTCTATGATTAATTCCGCTAAATAGTTCCGAAAGCTGATGGGAAGGAAGCAGGTCAGGTGCTAACTCTCCAGTTCCTAAACGAATAATGCCCGGTTGAAATTCAGCTTCGTTAATATGGCGGATAGTCGGAGAATTTGGTCGGTATATTCCTGCTTCTACATACGAATTCCAGTTCATGTGAGAACCTGATGCTAGTAAGCTCCACGTATTGTTAATAACTTTGGTGCCACCGCCTTTGTTTCCGCTGAGCAGTCCTTCAGCAATTAAGTTTTCGGTTGCTGTCACCACCGTGCTTCTATTTACAGAAAAGCTAGCAGCTAAATGGCGCTGCGAAGGAATTTTAGTTCCAATAGGCCACTCTCCATTTATGATTTTCTCTTTCATATACTCTTGAATTTGTTTGTGCATTGGCTTTTTATCAGCCGGATCTGGAGTCCAGTTCATGTGAGACCACCTTTTTATAATTTGGTTGGTATTATAAATCAAAACTTGGATGGAGACAACAGGGGATGTCAATTGTAGTATAAAAGAGAAAGGAGAGAACAACATGTTTACAGTGGTTATACATGCTTTATTGTTAGCATTCGGTTTGATTTTACCTTTAGGGGTACAAAATGTGTTTGTTTTTAATCAAGGAGCCAATCAACGAACGTTCAAACAGGCGCTTCCCGTAGTTTTCACGGCTTCTGTTTGTGATACGATTTTAATTCTAGTAGCAGTGCTGGGAGTTTCAGCAGCAGCCGCTGCTTTTTCATTTTTTCAAACGCTTATTTTTGGAATAGGTCTTCTTTTTTTAGCGTATATGGGCTTTGTGACGTGGAAGAGCAAACCGTCAAAAACGTCAGTAAAGGAAGGAATGACGGTGAAAGCACAAATTTTATTTGCTGCTTCTGTATCTCTGCTAAATCCTCACGCGCTGATGGATATTATGGGCGTGATTGGAACAAATTCTCTACTGTACAGCGGAAAGGAAAAGTGGGTTTTTACGCTGGTGACAATATCCGTTTCATGGATATGGTTTTTGTCCTTAGCTTTTACAGGAAAAGCAGTAGGAAAAATGGATTCAAATGGGAAAATAATGATTTGGGTGAATAAGGCTTCTGCATGTATGATTTGGGGAGTAGCTCTTTACATGGCAAAAAGTATGTTTTTTCAGTAAAATAGATGCTAAAAGGAAAGTTATGTAATAGAAAGAAGTACTTTTTTCTAGAAAGCGAGGGGTAAAGATGATTCAAGGAATTAATCATATGTGCTTTTCTGTGTCAAATTTAGAACAATCCATCATATTTTATCAGAAAGTGCTAGGAGCGGAACTTTTAGTGAAAGGAAAATCCACCGCTTACTTTAGTCTGAATGGACTGTGGCTGGCGTTAAACGAAGAAAAAAATATTCCTAGATCAGACATTCAGTATTCGTATACTCATTTAGCGTTTTCTATTTCTATTAAAAACTTTGACGAAGCAAGAGAACTGTTAAAACAGCATAATGTAACCATCTTACCGGGAAGAAACCGCGACGAAAGAGACAGAAAATCTATTTATTTTACGGATCTGGACGGTCATAAATTTGAATTTCACACCGGTACGCTCCAAGACCGTTTAGCGTATTATCAAGAAGACAAGCCTCATATGACATTTTATTCGCCAGAAGAGTAGTATTAAAATAGTTATATAAGGTTACAGTTTTATTACATTCGCATTCCTCGCTCAGTTATCATTAAATAAACGATGCTGTTGTGATATAATGGAAAAAAAGTGAGGAGGAGGAAGAATGTATACCGCAAAACAGGTGAAGTTTGGTTCGCATATTGTGATAGGCGTACTTTTCGGCATCCTAGCTGCGATGTTAATCGGCACTTTTTATCAAAATGTACCAGGTGTATTACCATACGGGATGATTAGCGGACTTGCAGTAGGACTCTTAGCAGATACATATTATACAATTAAAACAAAAATAAAGGTTATCTAATATAGTGTAGTACTATCTTCAGGAGAAATAAAAGATTCCTCTTGAAAATAGTACTATTTTTATGAATAAAATGGTTAATTTTCCACTTTAGAAAAACAAGTCAGTGCGCTAAAAAAATTGTAAATTTATTATTTTGAATCAGAAATAGGGGGTTGAAATATCAAATTAACTCTAAGTATAGAATTATATGTTAAAGTAAATAACCGTTTTCTAAACAGTGAAACGGTTTTTACTTTTTTTCTAGTTAGTTTCATTGCGCGTCAGATAAAAGGTCTATTAATTAAGTAATTGTTAGTAAAACTGCAGATAAGAGGTTTTTAAAGCTGCTACTAACAGATAAAATACTGTTGCTTTTAATGGTTCATCTATAGAAAACTTGATAATTTTACTAAAATCGTTCTTTTGGAGTACATAATATATGCTATCATTGTTGGATGAAAAAACTACATACCAAAAAAAGGAGAAACAAATGAAAAAATTAAGAAGAATCGGCCTAGGACTTGTAGCATCTTTGCTATCTATTAGTTTAGTAGCTTGTGGGTCAACAAAAGAAGAACAAAAACAAGGATCTGCTAAGCAAGAGCAGAAACAAATGGGGAAAGAGCAGAAGAAACTCGAACAAAAACTCTTTAAATTAGAGAGTGAGTATGAAGAATATACAAAAGAAAAAGGATATATGGAATCTGATGATTATCTTGTTTTTGAAGCAGCCTTTAACATACTTGCAAAGTCAATTGAAAGCAAGAATATTCTTCAAGGCGATGATGGCGAACTAGACAAACACTTAAAAGACTTAAAAACTGAGATAGACCATTTAAGTAATAATCAAGCAATAAAAGCTCAAAAGCGTTACGGTTCGGCAGTAGATGTGTACGAAGCTGCTATAGGTACTCATATGCATATTGTATTAACTAAAGCCGATATTACTCAGCACTTTAATGCAGTAAACACTATTGAGTTAGACAAAGATTTTAATGCAGATAGCTACGATTATGAAAAAATTGATGCAGACGCAACTGAGGCTATTAAGTCTATACAAGGAATGCCTATGAAAAGAATAAAGCTTATTAAGGAAGAGTTGGAGAAATATAAAGCTAGCTTTAGTACTGAAGAATATAATCAATTGAATTCCGCAGTCACTAGCGTAACTTCGTCATTAAATAAACAAGTTGAAATGCTAGAAGTTCTACAAAAAGAAAGTGGTAAGGATAAATCAACTTTAGAAGAAAACACAAAAGCTGCTGAAACACAATTTTTAGATGCTAAAGAAAAAGTGTCTGCATTTGAATCTAAATATGATATCCAAATGTAAAATATATGCTTTAAATACGATTGTTTATTAAAATAAAAAGCCGTTTCTTAACCAAAGAAACGGCTTTTTATTATTTCTCTCTATTGATCTTTGGTGTACGCAAGAAGAAAGAGAGTAAAAGTGCAACCAGACCTAATAATGTAGCAAATAAGAATGCATCGTTAATGCCATCTATAGTCGAAGTTTTTATTGCTTTAGCATATAGCGACACAATACCGCTATTACCTAACTGACTAAGTTGACTACTAAAGAAATCATTGTTAGTTGTTAGTGTATTAGTGTAGTTTGAAAGATGTTCAGTAGTTTGCTGTGTCGTAATTGTAACGAGTAAAGCCGTACCAATTGAACCTGCAACTTGACGAATTGTATTACTTAAAGCTGTACCGTGAGAAATTAAATGTTGAGGTAATTGGTTCATACCTGCAGTCATAATTAATGACATACCGAACAAACGTAAGATATAAATGCCTAAGATGTGGCTTTATGGAGTTCCACCAGTAAGTTTAGTGAATTCATATGTAGCATAAGAAGTAATTACAAGACCAACTATTGCTAATACACGAATACCGTATTTATCATACAGTTTACCGGGGATAGGTCCCATTAAGCCCATAATTAATGCACCTGACCTGGCAATAATAGTAGATCTGTTTGAAGTGGCGTAAAGCCTCAAATGCTTTGTAGATAGATTGGCAACAGTTTTGAAATTATTTAGGATGAAACATAAAAAATTATAATCAGATTTGTTGAAAATCAACTCGAAAATTATTAATGTAATTTTCTGAAACTTTTCTTCATGCTATAACGTATAGTAAGTATAGGGGATTTTAATTTAAATTCCTTTTTGCGGAAAAACGTTTAATATACAGTCGGAGGATATATGCTGTATTACGCGACGCTAGGTGAACTAAAGAAGAAAAAGGGGGTATTAAAATGACAATGTGGCTGTGGGCAGGCGGATGTATAGTTTTTTTGTTAGCAATGGGTTACATTGCAGATCGTGTAGCAATAAGGAGAAGCATTGAATTTAGTCCCGAGGATGGAATTAAAAATGCTACAGATGCAGAACAAATATATGTGGAGAGCTATTTAAATGAAACAAAAAATACGAATAATAATATACCGCTTTAATAGAAATTATAAATAAAAGGCTTATCCGCCGCTACTTGCATTAGGGATAAGCCTTTTTGTTTTATACTTAGTTCCAAACTTCGTCTAAAGTATCTCTAAACAATTGATCTAATTCATATGTAGGGTCATCTAATTCTACGGATAAAGTTCTGACGTATTTGTCTAAACGGTCAATTTCTAAGTTTAAAAATTCATTAATAACATTGATGCATGGTTCTAAATCTAACTCATCACCACTAATTTTACGCTTTAACAGCTTGCTAACCTCTTCTTTTAATTCTCCTTCTGGTAACAGTTTCTCTAAGAGAATAGAGAATTCTAATGGAGGAAATTCGTTATATTGCTCAATCCACTTAGCAGCTAACACAGGTCTTAAAACATAAAAATATTTTTTGATTTTTACTTCGTCACCTTGTAAATACTCTCGAAAGTTATTTCTAGCCATATTTAAATAGTGGTATATACAAGAAGTAGGAGTAAAGATGTTAGAATGTAGTTCTTTCATTTTATCAAATGTTGAATACGCCTTGTAATATACAATGTTTGATTGCATCCATTCTAGTAAGGGCGGGTTTGATTTTCTAAAAAGTTTTAATGTCTTGGTTAAGTCCCAGCCGCTAACATCTAATAGGCCATTAATAGGTAGCTCTATTACATCTCGCTTTTTACCTACACCCATTGGATCAATGCTTAAATATTTATTCCTCTTATGAATATAAATAAATCTAACATCATAATCACTATCTTTAGATGGAAAGTCCCACGCTCTACTTCCAGATTCACAAGCGTATAATACTTTTACGTCGTAATCTTCTTCAACTTTCTTTAAAGCTGCAACGATTGTTTCTCTCATAACCCAACCTCATTTTCTTTTAATGCTTTCTATATACAAAAGCTATTACTATTTCTCCTATTATATTTCATAATGGATGGAAAATGGTAAATAAAAGAAGCTTCCCTTAGGCCTCTAAAAATCTACGAAAATATAGAGAGTAAAAAATTATATCACTCAAAAAGCACTACATCCAATCCGTTTCTGCGGTAACAGGTTAGAAGCGTATACAGTTCTGCACGGTGATGGTATAAATGAGACTGAATTTCAAGCAGCCACTCAAAACATGTATATGTGCATCCCCAATAGGATGTCTGCAGTGAAAATAGCTTTTGTTCGTCAAAAGAAGAGTAAACTGCTTTTAGCTGATTGAAGCCCTCTACTAAAGCTGCTTTGAGTTCAAGCTTTGTATAAGCTGGATGTTGCAAATAAAAGTCATTCATTTTAGCTGCAGAGTAGCCTAAGGAAATATAATAGTCTGCACTGCAAATGAGACATAAATGCTGCAGCAGCTCTTGAATAGACCGCTTGTGAGGGAGGGGACGATAAGCAAGCTCTTCTTCTGTAACGTCATTAATGATTGCGGTTAGAGAATGGATGTTAACGTTTATTTGATTAAACACCATCTCACAGTACGAATTCATGCATTCACATCCTTTTTATTCAAATAAATACCGCATTTTTTGATTCAGCCAGTACTCTGATTTTTCATTGTTATCGAGCTTGATATAGCAATCGACAATTTCATCATAAATGAATTCCTTTTCTTCTACTAAATCAATAAATTTAATGAGTAAAAATACGGATTTTGAAACTTTTCCATTCTCACAAAGCCATTCTTTCATCCAGATTAATAAGTCAAGAAGAATAATCTCTATTTTTACTCGGATATCAAGGAACCAATCGTCATAAATCGTTGTTAAATAATGAGGAACTAATTGGTGCAGTCGCCGTATGCAGAAAAGGCATAAAAACAATCCTCCTAGTGTCTAACTGTAGCGTTTGTGTAAAGGTAAAATTATTATGATAAGAATAGACAAAAAATGGGTGCTTTTTAGTAATTTAAAAATGTCTAATGTTCTAGTAATATCCATTATACTGTAAAACCATAGTGAGAAATAAGGGAGAATGCCCAAAAACAGAAAAAAGAAAACGTTATCAATTTCGAAAAAAGAAGAAAGGAGGAGAATTATGAATTTTAAAGACGAAAATACGTTAGACTTAGAATGGGTTATGCTCATAATGGAAGCAAAACAAACAGGTATAAGCATCGAGGAAGTTAGACAATTTTTACAAAGTATTAGCTCAAATTCTTAGCCGATACACTAGTAAGGAAATAAAGAATTCTCTGAGCATAGATAACCTTTATAGCGAGTCTCAAGCTATGTCCACTAGATGTATAATCATCCCTTTACAGTAAGAACGTTTATTTATAATGCACGGTAAAGTGAAATTATGGTATTATTATCGGTAAGTAAGCATTAGTAAGGGTGATTAAAATGACAATTGGCCAACGTATTCGAGATCTCAGAACGAAACAGGGAATATCGCTAACAGAACTTGCAAACCGAGCGGGTGTTGCTAAATCGTACATATCTTCAGTAGAAAGAGGAATTCAGCTCAACCCATCTATTCAATTTCTAAACAAAATTTCTACCTCATTGAACGTGAGTATTGATAGATTGATTCATGAGCCTATGGATAAATCTGAATCGTTGGATATTGATGATGAGTGGCTTGAGTTAGCAAAAGAAGCAGCGGAGTCAGGAATAAGCAAAGAGCAGTTTAAACAATTTCTTGAATTTCAAAAATGGCAGCGGGCAAAGCAAGATTAACTTCGCGGAGTATACATAAAAGAGAACTTACATAGAATAACTGCTAAAAAATCATGATTGCAAAAAAGAGATTCCATTTATCTATGGAATCTCTTTTTTTAGGCTTAAGAAGAAATAAAATGGGACGAGAATTCTTTTTCTCGCTGAAACTGAATACGTTCAAGAGTTATTAATTTAGGCTTTCTTTTCTGTTCAAACTGTCTCAATGTTTCTGAAATTTCTTTGTTTTGATAAAAAACTTGATGCAGTAAGTCAGACAGTAAGTCAGCATCTTTTAATGACTCGTTTAATCCAAAAGCACCAGTAGGAGTCATCGTATGAGCAGCATCCCCTAATAATAACAGGTGATGCTTTGACCATACTTCGCTTATGCTGCTTTGCACAGAAAGAAGCGTAAAGTCTGACCACGACGTAATAAACCTTTCTATTGAAAGGTTTAAGCTAGGGAAAGCGTCTATTAAACGCTGAATAAACGGTCTAAACGATTGTTTTCGAAGAGCAGGATAGCTGCCTTTTTCAATATTCCATCCGATTTGAACAAAGCCTTTTGCTTGAGAAAAAAGCGCCACCTGCTGCTGCTTCACAAGTGCAAATTTAATAGAAGGCTCCCAATTGGCAGGTGCAGGAATTTTCGCCCAAAGCAAATCGTATCCATGATTGTGGATATTGTTTTTTATGTGCGCGAGTTTGCGAACAGTTGAATATCGACCATCTGCTCCAATAATGATTTTACTTTCAACTATTATTTCGCCCCGGCCTTTTTGCTGAGCTTTTATTCCAGTATATTGGCCTTTTTCATTCTGCATTAGCTCTGTTACTTTTGTGCCCAGCATAAGCTTGTAGGAGGGGTGGATGCTTGCTTGGCTATTTATAGACTGAAGGAGATGCTGCTGTGGAACATGAATTCCTGCATGTCCAAGTTCAGATTCTATCGTTTTGAATACATGTCCATCCTTCCAGTATTCGACCCTAGACATTCGAAGGAGGCCTAAGCTTTCAATTTCTTCAAATATATGATGTTTCTTAAGAATCATTTCTCCATCTTCATTTAAATGTTCGCCTCGAAATTCTTTTCCAAGCTCATCAGATCTCTCTATCAGTATAGTTGATATATTTTGTTTAGCCAGTAGATAGGCCAGTAGAGCACCGCCTGGTCCGGCTCCTATTATACACACATCTGTTTGATAGTTCATTTTCTTCACCTTGTTTGTTATATGCAATTAAGTTACTTTTGGTAAGTATATTAACTTTTATAAATGTTAATGTCAACTTTTTTATAGCTTTTCTTCTATGAAATTCGCTCTTTGGACAAAACACAAATAAGGTTCTACATAATCAAAGTCAAAGGTTAAGTTTTATGGTAAACTAAAATACACAAATTATTTTGAATAATTTGTATAAAAAGGTGAAATTTCAAAATTGTTGAGAAAAAGCACGGTTGGAAAGCTGCAGGATTTTTAGCAAGAAGAGTAGAGATTGTTCCTGAAAATTCTAGCAAACTCCAATTTCGACTGGAGGATGATTATGACAAAAGTAGAACATTATATTCAAACATTGGGTAACAGTGCAGATTTGCTAACAAAAAGGCAGACAAGCATTTACTTCGAAAAACTTTCAAACACCTTTCCTTTTTTAACAATCATGCAAATTAATTGGAGAAAAGTATTAATTAAAAAGTCCACCCGGCATATTGAAGAAATCAAAAAATGGCTTCAAGAGATGAATATAAATGAACATCAGGTTGTTTTATTCTGGAAACGAGCAACTAAAGCTGTAAGCGTCGATTTAGCTCAGGCTTTACTGTTTTTTCAACAAACAGCTGATCTGACCGAAGAAGCATTTATTTACTGTCCGTCTGTTGACTATGTAATTGAGTATTTTAAAGACGGTAAAATGATGATTGGTTTAGCAGCACGTTAATTAAAAGGAAAAAAAGCTGAGGGAGGAGGCAAATTAGAACTTCTTCACTCAGCTTTTTATGCATATAAAATCTAAAAAATACGAAACATAACGTTATTTACAACATAAATTACCTTCTCTTTATAATTAGTGGGAAAAGTATTGACATTTTCCATAAAACAAATATAATTAACATTAATCATATTGTTAATTGTAAAAAGAGCGATCAGGAGAAATGATGAATGTCGAACAATAAAGCAATGACGAATCAAACGAAAAAAGAATACCCTAAACCCTATGGCTATACGTCAGATATTGCTGTATTTACGATTGTGACGGAAGAAAAAGAACCATACAAACCACCTAAAATGAGTTTGAAATTAATGCTTATCCAACGAGCAATGGTGAATGCAGAGGGAGAAAAGAACAGCGAAGCAGGAAAGTGGGCGCTTCCCGGCGGATTTGTCCATCCTAATGAATCAGCTTTTGAAGCGGCTAAAAGAGAGCTCGAAGAAGAAACGGGCGTAAAGGATATTCATTTAAAACACTATGGTGTCTATGATGAGCCTGGCAGGGACGATAGAGGATGGGTCATTACAAACGCACATTATGCAATCGTTCCAGAAGATAGTCTAATAAAGCGAAAAGCGAATGATGATGCTGCTCGAGTTGAATTGTTTAAAATAGATGAAATCTTTTCATTGCCTTTAGCTTTTGATCATGAAATCATCATTCGAGATGCAATCAAGGAAATTAAGAAAGATTTATTGCAAACGACCATTGCCCAGAAATTTCTGCCTTCTCAGTTTACATACTCTGAGCTGCAGGCTGTGCTGCTTACCGTAACGGATGATGCAGCGATTAAAAGTGATCAGGCCTTTGCACGAAAAATAAGAATGCTGCCATTTATTGAAGAAGTAGACGGAAAAACAACGACGAGAACGTCTAAAAAACCAACAAAGCTCTACCGGTTTGTTGAAATGAATGTGATGAAGCCAATCTATACAGCACGCTATTAAAAGAAAAACTTTCAATTCAAATAATTAACAATATGTTAACTGTTAATTTTTACATATGAGGGGGAAACATAATGAAAAAAGCACTGATTAACATCGATTATACAAATGATTTTGTAGCTGAAAACGGAGCTTTGACATGCGGAGAACCAGGGCAACAAATTGAAACATTCATAAGCGATATTACGCGTCAATTTATTGAGCAAAACGAGTATGTGGTGTTCGCCATTGATTTTCATAAAGAAAATGATTCCTTGCATCCAGAATCAGCGCTGTTTCCGCCTCATAATGTTGAAGGCTCTGCAGGAAGAGAGCTATACGGAAAGTTAAATGATTTATATAATGTGTATCAATCACAGGCAAATGTAGAATGGATGAATAAAACGAGATACAGCGCATTTGCTGGAACGGATCTGGAGATTAAACTGAGAGAAAGACAAATTACCGATGTCTACTTAGCAGGTGTATGTACGGATATTTGTGTACTTCATACAGCAGTAGATGCCTATAATAAAGGATTTGCTATTTATATTTATGAAAAAGCCGTAGCAAGCTTTAATCAAAAAGGCCATGAGTGGGCGCTCGAACACTTTAAATCTTGCCTCGGAGCAGAAATTATTTAAGGACATAAAAGTGGAGGAAATCAATGAATATGTTTACAGATGACAGCGTAATGCTACACACCGATTTATATCAAATTAATATGGGAGAAACGTACTGGGAAGATAATATTCATCAAAAGAAGGCTGTTTTTGAAGTTTTCTTCCGCAAACTTCCTTTTGGAAATGGTTATGCTGTTTTCGCTGGATTAGAAAGAATTATTGAATATATTAAAGCATTTAAATTTAGCGAATCAGATTTAACCTACTTGCACGAAGAATTAGGTTTTAAAGAAGATTATTTAGCTTACTTAAAAGACCTTACGTTTACTGGAACAATTCGATGTATGCGTGAAGGTGAGCTTGTATTTCATAATGAACCAATTTTACGTGTAGAAGCACCATTAATTGAAGCTCAGCTTGTAGAAACAGCGATTTTAAATATTGTGAATTACCAAACGCTGATTGCAACAAAAGCAGCTCGAATCAAACATGTAGTAGGAGATCAAGTGGCAATGGAATTTGGAACACGACGCGCTCAAGAAATGGACGCTGCCATTTGGGGAACAAGAGCAGCCTATATTGGCGGATTTAGTGCTACTTCTAACGTGCGAGCAGGAAAGAAATTTGGAATTCCAGTGGCAGGAACGCATGCTCATGCGATGGTGCAAGCTTATAAAGACGAATACATTGCATTTCATAAATATGCTCGTCGCCATAAAAACTGCGTGTTTCTAGTTGATACGTACGATACGTTAAAATCAGGAGTTCCTAACGCCATTAAAGTAGCAAAAGAATTAGGCGATAAAATTAATTTTACAGCGATTCGCTTAGACAGCGGCGATTTAACATATTTGTCTAAAAAAGCTCGTCAAATGTTAGATGAAGCAGGGTTTACAGAGACAAAAATTGTTGCTTCCAACGATTTAGATGAAGATACGATTATGCATTTAAAGTCGCAAGGGGCACAAATAGACATGTGGGGGATTGGTACTAAGCTCATTACTGCATATGATCAGCCCGCGCTTGGTGCAGTGTATAAACTCGTTTCTATTGAAGGAGAAAATGGCGAGATGATGGATACGATTAAAATTAGCGCAAATCCTGAAAAAGTGAGTACACCAGGATTAAAGCGTGTATATCGTATTATTAATAATTTGAATGGGAAATCTGAAGGGGATTATATCACGATGGAAGACGAAGATCCTCAAAGCGAAGAACGTTTAAAAATGTTCCATCCTGTTCATACGTTTATCAGTAAATTCGTCACAAATTTTGAAGCAAAAGAACTCCATCATGATATCTTTGTGAACGGAGAGCTTGTGTATGAAACAGAAGAACTTCAGGAAATTCAGCAGTACGTAAAAGATAATTTAGAGCTGCTTTGGGATGAATATAAGCGCACGCGCAATCCTGAAGAATATCCAGTAGATTTAAGCGAAAAATGTTGGGAAAATAAAACGCGTCAAATTGCGTACGTAAAACAAAAAGTAGCAGAAGCCCTAAATAAAAAATAGTAGGGAGCTGGAGACATGTCAGATACGCTTGCTTATTTTCAACAGCTAAACCCTGATAAAAAAATAGATAAGCTTTTAGAAAAAGGAGCGAAAATTGGTATTTATGGTTCTTCTTTTGATCCGGTTACCAATGTTCACCTTTGGACGGCATCAACGGTTGCGCATCGAAAGAAGCTAGATGCTATTATCTTTTTGCCTTCATCGCACAAACGAACAGATAAAAAGCTCCAGACATTGGATGAGCACCGTGTAAATATGGTTAGCTTAGCGATTAAAGATAACCCCAAATTTTTGCTCGATACGTATGAGCTAGACGTATTGCCCGGCTATCATTACACATACTACACTATGGAGCACTTTAAAAAATTGCTTCCACACGCTGATTTATTTTTTATTATGGGAGCCGACTTACTGCAAGATATTGGTGAAGGCAAGTGGAAGAAAGCAGATGAACTTATTAGTAAAAACCAGTTTATCATCATGGCAAGAGAGGGAATAGACATGTTGAAAGCTATTAGTCATTCTCCTTTGCTTCGAAATTATGACGACGGCCGGTTTCAGCTTCTTGATAAAGGGCTGGCGATGGAAATCAGCTCTACTTATATTCGTCAAGAATTTGCCCGGGGCGGAGAACCAAGATATTTAATGCCTGATCTCTGTTATTTTTATAGTAAAAAATATGGACTGTATCAGTAAGAAATCTACATATAATGGAAGGAGAGCATGTATCATGTCAGACATGCAAGAAAAAATAAGAAAAGAGCTACATGTGAAATCTGAAATTGATCCAGCACAAGAAATTCGTGCCCGCGTTGATTTTCTGAAAAGCTACCTAAAGTCAGCAAATGCAAAAGGCTTTGTATTAGGTATAAGCGGGGGGCAGGACTCTAGCTTAGCTGGACGATTAGCACAGATTGCTGTAGACGAATTGCGAAAAGAAGAATATGAAGCAAAATTTGTAGCCGTTCGCTTGCCTCATGGCACGCAGCATGATGAAGCAGATGCGAAGGCTTCACTAGAATTTATTAAACCTAATGAAACATATACGTTTAATATTAAAAACACGGTGGAAGCATTTGAAAGTTCGTTTACAGGTGCGACAGATATAGCCCTGTCTGATTTTCATAAAGGAAATGTCAAAGCACGTACGCGTATGATTGTACAGTATGCAATCGGAGGAGAAAACGGCCTTCTAGTTATCGGAACCGATCATGCAGCAGAAGCAGTAACAGGCTTTTTTACGAAATACGGAGATGGCGGAGCAGACGTGCTGCCTCTAACAGGACTAACAAAACGTCAAGGAAAAGCATTGCTAAAAGAATTAGGTGCAGATAAACGATTGTATGAAAAAGTACCAACAGCTGACTTGTTAGATAATAGTCCTGGTCAAGCTGATGAAACGGAACTAGGAATTTCTTATGATGAACTAGACGATTATTTGGAAGGAAAAGAAGTATCACAAGAAGCCGCTGAAAAAATTGAACAGCGCTATCGTATTACTGAACATAAACGTCAGTTACCGGCTAGCATGTTTGATGAATGGTGGAAATGAGAGAAATGCCCATATTAGATATACCTAATATGGGCATTATTTTGACTGATTTCTTTCATAAAACAAAAAAGAGGCGGAAAAAGTGCAATTTAACAAATTGTTTTCTCATACACACTTTGTTATTCTTACGCACTTTGGTATAATGAAGTGCTTTTAATATTATTGAGGAGGAACATTTTTTATGGCAGTTGAAGTAGGTAGCAAGGTACAAGGTAAAGTAACAGGTATTACTAATTTTGGAGCATTTGTAGAATTACCTGGAGGTCAAACTGGGCTTGTACATATTAGTGAGGTAGCTGACAGCTATGTAAAAGACATTAATGACCATCTTAAAGTTGGTCAAGAAATTGAAGTGAAAGTCGTTAATGAGAAAGACGGAAAAATTGGATTATCGATTAAAAAAGCAATAGATAAACCTGAAAGACCCTCATCTTCTTATTCACAACGCCCGCCACGTCAGGCAAGAAATAATGATAATCGTTCTAAAAGCAACTTCCAACCAAAGGAAAACTTCGAACAAAAAATGGCGCGTTTCTTAAAAGATAGTGAAGATAATTTATCTACACTAAAACGCAGCACTGAATCAAAACGAGGTGGCAGAGGCGGAAGACGCGGATAAATCCCTTCCAGTTTAACTACTTTATTATATAGCTGAAGCAAGCCAATAAAAATTGGCTTGCTTCTTTTTTTAATAGCTTAAGTGCATGCGCTAGAAGAGTAAAGAGAAGGTTAGGTACTTACTTAGTTGTAAAGTAGATGCCAATAGTGACAAGAGATGAGAGAAGATCAAGGATGAGTAGGATGAAATTTAAATCTATCATAATCATGCCTCCCTTTGTGCGAGCGTTGACGTTAGTATCTGCAAGATCTCCCTTTATTATTCTTAATTTTTTAAAATTTCATTTAATTAAGTGCGTATTTTATATTAAATTAAACTATGTTCTAAATAATAATTTATAAAATAAAAAGCGCTTATAAGAACAATTTTCTTAAAATAATAAAAAAACCTTATAAGTAACCGAAGAGGAAGTAGAGATGAGTCCCTGATAAAAATAGCTAAATTAACAGAAATTCGGCAGTATTCTTGTATATTCATCTAATCTCTTCATAATTTTAGGAATAAAAAAGTTACGAAAAGACGAGAAACAGACAAAATCCTTCATTTTTTGAGTATTAGTGCTTAATTTTCACCAATATATAAAATAATTCCATAGACTCAAGGATTTTATAGTAATATATAGAACTTCCATACTATTCTAGTTTTTAGCTCACAAGCTAAGCAAAAGATTCGTATGTTCCGGGGATGAAGGCATACATAGTAGCACGAAGTATAGAGAGAAATGGAGAGGGAAAAAACAATGAAAAAAGTGTCAATTCGGTCTGTATTAAGTACAGTAGCATTTTCGGTTGCTTTATCTTCTTTTGCAATGGGAGCATCCGCCAACGGAAATTCAAAACCGGCGCTTGAACCGTCTTTAGTTAAAATTCAAGGAGACTATAACTTAAAATCAGCCAAAAAAGTAAAAGTTATTGTGGAGTTAAATGAAGAGTCTGTAGCGGAAGCAAAGAAAAAAGGAGTAGCGCAAAGTAAAGGAAAGATTAAAAAAGCGCGTGACGAAGTGAAAAAAGAGCTTTCAAAAGCTTCTAAAACTTCAAAAGTAAAGCGTGAATATGACCAAGTGTTTTCGGGGTTTTCAGCGGAACTTCCGGCTAATGACCTTGAAAAAGTAGCAAGTTTACCGGGAGTAAAAGCTATTTACCCAAGCGTTGAATATCATACAACAGAAGTGAAATCGAAAGAAGTGAGCGCCGAAGAATACGGTTCTGAAATGGATAAAAGCATTTACTATGTAGGAGCAGATCAAGCGTGGAAATCAGGATATACAGGCAAAAATATGACCGTAGCCGTTATCGATACAGGCGTTGATTACGACCACCCGGATTTAAAGTCAGCGTTTGAGAAATATAAAGGATGGGATTTTGTAGATGATGACAAAGATCCTCAAGAAACGCCTGCTGGAGATCCAAAAGGCGAAGCAACAACGCACGGAACGCACGTAGCAGGAACAATTGCAGCGGACGGGAAAATTAAAGGAGTAGCTCCTGATGCTCATTTACTTGCTTATCGTGTACTAGGTCCAGGAGGAACGGGTACCACAGAAGACGTGATCGCCGGTATTGAACGTGCGGTAGAAGACGGAGCTGATGTAATGAACCTGTCGCTTGGAGATACGATTAATAATCCGGACTTGGCAACGAGTATTGCATTAGATTGGGCAATGGAAGAAGGAGTAGTTGCCGTTACGTCAAATGGAAACAGTGGACCAGCTAATTGGACAGTAGGCTCTCCGGGAACGTCTCGTGAAGCTATTTCAGTGGGTGCAACTCAGCTTCCTTACAATTTGTATAAAACGACATTAACTGTAGATAACGCAAGCTATGCTTCAGCTGAAGTAATGGGCTTTCCAAATGACAAGGCATTACTAGATGCAAGCGGTAAAAAGTATGAATTTGTACCTGTCGGACTCGGTAAACCAGAAGACTTTGAAGGAAAGGATGTAAAAGGAAAAGTAGCGGTTATTTCTCGCGGCGACATTGCGTTTGTAGATAAAGTTGATAATGCGAAAAAAGCCGGTGCTGTGGCAACGGTGATTTACAACAACGTAGAAGGAACAATCCCTGATATTCCAGGCACATCTTTGCCAAGTATTCGCCTATCAAAAGCCGATGGACAAGCTTTGGCAGCTTCTTTAGCAAAAGGATCCGTTACGGGCTCTTTTACTGCAACATTTGATCAGACAGTTGATGAAACAATGGCTGACTTTTCATCTCGCGGACCGGTTGTTGATACATGGATGATTAAGCCGGACATTTCGGCACCGGGAGTCGATATTATCAGCACAGTGCCAACCAATGATCCAAGCAACCCTCATGGATATGGATCAAAGCAAGGAACAAGTATGGCAGCACCCCACGTAGCAGGAGCAGCAGCGTTAATTTTACAGGCGCATCCAAATTATAAAGTAGAAGACGTAAAAGCATCTTTAATGAACACAACCGAACTGCTTCGTGACCGCAACGGGCTGGTTTACCCTCATAATACGCAAGGTGCAGGAAGCATGCGCGTAGTAGATGCAATTAAAGCAAAAACGCTTATTACACCAGGAAGTCACTCGTACGGCGTCTTTTATAAAGATAAAGGGAAACAAGTAGAAAAACAAAGCTTTAAGATTAAAAATCTATCAAATCACAGTCAAAAATACTCGGTCAAAGTAAAATTTAAGAAAAGCCATCAGGCAATTGACGTTAAATCAACAAATGATTTAGTTGTTAATGCAGGAAAAACGCAAAAAGTAAATCTCAATGTAAAAGTAGATGCAGGGAAATTATCTCCTGGCTATTACGAAGGGACAATTACCGTAAGTAACAATAAAGAAACGTACGATGTTCCAACCATCTTATTTGTAAAAGAGCCGGATTATCCTCGCGTCACTTCTGCGTATGTAGATGTACTAGGAAATGGCTCATTTGAATACGGCAGTTATTTACCAGGAGGAGCAGAGAAGCTTAGCTATTACATTTACGATGCAACGTTAGAAAAAGGGGAATTGTTAAGTTCGTATACGAATGTAGAAAAAGGATTCTCTAGCGCAACGTGGGACGGAAAGATTAATGGTGAAGCTCTTCCAGCGGGAACGTATTATTTATACGCAGAAGCAGTAAAAGCAGGTCAGACGACAGGTTCTTTAGGAGAATTCGAAATTAAATAAATAAAAAAAGAGTGCCAGTCTAACTGACACTCTTTTTTTATTGAGCCGTATATCCACCATCGATCACAGCAGCTTGGCCGGTTACGCCTTTTGCTAAATCACTTGCTAAAAACATTGCATAATCTGCAATTTCATCAACTGCAAGCAAGCGCTTTTGAGGAACAAGAGGATAAATGACTTCTTCTAGTACTTTTTCAAGCGCTACATTTCGCGTACGTGCCAAATCTTTTAATTGATTTTGAACAAGCGGTGTATCAACATAACCAGGGCAAATCGCATTTACCGTAATGCCGTGCTCTGCACCTTCAAGAGCAGCCACTTTCGTTAAGCCAATCACGCCGTGCTTAGCGCTGTTGTATGCCGCTTTTCCTGAGAAACCAATCAATCCGTTAATGGAAGACATGTTCAAAATGCGGCCGAATTTTTGCTTTTTCATAATAGGAAACGCATGCTTAGTCGCAACAAAAGGTGCAACAAGCATAATTTTCGTTAAAAGTTCAAATTTTTCAGTAGGAAATTCTTCGAGCGGGGAAACAAATTGCATGCCAGCATTGTTAATTAATACATCAAGGCGGCCATATGTTTCAACCGTTTGAGCAATCATTTGTTCAATGTCACTTTCATTTGTCACGTCTGCTTTAATGCCTAATGCTTCGTAGCCTTTCGTCTTCAATTTGTCTGCTGCTTTCTTAACTCCATCTTCATTCAAGTCAGTTAAGACAACAGTTGCGCCGTCTTCAGCAAAGCGCTCACCAATTTGATAACCAATACCTTGAGCTGCACCTGTAATTAACACAATTTTGTTTTCAACCATCGTTTTTCCCCCTTATATGTAGATGATATAAAATCGCTTACTTTTCCATTTTATCAAAAATTATCTTGATTTAGCCAGTTTTTTAACTGTACTTTACGCGAAAAGAATGGGTGTGGGAAGGGGTGTTTACTACCTTTACTTCCACGTTGCTAACAGAAGCGAACGGCGAGGGACCTTTTTTAATTTCTTCAATAAATTTTTGGATGTTGCTTTCTTCACCTTCAGCATCAATTTCCACTTTTTGATCGTCTCGATTTCGCACCCATCCGTTAATAGAGCATTCCATTGCTTTTAGCTGCGTATAGTGACGAAACCCAACCCCTTGAACGCGTCCGTCTACAATCATATGCACATGTTTTTTCACTGTTCTCACCTCACAGGTAATTTTCCCTTTTTTATAAAAAAGAAAACAACTACAATCTTACTTTTCACTGTATAATAGAAAAAGACATTGTAAGACTTTAACAATTATAATGTAGATTAAATTAAGAAAGAAGGGTTATGAATGCAAGCAGCAGCACGAACGCAGCAAGCGCAGCCGGCAACGATTTATCGTATTTTATTTGCTATTAGTTTAGGACATTTCCTAAATGATTGTATGCAATCCGTTATACCGGCACTTTTTCCTGTCCTTGAAAAATCGATGAATTTAAACTACACGCAAATCGGCTGGATTGCCTTTGCTTTAAACATGACGTCATCGATTATGCAGCCGGTATTCGGCGTATTTGCCGATAAGCGTCCCTCGCCATTTTTATTGCCAATTGCAATGTGTTTAAGCATGATCGGTATGGTTGGGCTCGCTTTAGCGCCAAATTTTTATTTTGTGATTATATCTGTTTTATTTGTAGGATTCGGATCCGCTATTTTTCACCCGGAAGGTTCTCGCGTGGCGTATATGGCAGCAGGAGGAAAACGGGGGCTGGCGCAGTCTATTTATCAAGTTGGCGGAAATACAGGACAGTCGATGGCTCCGCTATTTACGGCATTTATCTTTATCGGACTTGGTCAGTTTGGAACGATTTGGTTTACGTTAATTGCAGGTATCGGCGTAGTGGTTTTGTATAGCGTCTCTAAATGGTATAAATCGGAGTTAGCTACTCGTCAACGCTTAAAGAAAAAGCAGTCAGATGCTTCATTTACGATGAACAAGCAAATTATTTTCGCGGTTGGACTTTTAATTTTTCTTGTTTTTGCACGTTCATGGTACGGAGCAGGCATCCTTAATTTCTTTCAGTTTTATATCATTGAAAAATTTAATTTGCCTATCAAAAGCGCTCAGCTTTACGTTTTTTTATTTATGATTGCAGGGGTATTTGGAACATTCTTTGGAGGTCCGCTTGCCGATCGTTTCGGAAAACGAAATATTTTATTGTTTTCTATGTTAGGGTCAGTACCGTTTACTTTATTACTGCCTCATGTTTCTCTAGGAGTGGCAGCACCTCTTTTAGTACTAATCGGCTTTATTCTTCAGTCAAGTTTCAGCGTCACGGTCGTCTATGCTCAGGAGCTGATGCCGGGAAAAATCGGCTTGGTTTCCGGCTTAATTGTAGGTCTTGCTTTTGGAATGGGAGCTTTAGGAGCTGTTGTATTCGGTAAATTAGCCGATGTCTTCAGCCTTCAGTTTATTATGCTGTTTTGCAGCTATCTTCCAATTCTAGGGCTGTTAACATGGCTGTTACCGAGCGATAAGCGTGTGAAAGAAATGCACGAAGCAAAATAAGAAAAAGAAAAAGCAAACGCTAATTCGCGTTTGCTTTTTCTATGAGCGTGAAGCAAATTTCAAGACGAATTCATATTTTTCTTCTACAATAGAGACAATAGAAATTGAAAACCGAAAGGAAGAATCACCTATGATTAAGCTAAGCGTATTGGATCAGTCTCCTGTTTCAAGCGGATCAACACCAAAGGAAGCGTTGAAACGCACGATAGAGCTGGCTGAATTAACGGAAGAGTTGGGCTACCATCGCTTTTGGGTAGCGGAACATCATAATACGAATGGTCTTGCGGGTTCATCTCCGACACTATTAATGACGCACTTAGCTTCTCAAACGAGTCGGATCCGAATTGGATCTGGAGGAGTCCTTCTTCCTCAATACAGTCCGTATAAAGTAGCAGAAGATGCTCAGCTGCTTGAAAATCTGTTTCCGAATCGAATTGACTTAGGTCTTGGACGGTCACCGGGAGGAGATGCGCTTACCCGGCTAGCGCTGACAGATGGAGTTCGTAAAAGCCTCAATGAATTTCCGCGGCAAATTCAAGCGTTAAAAGGACATCTTGAGCATAATTTGCCGTCGGATCATCCGTATTACGGCGTGACGGCTTATCCGCTGAGCGAAACAAAGCCAGAACTGTGGCATCTTGGTATTAATAAAAGAGGAGCGAGATCAGCTGCTGAACTGGGCATCTCTTTTACGTTTGGACACTTTATTTATTCAGTTGGAGGACAAGAAGCCATTCGTCATTATAAACAAGAATTTATCCCTTCTTCGTATCAATCAAAGCCTAAAACCAACGTATGCGTATTTGTAGTATGTGCAGAAACAACAGAAGAAGCTGAGGAACACGCTAAAACGTTAGATGATTGGCTGTTGAAAGTAGCTAAAGGCGGAGATACAACGGTTTCATCGATAGAAGAAGTGCATAATCGTTCTTATTCAGAAGAAGAGCTCAAAAAAATAAGCACCAATCGTCCTCGTATGATCGTAGGAAATCCAGCTGAAGTAAAACAAGGATTAATCGGGCTGCAGCAAAAATACGATAACGACGAATTTTTAATTATTACAAATATCCATGATTATGAAGCAAAAAAGAAGTCTTATGAACTGCTTGCAGAGCTATTTCCTCAACCCTCATTTTTTTAAGAAAAAGATGGGGTTTGTGAGTAAGCTATTGATATGAGAGGGGTTTAAGAGGGGGGATTAGGCGTTTGCCCCATTTTTGCCCCACTAATTACTTAGATAACGATCTAGCTTAGTAATGTTTTCAGATTCATATTTCTTTGTAATATGAAGATATACATCAGCTGTCATTTTAATGTTTGTATGTCCTAGCCGATCACTTACAAATTTAATATCAGCTCCGCTCTCTAATAACATAATTGCATGAGTATGGCGTAAACCGTGAGGGCTTATGTGATGCAGTTTAGCTTTGTTGGTAATAGCCTTCATAATATCGTTAATTCGAAATTCACTAAGCGCTTTACCATTGGCTTGGGTAATCATGTACTCTTGTTCAATATAACTAGCTCCATATTTAAGTTTATTTCTTTTTTGCCAAGTTTGATATTTTTTTAACTCAGTTACCAATGTATCATCAATACTTATTGTCCGCATACTGCGTTTCGTTTTAGGAGGCTTTACGCCGTGACTGCTCCGTGTTTTAGTGATGCTAATAGTTTTATCTTTAAAATTAATATCGTCCCAATGCAATGCAATTAATTCACCTTTTCTCATGCCTGTCCGCAAAAGGGTAATAGCTACGATATATTGATAAAAAGGGCACTGTTTTGCTGTATCCATAAAAATGGTAACTTCATCTCTTGTAAGATAATTAATTTTTCTCTCGGAAAGATCCTTTTCTTTTTTTATAGAGATATTTCTATATTTGTTGTAGGTTAGCATTTCTAGCTCTACCGCTTTATTTATAGCAATACAAAAAATCGAGTGAATAGCTTTTACTGTACCTAGTGAATAATTCTCAGTTAATCTATTGATGAATTTCTGATATTCTAGTCTAGGTAATTGATTAAGCTTGAAATCACCTAAGTAAGGGATAATTTGATTATTAACGTAGGTTTTTCTGTTTTTTAATGTTCGCAGCTGAACTTGACTACCATATACCTCGAGCCATTCGTTAAACCAATCTTTAATTAATTTTTCCCGGTTCTCTAAAAGGGAATGTTTGCCCAAATATATTTGTTTTTCTAATTCACTGGCTGCAAGTTTAGCTTCTGATTTAGTTCTAAAACCACCTTTTGATATTTCTTTCGTTTTTCCACAAGCAGGATCTACATATCTAATTCTGTATTCCCACTTCTTTCCTCGCTGGCGATAGCTTGCCAATCTAATCACCTCTTTAAAAAATATTAAGTCAATCGATAAGAATTTCTGTTTCACCTCCTTTAAGTAACTTGTGTTTAAAATTAGTTGTTTTTATGTATATGGATAACCCCGTTGGCGCTATAGAATATTTCGACTGAAGCAGGTTGAGCCTTTAATATTTTCTTTATTGCATATGATACCTCAGATTGTTTTACGTCTCTTTTAAGATTCGATATACTGACTTTTTCAGACTTTTCGCTGCTACTGTAAATAATCTTAGTTACTCCATTACTAAAAATTTTGATTGTATTCGTATCTTTACTTTGGTTTTTAAAACAAGAAACGAACGTTTTTCTTTCTGCAGTTACATCTTTAAATCTCAAGTAAATCACCTCTGTTAGGAATGTATGTTCTGTTTTAAGGTAAAGTTAATCCTTCATTTACTCGTGAAAGAGTAAGTTTAGAGGATAATGGTTTAGAAGTTTAGCTTTTTAATCAAGCGCGGAATAAAGATTATACATCCCATTAATTAGACTCAGAGTTAAGAGGTAATTTTTCTATAATTAGCGGATCAAATCCTATTAAGTAACCATCGTAAAAAGTGCAAACACCATATTTTTCTTTATACCAATCTAATGCTTCTTGTAAAAATTTTTCTGTTACATTTAAAAAGGAAGCAGTTTCATATCGATTTGTACAATTATTATGAAAAGCTTCAATAAGACGAGACAAAAATAATATTTCGTTGTAGCCCCAGCGGCGAGCTAACTTTTCCTGTTTTCGGTTTACGATGCTATCCTGGTTAAGGATATTTCCAACAGTTGTAAAGTGGTGACCTAACTCTTCAGCTAAGATACAATATTTTTCTGTCTCATCCAGATTTTTATCAATTAGGATACGACCGTCATAGTATAGTCCTTTGAAGCCATGCATTAAAGGAATCTCATTCATAAGAATATTGCTGTATTTAGACTGTAACTTTTCATATGAACTTAACATTGAGTGTACTCCTTTTATTTATCAAACTGTTTGCTGAAGACATAATCGATATAGTTTAAAACTTCCTTCATTTTTTCTTCAGTTATATCTTTGCCTTCTAAATGAGCAGCAATTGTTTGAATAGGAGTGGGTTCCTTTTTATTGTTTAGCTTTTCAATTCCAAGTAAATAATCAAGCGAAACATCAAAATAATCAGCTAAAAATCTTGCTGTATCAATCCTTGGTTCTTCTTTATTATTTTCCCATTTGGAAATCATGCTTTTATTAATTGATGTTCCATATTGATCATTTAACGCCTTTGCTAACTGATCTTGAGTGATTTTACCTCTAAGCTTTTTTAAAGTTTCCCCAAAAGAATATTTCATTTCTTTACCTCCTTTTCTAACAATTTAGATGCAGTTTAATTATAAGTTATTTGTTTCGAAACCGCAATATTTATTTCGATATAAGTTAATTAAGTTATTGACATCGAAACTTTTAAGATGTATATTTGCATTGTTAAGTTTCGAAAATGACAACTTATGAGGGGGTGATGAAGTGTATGAGATTAAACGGAGACATCTTCCTTATTCAAAATTAAAAGCTTATATGGTGGAAAATCGCATTACGCAAAAGGAATTGTCTAACTTACTTAAAATTTCAGCAGTTGCATTAAATCAGAAGATTAATGGGACTGGAGGAGATTTTAACTTGAATGAAGTACGTAACATATGTCGACATCTTAAAATTTCATCAGATGAGTATTTTATTGAACCTCAGGTTTCGAAAGTGAAAACAAAATTAATGGAGAGGATAAATAGTGATTAATGTTGAGATTGATGAAAATGAAGTTAGAGAATTGTACTTGAAAACTCTTAGAGAAAAAATAGATGAAGTTGACGCTGAACTTATATTTTGGGATACCAAAGAATTAAAAAGAAGGACCTGTATGAGTTGGAATACTATACAAAAAGAATTTTTCTTTGATCCCCGCTTTCCAAAAAGGAAAGTAGGGGGGAAGTGGTATATTTACGCTCCGAAAGCAAAAGAGTTTCTAGAAAATTGGTTGTTTGAACAATGTAACTTGTAAAAGGAGTGAAAGAATGAAATTTATTGAGGCTATTCATAGTCAATTATTGTGGAACAAAGAGCAAATAAATCGTTTGAGAGTAGAGCTACTCACATCAGATACACCAATAGCAATTGAAAAACTGATATACGGGTATGAACAGCAAAATTTAGCTCTATCTTTTGTATTGGAAAGGGTGGGTGAATAGGGAATGGAAATTACTCTTTCGTTATCTACTTTTTTGTTCTTAATGTTTCTAGGTGGTCCATCAGTAATGCTACTAGTCTTTTTAATAATCTATAACTCTTTCACAAGAAGAAAGGAAGTTTAAATATGAGCAGTATTTTGATATCTACTTTTAGGTATTTTTGTGAAACATGTGGCTATGAAACATTGAGTTGTAGCGTTGAGGTTAAACTCAAATGTTTATGTAACTTACTTGTTGAACATGAGGAAATAGAAGAAGTCATCAATGAAACTTATTAATAGATTAAGAGAGGGAAAAATAAAGGTGAAAAAATTAGTTAGTATTCAAAATGGGCAAGCTGTTACAGATTCTTTAACTGTTGCTGAAGTTTTTGGGAAGCGGCATGACTCAGTAATGAGAGATATTCGTAACCAAAAAGTGAAGTTAGTTGAAGCTGGAATGGACAAATTTATATTCCACAACTTTGTGGAACGTGAATATCAATCTCAACAAGGTAACTTTTACAAAAAATATGAATTAACAGAGGATGCATTTGCGTTAGTTGCTATGTCTTATGTCACACCAGAAGCAATGAAATTTAAAGTGGAATTTTTACAAGAATTTAAACGAATTAAAGCAGAATTACAAGGGAAACCCAAAATTTTAACGGAACGTGAACAATTAATGGCCTCTATGAAGCTAAGCATAGAAGCAGCTGAAGAAATTCCTGTAATAAAAAAGGAAGTAACAGATTTAAAGCGTGTCTTTTCTGAAGAACTAACCCTTAATCATGGCCAACAACAATCTTTGCATCATGAGATTAAGAAACGTGTTGAATCACTTATAGGAGATTATCAAGAATGCGGTTTTACCAAACAAAGAATGTATTCAGAGATTCATAAGAACTTGAGACGAGCATTTTCAACACCTAAATATATCTTTGTGAAACGGAAAGATTATCAAGAAGCTATCGCATGGGTCAAAGCCTGGAGACCATTATTATGAATCATAACCTAATTGATGTCTTATTGAGTGAAAAATAAAAGCCTCTGCTGCAACAGAGGCCCAAAAGAAAAAATTCCTACGGATAGTATAACACGAAGAAGGAGAGCTTAACATGGCTAAATATAGACAAGTTCATACAACTTTTTGGCAAGATCCTAAAGTTTTGGAAGAAATGACGCCAGAAGATAAGTATTTTTATTTATATCTTCTTACCAACCCAAACACTACTCAAATTGGTGTATACCAGATAACCAAAAAGCAAATGGCTTTTGATTTAGGTTATTCTACGGAATCGATTAATAGCCTCTTACATCGGTTTATTACACTGCATAAACTTATTAAATATAACGAGCAGACAAGAGAATTAGCTATCCTTAATTGGGGTAAGTACAATTTACATAAAGCTGGAAAGCCCGTAATTGACTGTGTAAATAAGGAA
Source organism: Priestia megaterium NBRC 15308 = ATCC 14581 (assembly GCF_000832985.1). Classification (GTDB taxonomy): domain Bacteria; phylum Bacillota; class Bacilli; order Bacillales; family Bacillaceae_H; genus Priestia; species Priestia megaterium. Next base: position 4,365,620 of record NZ_CP009920.1, read on the forward strand.
CTAAAAGAAGTAAAAGACAAAACATTGTTACTAGATATCATGAAGCATATTCCTAACGATTCAGTACTTCAGGCTTTTTCACGACACGTAGACGATACGCATAACGATACGTCAACGAGGAGTGGACAAGAAAAAGAAGAAGAAAAAGAAAAAGAAAAAGAAGAAGAACTACTACTACCTGAGAAAGATATGGAATCGGAAGTAGGTAATCCGTCAGAAAGTGAAGTAAGTAGTCGTAGTAGTTATCAATCTATTTTTGATTTTTATCAACAAAATTTTGGAATGCTTAATCCGTTTATTAGTCAGCAAATTCAACATTGGATTGACGATATGGGAGAAGAACTAGTTCTAGAAGCAATGGAGTTAACACTTAAACAGCAAAAAGCATGGAAATATGCTGAAGGCATCCTAAAAGCATGGGCAAACCGCAATGTTCGTACAGTAGCGGATGTTCGAGTGTTAGAAGCAGAGTTTAAAAACAAGCGTGGTTTTAAACAGAGCGGACGTGTTCGTAAAGAAATGGTTCCAGATTGGTTATCTCAAGATACAGGCGAAGTTGATAGTCAAACTAGCACTCCTGTTGCAGTTGCTAAAGATGAATTTGAAAAAGAAAAACGTAAGCTAGAGGCTGAATTAAAAGCACTCCATGAAGAATTGAAAGCTGGAAAGGAGTGACTACATAATAGCGTTTCTAAAAAAAGCGGTTGAACAGCGTTGTAACTATTTAGTAACCGAGCTCACACGCTCTGGATATTTCAAAAATCCTGCTAGAAAGCAGCTATACGAATTAACGTTAAGTGAACTTGAAGAAATCTATAAGGCTCAAAAACAAAAATAATATGAAACGAGGAATGGAAGGGATAAATTTAATTATCCCTTCCCATCAATTTAATCGAGTTCTCTAGAAAAAATGATTTCAAAATATGCGGCAGTACCATACGAAGCAGTGCCAGGAGCAAATATCTGAACTAATTCCCATCCATCCTTTGCAGCTTCATGAATAATCTTATGGTAATCTTCTTTAGGATCGCGCGTGAAGGACTTTAGTTCAACTTTTTCAAATCGGTATTCTTTCATACTCTAACCTCCCTTTTCAAATAATTACGCTTCAAATTGGAAAAGGTTTCAAAAGATGAGGAGCTTTGGCTCCTTGTAAACAAATCAGAGGTATAAAAAATGAAATGCCCAAACTGCGCTCTATTAACTAATAGATAGTTGTTCGCATAACCGTGTAGTGAAACGAACAAGGTTTTGCAATGAATGTAACCATAAATGAAAAACGTCTGAAGTTACAAAACACAAATACATTAAATTGTGAAATAAGCATATTTATATTAGATGGTCCGAAGGTGAATTAGTTACATTGGTTATGTTATATGAGAAAAGCTATAAGAAAGCAGAGATTGGTAGGTTGCTAGGTAGAGGGCATATGAGCATATCGCGTCATAATGGCAAGAGGGGGATTTTTAGTTTGTTAGAAACCATTAAGATTCAGGCATAATTAAAGGGAGGCAATGACATATGGAAATTATGATCGGTAAAGGTTACAAATTAACATCTGATACACTAAATGTTATTTTAAATAAGCGATATGATCAAAAAGATAAAGAAGGAAATATCACTGGTGAAGCATTTAAAACAATCGGCTATTACAGCACCATCTATTCAGCTTGTAACGCTTTGATAGAGAGGGAAATTAAGGACAGTGATGCAATTAGTCTTGATGGATTGAAAAAGCATGTAGAAGACGTTAAAGAGCAGATATTTGAGGCTTTGAAGTCGATTAAGCCAATTAAATAAAAAGATAGCTCTTATTGAATAAAAAGAGCTACCCATAAAATAAATTATTGTTTTTTGAGACTATTAAAATAATTTTCTATTTCTTGTAAAGATGGGGCTGTTTTGTAATAAAAGGTATTGTCTTCATACGTTAATTCAAATTCAGGCCAAGGAATAGCCTCATATACTTCACACATTGAACTTCTAGAACCGGCTAATTTAAATTTAGCTCTATCGGGTTGGGTGGCAGCTATATAAGCTAGTCCACTTTTACGACTTAAAGTTTGGAAAATAGAATATTTCTCTTGAGTTCCTAAGATAACTAAGTTAGTAGGATAGTAGACAACATCATTACAAGGTGTGGGTAAAGCAATTAAGTCTTTAACTAAAGCAGATGGAGTTAAACCTTTTGTTACTATTACCATTCTCATCACCTCTTCTATATTAGATAGACTAATTATTACTCAAAATGGTGAGTTTTACAAACTAAATAATTAATTTGTAAGGATTTTAATGAGAAAAGAACAGAATTTCTCTCAGCAGCGCTAAGAATGGGGCAGAGAAATATTGACCATAATGAAGAGAGATTTAGTTATTTAGGAGATGACAAGATGATCTATATTTATAACTGTTACGGAGGCACACATTCATCAGCATTGGCAGCTGCTTACCATCTAAAAAAACTACCTCTTGATAGAGAACCAACTGATAAAGAAATTTTAAACATTGATGTTTTTAATAAATTGACTCCTAAAGATATGGGGAAGTTAATTTTTCATGGATATGATGAAGACAAAAATGAAGTATACACATTAGGAAGAGGGTCTTCAAAAGTGGTGGTTCCTGCTATGTATGACTTAGCCGATCTGCTAAATAAAAAAGGAGGATTACAAACAAAAATACTTTTCTCCAATACGTCTCCCACCGTGCCTTTAGCTATGACACTAGGAGGTTTTTTTTCAAGAAGGTTAAAAATTAATGTAATTGGCGTCCCTTTATTAATAATAGGTACTAAACAGGCACATAAAAAAATCATTAGATTAGTGGAGCAAACAAAGAAATCTGCAAAAGTGACTGCATCAAAAATAGAAGTTTTAGATAATAGTTTTAGCAAGCAATAAACATGTTTTGATAATAAAAAAGCGCCCAACTAAGAGCGTCAAGTTTTCAGGTGGTGAAAAAACGGGTCTGTAAAGAGTATTAGCAATATGTATAGTTTAGAACATAAAAAGAGATGCTCGGTTAAAGCATCTGAAAGTGAATCACATGGATTATCAATATATTGTAAGTAAGCAACTTTTAGAACATAAAAAAGATGCCCATTTAAGGGCATCCTTAATGGGAAAACCACATAGTAGAAGGTTATTTTATTATATTCTATATAAACGAAAAAAAGACCAAGATTTCTCTTGATCACCGTATTTACATTTTAGCATAGGAGGGATCCAAAGGTGGGAAACCAATTATCATTTATGCTTCCTGAGATAGACAGAAAAGAGACGCAACAAGCAGTAGAAGATGCTTTAGAAAAATATAGATTGTTTAAATACTTATCTTTTGAAGAAAGGGAAGTTTCCATTACTGCTAGTTCTGAAGTTCGTTATCATGGCCCAACAAATGAAACGAGTGACCAAACAGGTTCCATTGCAGCATATAATGTGGACCAGGAAAAGATGAGAAAAGACTTCTGCTTTCGTGTGGAAAGGGCAGTAAGTCGTTTGCCGAAGATGGAAAGATTCTTAATCGAAGAAAGATACATGTCCTTAGAAACGGAATATTTAACAGACTACAATGTGTACAGTTTTAAATTCCAACCACCTATTTCCGAAAAGACATATTCTAAAATCAGATGGAAAGCTTTTTATAAACTAGCTCTCAATCTAAGCCTAGTTGTTCTCAAAAATTCATAACGGGAAAAATAATCCAAAAACATTCCTAAAATAAATCGAAAAAAACTCGAAAATAAGTCGTGGTACTTGCTTTAGTACATGGTAAATTTATATTATCAAGAAAATATCAAAGAGAGAGCGTTCCTAAGTTGTAGGAGCGCTTTTGTTATGTCTGAATGTATTTGCTTTTGTTATGTCTGAATGTATTTACATTAAAACTTATTTAAAACGTCATATGGGTGAATCAGAAAGTCTACAATTAATTAAGAAGGTGATTGTAATGGAAATTAAAAATCATCTTAACACAGAACAATTAAGTCACCTAGAAAAGATGGGAAAACGTAAAGAAAAGGTTAACTGGAAGGACATCATGGGAACAAATAGACAAACTTTGAAGCGTGGCCGTGGCGGGGCGATGAAAAGGAAATAAAAAATAAATAATCTTTAGTATAACAAATGATTAATTGGGCATATTGTGAATACCGACTAGTAGTTTAAGTTCCTACTAGTAGGACGGGGAGAAGCACATGGTAAGTAGATCCTCCTTTATATCTCTGAAAAGCACCCTCCTCTGTGGGTGTTTTTTATTTTTTGTACAGTATAGTTTTGAAAAAAGAACACATACTATGAGTAGTCGGCGACTCCCTTTGCTGACGAATCGTTTCTCCTTTAAATGAGAATTCTTCCAAGAAGCACCCTCACGGGTGTTTTTATTTTGAAAAAATCTGTTAATTATCCCTTCTTGCCCAATATAATTAAATAAGACAGGGGGTGGAACTTAATGGAAGATAATTGGAAGAAGTTATATGCTCGTAAAAATGAAAATTTTACCTTTGTAGAAGAAGAGGTAAAGCAACTCTTAGAAGAAGTTGTTAAAGTAATTAACAACCACCTAAATAACGTTCATGTTAGAAACGCGGAAATTAAAGACACATATATTGATTTCCCAGACTGTAAGGTTACATTTGAAATTGATAAAAAGCAGATTATCTTTGTAAAAGAAGATAATGTAGGTGGCTTACAAACACAAGCTGAACTTGTTATTAGTGACCGAAACTTAATTACCTTTGTACAAACAGAAAAAGGATATTTTGATTTTGGTGAACCGTTAATAGATGAGGTACTTAGGTATCTGTTAGTGGATTAAATTCTATACCGAAGTAGTTAAAAAGGATGCTGATTCGTCAGTGTCCTTTATTTTTTTCTAAAAACAGAAAAATGTGTTAAATATTTCTTTCCGTCCGATATAATTAGGACAGGGGGGTGATTCTAGTGAAAATCTTGGTGAAATTTAAAGACGGTATGGTAATAGAAGTACCGATTCAAGAGGGATCAGGCTTTCTTGGACAAGGTAATCTGCTTGAATTAATCCGAAAAGGTAAAGAACTAAATAGTACTATTCAGTTTGGTGATTTAGAACGAAGATATAGCGATTTGTACTCTTACGAAATTATTTTGTAAAAAAAGAGCATCCTTTCGAGGGTGCTTTTTTATTTAATAGGTTCAACTTAAGTTGACCATCTAAAGTTAATTTAGGTTGAGCTTATTTAACGTTAGTAAAATTATATGTAACATATACTTCTACAAGTAGGAAAGGAATTACTTTTTTCTTATGTGACCTTTAGGAAGGTAATTTTTAATACTAATAAATAGATTAAGCACTTTAATTAACTTTGTAGAATAACATGCGAAAAACAATTAAAGGAGTAGAAAAAATGTATTATCCGTATGATTATAGAAATTGTTGTTCATGCTTATGTTGTCCTCAAGGGTGCAGTTGCTATTGTGGAAATGATCCTACAGATAATGGTTGTACCTGTCACTTGGATCCGTATATTAAATTAAAGTACAATACTGTACTTTTAGAGATGAAAGGAACGAATGTTCCTTTAATACAACTAGCTATTTTCTTTGAACATGCTTTTCCTGAGCAAATTATGATTCCTGTTCATCTAACTAATAAACAAGTTAGTTTTGATTTTAGAAACCAACGTGTTAAAGACATTATTCAAAGGTTGGGGTTAGTTCCACTTAGGGACAAACTGATGCCTCGTGCACAATCGGTTGGAAAAGGAAAAAGAGATTACTGCTGTAGAACTTACTTTATTGATAGTAGCACTGGGGAGAAACATTTCATAAAAGATCATAACTATTCTTCATATCCTCAGTTGGCTAAAGAAAGATGTCAATTATATGCTCTAGAAGATGGAGCGAATAGCTCAGAATATGATGAGGGACATTGCTAACTTTAACATGTTAAGTGTGTAAAAAGCGCCCTCCTTCGTGGGTGTTTTTATGTTCAGTAAGGTATAAAAATACTAAGAAAAGCAAAGACTGTGAATGGTCGCTTCTGCTGGCTACCAATTACTTTCATCTTCAAGGTTTACGTGGATAGCGCCTCTTCCGTGAGGTGCTATTTTATTTTGGAAAATCATTAATTGGCAAGATACTTAAACATACAATACACACTAATAAGAAGGTCATCATACTTTAATGAAAGCTTTCCTTTAAAAGTTGAAACAAAGTAGGTGATTAAATGTTCTATTCTAATTTCTATACTCCTTTTAACTATGCTTTCTACCCTTATTTCATGCCCTCTTTTGGACGTCCTACTGGATATGTACTGAATTCTAGTGGTGAAGTTGACAGTTGGTGGGGGAATTATCCATTGGGGCACCCTGCTAAGGCTCCAAAACTTGGGGTTGGGGGACAGACGCCTATTTCAGGACCTGCCATACCTTTCAGTTTCAGGGGTTACTATTAAAATAATTAACAGAAGGATACTAATTTATTAGTGTCCTTTTTTTGTCTATTCTGTCTATATAATATATTCTTGTTGAAATATATTCCAAATAAAAAACTTAAAAGTATTCTTAGTATATACAAAAAAGACATGGGCTGGTGCATAGCTAATGTCTTTTTTGGTACTAGACGGCTTAAAGTGTTTATTTAAATCAGCTGTATAAGTATTAAACTTTTAGAATTTTATTATTTTTTCAGACATAGGTATATGTCTATGCTTTATTACTGATTCTACATAGTCTAGACTGTAACCTATTTGAAGGAGAGATAATATGAATAACATAAGACAAAGCTTTGATAGGCATGGAGGCATGGGAGGATCTCTGGGAGGATCTCCTGGTATGGGTGGATTCCCTGGCATGGGAGGATCTCCTGGTATGGGTGGATTCCCTGGTATGGGAGGATCTCCTGGTATGGGTGGATTCCCTGGCATGGGAGGATCTCCTGGTATGGGTGGATTCCCTGGCATGGGAGGATCTCCTGGTATGGGTGGATTCCCTGGCATGGGAGGATTTCCTGGTATGGGTGGATTCCCTGGCATGGGAGGATCTCCTGGTATGGGTGGATTCCCTGGCATGGGAGGATTTCCTGGTATGGGTGGATTCCCTGGTATGGGTGGATTCCCTGGTATGGGTGGATTCCCTGGCATGGGTGGATCTCCTGGTATGGGTGGATTCCCTGGCATGGGAGGATCTCCTGGCATGGGTGGATTCCCTGGCATGGGTGGATTCCCTGGCATGGGCTAGGAGCTATAGTTGTTCCACAATAACTAAAAATAAAAGCGAACTCTCTTATTTCTATTAAGGGGGTGCGTTTTTATTATGAGAATAGTAATTTTGCTTTTATGAGTACTAACTATTTAAAACAGCCTATAAAAGCATACTTTTAAGAGCGGTTTATCTCTGTCTAAAACTTATGACTTTCTGAACGATATAAATTAAAGGATACTGATTCGTCAGTGTCTTTTTATTTTTGAGAACAGGTGATTGTCACTCTTTGTCGAATTAATAGATAAAAAGGTGATACACATATGCTTAAACATATGCTTAAATTTAAAGTTATTTTTGAATTTATAAATGGCAGGACAAAAGAATTAAAATTTGAAGCCACATCAAAGAAAGAAGTTATTAGTCATATAACAAAACATGAAAAATTCATTTCAAATGAAAAAGAGCTAGTGCACATCAATTTAAATAATGTGGTACAGTTTGTGGTTACAGAAGAAAAAAATAATAATAATAAGGTAAGAATAAATAACTTTTTGTCGAATAGAATAGACAAAAGGTGGTAATAGATATGACCGATAAAAATTGGATTAATGCTTATGTTTCTAAAATTTCAGGAAAACATTTCGAACCGTTACTGATTCAAGATATTATTGACTCTTTCATTGAGATGTTAAATGTAAAGCTAAATGATAATCAACAGCCTAAAGCCAATTTTAATAAAGAAGAAAATGAAATTTCATTTCCAGACTGTTTAGTTTCTTTTAAAATTCAAGGATCTGTATTGAGTTTGAGGAAAGTTTTAAAATCTAACCATCAAGTTGCAGGTGGAATTAAAATTTTTGATACAGGTTTGGCTTATCATTTAAAATCTGGTGCAGAGTTGATTGAAGAAGTTGAAACTATCTCCGAAGCATTAGATAGGGCGCTAGGTTATTTACTTTTAGAGTTGAAATAAAAGTTAATATTTTCATAAGTTTAAGTCACTCTAATGAGTGGCTTTTTATTATGTCTATAATACGTAAGTTGAAATATGCGCTAAATAATAAATAAAAAAAGAAAAGGTGGCAATATAGATGAGGGATGATAAGTATACACTAATCTATGCATCTAATATTCCAGAACCTAAACAAGACTTATTATGTATCATATTGGAAGATATTAATAGCGTACCTAAAGATAAGGATGGAGCAGTGATTGGTAAGGCAAAAGGTAAACATCCAGAAGGTATGATTGTTATAGGAGATAAACCTTATGAAGATTACTTTCGAGTCCATACACAAGATGAGAATAAGGTTAAGTAATGAAAGAGTATAAGACAAAGGAACAGAAGTTAAAGTTCTACAAGTCAAAAGAATGGAAACAGCTAAGACTTAAAGTATTAGAACGTGATAATTATGAATGCCAAGAATGCAAACGTAATGGATTAGTTTACACAGATAATCATAATCCTGATAAACATAAACGTTTAGATGTTGACCATTTAAAAGAGATTGAAAATTTTCCTGAGCTTGCTTTGGATATTGATAATTGTGAAGTGAAATGTGTAAAATGCCACAATAAAAAGCATAATCGTTTTAAATTTAAAAAGAAAAATAATAAATGGAACGATGAGAAATGGTGAAGCATCCCCCGTCAAAATATTTTGATGTCAAAAAATTAGTTGGGGAACGAGGAGGGGGCTCGATTTTCCAAATTTGCCGCGCTTTTTCGTGAGACTATTAAATTGGGATTAATTGCAAGTGGGAAGGAGGGGACCAGGTGGCTAAAATCAAGCGGGAAACATTGCGGAAACGGATTGAAAAAGATCTAAGAAATCAGCTAAGTGAGAAAAAGATTGTAGGAAATCACTATGAAGATTTGGTACAAGACTATTTATCTTTATGGGATTTAAAATGCAATCTTATTGAGGACATCGAAACGAACGGAATTAAAGTTACTGGTATGCATGGCCCTAAGTCCAATCCTTCCATAAACGATTTACATAAAACGAATGATCGAATGTTAAAAATCCTAGATGCTCTTAGTTTAGAAGCGTCTCCAGAAGAAAAGAATTCTCCTTCAAAACCTAAGCGCTCTGCTAAGGATTTAGTATGATAAGCAACAAATACGTTGATGAATATATTCACCTTTACGAAACAGGGAAAATTAAGCTAAATAAAGAGCGCATTATGCTTATTAAGTACCTACAGAAACATGTACTTGTGAGGGATGATATATATTTCAATGAGGAAATGATTGAGAACTATATAAAGTTCACAGAGAAATGGTACTTCAAGCTGCAACCATTTCAGAAGTTCATAGCGCCATTTGTCTTTCTTTATTACAAAGAAGATGACAGCGTTTTTTATGACCAATTTTTTATAACCATGTCCCGTGGTGGCGGAAAAAACGGTTTTATCTCTAGTTTAAGTCACTTCTTTATTAGCCCGCTGCATGGTATTCCTAAATACAATATCTCTATTGTTGCTAATAACGAAAAGCAAGCAAAACTCTCTTTTAAAGAGGTTTATGATTGTATAGAAAATAACGAAGTGCTCGAAGATCTTTTCTATCGTACCAAAGTCGAAATAATGGGCTACGATACAAAAAGCATTATGCAATACCATACATCAAATGCCAGTTCTAAAGATGGTTTACGTGATGGATGTGTTATTTATGATGAAATTCATCGATATGAAAATTTTGATGTTGTAAATGTATTCTCTAGCGGGCTTGGTAAAGTGCCCAACGCTAGGGAATTTTTTATTGGTACAGATGGCTATGTTCGTGAAGGATTCTTAGACAAGATGAAGGAACGGGCCATGAATATTTTAGAGGGCAAAGATTTAGATGATCCTCTTTTTCCGTTCATCTGTAAAATTGATGAAGCCGAAGAAGTTAATAACCCGGATATGTGGGAAAAGGCTAACCCAATGTTTAGTGAGCCAAGAAGCTCATACGCAAAAGGCTTATTTAAAAAGGTTTTAAGACAATTTAAACAGCTAGTTAATAATCCATCTAACAGAGAAGAGTTTATGACTAAGCGCATGAACTTTCCAGAAACGGATCTTTCTAAAAGTGTTGCGTCTTGGGAGGAAATTTGGAGAACGGGTTATGAAGAGGACGGAAAAACACTTAGAGAAATTCCAGACTTAAAACATCGTGTAGCTGTAGGTGGTCTTGACTTTGCAAGTATCAAAGACTTTGCAGCTGTTGGGCTTTTGTTCAAAGTTGGTGAAGATTATATTTGGAAAAGCCATTCTTTTGTTCGTAAAGGATTCCTGGACAAAGTGACGTTAAAAGCTCCTATAAAAGAGTGGGAAGAAAAAGGACTGCTTACAATTTTAGATGAACCAGTTATTAATGTTAAACACATAGTTGATTGGTTTGTAGAAATGCGTGAGCTATACGGGGTTAATACAATTGTTGGTGATACTTTCCGCTTAGATCTAGTCAAAACAGCTTTAGAAGCAGAAGGGTTTATATTGCTTTTTATAAGAAATCCCAAAGCTATTCATTCTCTTTTAGCTCCACGGGTAGAAACGTTATTTGCTAATAACCATATTATTTTTGGTGATAATCCAATGATGCGCTGGTACACAAATAACGTCCTGGTGAAAATTAAGCCGGATGGCAATAAAGAGTATTTAAAGAAAGATGAATTTAAACGGAAAACAGACGGATTTCAAGCATTTATTCATGCCTTATGGCAAGCGGATAATCTTCTCACTGATGAATTAGATTTCATGCTATCCGACATTAAGTTTTAAAGGGGGTGAGAACAATTGGATTATTAGATGCCATTTTTAAAAGAGATAGTGAACTTGGATATATGTTTGATGTAGAAATGTTTGTTGAAACAGCAAACAGAGTCCATATGAAGAAATTAGTTTTAGATACTTGTATTGCTTTCTTAGGAAGGACAATTAGCCAGTCAGAATTTAGGGTTAAGAATGGCAAAACATTTGTGAAGGATGAACTTTATTATCGCTTAAATGTTAGGCCAAATAAAAATATGACAGCTAGTACATTTTGGGAAACGTTTGTTCACAAATTGATTTATGACAATGAGTGCTTAATTATTCAATCAGATGATGATGATCTGCTTATTGCTGATGATTTTCAACATAATGAATATGCGGTATTTGAAGACACGTTTTCAAATGTAACAGTCAAGGACTATACATTTAAGCGGGTTTTTAAGCAGAGTGATGTTATCCATTTGCGATACCGAAACGAGCGGTTAACACCATTAATTGACGGTCTTTTCACAGATTACGGGGATCTATTTGGACGAATTCTAAGTTCCCAAAAGCGGAAAAATCAAATTCGCGGTACTGTCGATATGGATATGATAGGAGCTAAAAGCCCACAGCATCAAGCGAAGCTCCAGGAATTCATTGATAACATGTATAAAGCTATCGGTGAAAAAGATGTGGCCATTATTCCGCAGCAACCAGGCTTTAAATATTCGGAAACGTCTGGCGGTGGAACCACTGGCCAAAGCGTAGATGAAATTAATAAAGTGACAAATGGTTTCTTTAATCAAGTAGCAATGGCCTTGGGTATTCCTACTAGCCTTGTATATGGAGATATGGCCGACATAGAAAAACAAACGAAAAACTATATGCTTTTTACTATTAATCCTTTGCTTAAAAAACTAGCGGATGAAGCAAATGTGAAGTTTTTTGAGCAAGAAGAATATCTTTCTGGCCAAAAAATTGATATTAAAAGCATTTCTTATCAAAGCTTATTTGATCTTGCTACAGCGATTGACAAACTTATTTCTTCTAGTGGCTTTACTGGTAATGAAATTAGATTGGAGGCGGGTTATGAACCTTCCGATGATCCGAACCTGGACAAACATTATATTACTAAAAACTATACTGAAATGAACAAAGTTGAAGGAGGTGACGAACAAAATGACGGTGAAAATTGATGTTAAAGGGCCAATCATTTCAAATGATGAAGCTTGGATTTATGAATGGTTTGATATGGATTTTACTAGTCCAAAAACGGTTATTGACCAGTTAGCTAATGCAAATGGTGAAAATGTAATTGTATCTATTAATAGTCCAGGCGGTTATGTAGATGATGGATCAGAGATTTATACAGCTCTGAAAGCTTATCCTGGCCATGTAGAAACTCAAATTGTAGGTTTAGCTGCAAGCGCAGCATCTTTTATTGCTACTGCTGGTGATAAGGTAGTGATTGCACCAACAGCAAAGTTTATGATTCATAATGCTTCTATGGGTAACTTAGGGGATCATCGTTCGATGGAAAAAGCTTCTCAAATGTTGAAGACAACAGATAGAACGATTGTAAATGCTTATGTATTGAAAACAGGTAAAGATGAACAAGAGCTTTTAGATATGATGGCAGAAGAAACATGGATGGGGCCACAAGAAGCATTGGAGCATAATTTTGTGGATGAAATCATGTTTATGGACAATCCAATTAAATTAACCGCTTCTAGTGCTATATCTGCAATGATTCCACAAAAAATTATTGATAGCTTTAGAAATGGAATGATTAACAAGGGTAAGCCTGAAGGAGTAACAAAAGAAGATCTAAAGGCATCACTTGCAGAATTTAAAAATGAAATTCTGAACGAATTACAACTTAATAAAACAAACGAACCAAAAGAGCCTACTCTTAAACCAGCTAATAAGCGGGATTTGAGTAAGCTCTTTTTAAGTTTATAAAATTGGAGGAAGTCATAAATGACTATTAAATTTAACAAATCAGAAGCTATGAATGAGGCTAAGTCAAAATTAGCAGCGGTTTTAACAAATGCAGAATCTACAGAACAAGAACAAACAGCAGCCTTTCAAACTTATTTTGATACCTTGCAGCACGAAGTTGCAAACAACGTTCGTAAGCAAGTAAATGATGAAATGCTTGACCGCTCTATTCTTCAGCAACGTGGCCAAAATGTATTAACTTCTGCTGAAATGAAGTTTTTTAATGCGGTTGTACAAGATGGCGGTTTTAAGGATGATTCTATTCTTCCAGACACAACACAAGAACGTGTATTTGAAGATCTAGTAACAGAGCATCCATTATTAGATGCTTTAGGGTTACAAGATTTAGGTGCAGTAACACGTTTTATTTATTCAGATCCAGAAGGTGCAGCTGTATGGGGGCCATTATTTGGTGAAATTAAAGGCCAAATTAATGCTGCCTTCCATGAAAAACAAATTGGCCAATTAAAACTAACTGCCTTTGCTGCTATTCCAGATGATATGCTGCAATTAGGCCCGGTATGGGTGGAGCGATATGTACGAACAGTTATTGTAGAAGCTTATGCTGTAGGGTTAGAAAATGGATTTGTAAATGGTAATGGTAACAATCAGCCAGTAGGTCTATTAAAAGATGTTAACGCTGAAACGGGTGCAGTAACAGATAAAGCATCATCTGGTAAATTAACTTTTAAACCCGGTCGAACTACTGTAATTGAATTAAAAGACGTTGTTAAAGGTCTTTCTAAAAATGCAAAAGGCAAAAACAGAAAAGTTGCAGGGAAAATTGTTATGGTTGTTAACCCATTTGATAATTTTGATATTCAAGCCTCTGCTACTACTCAAAATGCAAATGGTGTATATGTAACAAATTTACCTTTTAACCCGCAAATTGTAGAATCTGAATTTGTTCCTGAAGGCAAAGTTATTTTCTTTGTTAAAGGTGAATATATCGCTGCTGTTGCTGGTAACTACCAATTGAAAAAATTTGATCAGACGTTAGCTATTGAGGATGCAATTCTTTACACAATCAAGCGCTTTGCAAATGGTTTACCAAAAGATAATAAAGCGTCTGCTGTTTATGACTTGGAAATTGATGAATCTTTAGAAGCGGAAGCACCCGCAGGAGCATAAAGGAGCTGAAGTGATTGGAAATCACAGATAAATTACTTCAGGAATTTAAAGATAGAATGCATTTTACACATAAAGGGGAGGACAGCAATTTAAAAGAATTGTTGTCCTTTTCTATTGACGATATTACACGGAAATGTGGAGCATTTAACATTGAAGAAAACAAGGGAGCAAAAGAATTAGTCTTTGAGCGTACCCGCTACGCTTACAATGATGCTCTTGAATACTTTGACAAGAATTTTCAAAGTCAAATTAACAGTGTAGGTTTTTCTATAACTATGGGAACTACAGAAGGTGATCCAGATGCAGCCATTTAAATATACGCCTCCAAGAATTCATACAGGGGAATTAAAAACATGGGTTACTTTTTATGAAGCTAAAGAGAACGAAGGGCCATTACCAGGAGAGAATCCAAGGAACGTCCTTTATGAATGTTGGGCCAAAGTTGATGAAGTATGGACTAAAGATATAGAAATTGCCAAGTCAAATGGTACTTTATCAGACTTAACCATTTCTATTAGAGATCCTAGAGGTGATTATTCACCAACAAACAAACATTATGTGCAAGTTCATACCCCTGAATATGAGGGTTTAAGATACAACATTAAACAGGCTTTTCCTGACTTACAGAACCGAGATTTCATTAAGGTTATAGCCGAGGTGTCAAAATGAGTGTTCAAATTAAAGGTTTAAATAACCTGTTAGCGGATTTAGAAAAACGCCTTGGCCCTGCTAAAGTAAAAAGTATTAGTGACCAGGCTTTAAAAGAGGGCGCAAAAGTTTTTGTAAAGGAATTAAAGGCGCAATTTGAATCCTTTAAAGATACTGGTGCATCCATTGATGAAATTACGATTTCAGAGCCAGAGTATGTTGCTGGTGTAAGAACAATTAAAATACATTGGCGTGGCCCTAAAGACAGGTATCGGATCATTCACCTTAATGAATGGGGAACGGTTAAAAACCCTAACCCTAAAGGTAAAGGAGCTATTGCCAGAGCCATGCGTAATGCGGAAAATGCCTATAAAGCAGCGGTGAGAGAAGCTGTAAGGAGAGGTATTTAATGCTCTATAAAGTATACGATGTACTAAATACTAGTGATCTTATTAAAGAAAAAGTAGGAAAACAAATTAAGTTTTATAAGTACCCATCTACTGATAATATGCAAGGTGTTTACATCGTAATTGATCCAATAGATGTACCTAAACCTGGCGATTATGCAGATAACAAATGGTTAACAGACGAATATTTTTATCAAATTGAAGTCTGGTCTATGAATCTGTTTGATACACAAGCTGTTGCAAAAGAGGTTCGTAATGTTATGTGGAACGAATTGGGTTTTGCTCAACTAATACCAGGTCTTGATGAATTTGACGAAGATACGGGGATTTACCGCGATGCTAGGCGCTATCGCGGTAAAGAGTATGTAGAAATATAAAGGAGGAATTTATAATGGCAGAAGAACAAAAGAATTATCATGCTTCTACAGGTGTAGATGAATTTTACTATGGAGAAGTTGGAGACGGTATAGTTGCATCATATATTGAGCGGGTAGAATATTTACAAACTATTGATGTAGATATGCCTCAAGATATTACCCGTGCTTATGGAGACAATAAAACAGCGGAAATGGCTGTATCAAATGGTGACATTAAAGTTACTTCTGCTTTTCATAAAATCCCTATGGAAGACAAACAAAGACTTTTAGGTCTTGAAGTTAAGGATGGTATTACCTATATGGGTAGTAAAGATAATCCTCCATACGTTGCAACCATTTTTGCTAAAACGTATGAAGACGGCTCTAAAGAATATGTTGGCTTGCCAAAAGGTTTATTTACAAGACCAAAACTTTCAGGGAAAACTAAAGAGGATGGAACAGAATTTTCTTCTGAAGAAATTGAAGCACAGTTTATGGATCGTAAAATTGATGGACTAGATGAAGAGAAATCTGTTGCCTTTGCTGTTGATAAAAAAGGCGAAACGACAAATCGTGATGCATTATTTATGAAGATTTTTGGTAAGCCTTATCCTGGCACTACTACAGAACCAGCGGGGGCGTAATCTATGGCCAGCAATAGAAAATTTGAAGTCATTGAGGATTTTAAGGATTTACAGGATAAAAATAAAATTTATCGCAAGGGTGATTGGTACCCTAAACCGGCAAACAAAAATATTAATGATGAACGGTTGGAAGAACTTTTAACCAATAAAAACAAACAAGGTAGACCAGTTATTAAGGAATTAGAGCAAGCATGACGCTTGCTCTTTTTATTCATTTAAATAAACCAAAATAGAGAGGGAGTTTTTTAACATGGCAAATTTAAAACGTAATATGATCGAATTAATTAAAGAGGTTTCGGAGGACGGAGAAATTCTTAAATCAGAAAAACATTTAACACCCGCATTTATCCCGCTTACTGTTGTATATCAAGCAATGGATCTAACTGCCGATATGCAAAAAGCAAATGCTCAAAATGAGAGGGAATTAATTGATCGTTTTGTTGATTTTATTGTTCATGATGTATATAAAGATAAGTTTACAAAAGATGATTTAATTAATGGTCTACATGCTCCAGATGCTATGGAGATTTTACAAAATCAAATCCGTTTTGTGGCTGCTGGTCATCAAAGTGATGAAACAAAAAAGTTTTTAGAGAAGAAGAATTGAGTGATGAAGATTTCACACCAGAAAAGCAAAAAGAATACCTAGATAATTTTATTATGTCCTTAATGAAAGAAGGTAAGGATATTAACCAGGTGTTAGATATGCCCTTTCATTTTGTCTTGGAAATCTTACGAGAGCGAAATAAACCTAAACAAGAAAAATCCTTAATTGCAGCGTTTGGTGGTTAAGGATTTTTTTGTGTTTTCAAGAAGGGAGGGTGAATTTTGCCAGAACGTATTGAAGGTATGTCCATTGGGCTGGAATTAGAAACATTGCAGCTTGAACGTGGTCTAACAGGTTTGAAAGATCGGTTTAAGACTGTAAATAGTGAAATGAAAGCCAATTTATCTGCTTTTGATAGAGGGGAGCAGTCCATTGAAAAGTATGAAGTCACTCTACAAGGATTAAGTAAGAAATTAGAGCTTCAAAAGCGAATTGTAAGTGAGTCGAGGGCCGAATACGAAAAAATGGTTAAAGAGCACGGGGAAGGATCTAAGCAAGCGGAAGCAGCTGCAAGAAGTTTTAATAATCAAGTAGCCGCTTTAAATAATTTAGAACGTTCCGTTAATCGTACAAGCCACAGCTTGACAGAGTTAAAGCAAGAGCAAGGTGCTTTGCAGTCTGGTTGGAGCAAGATGGGAAGTTTGATTGATAAAACAGGTTCATCTTTAACTGGGTTAAGCTCTAAGATGCAAGGAGTCGGCTCTACTTTATCTAGCTCTCTAACATTATCTATTGTTGGAGCAGGGGCAGGGATCATGGGGCTAGCTACTAAATTCAATGACTCTTCAGTGAAAATAAGTAACTCTTTAGGTACTTCTACTAAGGAGACAAAGAAATTTACTGAAGCCTCACGAAACATTTATAAAGATGGGTTTGGGGAAAGTCTGGAAGAGGTAGACAATGCCCTACTTGAAACCAAGCAAAATATTAAAAATATTAATGATGAAGATTTAGAGGACATTACTAAAAAAGCTCTGACTTTAGCTAATACATTTGATGCTGATGTGAACGAAGTAACCAGAGCGGGAAATAGTTTAATTCAAAACTATGGTATGGATGCAAAAGATGCCTTTGATCTAATGGCCAAGGGTGCCCAAAATGGCATGAATTTCTCAAAAGAGATGTTTGATAACATGTCAGAATACACCATTAGTTTTAAAGAGGCTGGTTTCTCTGCAAATGAAATGTTCTCTATTCTTTCTAATGGGGCCAAGAAAGGTTATAACTTAGACCGTTTAAATGATACAATGCTAGAATTTAAGCTTCAAAGTGAGGATTCTAGCAAAGCGTATATGGGTGCTATGGATCAAATGTCTGCAAGCACACGAAAAGTATACGAAGAGTATCAAAATGGTAATGCAACTGTAGCGGATTTATATAAAGCGGTAATACCTGACTTGCAAAAGATGAAAGATACAATTCCAGCAAAAGATTTTAATGTGATTGGGAAAGCACTTTTTGGAACGAAGTGGGAAGATCAAGGGGCCGATGTAGTTTTATCCATGAAAACCGTTAATAAAGAGCTGCAAAACAGCAAGGGTACTATGGATAAAATGACTAAGAACGTAGAACAGTCCTTTGGTGCTCGTCTAAAGTCTGTTTGGCGTGAAGCTGGTATGGCTCTGCTGCCTTTCGGGGAGATCCTTATTTCATTTGCTGAAGGTATTTTACCTAAAGTATCTACTGGTATTCAAATGGTATCTGGTTTCATTAAAAGCTTATCACCAGCAGCGCAAACAGCGGGCCTTATCTTTGCTGGAATGTTAGCGGCACTTGGGCCTGTAATTACTATGGTAGGTATGTTTGTTGGTGCTATAGGTAATCTTTTACCTGTTTTTACACCAGTAATGAATGCTATTGCACGGGCGGGAGGTTTATTAAATGTCCTAAGAGCGGGGCTTGCTGCTTTAACTGGCCCGGTGGGAATAGTTATAGGAGCAATAACCTTATTAGGTGCTGGATTTATAGCTTTATACAAGAACTCTGAAACCTTTAGAAATGGCGTTTCCGGCATAATGAGCGGTATACAAAAGTTTGGCCAGAGTGCGCTAAACATCTTAAAACCAGCTATTGAGTCCGTGAAGCAATTCTTTCAGAGTCAGCTATCCGTAATAAAGCAATTTTGGCAGGATAACTCTACTACTATACTTCAGGCCCTTTCAAATATAGGCAGCGTAGTACGTGTAGTTTTTCAGGGTATTTCTTCTGTAATTGGCTTTGTTATGCCTTTTGTACTTTCCATAATTAAATCGGTGTGGGGAAATATACAGGGTGTCATAAGCGGAGCGCTAAATATTATTATGGGCTTGGTGAAAGTTTTTTCTGGCTTATTTACTTTGAATTTTTCTCAAATGTGGCAGGGATTGAAACAGATATTTTCGGGATCTGTCCAATTCATTTGGAATTTTGTGCAGCTGCAAATGTTCGGTAAATTACTTTCTCTAGGAAAAGTCTTTATTACCTCTTTCCGTGGCGTTTTTGTCGGATTGTGGAATGGCTTGAAATCTTTATTTTCTTCTAGTGTAGGGGTTTTAAGGAGTTCGGTAGTTTCAGGATGGAATTTGCTGCTATCAATCACTAAAACTATTTTTAATGCTTATCGGTCATTCTTAACTGGAATATGGAATTTCTTGAAATCTATGATTTCTAAAACGGCATCTGGAATAGTTAATGCTGTCCGTGGTTCGTGGAATTTATTGAAATCTGTGACGACAACTATTTTTAATGCATACCGCTCTTTCCTTTCAGGAATATGGAATTTCTTGAAATCCATGATTTCTAAAACAGCATCCGCAATAGTTAATGCTGTCCGTTCATCGTGGAATTCCCTGAAATCTGTAACAACAAGTATTTTTAATTCTGTCCGTAGCTTTTTAAACTCAATCTGGACAGGGATACGCAGCACAGTAACAAATTTAGCCTCCAGAACAAAAGATGGAGTAGTAAATGCTTGGTCAACTTTGAGAAATAAAACAACTGAAATGTTTACAAGTATTAAAACTAAAACAACTAAAATTTTTGATGATATAGTTTCAGGGGCTAAAAAATTACCTGGTCGAATTGGTGACGGTATCCGCGCAATGGCCGGGAAAGTAAAATCTGGCGTTGATGCTATTGGTAAAAAGCTTGCTGGCGGTCTTGAATCAGTTATGAATACCATTACTCAAAAAGGTATAAACGTTGTTTTAGATAAGATCGGTGTTAGCAAGAAAAGCCAAATTCCTAGATTAGATATTCCTGGTTATGCAACAGGTACCGATTCACACCCAGGCGGGTACTTTTTCGCGGGTGATGGAGGGAAAAACGAATTAATTCGCTTCCCGGATGGTCGTATAACAATGAGTCCTGACACTACTACTTTGTATTGGGGAGATAAAGGTACCCAAGTATTAAGCGGAAAACAAACTGATGAATTTTTAAGTATGTATCCAATGTATAAAAAAGGTACGGGCATTAAGGACGTAGCTAAAACCGCTGGTAAGTGGCTTAAAGATACAGGGGGCCAAGCATTAGCCAAAGCGGGAGAAGTAAAAGGAAAAGTGTCTGATTCCATCGGAGATATATGGTCTTATATGGATAATCCTAAAAAGCTAATGAATAAGGTCTTTAGTTCCCTTAATTTGAAAATGCCTGATGTTGGCGGGATAATGGGCGAGCTTGCTAAAGCGGGTGTCACAAAAGTTAAAGATGGTGCAGCTAACTTTATTAAAAAGATGTTCGGTGATTTTAGTGCAAGTGTAGCAGCTCCTGCTGGTAAGGGTGTTGCTAGATGGCGTCCTGTCATTCTTAAAGCTGCCGCTGTAATGAAAGAGTCAGTAACTGATGCAGATGTAAACGCCATTTTACGACAAATCCAACGGGAGTCCGGGGGTAACGAAAAAATCACTCAGTCAAGTGCCGTGTGGGACGTTAATACTGCTGCCGGTAATCCTGCACGCGGATTTGTAAAATAGTCCGGTTTAAATTGGGTGAATTGCTGGAAAATCCTAAAGCTATCTTGCTACAACGTAACCGGAAACGGTAAGCGTGAATGCTTAAAAAGTAGATAGATTGGACAATCAGCATCCAAGCTCCTGTCTCGAAAGAGTGGAGAAGGTTCAACGACTACGCTTAACCTACGGCAAAAAAGCTATGGTGATGATGCGACAGCGCCCAACACTTTAAAAAAGTGATGATATAGTCTAAACCGTTTGCTACGAGCAAAGTTAAAGTATATCGAAAGATACGGTATTAATTGTATTACAGTATATTCCTCAAACATTCAACGCCTATAAGGTCAAAGGCCATAATAATATTTATTCAGGCTATGACCAGTTATTAGCTTTCTTTAATAACACAACCTGGAGGCGTGATAACCCAGGGGGCACGCGAGGATGGGGGCCAAGGGGCAGACGTAAATATAAAAACGGCACAGGGTTATTTGGTCACTTAGGCGGAGACGGTATCTTGGGTGATGGGGGCAAGAGAGAGCCATTCTTAATGCCAAATGGCTTATTAGGTTTAAGTCCAGATAGCGCAACACTTTACCCTAATTTGCCAAAAGGAACAATTGTATGGCCAAGCATTCAAGAATTCATTAAGGAATACAGTGAGGCAGCTGCATCCGTAATTGCTACTAATGAAAATCAAAGAACGGATGCTATGAAGTTATTAGCTTTAGCTGGAAAAGAACTTCAAAGAAATACGCGTTCAAATCCTGTATCTTCTCCTAGTGGCAATGCTTCAAGTGCAGATCAAGGGCAGCAGCAAGTACAGTCTATTCATGTTGAAAATAACATTACTGTTGCTTATTCAGGTTTGCCAAATAGGGATGATGTCATTAAGTTTGCTAAATGGCTGCAAGAGATAATGGACGAACAAACAGAACAACAGTTAAGAGCTAAAGGAGTAAGGTGGGTAGTACATGGCCAGTCTTATTAAAAGTTTTGCAGGGGTTAACACCCCTGACTTTTTAATTATAGATAAAGTTCATTTGCCGCCTTTGCCGCCTTCTGAACTAACATCTATTGATATACCTATGAAAAGCGGTTCACAGTTTGTAAATAAAAAGCATGGAAACCGAACGATAACTATTGATTTAACCATTAAGGCACCTGACCGGGATAAAGTAATGTCTATGGGGGATCAACTAGCCGATTTTTTACATCATGATGAACCACAACCTATTATTTTTCGGGATCTGCCAGGGCGCAAATATTATGCCATTTTAGACGGTGACACGGATCTTGAAAAGATTGAACATCTAGGAAAAGGCAGCATTAAGTTAATTTGTCATGATCCGCACGGATATGGGGAGCAAAGATCTTATAACATCACCTCTGATACTACTATGTTAGTGAATTATGGTAATAGACAAACAGCTCTACAAATCAGCATGACATTCACTAAAAATGTAACTGACTTTTTTATAGCAACAGACAAGCAAAGCCTTTATTTTGGGGAGCCTTTTGATCCAACAGAAAAAACAGTAACCGATACAAAGCCAGTTATTTTAAATGATCCTGGCAGCAGCACAACAGATTGGTTACAAGCAACAAACTTTAATGTAGATGGTGGGCGTGTATTAGGTACCATTGGATCTAACGGTTATTCATTTAGCCAGGCAGGAAAGGATTATGGTACATTAAGCGGCTTATGGCATGGCGGCAGCATGGTACGAAGCTTAACAAAGCAAATTCAAGATTTTGAATTAGAATGTCAGGTAGGCTTTGCATCCAGTAACAAAAATCAAAAGGGCAGAATTGAAATTTATCTGCTCGATATTAATAATAATCAGCTAGGGAAAATAGCGATAAGAGACATTTGGAATAACTTAGATAACCCGCAGTTTGAATTTTGGGTAGGAAAAGTAAATGGTGGCGGTGTTTCTGTTACAAATACCTACGGGGCTTATAAAGGCGTATTTTCTGATTTTAACGGGATTATACAAATGGGTAGAGTCGGAAAGAAATGGCATTGCTACATTGCAAAAGTTGATCCTAACGGCAGAGCGCACACCAGACACTATAAAGCCTTTACTGATTGGCAAAACAAATATATGCAAAAAGTGGCCAAGATTCAGCTGCATATTGCTGCCTATGATAAAGAGCCAGCAGTAGATCAAATGTGGATCAGTAATGTTTACTTTAGAGAAATTCTATCTAAACAACCTAATCAAGTTGACTATGTTTTTAGAACAGGTGATAAGCTGCTAATTGATTGTGAAACAGGGGAAATTTATAAGAATGGAAAACTCTTTCTTGAACGGTTATATCCAGGATCAGAATTTTTACTTTTAGATAAGGCAGCAAATGGCCTTGTGGTTTCTGATTACTCAGCTATTAAGGATGGAAAAGTAACCTTTACAGAAAGGTGGCTATAGATTCTAATGTGGTATATTTTGAACAAAACTTATGATGCCGTAGGCGTTTTAAATAATAAGATTCCTAAAGGCTGTCCCATCCTTAGAGATAGCTGGAAAGGTCAGCTAGAGGATGGATATACGACATTAGAGTTTGATGTCTACGCTAGTCACCCACAAGCCAGCTTTTTGAGTAGGGGAGCTTTTATTATTTATACCGATAATCCAGATGGCTATGAGCTATTTAGGATTACAAAGACTACGGAGAGTCATGGGTTAGAGGAAATAAAAACAGTCTATTGTGAAACAGCAGCAACCCAGGATCTAATTGGCCAGATTATTGAGCCAAAGTCTTTTGTCGGGGCCAGCTTATCCGATATAGTTAAATTTCTTTTGAGTAATACAGGATGGGAGCTAGGCGTTTGCTATTATGATGAAATCATTTCAGTAGATTTTGACGATTACCCAACAGCTTTAGAAGCCATCCGAAATACGATTAAACAATTCGGTGCAGAAATTGAATTTAAGGTAGAATTCGATGGACAAGAGGTTGCGCGGAAAGTTGTAAATCTCTATGGAAAACGCGGCACAAAAACAGGTGTTAGCTTTGAATATGCAAGGAATTTAGAGGGCTTACGTAAAATTGAGGATGGAAATAAAATTGTTACGGCTATGATCGGTATTGCTAGTAATGAGGACAAAAACGGAAATCCTATTTTACTTATGAATGCTCAAAAGAAACCTCCAAAGGGTTTTGAAGTAGTGGGAAACATGATTGTGGATGTTAACGCCCTTCAGGAATATGGGAACAATGGCGCAAATGTAGTCGATAAATTTATTGATGAAACTGCAACAAATCCAGTAGAGCTTTTTGATAACACAATAGAAGCCTTAAAAAAAGTAAATCATCCCGTTTTTTCATATGAGGCAACAGTCGTGATGATGGAGCAGATAGAAGGATATGAGCATACAAAGGTTTCTATTGGTGACACCATTTTTATAAAAGATATATCATCCGAGCCGCCTACTTATTTAGAAGCTAGAATTTTAAATAAAGAATTAAGCACCGTCCAAAAGGATAAAGGATCTATTGTGCTTGGTGAATATGTCCCGCTTACAATTCAACCAATTCAAGCGGTAGAAAAGGCGCAGCGTACCCTTCAGTTAAAGGAAAAAGTATGGAATGCCACTATTGACCGGGCGAAAGAGGCCCAGGAAGGCGTAGAAGAAGTAAAAAAGCAAGTTCCTTATAAGGTAGAGCTTGTTTCTAGTAACGGCACAACATTTAAAAACGGCCTGATTGATACAGAGATAACAGCTATTGTCTACAAAGGAAAAGAGAATATTACCGCTACACTTCCAAAAACCGCTTTTATCTGGACGAAAAAAGATAAAGACGGTTTTTTTGATGTGGCTTGGAATTATGAGCATGTAGGGATAGGTAACAAAATCACAGTTAGTTCGTTTGATGTTGTTCAACGAGCTGTCTTTACTTGTGATTTAGATTTACCAGAGGAAGAATAAAAACATAGAAAAGAGTGAAGTGTTTATGGCGACAGTAGCTACAGGCAGTATGACGTTAATCGATGTAACAGATGCAAAACAACTAATAGCATTTATCGGTTCATCACAACAAAGACAAGTTATTTATAATCCTAATGGCGGTTCATATACACCGAACTATGCCAGCTCAAATAACGTGTTAACACCTCAATTGTATATTGCAGGGACTAACACAAATATTGCAGATAAAGCTAAATCAATTAAATGGTTCTATCAAACAAATAGCAGCGGCAATTTCACTGAAATTACAGCGAGTAATACAAACTATACTCTAGGAACTACAGCACCTAAAACATTAACGATTAAGGGGAATGTACTTGCTTCTGCTAACTCAATGACTTACATGTGTGAGGTTGTTTACACAGATCCAGACACGGGCTTTGATGTAACTACAAAAGCAGAATATGAAATTATTAAAGTAACAAATGGTACAAATGGCTCCAATGGGGCAGCTGGTCAAGATGCTGTAAGAGCTGTTGTATGGACACCAGACGGAAATGTTACACGTAATTCAAATGGGACTGTCAAAGCAACTGTTGATGTATACAAAGGAGCTTCAAAGGTAACACCAACAGCTTTTAAATGGTATATCCAAGATCCTGCTGCTATAACGTCAAGCGGTGGGGATGCAGATGGGGGCGCTGGTTGGCGCTTACTTACTTCTACTTCAAATGCAGGAGTAACAGGCTATACAACAGATACAATTACGATTCCAGCAAGTGCAATCCCTAGTGTAGAGGCTTTCAAGTGTGTTGCAACATATAACAATGTAAAATATAACGATGTTTGTACAGTGGTAGATGTTAGTGATCCATATGTAGTTACAATCGTAGGGACAAATACTTTTAAAAACGGGCAAGGAAGTACAACTTTAACGGCTAAAGTATTCCAGGCCGGGGCTGAAGTAGATGCTGCAGGAACAGCTTTTACTTACAAATGGTCTATATATGATGCAAACAATGTTAAAAATACAAACTGGAGTAAAACAGGAAAATCAATTACCGTTACCGCAGCAGATATTAATGTTCGCGGGAATGTAACATGTGATATAGATAAAGCTTGATAAAAGGAGCGGGAAACCGCTCTTTTTATTCGTTCTTGAAAGGAGTAAATAGCAAATGGCACCTTTAGCAACAGGAACAATTTCACTAGTGGATATGAACGATGCTATTGTTTCAGGAACAGCACCAGAAAACCCTACTGTTGGGACGTTGTGGCTAGACACAAGTGTAACCCCTAATATGATGAAAAAATGGGGCGGTTCTTCATGGGTGGATATTGGAGAGCTTGATCCTAACTATTCAGATACGATTGAAAACATAAACAAAAGCATTGATGATATTACAAGCGACAATGTAATTGATTATACCGAACGGAAAATTTTAAAAGACCGTATTACTGAAATCATCGGTTATGTCATTGCGGATAATGCCACAACCCTGCCAGCTGCTTCTACCCTGGATAGTAGCGGTAAAGGAGAGTTTTATACTGTTCGGAAACAGGCGTTAAATGCGGGCATTTCAACAGCTGATGCAACTTATATTGAGGTAGCTACTCAATATACGAATTTAAAAACCTATTTAGAAGGTCTTACACCTGTTGATGTTTGGGATCTATCCACGGCCAATAAAGCAAAAACAATCGCTGTTACAAAATCAACGTTTCGAGATAGGTTTTTGCAATACGAAAATGCAGTCAATGCACTAGTAGTTGCAACAGCTGCCAAGCAAAAAGACAATTCGGATGCAGCGGATAAGAAGGGCCAAGATGCCCTCGATGACTTGGGCCTTTACGGTGAGAAGTGGACGGATGCAGCAAATAAGGTTGGTCTATGGAAATATAAAGGTGATGAAACTAAATTCAATGGTGCAGTAGTAGCTACAGGAACCGTTTTTGCACAATCTCTTTTACTAGCTGATTGGACAAATCTAGTTGAAAATCCTGACTTTGAAAATGATACCATAGGCGAGTTTCCCAACGGTTATTATCCGAGTTATGAAGCCAATAGATCCAAAATGAGAGTAGAAGATATTTCAGGCTTTCAAAATGGGAACGGATCAAACAAAGCTCTGGCCATAGATGCTTTATCAAGCTCTAATAATAGCATCTATGTAAATAACCTTATACCTGTTAATCCTGGCGAAGAAATGTTTATTCAAGCGGAGGGCCGCTATTTAAATACAGCTGGTTCGGGTGATGGGCGGGTAGGTTTTTTATGCTATGACGCTAAGAGACAATCATTAAACATCTGGAATACCCCGCTAAGATGGAATGAATCAACGAAAAGAACCGCTTTTGTTAAAAAAAGTGGTTCTTTTGTTGTTCCTGAAGGTACCGCCTATTTACAGTTTTACATGAGCTTTTCGTCTAATGGAGAAACGACAAACAAATTTTATGTAGACAATCTTATTTGGCGAAGAAAAGCGGGTGGCGATTTAATTGTTGACGGTGGCATTGAGGGCCGACACGTTAAAGCTAAATCAGTTTCCTTTGACAGTTTACAAGGTGGTATCGCTCAATTTGGTGGATCAAGTAACGGAAATGGACGGATTGAAGTTTACAATGAAAACGATGAATTAATTGCTTCACTGGATGCGGCCCAGGGCGGTTTTAGTGATTTATATGTAGGTAATTTTGATAGCCCTACAGTAGTCGAGTATGGAGCGGATGATATAAACCTTTTTGTCTCAGACAGGCTTTTAGAATATTCAGGGGCTATTGAACCTAACGATGATAACGAGGGCACAGGATGGACAAAGCCGCTTGCAACAGTAACAGAGGCTATAAGACGTATTCCAAAGTATTACGATGGAAAAGCGACAATTAACGTAGCTTATAACTCTTTGATGTATGAAAACTTTGAAATCAGCGGATTTTTAGGTTCTGGATCTATCAATTTATCACTAGGTAGCGCTAAATTTTATGGAAATCCAGTGATTAAAAACAACTTGTTAAACATTTTTTCTACTGGTGGAACAATCAATGGTAAAAAGCTTGATTATGCAGTCGTAAGCTTATTACGTAATTCTTATGTGCGTTTAGAAAAAATGAAAGTCTATGGTAATGGATCTAGCATGAACTTTGATACATCGGCAGGGTTCACAGAAATGGACCAATGTGAAACATATGGTGCTGATTTGGGTATTAGTTCACGTTATGGTGGGCGTGTTTTCCTCACTAACTGTAAAGGAAGCGCCACAACTTACGGTTTGCATTGCTATGGCGGGGATATTTTTGGCCAGGGAACAGCTCCAAGTGGTGGAAATAACAATAAAGGTGAAGTTGCAGGGGGCCAGGTTCGCGGTGCCTTCACTTATGGAACAACTACAGGAGGCACAATGGATGCTCAACCTACTACTGTAACTATTAATGCAAGTAGCGGTGATAGCTGGCGTGATAACTTTGGGGGCCAGTGGTACGGTCAAAATGAAGTTGTACAAGGTAAATGGGGCAGCTATGGCATTTATCGTGGCTTATGGTTCTTTTCATTGCCTTCTCTTTCTGGAAAGACAATTACTCAAATTAGAATGTTTGTACACCGTAAAAAAGCGGGTGGAAATGCCGCTCCTGTTACTACGTACTTTAAACCGCATACCTACACAAGCAAGCCGAGCGGTGCGCCTTCTTATCAGTCACCACAAACAACAGCAAGCTTTAAGCCAAATGAAGGAAAATGGATTACTATTCCTAGCTCATTTTACGCTGGCTTTGTTAGTGGATCTTATAAAGGCATTGGAATTTATATTAACTCAACTAATCAAAACTACTATGCAAAATTCGATGCAACAGCAAAATTAGAAATCACTTATAAATAAAGACTGAAGGAGCAAACAAACATGAAATTTGTATCTTTAAATATTGAAAACAAAGTAGGAAACATCATTGAAAACATTGTGAATCATACATCTAAACTTGATCAGTTTGTTTATACAACAGCAGAGGGTGAATATGGTGTTTTATCTGGCTTCCAGGTAGGTTATTGCGTAGGAGAAGATAACTTAGATCCTGATACTGTAACACCGCAAGTTGTAGCCAATTATTTAAAACCGTTCAAAATTGAGGAATTAGAGCAGCAATGTAACCTGGTCATTGCTTCAGGATTTGAATATACAAATGGTGATAAGTTTTTATATGGGCCAGATCAGCAAAATGATTTTTCTCAAAAACAAATTTTACTTTTATTAAATCCAGCTTTAACTACCGTCCAAGTTCAAACAAAGAACAACGGTATTAAAAAATATACAAAAGAAGAATTTATTAGCCTGGTCACTTATGCAAATTCCTTCAAGGATCAGCTTATTAAGAGGCTTGATAATCTAACTAAGGAAATTGATGAAACAGAATATACCGATGTCCAGGAGCTAAGAAATTTAACGTTTGTTGAAGATGTATCCATTCTTACATTAGATGCTGAATAAGCATCTTTTTTTAATTCTTAAAGGAGGGAGTAAAGGTGGAACAAATTTTCAAATGGTTACTAACCGTTTCTGGTGGAGTAATCGCTTTTTTATTTGGAGCGTGGACACCCATGTTAAATATTTTGGTTGCGTTAATGGTTATTGATTATCTGTCAGGTATGGCAGCAGCATCCATGAACGGGGAATTAAAAAGCCGTGTTGGATTAATGGGTATAGCCCGTAAAGTATTTATTTTTGCAATGGTAGCGGTCAGTCATTTGGTGGATCTATTGCTAATTGAAAACAAAATTGAAGTTGGTTATCTAGCTATGAGTGTTGTAATTACCGCTTATTGTCTAAACGAAGTGCTTTCCATTGTTGAAAACGCTGGAAAGATGGGTGTTTATGTTCCAGAAACATTAACCAAAGCAATTGCCGTTTTAAGAAGCAAGCCGCAAAAAGAAGAGGAAAAACCTGTTGCACCTTCAACCTTAGAAGTGCCAGCAGTCGTTGCACCAAATCCACCTATTGTTACAGCAGAAGTCAAAAAAGAAGAAAAAGAAGAAATTAAGTAAGTCGCTGTTTATGCAGCGGCTTTTTTATATCAAAATTTTGAAAGGAAGATGAAAATGTATAAGTTTGAAAAATTACCGCAGTTAGTTGATAAACGAGGAAAATTAGCTCATAAAGGTTCATACAGCAAGCGTACAAAAACTATTACTACCCGTGTATGGCATCATTCATTAACAAAATTATCAGCTGGTGGATCTAAAATTGAATCATTCGCGGATTTTCATGTAAGAACAAACGGCTGGCCAGAAATTGCTTATCATTTAATCATTGATCCTAAACACGTTGTGAATGGCAAAGCCACTATTTATTACTGTGTAGATATTTCTAAGAAATCTTATCATGTAGGTAACAGTAATAACATTGGCTTGGGTATTTGTGTTATTGGTGATTATCGAACTGATAAACTCACTGATCCTACTATTCGTTCAATTGTTGATCTTCATAAAGCTTTAGTTGCTGATGGAATTGGAAAGTATGATAAAGCCCATAATGAAATGCCTGGCTACTCTTGGAAAGCATGTTGCGTATTTGATTATAATAAGGCTTTTAAAGATGTCTTAGATGATATGCTGCCAGGATCTAAACAACCTGATCCAGTACCAGGGTTATATACAATTCAAGAAGGCGATACATTTTGGAGTATTGCTTTAAAGGATGGAAAAGAAGGTATTACTGTTGAGGATTTAATTGCTGCAAATCCTGGTGTAGATCCTAGTAAGTTGAAAGTAGGCCAAACGATTAAATTTGGATCAGCTCAAAATTCATATACACCAAAGCCAGAAACACCTAAAAAAGATCAATCAGAATATAAATATCCTTTACCTTCTGGAATACTTAAAACGGGATCAACAGATAAAACAGGAATTAAACAACTTCAGAATGCTTTAAATGCTGTTTATTTTAAATGTGGTACAGCGGATGGAATTTATGGAGCTAAAACAAAGGATGCTGTCGCACGCTTCCAAAAAGTTTATTTACCGTATGAAGTAGACGGCACGTATGGCCCAAATACGAAAAGTAAATTACAAGCTGTCTTGAAGTCTAAAGGTTATTGATTGAAGTCCCTGCTCTTTGGAGTAGGGATTTTTATTCTAATAAAGGTAACTGCTTTTTTATATTGAGATTAATCAACTATTCGTAGACAGTGAAAAACCTCCTAATCTAATGGATTAAGAGATCTTTTATATATATGGATATGCTTCTTTAATTACGAAGGCTGTGGTATTTGGTCTTTTGAAATAACAGTTATTAATTCGATTGGTTCTAGTTTATCTCCTTCTTTTAGATGGAAGAGATAAACCTGTCCACTTTTACGATTTTCTTTCTCTTTGAAATTGAAACTAGCTTCAAAATCAAATCCTTTTCTTATGCCCCCAGGGAAATTGATTGTGAAGGCATTCATAACCTCTGTATTATTTAATGTAAGTGCATTTTCCGAAAAACCAGAGTTGTACATAGGTGCATTTAATGCTTTGAATTCTCCTTCTGTTTGATCAAGATTGGTAGCAGCCACAATAGTTCCACTTGGTTCGAAGAAGCGTTTTGCTCTTATTACATAATAAAAAGAGTTAAAATTCTCATGTGTTACATAAGCTTGTAAATTATTGAAAGTGGGAATATCCTTCTTTTTCTTCTCCACTCCAGGAGAAACAATATCTTGTATTTGTCGAAGAGTAGTTTCGATACCGTTAGTACTCATATCTAAATAACTGAGAGCAGAAATGATTTTTGGTACATTTATATCTTCTGCTCTTACAGGAATGAATTGTATACCTGCAGAACGTTCTTTTAATGCATTTGTCCATTCTAGAGTGACCATCGGACTTTTTAAGCTGTTTTCAGTAATAAAGTAGAAGAAAAATTGGCATCTTTCTAGTCCTTCATTCATTCTTTCGATAATGTTCTCACCAGGTTTAATTGACCAATCATCATAAAAAACATTATCCTCTCCATAAATTTCTTCTAGCTGATAAGCAATAGGACTAACGATTTCTTTATCTTTGTGTTGATGACTTATAAAAATCATTAGACGTTCCCCCTTTTATTATTTTTTTCAGAATATAATCTGAATATCGATAAGTATAGCACTTTATTTGTAAAATAATAGATTAAAAGCATTTCTATTCCTTAAAAGATAAATTTATCATTTAAATAATGAATTTTTTGCTTATTTGATTGCGGGCTTCTTTTGTTATTTAAATATTGCTATGATAATTGAAGAATGTGAGGTATCAACGATGGAAAATCAAGAAGATAAATACGCAAATATAGATGTAACAAAAGTTTATGAATACACTGATCTACCAGACAAAATTTCAGGTCGCTGCGATAATTGTGGTGGAGTGAAATTTAAAAGTAGTGTAGGTGGCGGCAAGTTTCTACGCGAATGTACGAATTGTGGGATGAAGAAGAATATATAAATAAAGCCCATTGTCTACTATTAGGCAACGGGCTTTTTTATTTTATTCAGTCACTTCACCGTCTCCACCTTCACCAGCTACGCCTTCTTTTTGGTCATATGAAGGATACATATATGCTAACACCTCATAATCAAATTGATCTGGCACTTTGTCAGCAGGGATCTTATCGCTAAATGTTTCAAAACCTACTGATGCACCCGCATTTAATGGTGAATCTACTTGGCCATAT
Organism: Priestia megaterium NBRC 15308 = ATCC 14581; assembly: GCF_000832985.1. Taxonomy (GTDB): domain Bacteria; phylum Bacillota; class Bacilli; order Bacillales; family Bacillaceae_H; genus Priestia; species Priestia megaterium. Next base: position 4,397,856 of record NZ_CP009920.1, read on the forward strand.
GTAGTTCCAATGAATTTTCCATCTTTTGAGTAAAGAGCTGCTGCAACGGTAATATAATCTGTTTGTTTCTTAGATGTATTCTTTACTTTTCCGTTTACATACATTGTACCATCATATTTACCTGAATCACCTTCAATTGGTAACTCTTTCACTGTATCATTTGTATAAATAGGAGTTACATTTAATTCTGCTTTTCCAAATTGCTCAACTGGTATATCAAGATCAGTATCAGCAGAAAGATACGTTTTTTGACCAGGTTTTAAAATTTGTGGAGATGTCCAAATAGAAGAAGATTCTTCTGTTGCAAGGACTGTTCCCTTTTTATCTAAAAATGTTACGGTCATTTCTGTAATATCTACTGGAACCTTACTTTTGTTTTGAACAACAGCAAAATAGCTTGCCGTAGTAGTTTCCGCATATGGATCAGTAAAAACATAACTTACTTGATCTACAATCTTTGCCTTTAATTCCTCTTGTGGTTGGCTGCTATTTGCACCTTCTCCTGTTGTTCCCTTTGTCTCTTCTTGGGCTTGATTTGTTGTGCTTATTTTTTCATTTCCACAGCCAGCTAATAACATCCCAAATGCTAATAAAGTTAAACCAAAAGATTTTTTCATAATAACGGCTCCTTTAGTTAGATTTTCCTGCATTGACAACTAATATTATAAACCTACTAAAAGAACATTCAAGAAGTAGCATGTATTATGCGGATAATAAGGTTGGATATGTTTATTGTATTTAAAAAGGCCCCATCTTATCATACAAAATGCTTTTTTGATATTAATAAGCTACATGTTTTTCTTTTTTTAAGTTTTCTTGATGTTTTAAAGAAAGGGAAGCCCCTAATAATGTATGGTCCAAATATAAAAAAACAACTTTACAATCTAAAAAAATGAACTAAAGACCTATGAGTAAGTAGGTCTTTAGTTCATTTTTTTTACATTTATAAGAAGACAAAAAGGAGTAAATGCTAGTAATTTCCTGTCTTTTTTTGTAGAATAAAAAAAGATAGGAAGCTGGTCCCATCTCTAATCAAGTTTTATTTATAATTGACTATAATAAATATATAATAAAAGTCCTATTGTGTCTATCTATATGAATCTCTATCCTATGTATAATAGACAGGTAGTTTTTGGTTTTTGAAGGATGAGCCTCTAGAAAAAAGGGGGGCGTTTATGAATAGCTTGCAATTTCAAAAAGTTGTTGCTAGAGATAGAGTGATACATGAAGTTGAGAAGTTAGATGTTGAATGCAAGAAGAACGATAGCATGGATACAATTTTCAAGATTCTAATGGAAGAAAATTCGAAAGTAGCAGAAGAGATTTTTGAAGAGTATAAGCTTGCAGGTAAAACATCTCTAAATGTGTTTGAAGTCACTGATTATCCACAACATTTAAACAGTAAGAAAAGCCTGACAGCACATATACAAAAAAAGTTGGGCATTCAAACAAAAGTGTTAGATGTAAAATTAAATCCTCAGCTGACTCCAGAACCTCAGATATATCATGTTGAGGAAATAGAAGAAGGGCTTCGTATAATTTGGGTATCCGGTGAGGAAAAAACATATGAGAATTACTATGAGTATACCACTATAGTTAGGCCGAAGTATGTAGTCTCCATTATCCGTTTGGGATCACCGGTATTCATCGAGGTAAGAGCGGGTTATACTGATTCACTTGCTTACTTTAATTTATTTAAGATACTCCTATCTTCCGATAATAGACCTTTAGATATCAATCATTTACCTTTAACGAAGGTTACGGAAAAAGAAGCAGAAGAGATTGCTGAAAAATTAAAAGCAGGTCTACTAGAAGGTGAACATTTAGGTAGTAATGGGATAGGTAAATATTCTATTTCTGCAGATAGAGACACAAAGGATTTGAGACAGGTAGACGAATACACACAAAATTACAGTGGGAAAAAATATTTGGCTCAGACCTTAAATGTTTATTATGAAGACATGGATTCTGGTTACAAAACATATGTTAAGTTTAGGCTAAGTATGAACGGTGGTTTTCAGTTTAAAACCAAAGTTAGTGAAAAAATTATTAAAAGGATTTTTGATGTGTTTACCGAAGTAAGATACAAACAACAAGCTAGTGGAGAGTGAATTTCAAGAGGAGGGATTTGAATGGGTATTAAGACTACCGCAGTGAATATGGTGTTAGAAGAACTAGCTTATAAAGAAGAGCAACGTTTTAATGCTCATCAAATTGCCTTCTTATCTGGACAAAGAGATATAGAAGAAGTGAACGAATACCTTCTACATCTATCACAAGGGAAATTCGCAAGTCTAATAGCTAAAATAGAGGTACTTTGTGAAGAAAATGATCACCCTGATGCCAAATATAACCTTAATGAGCCTTTACCTTCACATGAGATTTGTTACATTTGCGGGGATGAATATGTTCCTACTATAGAAAGGTCTCACTTGGTTTTTTACTTTAAGGATAGTTATATACAGGAGGTAAAAAAAAAAGGGCCGGGTAGTCAAGATGATGATAAAGGTGTAGGGTTAGAGTTACCTGAAATGCGGGAATTTATGTACATTCCAGACCTAATTCGCAAAGGAACTCTAGCTATAGAACCAGATTTTAAAGGAGGATTTTTAGTGACAGTTAACCATAATTACGGTAATACTCACCAATATGGCGCAATTGATGCAAGAGGGAATAAAGGAAATATAGGACTTGGTGAGAATGTTACAATTACTCAAATACTCAATGAAAATACTGAGATTGCTAATTTGACTAGAGAATTACTTAGTCAATTACAGAATGCAAATCTTCCAACCCAACAAAGGACAGAAATTATAGAGGTCGTTAATGCTGCAACAGAGGTCGCAAATGCAGAGGAACCGAACAAAACTATTTTAAAAAGTCTTGTGCAAAGTGGCAAGGGGCTAATTGCTGCCGCAACAACTTCAACAGCATTAATTGAAGCATATAATCAATGGTCTACATTCATTGGGTCCATGTAGAAGAAAAGTGTTCGCTACTTATTAAAGTTAGCGGGCTTTTTTATATGTGGGCAAATGTGTTATTAACTGGAATATGAGGTATCAGACTTAATAAGAATATAAATTTGTAGATGTATATGCTCATATAACAAAATAAAAATGTTTATTTTATGTATTTTCTTTTTTATAAATATATAAATTTTGAAGGTGCGTATTTAGAAAGGATATGTAAGTTACTCTGAAGAAGTGATATAATGACCCACTACATTGGATGGAGGTACTTTATGAATACAGCCACTTGGTTTACCGTTCAAAGAATTGATGAAACGACATATGCAATTAGTGAATACGGACATTGGGAAAAAGTGCATTCATTCTTGTTAGTAGGAGAGAAAAAAGCGGTTCTTGTTGATACTGGTCTTGGGATAGACAATATTAAAAGAATCACAGATCAACTAACTCACTTACCTGTTGAAGTTATTACTACTCACGTTCATGTTGATCACATTGGAAGTCATGGAGAATTCGAAAAAATCTTTGTTCATGAAGGAGATAAAGAATGGCTAGTTAATAGAATTGAAGGATTATCTATTGAACAAATAAGAAAAGATATAAATAGGGAAATTACACTACCTAAGCCTGCAACATTTAACCCCGATACATACCATCCTTTCCAAGGAGAACCAACAGGTTTGTTAGAAGACGAGGATAATTATACATTTAGGGAATCGGGAATTGATTATTTACCATACTCCCGGCCACTCTCCAGGACATATATGTATTTATGATGCTACCAATGGTTATTTATTCACAGGCGATTTGCTTTATGCTCAAACACCTATCTATGCTTTTTATCCTTCTACTAACCCTGTGGATCTAGTAAACTCATTAGAAAAAATATCAAATATAGAAAATATTAATGTTATTTCTGGCTCTCATAATACTTTAGGATTGCACCCTAAAATCTTAGAAGAAGTGAAATTTGCAGTTAAGTACTTAAAAGAACAAAAACTTACTAGGTTTGGGACAGGAATTCATAAATTTAAAGGGTTTAGTATTCAATTTTAATTAATCTCAAAAGCTCCCATCTAGAGATAGATTTCAGTAATCTCGAGCAAAGTCTTTACAGTATTTATTATTAATTAGAGAAAGTAATATTTTTTTGAGATTATAAAGTTAGGGGGAACTTCTTTGTATATTAGGGAATATCAACATAAAGATGAGAGTAGCTGGGTTCGTTGTAGGGTGTTATCTTTTTTAGATACAGCCTATTTTGATGATGTTCTTAAAGAGAAAAACAAATATAGAGGCTCTTCAATTGAATTAGTGGCAGTAGAAAACGAACAAATTATTGGTCTTATTGACATTGAATATGAAAATAAGGAAGGAACTATTTTCTCTAATAACGAACAGGGGTTGGGGGGGATGATATGGCATATTGCTGTGCATCCAGATTTTCGTAGATTAGGTATCGGTAGTAAGCTCCTCCATGTAGCCCAAGAGAAGCTTATTATACTAGGTATTAACTATCTTGAAGCATGGACTAGGGATGATGAGTGGGTCCATAAATGGTATAGGCAAAATGAATTTCGGGTTTGTGAATCTTATTTTCATGTGTTTATCGATACAAAAAAACAATTAAATGAAATAATTCATTGCTCTGCAGGAAATATATATCCTATTCAATTGTTTGCTCATTATACAGGAACAAATAAAGAGCAAATAAAGCGAGACTACAAAAGAGTTCATGAGTGTTTTCGATATCAGAAAAACTTACAGATTAAATAGAAACAAGAAGGAGGTTTATTAAGTGAAGAAAATGAGCTTTATAAAGGATTATAAAGACAACCATATCCTTCGAAAAAGCTACTGTGAACTTGCAAATAATATATTTGGTATAGACTTTAATGAATATTACGAGAAAGGTTTCTGGAGCAATAAATATGTTCCTTTTTCCTATGTCTATGAAAATCAAGTAATAGCCAATGTATCAGTTAATATTCTTGATCTAATTGTAAGGGGTGAAAAGAAGAAAGCTTTACAAATAGGGACAGTTATGACTGACCTAAATTATAGAAAGCAAGGGCTCGCGACGGATTTAATGAACAAAGTGTTAGATGATTATAGGGACAGTTATGACTTTATGTACTTATTCGCAAACAAAAACGTTTTAGATTTTTATCCCAAATTTGGATTTAGTGTAGTTGAGGAGAACGAATTTTATATAGACTTTTTCTTCAAGAAAAGTATATATGAAGTAATCCATAAACTAGACATTTCTAATATTAATCACAGAAATTTTGTATACCAATTTGTATTGAAGAGATTACCTAATTCTAAAACGTTTAGCACACTAAATGCTGAAGGGATATTTATGTTTTATTGTTTGAATGTTTTCCAAAATAGTATTTACTATCTTGAAAAAGAAGATGTGATTATAGTATTTAAAAAAAATCAAGAACAGCTACATATTTTTGATATTGTTAGTAAGAAAGAGGTAGAGATTGAGAACATCCTGCACAAGATTGCAGACAGTTCTATTCAGAAGGTAATATTCCATTATACTCCAGAATATAAAGGAATCGTCTTACATAATAAGGTTTTTCATGGAAGTGAAATATTATTTGTGAAATCTTCTGATGACAATGAGTTTCCATTAGACTTTAGACACCCAATTATGTCTCAAGCATAGGTTAATAATTATCTTTATTAAAAATTAAATACCATTCTAAATATACCTTTTATCTTAATGATGATAGGGAATGGGGCAGAAATATTTTGCCCCATTTTTGCCCCACTTAATTTAATTTACAATGATATATTTTGAAAATTAGAATCTAATAAAAGTTAATTAAATAACTTTACAATAGCTGAATGACACATTATAAAACCCACTTGTTTTTTTAAGAAAAAGATGGGGTTTTTTTACGGAATTAAATGTTAGAATATTTAAAAAGGAGGAGTGACATGCACGTAGATCAAAAAAGTGTAAGCAACCAAACTAATAAGATTACCTATACACATATTAAAACAGGAGGGCCTCGCATTTGCTTTATGTTTTCAGGGCTAGGCTATACGTACGAAAAGCCGCTATTGTATTATGTAACGATGCTGATGCTAAAACACGGAATTGACGTTGTTCATATTCACTATACATATCCAAAAGAGCTCATGACAAAGTCTACAGATGAGATTGCAGATGTTATGATGAAAGACATTGATCTCGTGCTGCAAGACGCTTTATCTCATAATGACTATAAAAATATCATATTTGCAGGAAAATCGCTGGGCACCATTCCGCTGATTCAGCGGGTTATGAAAGGTGAAGTCTACAAAGATGCAGTGATGCTTTTACTGACGCCGCTTTTAACCAGATCGGAACTGTTTAAAAGTTTACTAGAAAGCACTTATAAAGGTCTTCTTGTAATAGGAACTCGCGATCACTATTATACTAAAGAAGTTTATCAATTAAAAACAAACACAATGAATGTTCAAGTGATTAAAAATGCCGATCATTCATTGGACGTTTTGTATAATCCTACGGAATCGTTAAAGGCGCTGGAAACCGTTTTGAATGGCATAGAACAGCTTCTGTGAGATAGGAAATAAGGAAAGGAGTACAAAATGGATACGCTACGTGAAATTATTTGCGAAAAAAGAGCCTACAGCTATTCACCTCATACTCATGATCATAACTACAGTCAGCTTTTGTTTCCGCTAGCAGGTGCTCTTGATATTCAAGCAAGTGAGCAGCACTTAACGCTGCAAGAAGGATGCTTTTACATTCCACCTCGTCAGCTTCATACGTATCAAGCTAAAAATACAAATGAATGTCTGGTCGTTGATATTCCCTTGAAATTTACAGAAAGTGCGCATCTTGCTCAACAAGCCGCTTTTATTCAATGGGATTCAACATGGAAAGCAATTCGCTACCTTTTACTTGATGGGCTTCAAAAAAGCACTGACAGAGGGGCGCTTGAAGATTTAGTCCGTTACGTTCAGCATTATTTGCCAAAGAAACAAACGTTTAAATCCATTGATTATCTTCATGCTAACTTTAATCAAGAGCTAAACATAGAAAGTCTTGCCAAGATGGAAAATTACCATCCTGCCTATTTTTCTGCTTGGTTTAAACAAAAAACGAGCTATTCGCCTCAAAGCTATGTAGCGCGTATACGTTTAAATAAAGCAAAAGAATTGTTAAAAGAGAGCAGCTATTCGATAACGTATATTGCGCACGAAGTCGGCTATCACAGCTTGTCTTCATTCACTAAATGGTTTGCAAAACAAGAAGGAGTCTCACCCACGCAATATCGAAGTATCTTAAAAACAGACAAATAATATCATAAAAGCGGAAAAACTTTTTTCTTTCTTTTAGCTATGATAAAAGAAAGGAGATGGAAATATGAATACTTCATTATCAAAAATACTTATTTTATGTGCAGCTGTACTATGGGGAACAACAGGGACTGCCCAAGCTTTAGCATCTGCTGAAGCACATTCCGTGGCAATTGGAGCGGTGCGTTTAGCTGTAGGGGGACTATCGCTTCTTGCAGCTTGTCTTATTCAAAAAAAGAAAGTGGACGTAAGAAACCTTCCTATTCTGCCCCTTACGGTTGCTGCAGCAAGTATGGCCGCTTATCAGCCGCTGTTTTTTTCAGCCGTTATCAAAACGGGTGTTGCAGTAGGAACAATGGTGGCAATTGGGAGTGCGCCGCTTTTGTCAGGAGTGTTAGATTACATAGTGTACCGCAAGAAACCTACAAAAAAGTGGTTGCTTGCTACATTTACGGGTATTATAGGGTGCTGCAGCTTGTTGTTAAAAAAAGATAGTCAAATCGACGTGATAGGTTTAGGTATGGCGATAGGAGCAGGGGCGTCTTTTGCTTGCTATACGACTGTTAATAAAAAAATTGTTCAGCATGTTGATCCGCAAGTAGGCGCTTCTCTTGTGTTCACAGCCGCTGCTGTTCTACTAATCCCATGCTGGTTTATGTATGATATGAGCTGGCTAATTTCTTTAAATGGAATGGGCATTGCTCTTCACTTAGGAATACTTACGACGGCTCTTGCTTATGTATTATTTTCTACAGCGCTTAAGTCGGTGCATGCGTCTACCGCCGTGACGTTATCGTTAGCAGAGCCCGTTACCGCTTTTTTACTTGGCGTCTTTTTCTTAGGAGAATCTCTAACCTTGGTGAACATATGTGGAGCAGCACTAGTATTTGCTAGCTTAGCGTTTTTAACGTATTCTCCGAAATCATCGCTAAATCAAGAGGTGCGTATATAAAAAAATCCCCTTTCTCTAGAGAAAGGGGATTTCTTATTAAGCGTACATGCTAGCTACTTGTTTTTGCAGGTTGCTGTCTTCTAAATACTCATCATACGTCATTTGCTTGTCAATTACTCCGTTTGGCGTAATTTCAATTACACGATTTGCAATCGTTTCAACGAACTGATGGTCATGAGATGTGAAAATCATTGAACCTTTGTAGCTGATAAGTCCATTGTTTAGTGCTGTGATTGATTCTAAGTCAAGGTGATTCGTAGGATCGTCTAGTAAAAGAACGTTTGAACCGCTTAGCATCATTTTAGAAAGCATACAGCGAACTTTTTCTCCTCCGGAAAGAACATTGGCTTTTTTCAACACTTCTTCACCAGAGAATAGCATTCTGCCTAAGAAACCGCGTAAGAAGCTTTCGCTTTGGTCATTAGGTGAATACTGACGCAGCCAGTCTACTAAATTTAAATCTCCGTTTTCAAAGTACTCGGAGTTGTCTTTTGGGAAAAAGGCTTGAGACGTTGTCACACCCCATTTGTACGTACCGCTGTCCGCTTCCATTTCACCCATTAAAATCTTCATTAATGTGGAATTTGCAAGTTCGTTGCGGCCTACAAGAGCGATTTTGTCATCTTTATTCATAATAAAGCTTACGTTATCAAGCACTTTTACGCCGTCAATTGTTTTTGTTAGACCTTCAACACGAAGAACGTCATTTCCAATCTCACGTTCCGGAGTGAAGTTCACGTACGGATAGCGACGAGAAGAAGGGCGGATGTCATCTAATGAAATTTTATCAAGCAATTTTTTACGAGACGTTGCTTGTTTTGATTTCGATGCATTTGCGCTAAAGCGAGCGATAAAGGCTTGAAGCTCTTTAATTTTTTCTTCTTTTTTCTTGTTCGCATCTGACGCCATTTTTTGTGCTAATTGACTTGATTCATACCAGAAATCATAGTTACCAACGTAGACTTGGATTTTACTGAAGTCAAGGTCAGCAATGTGCGTACATACTTTGTTTAAGAAGTGACGGTCATGAGATACAACAATGACTGTGTTTTCAAAGTTAATTAAGAACTCTTCTAACCATTGAATTGCTTGAATATCCAAGTTATTCGTAGGCTCATCTAAAAGTAATACATCAGGTTTTCCGAATAAAGCTTGTGCAAGAAGCACTTTTACTTTTTCACTACCCGTTAGTTCAGCCATTTTTTTGGCGTGAAGATCTTCAGAAATACCTAATCCTTTTAAAAGAATAGCTGCTTCTGATTCTGCTTCCCAACCGTTTAATTCAGCAAATTCACCTTCAAGCTCAGCTGCTTTCATTCCGTCTTCATCTGTGAAGTCTGCTTTCATATAAATAGCATCTTTTTCTTGCATTACTTCATAAAGGCGAGCGTGCCCCATAATAACGGTTTTCATAACTTCTTGATCTTCATATTCGAAGTGGTTCTGTTTTAAGACAGCAAGGCGTTCGCCAGGGCCCATATGTACATCACCAGTTTGAGATTCAATTTCACCAGATAAAATTTTTAAAAACGTTGATTTTCCAGCACCGTTTGCGCCGATTAATCCATAACAGTTACCAGGCGTGAATTTAATATTCACATCTTCAAATAACTTTCGGTCGCCAAATCGTAAACTTACATTACTAACTGTAATCATGTATGAGCAGTCCTCCAAATTCAATATCTATAAAATTATACCATTCTTTTGAGATAAGAGCGATATGAATACAATATTTCAAACATAAAGTGTAACCGACACTTTAAGCACTCGTCAACCATTTAAGGGAATTTTTGAGCGGTGAAACTTTAATTATTCTAGCATTCACCAAAACATTGAGCGGCAAACCAGCATGTATAATCCTTCAGTAATCAGCTCTTTTTCATTTTTAAGATGGATGTTGTATTCCTTTGTATAAGAAACAAAAAGAAGAATAATACTACCTGGTAAATAAAAGAATTTTTATGAAGTAAACACTGATATTTTACGGGTGCTTATTTCTAAAATTGGTTTGACATAGACATAAATAGGGTGATTATCATGTGGAAATTAGTTGTTTCCTATCTTCCAGAAGGGCCAGTTTTTATACAAGCAGTTCTGGTTTTTTTCATCCCATATATAATCTACAAATTATTAAGCGGGATTCGTAATTCAGAGGAAGAGTGATGGAAGTGAAAAAATGGAAATCGGCAGTGAAAAAAATAGGCAACCATGCGAACGAGAAGGAAAACAAACAGGAATCTATACACCAAGATTCATCTAATCATGTTACGGATCATTTAGCTTTAACTCTAGAAGTAATTAAAAATGAAATTGGTCATAATTCCGATGTTCATTTTCGTGAGTTTATTATAGGACGCACCGGCATTCAGGCAGCTATTATTTTTGTAGAGGGGCTCTCAGATAAAGATCTTATTGAAAAACATATTTTGTCATCATTGATGGCTGATTTTTCAAAAGAATATCAACAGGATCAGCTTTACGTAAAGGGAAGCCTTTCAAAAAAGTGTATTAAAAGCCAAGTATTATCAATTAGTGATGTAGAAGAGGTCCATTCTATTAAAGACGTAATATCAAAAGTCTTAACAGGATCTACGGCTCTTTTAATTGACGGGTTATCACTTGCCTTAATTCTTGGTACAAGCAAAGTAAAAACAAGGACGATTGAAGAGCCCGTATCAGAAGCATTAGTGAGAGGGCCAAGAGTAGGCTTCACTGAATCGTTAAGTGATAATACTTCTTTATTAAGAGGAAGCGGAGATATTGAAAATTTGTCGCTGGTGAAATTTCAAGTAGGAAAGCGTTCCAAAAAAGACTTAGTTGTTGCTTACATAAAGGAGATTGTTGATCCAGAACTAGTTGAAGAAGTAGAAAAACGAATTAAAAAAATTGATCTTGATAATGTACCGGAGTCTGGATATGTTGAACAACTCATTGAAGATAATTACCTTAGTCCCTTTCCTCAAGTACAGAATACGGAGCGTCCCGATCGTGTAATTGCTGCTTTGATGGAAGGGAGAGTAGCCATTTTATTAGACGGGACGCCTTTTGCTTTGATTGCTCCCGTTACGTTTAGCATGATGTTACAGTCGCCGGAAGATTATTATGAAAGGTGGATTCCCGGTACATTCATTCGTTTTCTTCGTTATATTGCAGTGGTTCTTTCCCTTTTTACCCCGGCTTTGTATATTGCGTTTATTTCATTTCATCCAGGGATGATTCCGACTAAATTGGCTATTTCCATTATAGGAACAAAGTCTGGAGTGCCATTTCCAGCCCTTATAGAAGCCTTATTCATGGAAATAGCTATCGAAATCTTGAGAGAAGCTGGACTCAGGTTACCAAAACCAATTGGTCCAGCAATGGGAATTGTCGGTGGATTAATTATTGGAGAAGCTGCTGTGCAGGCAGGGATTGTTAGCCCTATTTTAGTGATTATTGTAGCGTTAACTGCCATTTCATCGTTTGCTATTCCGCAATATAGCGTCGGGATTTCATTGCGTATTCTTCGCTTCATAGCTATGCTATGTGCTGCCATACTTGGATTATACGGCGTTGTTTTATTTTTCCTTTTTATGACCAGTCATTTAGTGAAACTAAAAAGTTTTGGCGTATCTTACATGAGTCCAGCGGTACCCTATCGTTTAAGTGAATGGAAAGACTTGATGGTCCGTATGCCTCTTATGATGATGAAAAGACGTCCAAAGATGATGCACACCAAAGATTCTCTACGAAAAGGATAGCAGCTTATGATAAAAGGAAGTGAATCAGTGGTAATGATAAATTCAAACGATCGTATTACGACGCCACAAACAGCTATTATTGTCATCAATTTTATACTTGGAACTGGTATTCTGACGTTGCCGCGAACAGCTGCGGAACAAGTGAAAACACCAGATGTGTGGTTAACTGTTATTCTAGGAGGAATAGTCACTATGATAGCAGGGATAATCATGGTGAAGTTAAGCCGGAAATTCCCTGGAAAGACGTTTTATCAATACAGTAAAGAAATTACAGGGAAATGGTTGAGTAAGTTAATTAGCTTACTTATGATAGGTTATTTTTTACTGCTTGGTGGTTTTCACGCCCGTTCATTGGCAGAAGTAACCGGATATCTCTTGCTGGAAGGAACGCCGACGTGGGCTATTATTATGCCATTTATGTGGATAAGCCTCTATTTAATTAGAGGAGGCATTAATTCGATCGCTCGACTGTTTGAAATTATATTCCCTATTACCGTTATTCTTTTTTTACTGGTAGCTTTTATGAGTATGAAAATATTTGAAATAGATAATCTGCGCCCAGTACTTGGATCAGGGGTCCTTCCTGTACTAAAAGGGGTAAAAACAACTGCTCTTGCATTTACGGGTCCTGAAATTATGTTAATCATTTTAGCTTTTATGAAAGAACCACACAAAGCAGGAAAAGCTGTGCTAGTTGGAATTACTATTCCTATATTTATTTATGTGATTACTGTTGTAATGGTTATTGGAGCGTTATCGATTGATGGAGTAGTAATAAGAACATGGCCAACGCTTGATTTAATAAGGAGTTTTGAGCTGACAGGCTTGATTTTTGAACGATTTGATTCCTTGCTGCTAGTTGTATGGATCATGCAGATGTTTGCTTCTTTTACTATTAACCATTACGCCGCTTCATTAGGACTGTCTCAGCTTTTCCAAAAAAACATTCATCCATTTATGTATGGTTTGCTTCCGGTTATATATCTTATTTCCATGATTCCTAAAAATATTAATGATGTATTTAAATTGGGAGATGTGATTGGCAATATCGCCTTAGTTTTATTTGGCTTTTTGCCGCTGCTTCTTCTCATTATTTCAAAAGTAAAGGGAGTAAAGTATGAAACAAACCTTTAACCATTTCCAGTTCCTATTGGTTTTGTTTTCTGTTTTTTTGCTCTTACCTCTGGCAGGCTGCTGGAGCAGTCATGAAATTGAAGAGCAAAGTTTTGGAGTGGGTGTGGCTTATGATAAAGGTAAGGAGTCCATAGCTGAAAAAGAATTTGATGAACAAGGAGGAGGGTATACTAAAAAGAACCTGATTACGTCAACGTATCAACTTATCACTCCTCAAGTCGCAAGTTCAACGACTAAACAAGGAGGATCGCAGCAAAAATCATACGTAAATATCTCGGAAACAGGAGATTCTCCTTTTCAAATGCTTCGTGAATTATCTTTAAGAAGTGATACTCCTTTAACTAGTCCCCATATGAAAGTAATGGTTATCAGTGAGGCTCTTGCACGAGCGTATAGTTTAGAGCAATTAGTGGACCAAACTCTTCGGGACAATGATTTTAGACCTAGTTGCCTTGTGTTTATTAGTAAAGGAAGGGCTAGCGACACGTTAGAATCAAAAACAGCAGGAGAGATCCCGGCTTTTCACCTGTATGGAATGATAGACAATACGTATCGAACAACGCGAATTTTACCGCCCATGCCGCTTATTAAATTAGCAAGCAAGATTCAAACTGGGTCTAGTTTTCTGATGCAAAATGTATTATCAGCAAATGGAGAAATCAAATTTGCGGGTGCTGGTATAATTAAAGGGAAAACAAGCAAAATGATTGGGTTTTTGAATGAAGAAGAACTAGATGGTTTGGCTTGGATCACAGGAAAAGGAAAAGGTGGCCTAGTGAAAAGCTTTGATAAAAAGACCGGTCAGCTGATTGTATATGAAATAGAGTCTATGAAAAGTCACATTCAACCCCATGTTAAAGGAGATAATATCTCTTTTGATGTACACATTGAATCAGTGGGAAGGCTATCTGAAAGTTGGATGACCTCAGGGAGCGCTTTTAATAATCAATTTTTACAGAATGCGCAAAAAACTTCAGAAAAAAAAGTAAAGTACCTGGTAACAAACGTACTAGAAAAAATGCAAACAAAATATAAAGTTGATGTTGCAGGTTTCGGAAATCAATTGAGAATTAAGCAGCCTAGAACATGGATGAGGGTCAAAGAAAATTGGGATCAAACATTTAGTGAAGTGCCAATTAACTATGATGTGAAGTTAACGATTAAAGATTATGGAGCATCCGGGTCAAAAAAGTAAGCACCCGACTGTAACTTTGCTTATCGTTATGTCAAAAATGAAAAAAACCCAAAAAAATAATAATCTCAGACTTCCCACGAAATACTCATCGCATGCTTCGTACGGAGCCTTCAATAAACAACAAATAAGAGCTGCCGATTTTCGACAGCTCTTATTCGTTGTTATTCAAAAATATAAGCTAATGCTTGAAGAGCCTGTTCTGGCGTTTCGACTACAACTTGGGCTTTGTTTGCCAGTTCTTTAAGCGGGTGATGCAGTTTTTCAGGGCGAACCAAAATTAGCGGTTTATCTAATGCAATGGCTGTCGCCGCATCCATTGCGCTGTTCCACTGCTTGTATTTTTCGCCAAATAAAGCAATAACCACATCAGATTTTTTAAGGAGCACCTGCGTACGTAAATTATTAATTTGAGAAGCAGCTTCATCTTTTAAGACAGCGTTAGGCTGTTTTCCTAAAATTTCTTCTCCAATGTTGTCGGAGCGGTCATGGTCTGTCATGGGACCGACAAAGGTAAGGGGAAGGTTTAATTGTTCTGCTTGGTTTTTAATTTCGTCTCGCCAGTTATCGTGAATTTGCCCAGCAAGGTATACGGTTAAGTTCATTATGTAGAAGTCCTCCTCTAACTAAAGTTTGTTTTATTTTATCAAATGTAAGCGGATAATACGAATGATTTGAATGGGCTACTTTTCCAAAAATAAGGTTATAGTAGACAAATAGTTAAAAAAGAGAAACAATAGAAGGCGTATTGCTAATTAAAGAAAGGATGTACATGATGACAGAAACAGTGCTACAAGTAGATCATGTCAGTAAAGTAATTGGGAAGAAAACCATTTTGCATGATGTATCCTTATCGGTTGAGCGCGGTGAGATTTTCGGATTGCTTGGTCCAAACGGCTCTGGAAAAACAACGTTAATTCGTACCGTCGTAGGACTCATCAAAGAAACAGAGGGAACAATTATCGTCAATGGATTTCCTTTAAAAGAACAGTTTACATCAGCTATGAAATCAATTGGAGCGATTATTGAAAACCCTGAGTTTTATGATTATCTGACGGGCTATCAAAATTTAAAACACTTTGCGAATATGCATGAAGGGATCACATCAGAACGCTTGGATGAAGTGATTGCTTTAGTAAAGCTTGAAAACAGCATTCATGCAAAAGTGAAGACGTATTCTCTTGGGATGAGACAGCGTTTAGGAGTAGCTCAAGCCATTTTACATAAGCCTGCATTGCTTTTACTAGACGAACCAACAAATGGTCTAGACCCAGCGGGAATGAGAGAATTTCGTACATATTTACAAACGCTTTGCAGGGAAGAAGGAATTTCAATCTTAATCGCGAGCCACTTATTAAAAGAGGTAGAAGCATTATGTGACCGCGTTGGCATTATTCAAGACGGTGAGTTAAAAGCCATTCAAGATCTATCTCCAAATCGTCAAGACCAAGGAATGTACGTAGAATTTGAGTTGTCTGACGCGCAAAAAGCAGCGGATCTTTTATCACAAGAATTTGAAGTAACGATGAGATCACATATTATCGACGTGGCGATTGTAAAAGAACAAATTCCAGCTGTAAATAGAAAATTAGTGGACAGCGATATTTTAGTCTACCGAATCACTCCTGTGTATGAGACGCTTGAAGATTCGTTTATGTCCGTTACGGAAGGAGAGCACCATGCTTAAGCTAATTCAAAATGAACATATGAAATGGTTTCACAAAAGAAGCACAAAAGTCACGTTTATTACCATCGGTATTTTAACTCTTTGTATGGCTCTATTAATGAAAAAAGTAGCAAACAGTGCAGGAACAGAAGACAACATTTTGAACTTCCTGTCATTTAGTTCAGGTATGCTGATTCTCATTCAATTTTTCGCTCTTGCTGTTGGAGGGTCAATGGTTGCAAAAGAGTTTGAAGCAGGCACTATTAAGCTTCTTTTAATTCGCCCTGCTAGACGTTCAACGATTTTAGCATCCAAGTACCTAACCCTCATTTTAATTAGCTTGTATTATTTACTGAGCTATTTGCTTTTTTCGTTTGTATGGGGAGCCTTGTTCTTTGGATTTACCAGTCTAGAAGGAGATGCGCAGCTGCTTAAAAATATTACGCTTACGTATGACAGTGCGTATATGGAAACGTTTATGATGATGACGTTCGCATTCATGCTGTCGTCTTTATTTAGAAACAGCGCGCTTGCTTCCAGTCTGGCTATTGTCGTAAGTATCGGGGCGAAAGCTGTAACAGGACTAGTATCACAGTTTGGTTTATGGTGGGGGAAATTTTTACTGTTCGCCAACACGAACTTTGTGCAGTATATGGACGGAATGAAGACGATGTTTGACGGCATGACAATTCCATTTTCCATTTTCATCTTGGTGGCGCATTTTGTCTTCTTTATGGGCGTGGCATGGGCAGCGTTTTTGAAACGAGACGTAGCTAATTGATGTGAGAATTTTCGCACTATATATTTTTCTAAAATAGCATTTGACAATTAAATAAAAAGAGCTTACAGTAGTGAAAGACTATTTTTAAAACAACTATAAACTTCTTATCAAGAGAGACGGAGGGACTGGCCCTATGATGTCTCGGCAACTGGCTGTACGCAGTGCGGTGCCAAATCCAGCAGACGATGTTTCGTTTGGAAGATGAGAAGGGTAATCTTATGATACAAATAAGAGACCTCTTCTTATCAATAAGAAGAGGTCTTTTTTTATTACGTAAACAAGAGGTGTTAAGAATGGAACAACAAAAAGGAAACGGCTGGGCGCTGTTACCGCTGGGCGTCTTTTTAGTCCTGTTTGTCGGATCAGGAATTATAACGGGAGATTTTTATAAGCTGCCTGTATTAGTAGCCATTATCATTGCAGCCATTGTGGCGCTGGCTATGAACCGCAAAGATTCACTTAATCTAAAAGTGGAACGTTTTGCTAAAGGAGCAGGACATCCTGATATCATTATTATGGTGCTTATTTTTATTTTAGCAGGTGCTTTTTCTCAAGTGGCTAAAGGCATGGGAGCTGTTGATTCAACGGTAAACTTAGCTCTGTCTGTGCTTCCGCAAAGCTTAGTGGTAGTCGGAATCTTTATTATTGGCGCATTCATTTCAATTTCGATGGGAACGTCAATGGGAACAATCGCAGCGCTAGGGCCTATCGCTGTAGGGATCAGTGAGCAAGCACATGTATCCATTACATTGGCAATTGCTGCCGTTGTTGGTGGTGCAATGTTTGGAGATAATTTATCCGTAATCTCTGATACGACTATTGCAGCAGTTCGTACGCAAAAAACAAATATGTCAGATAAATTAAAAGTGAACTTTTTTATTGTACTTCCTGCAGCGATTGTTACGGTAATTTTATTGCTTGTAATGACGCTAGGCAACACGTCATCAGTAGAAATTAAAGACTTCAGCTGGTTTAAAATCTTACCTTATGTGGGCGTCTTAGTCGCTGCGATATTTGGTGCAAACGTATTAAGTATTTTAACCGGAGGAATTGTATTGGCCGGCGTGATCGGATTAGCTGACGGAAGCTACACGCTTTCTTCTCTTGCTAAAACTGTGACAGAAGGTATTGGCGGAATGTCAGAGTTAATTATTTTATCTCTGCTAATCGGCGGAATGGTTGAGCTTATTCGCTATAATGGCGGTATTCAGTTCTTATTGAACTTATTAACACGACGTATCCAAACGAAAAAAGGCGGAGAATTCAGCATCGCTGGACTGGTAAGTTTAACAAATTTAGCAACGGCTAATAACACGATTTCAATTATTACGGCAGGTCCGTTAGCAAAAGAAATCTCTGATAAGTATTCAATTGATAATCGTAAATCAGCCAGTCTGCTTGACTTGTTTTCATGCAGCGTTCAAGGGCTTATCCCTTACGGCGCACAAATGCTTCTCGCAGCAGGATTTGCTAAAGTTTCACCGATTGAGATTATTCCATTTACATTCTACCCAATGTTAACAGCGGTTTGCGGAATCATTGCAATTGTAATTGGATTTCCTCGTTTAAATAAAAAGTCAAAGTCATCTAAAGAAGCTGCGTAATATCAAACCCTTAAAAAGAATGTTCTTTTTAAGGGTTTTTTACTGTTTAAAAAAATCAGTCGGCTTTTCATCATCTAACTCCTTCCAAAGCGTCTCGTTCTGCTTAAGTGCATAAGCCGCTCCTCCAATTTCAATTCCGCATAATAAAATGAATAATAAAATACCCATGAAATGACCTCCTTACGTAAATGAGTAAAAACACGATGGTAACGGGTTTAGCTTCTTGCTGTTTCACTTTATAATGAGAATAAAGTATGAAACGCGTTTCAGCGCAAGAGAAAAAGGTGAAAACATGACAAATATCCGAGATATCGCAAAAAAAGCTGGTGTATCTGTTTCGACTGTATCCCGGGTGCTAAATCATCATCCGTATGTAAAAGAAGAAAAACGCCGGCTGGTAGAGCAGGTTATTCACGAACTTAATTATGAACAAAACATTAATGCCGTTCACTTATCAAAAGGGAAAACAAATATGATTGCCGTCGTCTTGCCTTTTATTAATCATCCGTATTTTAGTCTGCTTTTAGAAGGAGTGGCATCTCAGGCGTTAGAAAAGCAGTATCAGCTTGTTATTTGTCAGACGAACTATGATGTGAAAAAAGAAGAAGAAGCGCTTCATATGCTAAAAACAAAGCAAGTTGATGGAGTGATTATTTGTTCTAGAGCAAGCAGCTGGAGCACGATTGAATATTATCAGCAGTACGGTCCGATAGCCGTGTGCGAAAACGTACAGAATCGTTCTATTCGCTCCGTATACGTTGATCATTATGCAGCTTTTAAGCAGGCGCTCCTGTATTTAAAAGAAAAAGGATATACGGATATTGGCTACTGTATTGGAAGAATGACGGGTACGAATAGTCAACAGCGGCAACAAGCATACAAAGAATATGTAGAAAGAATAAATCAGCCTTATCATCCGGAATGGGTTTTTCAAGGCTGTTTGAACGTGACAGATGGTGAAAAAGTGGTTGAAAAACTAGTGCAGATGAAAAATCGGCCTCAGGCGCTTTTAGTAACAAACGATCAAGTCGCTATCGGAATAAAAGCTCAGTGCGAACAAGCGGGTATTTCAGTTCCTGGTGAATTAGCTATCATTGGTTTTGATAATCATCCGCTTTCTTCTTATTTACAAATAACAACGATCGAACTTCCTCTTAAGGAAATGGGAGAAACGCTTTTTACATTAGTGGGAAGCAAGGTTCCTCAGAAAATTGAGCTCCCTTTTCGGTTTATTGAGCGTAAAAGCGTATGAATTCTTGATGATGCTATGAGGGTTTTTACCGGATAAAATGAGTAAAAGCGGACATCATACGAGTAAAGAAAGAAGAAAAGGATGATGATCGTGGAGAAAAAAGAATATCAAGTGGGAGATCAAGTATTTGTTATTTACCGAAATCCTCATACGGCAAACGTTGCGAATATTAATCAGGCTGAAATTGTTGAACATCCTGAAAATAAAGGTGAAAAGGCGCTGTTTCTGCATGAGTCTTATCATTTGTTAGCTGAAGATGATGCCGTGTATTCAACGTATGAAGAAGCTGAAAAAATGTATAATAAGATATTTGATTATGAACAATATGACTGACGCAAGGCTCTCTTAAACAGAGAGTCTTTTTTGTTTGAAAAATAATTACCAAGGATAGAGTCTTTTTATTTTTCAAACGCTATTAGTATTAGAAAAAAGGAAGTGTACATGATGATAAAACCTTTTGTACCTCAATTAGTATATATTGAGCCAGGGGCAATGGAGTACCCGCTTGGTGTTCAATTAAAAGAAAAATTTGAGAAGATGGGAATTGAGATTCGTCAAACAACTTCTCATAATCAAGTCCGTAATATACCGGGAAAAAATGATTTGCAAAAATACCGCAATGCCAAGTCGACTTTAGTAGTTGGCGTGCGTAAAACATTGAAATTTGATACATCTAAACCGTCAGCTGAATATGCAATACCATTTGCAACAGGGTGTATGGGGCACTGTCACTATTGTTATTTACAGACAACAATGGGAAGCAAACCATATATTCGTACGTACGTGAATGTTGAAGAAATATTAGGTCAAGCAGAGCAATATATGCAGGAGAGAGCCCCTCAAATAACGCGATTTGAAGCGGCTTGTACCTCTGATATCGTAGGAATTGACCATTTAACACATTCATTAAAGCGCGCGATTGAATATTTTGGGGAAAGTGAACTAGGTCAACTGCGCTTTGTGACTAAATTTCATCACGTGGATCATTTATTGGATGCTAAACATAATGGCCGCACGCGCTTTCGCTTTAGCATAAACGCGGATTATGTTATAAAAAACTTTGAACCCGGTACATCCCCTCTTGATTACCGGATTGAGGCTGCTAATAAAGTTGCAAAAGCCGGATATCCACTTGGCTTTATTGTGGCGCCTATTTACATTCATGAAGGTTGGCAGGAAGGGTATCGTCAGTTGTTTGAAAAGCTTGATGCTTCTATACCTGAAGAGTCAAGAGATGATATTACATTTGAAATGATTCAGCATCGCTTTACCAAGCCGGCCAAGCGGGTAATCGAGAAAAACTATCCGAAAACAAAGCTTGAGATGAATGAAGAAGAGCGCCGCTACAAGTGGGGGCGTTACGGAATTGGAAAGTATGTATACGCAAAAGATGAAGAACAAGAATTAAGAGAGACGTTGGAATATTACATTGATCAGTATTTTCCAAATGCAAAAATCGAGTACTTTACGTAATTATTCTACAGTAATTGAAAAGTTATTTTGACATCTTAGTCGAGATAGCTTTTTAATTTTTAACGTAAAAAATAAATTGGTTGCTAATAAGCTGAAAAAAGAGGTTATTTGTATCTCTTGTCGTATTACATACATAAGGGAGGTGACTGAGATGTTAAAAAATGAAGAGTTTGCGCTAACAAAAGAATTAACAAAAGAACAGCAAGAAGCTGCACGAAACTTTATTCAAGTGTTGTTTCAAGAAGATTTATCTGAATTTTGGAACATATTATGTGATATCGATAAGTCTCGTATTTACGGCTTGTATGAAGCAAACCATTATTATGATTCTGATATTGAACTGCATGGATTTGTACAAGAAATAAGAGATAATGTAAGAGCTGTGTATGCGCCTCTTCAAGGGCAAGGGGGCATTTCGACGAAGGTTCGATATACAAGCGAAGGAAAGATGTATGTATACATATTAGGAAGTGGCGAAAACCCTAAGGTATATCCTGTTGGATTAATGCCTGAAACATATATCGAACAAGAACGTTTTTCTCAGCGGCTTCAAATTAGTATTTATAACGACGAGTTTCGAAACGTTGCCCTATAAACCATATACATGGGAAAATAAAGAATAATAAAATTAATTTGTTAAAATAGCAATATTTGGGGTATGTAATAGATATAACATTAAAAAGGGGTGAAAGAAATGCATTATTATCGTATTTCAGAGGGAGACCATGAAGAGTATTGTGAAACGATTCTGCTTCATGAAAAGAAGTTTTGCAAAGAAACATTTCAATCTATGGTGCGAGAAGCAATGAACAATAAGCCCGGTAAAATTGACCGTGTGGATATTGTTAAATATTTAATTGGTCACCATAGTTTTCAAGTAGCCCACATCGAAGCGGGATTTCATAGTACATACAGCGAGAAAGTGACATAAAAAATGCAGCACCTCCTATACAACGAACTTTTCTTTTGAAAAGGGCGCTGTATTTTTTTTTGCTAAAAATAGAATGTTTCTAAGTGATATCCCTTTTAATGGTATAATAGTTAAGTTCTGTTAGATATACATATAAACATCACAAATACTTTAAAGAGAAAGGGTGAGAGAAAATGGAAAAAGAAAGAATAGAAGAACTTGAACGAAAAATAAGCAGTTTAGAAGAAGACGTAGCCAAGCTAAAGTCGCTCGTATATAAAACAAATTCTCCAAGACCAGCAGTTCACGCTCCTCCCAAGCAGCGCCAGGAGACGACTAAACGTCCTGCTCAAACAGCAGCTAAAAGCTCACAGGCAATAGAAGAGCCTGTTGATTGGGAAAAAGTTCTTTTTCAAACATGGCTGCCGAGAATTTTTATTTTTGTATTTATCATTGGCGTGCTATGGGGATTTAAAGCAGCCTCTGACTATGGGTTAATGAATGAAAAAGCAAAAGTTGTTCTCGGCTTTGTGCTTTCGATAGGTTTTGCTGTGACAGGTCATTTTCAAATTAAAAAGAGCAGGCTGGTGCTCGGGCAAGTACTTGTAGGAGGAGCTATTCCTATTCTCATGTTAACGACGTTTGCCATGCATAGCCTATACCATTTAGCAGGACCAACGCTGGCTTTTATGCTAAATGCGACTTGGATCATCTTAGGAATTGCAGCAACAGTCTTTTATCGTTCGCAGGCGCTAGGTATTATTAGCGCCGTGGGAGGCGTACTAGTTCCGTTTCTTATTGAAAGTAATTCGCCTAATGCGCTTGTTTTCATCGGCTATGAAACGTTTCTGTATATAGCCTTTTTATATGTGGCAGTCAAACAAAAATATTCTATTTTATATGTACTTTCGGCGGTACTATTAAATCTTACCCTACTGATTTACTATTCGTTTGTTGGTGATAATGATGTAAAAGGGTTATTAGGTGTGGCGATTCTTATTCAGCATTTATGCTTACTTTCTAGTTTTTTTCTATCAAAGTCCGTACTGCAAATATATGCGTTTACCCTTTTATCGAGTTTGGCAGTTACGTACGGCTGGCTGCTCGCCGTTTTTGACGATGGTACGACTACACTGGTGCTGCTTGCGTTAGTTATTATTTACGTATTAGGTGCTTACGCAGTTAGAAGTTCTAAAGAGAAATTTGAATTTTTTATCACCTATTTAATTGTTGCAGTAGCGTTTTTTATTCATCAGCTCGTCGATTTAAGAGAAGGAGTGATTTTATATGTGATTCAAGGGCTTGCAGTTTACTATATCGCCATGACGTACAAAAATCTTCTTCATCAACTGTTTTCTTATACGATTTATATACTGAGCGCAACGTATATCTTAGTTACACCAATCGAACAAGTGCTGTCTCTTCCGACATTAAATTGGCTTGTTGTGTTAGCATCTATTCTAGTATTTATATGGATCAGCATTCAAAAAACAGAAAAAGATGAGCATGATACGTTCAAAATTGGAGGAAGTATTGTTTTTTCTATTCTTTCTTTAATTTTTGCAACGGAAGTGACGGTCGCTGGAACCACTGATCTTTCCGCTAATACACAAACGCTTATTATGACGGCCGTTTGGCTAGTGCTGTCCATTACTGCATTCATTATAGGAGCACTTAAAACGTTTAAAACAGCAACGTATGTCGGCGTGGGCATTTTGTTCTTAACACTTTTTAAACTCGTTTTATATGATTTACCTTTTATCCCAATGGCTATAAGGGCCTTGTTATTTATCGTCTTAGGAGCTATCGGTCTAATTATTTCACGCCTATTTTATAAAAAGAAGTAGCTAGAAGCTGAAGAGAAATTCTTCAGCTTTATTTATTATAATCTTGTTATGTAAACTTAATCCTGAAGTCGTACAAAAGGTATACAATCATGTATAATGGAACAAGTGAATTGGAGGTATACATAAAATGAAATCACTTGTATTAGCAGAAAAGCCAAGTGTAGCACGTGATCTTGCGCGCGTACTTGGCAGCACACAAACAAAAAAAGGGTATATTGAAGGGCCAAAGTATGTCGTAACATGGGCACTTGGTCATTTAGTTGAATTACAAACACCAGAGGATTATGATAACCAATATAAAACATGGCGATTAGAAGATCTGCCAATCATGCCTGAGAAAATGAAATTGAAAGTAATTCGTAAAGTGAGCTCTCAGTTTCGCACAGTATCCGATCTAGCAAAAAGAAAGGATATTGGAGAGTTAATTATTGCGACTGATGCCGGGCGTGAAGGAGAGCTTGTAGCCCGCTGGATTATGGAAAAGGTACGCTGGAACAAGCCGTTTAAACGCCTTTGGATTTCGTCTCAAACGGATAAAGCAATTCGTGATGGGTTTAAACAGTTAAAACCAGGAAAAGAGTTTAACCGCTTGTATGACTCAGCGGTTTGCCGTTCAGAAGCTGATTGGCTTATCGGTTTAAACGTAACGAGAGCGTTAACGACTAAATACGAAGAACCATTATCGGCAGGAAGGGTCCAAACACCGACCCTTGCGATGATAATTGAGCGTGAACAGGTAATCAATACATTCAAACCTAGTGAATATTGGACGCTTACAGCTCAGTTTTCATCTTTTGAAGCAGCTTGGCAAAAGGGCAATGAAAAGCGCATTTTTGATGAAAAACGCGCAAAAGAGCTGCACTCAAAATTATCAGGCGAAGCAGTTGTAAAAACAATTAAGCGCAAAATGCATAAAGAAGCGCAGCCGCTTCCTTATGACTTAAACGAACTGCAGCGGGATGCTAACAAACGCTTTAATTTCTCTGCTAAGAAGACATTAAATGTACTTCAAAAGCTATATGAACAGCATAAGTTAGTCACATATCCACGTACTGATTCCCGTTATTTAACAACAGATATGGTTTCTACTATGAAAGAGCGTTTGGAAAGCATCTCTGCTGTATATAAAGAAGAGGTTCGTCCAATTTTAAGAAATGCACAGCTGCCAAAGCGAGTGGTTAATAACGAAAAAGTAAGTGATCACCATGCTATTATCGTGACAGATCAGCCTGTGTTTTTACAGGACCTATCAGCTGATGAACGAAAGCTGTATGACTTAATTGCAAAGCGATTTATTTCATTATTTTATCCTGCATATGAGTATGAAGTGGTTAAAGCAGAGCTTGAAGTAAACGGGGAACAGTTAGTAGCAAGCGGAAAGCAAGTCGTGAATGCAGGCTTCAAAAAAGTTTCTAGTGGAGACTCAGAAGCAACGGTGAAGCTGCCTGATATGGAAGAAGGCAGCAAGCTGCTTATTCAAGATGTAACGATGAAAAGTGCATTTACAGAGCCGCCGCAGCGCTATACAGAAGCGGATCTTCTTGGACAAATGGAAAAACATAATTTAGGTACCCCGGCAACACGTGCAGATATTATTGAAAAACTTCTGCAGAATGAATCCATTGATCGCCAAAACAATCGTCTGCACGCAACCAAAAAAGGGAAGCAGCTGATTGACCTAGTAGCAGATGAGTTAAAGTCGCCTGAGCTTACGGCTAAGTGGGAACGTGACTTAGAAGCAATTGCTAAAGGAAAAGGAAATGCAAAAGAGTTCTTAACAAATATTCGCGAACAAACAGAAAAGCTAGTTAAGCAAGTCAAAACAAGTAATCAAACGTACAAACCTCATAATTTAACGGGCTCTAAATGTCCGGAATGCGGTTCTTTCTTGAAAGAAAAGAAAACAAAGCAAGGAAGGGTGCTCGTTTGTTCAAGTCTTGAGTGCAGCTATAGACGCGCAAAAGACCCTAAACTATCAAATCGACGCTGCCCACAGTGTCATAAGCGAATGGAAATTCACTCAGGAAAAGCGGGTACGTACTTCCAATGTCGTTCATGTCAAGTAGTGGAGAAAGCTGAGGACAAAAAGAAAAAGATTTCGAAACGAGAAGAACGAAAGCTTCTTAACAAATACAATGATGACGGAGCATTTGGTTCAAGCTTGGGTGATGCTTTAAAACAAGCCCTTCAAGATAAAAAAGATAAATAATGTAGAAAAGTGCGATACCACGGTATCGCACTTTTTTCGTATAATATGGATTAAGTGATGAGTAAGTAAGGTGGAGTGGAACAATGAAAAGAAAAAGCAGGGGAATGGATCGTTTAATCGCGTTCATTATAGTAGGAGCGATGGTACTAATCATTTTAGCGATACTAATGGTAAGCTATTTTTTTGGTTTTATAGGCTTCCTTAAAGTAATGGGAGTGGAATATGAGTCCTACTGGGCCATATGTTTATTTCTATTTTTAATTTTTGTATTTGGCTCTATCACAGAGCTTTTTTCAAAGGTACTCATTTTTTTAATGAAGAATGCCAGACTGAATAGAGTACTATTTATAACATCTGCAGCTTTTGTGGATATATTTTTTACTTTTCTATCAGTTTATATAGCAGACTTGCTTGTGAGCGGCATCACTGTATCTATTTTAGCGGTGACTCTTTTATCCGTCTTATTTTTTTTGATGGAGAGTGCATTGGATAGTGAATTTCTACGTAAAAAAACAAGCTGATGAAGTTTCTCATCAGCAGCGCATCAGCAAGAAAAGCGCATCATATCAAGCTTCAACGTTATTTAAAGGACCCTGTAACATATTTTTTTAAAAAAGTATGTGATTTTTTTCACATATCTCTTGAAAAAGGACAAACATGTTTGTATAATAAGAATTGTAAAAGATATGTGAAACATTTCACAATATATGTGAAAAACTTCACAATATCATATTTTCTATAATCCTAAGGGGGATATCATCTATGAAAATTGCAGTAGTAGGGTGTACACATGCAGGAACGGCAGCAGTAAAAAATATGGCAGAACTTTATCCAGAAGCTAAAATTACAGTTTATGAGCGAAATGATAATGTTTCATTTTTGTCTTGTGGAATTGCGCTCTATGTAGGCGGGGTCGTAAAAGATGCAAATGGCTTATTTTACTCTTCACCGTCTGAATTGCAAGAGATGGGTGTAAATATGAAAATGAAACATGAAGTTACGAATATTGATACAGATGGTAAAAAAATAGCTGTACGAAATTTAGAAACCAACAAAGAATTTGAAGATACATTTGACAAACTAGTGATGACAACTGGATCATGGCCGATTATTCCAAACCTTGAAGGCATCGATTTAAATAATGTTGTGCTTTGTAAAAACTATCAGCATGCTAATCACATCATTGAAAAAGCGAAGCAAGCGAAGAAAATAGCCGTAATTGGTGCGGGCTATATTGGTGCAGAGTTAGTAGAAGCATTCGAAGTGTATGGAAAAGAAGTGACGTTTATTGATAGTGCTGATCGCATTTTAAATAAATATCTTGATCCAGAATTTACGAATTTAATGGAAACTGAGTTTGAAAATCGAGGAGTTAAATTAGCATTAAACCAAGCGGTTACTAAATTTGTAGGCAGCGAGGGATCTGTTGAAAAAGTAATGACAACTGATGGCGAATACGAAGCGGATCTTGTTATTCTGTGTGTTGGATTCCGTCCAAATACAGACTTAGTAAAAGGACAAGTAGATATGCTTCCAAACGGCGCAATTGTGGTTGATGAATATATGCAAACAAGCAAAAAAGATATATTTGCTGCCGGAGATAGCTGTGCCATTTACTACAATCCGATTAAGAAACATGCCTATATTCCGCTTGCTACCAATGCGGTTAGAATGGGAACATTAGTAGCTCAAAACCTTGTTAAGCCAACGATTAAGTACATGGGAACACAAGGAACGTCAGGCTTGCATATTTATGATTACAATGTTGCATCTACCGGCATAACAGAAACAGCAGCTTCTCTTTTTGATATGAATGTGAAAAGTATCACAATATCAGAGAATAACCGACCTGAATTCATGCCAACGTACGAAAATATTACGTTAAAAGTAGTATATGAAGAAGAAACAAGACGAATTGTAGGCGCACAGGTTATTTCTAAAATTGATGCTACTCAAGCAATCAATACATTGTCTGTATGTGTACAGCAGGAAATGACGATCGATGAGCTTGGCTTTATGGACTTTTTCTTTCAGCCGCATTTTAATAAGCCTTGGCATTTCTTAAACCAAGCAGGACTTCAAGCGCTTCAAGCATAAAAAAAGCAGGTGACTACCTGCTTTTTTTATGTGGATTTTATTATTTTTTTATTTTAGCAGGTCTAAAGCGGATCCAGCCTATAGTAAGGAGAATAAAAGGATAAAAAGCTCCTACGAAAAAACTATAGGGAATCCACGTTTCGGCTAACCATGTTTTTTGATAGAAAATGCTTGGCTAAACAATAATGGAAAAAGTCATAACGATTAATCCCATCGGTAACGTTAAAAAACGGATTTCAGCAATGTTAAAAATTTGACACACTCCAGCGATGGAAGCATGAAAATAATTAGTGTTATATTTTCCTGGAAAATAATTACTTATACTGAAGGTGCATTCTTTATGAAAGGTTTTTGGATTTCTATCCATTGCTAGAACGCCGCTTTTTATTTTGAATAAACCCGGCAATTAAAAGGAAAAGTGGATATAAGATGCCTACAAGTAAGCTGTAGGGAATCCACGTTTTTGTATCCCAATCCTTTTGATAAGAAACGCTTGGATACACAATAAGGGAAAGGGTAATCATAATGAACGCGACTGGAAAAGAAAATAGCGTGTAGTCCTTTATATGAAATACATTGGCAAACCCCAAAAGAGTAGCGTAAAAGTAAATGCAAAGCTTAAAAAAGAGAGTAATAAACCACAAAATAGCAATGACTACTTCAATTCCTTGAAGAAAGTTTCCTACATCAATTCTTCTTCCTAATTCATAGCTTGGAAACATGGTGATTTGGGAGTAATAAGGACCAAGTACTAGAATTCCGAGTAAGATTAACGTCACCATCACTAGTCCACCGGCTATATTACCTACATAAAAAGATTGAGTTGCCTTTTTCATGTCTGGCGTGTGTGAAGGGAAAATCATAAGCAGAATGGTATAAGTCAAAGAACTCATGCTTAAAAACGTTAAAACAGCACGAATAAAAGCTTTTGGATGGATTTCCAACACAGGCTGAATATGCTCTATTTTAATTTGAGGGATCATAGACAAAATAAGAAGGCCGAATAATCTGACAAACCAAGGAAATAAAATCTCGGCACTTCGTGCAATCACTTCTATTCCTAGGCGTACTCCTACGATGACGACACCCATAAATGCAATGTGGATGGCTGTTAGCGGCGTGTAGGGAAGGATTTGAGTGGTAAGAAAATTTCCTACATAGTAAAGAACTTGACTGCTGATAAATAAATTAGATAACACAAAAACAGCAGAAACAATCTTTCCAAATAGTTTGCCTAAAATTTTTTCGTTCATTTCCATCAGCGTAAGCGTGGGAAACATTTTTCCTAGTGAGGTAAAAAGCAAAACTAAGCCAATTCCTGATGCTACGCCGAAGAGTGATGCAATCCAGGCATCTTGATGAGCATCAGCTGTAATAGCGGCAGGTACAACAATAATTGTGCTTCCGATGCTATATAAAGTTACTAATTTGCGAAACTGCGCAGCTGAAATATTGATTTCATTAAGCAAAATGAGCACATCCTTTTGCCATATACATGAATTAAGTGATCCAACGGAATAATAAGTGACTTAAAGGTTGAAACATTACTTCTACCCAATCAGAAGGGTTCGGTAAAGGCAGCCGAAAGATTTTTGCAAGAGCGATTATGATACTGATTGTCATGAATACCATAAAAATGTTCCGTTCCTTTTTATGAGAGTGTTGAGGTAATCTTTTTGTTTCCATCCATATAATCCCTGCACAAATGATCAAAAAGAAAAGAAACAAGTGCATGCAGTCAACCCCAATACATTTTTTCGTTCAGATAAGCTATTCGTATGATGTCTGCTAAAGAAAGTGATTATACATTTTTGTAAGATATAGAAAGCATTTCAGGAGATAGAAGATATTTTTTAGGGCTCTTATATGATTGAGGGATTTGTTATGAGGAATATTCATTTAGCTTTAACCTATTGAAGCGTCGTATGAATAAGTAGAAAAATGCCACACTAAAGAGTGAACAAATGGAAAGGAGCACTATGATGAAAAAATACCCATACAATAAAGATAAACAACAATCGTTTCAAGCAGCGCAGCAGGGGCATAAAGAAGCAGTAGATGCATATGAACAGGCAAATGAAGCTAAAAATGATGCATCGTACGGCCATGAAGCGAAGCAAGCAATAGGTGAAGTGAATGAAGCCTCTCAGCAAATTGAGAATGCGCTTGAAAATGCTTCTGAAACACAGCGTCAGCGTTTAACAGAGTTTCAGCAAGATATAAAAGATATGGAGAACGATCTTAATCAATAAAAGAGCCGCTGTTTTACTTAGGCAGGTTCACAATAGAGAGTATAAATTGTAAAAGCAGAAGGTAATGAACTTCTGCTTTTTTTGTCGTATAAGCAGTATTTACGCTCATTTTTTAATCTAAATGAAGGCTAAATAAATTTCTACCCATACATATACATATTTTGGGACATTAAGGGTATAGAGTAGTAATTTAATTAAGGAGGATGATTATGAAAGCAGTAACTTTTCAAGGTGCAAAGGATATCCAAGTAAAAGAAGTAGAAGATCCATCTTTGAAGAAAAAAGACGACATTATTGTTAGGATTACATCTACAGCTATTTGCGGTTCGGACTTACATATCTACCAAGGTGCTCTCCCTGCTGAAAAAGGATACGTTATTGGTCATGAACCAATGGGGATTGTAGAAGAAGTGGGTCCAGAGGTAACAAAAGTAAAAAAAGGAGACAGAGTAGTTTTACCGTTCAATATTTCGTGCGGGACCTGTTATTATTGTCAGCATGATTTAGAAAGTCAATGTGATAACTCTAATCCTAATAAGGAAATCGATACAGGAGGATACTTCGGGTTCACTGAACGATACGGGAATCACCCAGGAGGACAGGCTGAACTATTACGTGTTCCCTTTGGGAATTTTATGCCATTTGTAATTCCGCCCTCCTGTGAGCTTGAAGATGAGGCATTGTTATTTATGTCTGATGTTCTGCCAACCGCTTATTGGAGTGTAGAAAATTCCGGAGTTGGACCTGGGGATACAGTAGTGGTTCTTGGCAGCGGCCCCATTGGATTAATGACTCAAAAGTTTGCATGGATGAAAGGTGCTAAACGGGTCATCGCTGTTGATAACGTTCCATATAGATTAAAACGAGCTAAACAAATGAATAACGTAGAGTGCTTTAATTTTGATAAATACGACGATATGGGAAGCTATATTAAAGAGGTAACCGGTGGTGGAGCAGATGTTGTAATTGACTGTGTAGGAATGGATGGAAAGAAATCACCAGTAGAAGCGATTGAACAGAAACTCAAGCTGCAAGGAGGAACGTTAAGTGCTATTCAAATTGCACTAAAAGCAGTAAGGAAATTTGGCACAATTCAGCTAACAGGTGTATATGGATCAATATATAATATGTTTCCTCTTGGGAACATTTTTGAAAGAAACATCACTTTAAAAATGGGACAGGCTCCAGTAATTCATTACATGCCAGAATTATTCAAAAAAATTACAGATAGGGAGTTTGATCCTACAGAAATAATTTCTCATAAAATCCCTCTTGATCAAGCGAGTGAAGCTTATGAAATGTTTAACAATCATCAGGATGAATGTACAAAAGTTATCTTAAAACCATAATCAAGCATATATCTCCTTAAATATGTATAAAGAAAAAATTGAGAATTATTTTTACAATAATCATATCTATTTGAAAGAGGCTGGAACAAAAGCATGTTATTTGAAGGAAGATCCGAGCACGTTTGATTCTTGATGGAGAATCGAATGCGTTCGGATTTTTTTATTGATAGTGTAAACGTAAGTTTCGTGTATATAATTGCTTCTAGCTGTTGTTTGGGAGGAAAGGCGAAGACTTGCACGGAAATCAACAGTGGTGTAACAAATAATCCATCATTCCATTCTTATTTTAAAAGGTATAGAAGTTAAAAAAGTAAGAATCCTAATAAAAACAGAACGATAAGAATGGAAAGGGATTGTGACAGGAAATATGCTAATAAACATACTAATAATGATTGTCGTATTGTACTTCATATATGTATTCGCAACTGCAGTGGTACTGTTTTATGTCCCTTTGCATAAGGGAAAAGACCTAAAAGTAATGAATACTGAGAATTTTTACGGGAAGAAAGAATCCACAGATCGAGTTATGCTTTTGGAAAACGGTTATCTTTCAGGGCTTGTTCGGATGCAGATGATTCAAGAAGCGAGGCATACAATTGATATTGCTTACTTTTCCATAGGTAAAGGTCGTTCTTCGGATTTACTTATGGGCGCTTTATTCGAAGCTGCGGATCGAGGTATACGTATTCGCGTGCTGTTAGACGGGATCTCTCATGGGTTAAAAGGCAAGAGAAAAAATGTTCTTTATGCTCTAGCTTTCCACAATAATATAGAATTAAAGTACTATGAGCCCTTCACTATTTTTAAACCTTGGACATGGCATAACCGTCTTCACGATAAAATAATAGTAGTCGATGGTCAATTAGGTATTAGTGGAGGACGAAACATTGGAGATAAATACTTGGCCAGTCAACCAGATAAAAATTTTGTCTATGACCGTGATGTGCTAATTTATAACACAAAGCAAGAAAGTTATAGTGTCATTGTCTCAATGGAGAAGTATGTAGAGAAATTATGGAACCACCCGTATACCCGCAAAGCTTTTCCAAAGCTCAAGAAAACTAAACAATTTCGGGGCCTTTCAGGCAAGAAATTGTTAATAGATCAATACGAAGAGGCAAAAAAAGCAAATGAACCTTTTGTCCATCCTTATATTGTATGGAGAGAAGCAACGATGCCTACAAGAAAGGTTTCTTTTATTACAAATCCTATTCAACGAATGAATAAAAGCCCTTTTATATGGAAAACATTTATTAAGCTTTCCCAACAAGCTGAAAAATCCATTGTTGTTCAAAGCCCTTATATCGTACCAACAAAAGAGATGGAACAGTATATAGATAAGCAAGTAAAACCAAAAGTGCAAAGAATTATTTTAACTAATTCTATTACATCCACTCCAAATGCTATGGCTTTTTCTGCATACTTGGGAGTGAAGAATCGCGTTATAAAAGCTGGTTCAAAGCTTTATGAATATCAAAAGCCTTATTCAATTCACGGGAAATCTGTTGTTTATGATCAGCGTTTAAGTGCAGTTGGTTCTTTTAACTTAGATTCACGTTCAGTATTTTTAAATACTGAATCCATGGTTATGATAGATAGTGAAGAATTTGCAGCCGAGCTAACAGGAGCTATTGAAACTAAAATTTCTCACAGTGCGCTTGTAGGAAATGAGGGAGAACCTGTTGATCTTAATACGGATTCTCAAAAAAATGTCCCTCCTGTAAAGTCTGCACTCCTACATATCCTTTCGGTCTTCACGCGATTTTGGAGACATTTTGTATAGTTCCGCACTGTGTCTAAAAAAGGCTTTTACTGAAAATCAATGGTAGAATTAAGAGCTACTGCAACTGGCGGAGGGGAGTATAAAAAGCTGTGATATGCCTCACAGTTTTTTGAAATCGCTAGTACTAGTCATGATTCTTAAAAAGCCCTATTGACGAAATTTTATATATGTTTTATTATAATATAGCGTCGTTAATAAATGAGGTTCTTTTGAAGAAATGATTTCTAGGGGCATAGTTTAAAGGTAGAACTACGGTCTCCAAAACCGTCAGTGTGGGTTCGATTCCTACTGCCCCTGCCATTTTGGAGTTATCTTTTAATTCACACGCGGGTGTGGCGGAATTGGCAGACGCGCTAGACTTAGGATCTAGTGTCTTATGACGTGGGGGTTCAAGTCCCTTCACCCGCATCTTTACTTTCATATACGCGCGGAAGTAGTTCAGTGGTAGAACACCACCTTGCCAAGGTGGGGGTCGCGAGTTCGAACCTCGTCTTCCGCTTCTTTTCAAAAGCAGTTTGCATGTGCAAACTGCTTTTTTTGTTGTAGAAATAAAGAGTTTTATTATGCTGTTTTTAATCAGAAATAGTTTAGTAAAGCAGTGCTGCTTATACGTGTTGTTTTCGTGAATATACACATAATATTGGGGTTACATTAAAAGCTAATGAACGATACGTGAAGACATCTAATATGGTCTTTAAGATAGGGGAGAGTCCTATGGAATCTAGTTGGTTTTCAATTATACCGTTTTTAATTGTTATTCCAATAGCTATTTTCACCAAACAAGTGCTGCCAGGGTTGTTTCTAGGCTTATTAGTAGGCGCTTATTTGATTGATCATTCGATTGTCGGAGGTGTTGAAAAGCTACTTCACTACATTGTACAAGCTCTTAGAAATAAAAGTAATATAGAAATCGTCGTCTTTTTATACGCATTTTCAGGGCTTATCGGAATGATTAAGATGGCTGGAGGAGTGAAGGGTTTTGTAGAAACAGCTGCAGAAAGAATTGATACAAGAAAAAAAGCTCTTATTTTAACCTATGTTTCAACCATTGGAACATTCAGTGCTCCCACATTTCGTTTTGTGACGATCGCGCCCATTATGAGAGCATTACTCAAAAAGGTGAAAATGACGACAGCAGAGCTAGGGTTTGTTATTGAAACAACTGCTACTCCTGTTATCGTCTTAATTCCTGTGGCAACGGCATTTGTAGGGTATATGGTCTCAATCATTCAAATGGCAATTGATCATCAAGGCATAAAACAAGACGCTTATTCTTTGTTTATTCAAAGCATTCCTTATAACTTCTTTTCGATTGTGATTATTTTAGTAGGGATTTATTTCAGCTTTTTTCATCATTCAACATCTACGGCTCCTATGAAGCTCGAGGAAGAAGACGAAAAAGATTGGCATGATTGTCATCCTTGCGTGTCGAAGGATTTGCCTTCTAAGCCTTGGAATTTGTTAGTACCTTTACTTGTTGTGATTTCACTTACCTTACTTTTAACATGGTGGAGCGGGCATCATAAGAGCCACAGCTTTTTTGAAGCATTTATTAAAGCAGACGTGTTAGAAGCGATGGTAGTAGCTTTAATTATCACTACGTTAATTACCCTCATTTTTTTCTTGTTTCAGCGCTTTACATTACAGAATTTGCTTAATGGTTTTATCACAGGAGGCAATGACTTAATGTCCGTTATTCTGCTGTTATCGGTAGTATGGGGATTATCCGCTGTTACAGAAGACTTAGGTTTTTCAAATTTTGTGACGGCACATTCTAAGTGGATTCCTCAAATGTTTGTCACTCCGTTCATGTTTATCTTTGGAGCCGCTATTTCTTACTTTATCGGATCTGCTTGGGGAACGTGGGGGATCTTAATGCCGCTTGGCATATCGCTTGCAAGTTCTGCAGATCTTTCTTTGCCATTGATTATCGGTGCGGTGTTTGCGAGCGGTTCATTTGGAGCGTTTTCTTCACCTTTAAGCGACGATACGAATACCATCGCCAAAATATTAGATTTGTCGGTTATTGAATATGCCAAGTATAAATTAAAGCCAGCTTTAATTGCAGCGGGAATAACAGTAGCTTTTTATCTTGTTGTATCTTTCTTGTTTTGAATGAGGGAAATAGCCATCTAGTATCAATTTTTCATTTTTTTCAGCTTAAAGTATGCATACAGTCCTAATGATAGGCACACTAGCATGATACAAGTAAGCGGAAATAAGATGGTATTAACAAAATGATCATAAAACCATATATACAAAAAAATCACCTCGATAAATTAAGCCATTTTTCTATTTATTAGAGATACACGATCTGTGTTGCTTCTTCCTATTTTTCAAAAAGGCGATATTCAGAAGCAGTATGGGTACGATAGAAAATAGCGGCATATATAAAAGAAATCTCGCTACGTGTAACCCTTTATAAAGATGTTCTTAAAAATTACTAGCGATGGTAATCGACAAAAGCAACACAATGATGCGTAAAGGATACGCTAGTTGTGAAGGAGATTTAATTTTAAATAAAGTAGCTGTACCTATTAATAAAGGTAAGGTTCTCAGGCAGCAGATTCTTAAGAGAAGACTATGTTTGTTCACTGCTTGTTTGATTTGCCTGAGGTCGAAGATTATTTTTAGATTTTTGATTTTTAAAGAACGAAGGCATAAATGAAAGCACCCTTACTATATACTATAGTTTTTATTAATTTGACCAAAACCGTATAGTTATATAATTTTTAACAAAATATCTTTTGCATGGCAGTAAATAAAAATGACGAACCTATGAGGTAAGCAATAATTAGGTGAAGAGTGAAAATGATGAAGTTATTGGAGTCAGCCTGCTGCTATTTGGATCACTGCTCGCTCTTTCTGTAGGAATTGATCTTTTTCAAGGAACGAACGTACTGCAGGCACTATACCATGCTTTAAGCCCGTTTTGTGTAAATGGAAGTGGCCGAATTATTTGTCCTTTTTTCTCTTTTGTTTTTCTTTTTCGCGGAGTCACTTTATCTTGTTTTAAAGAAGCGTCAGCAAAAGCAATAGTAACTTGGTGCAAAGAGGTTTTTATCTCTTCACTATCGAAACAAGCGTATAGAAAGATAGCTTTGAGATAGGGGAGAACCACATGAACATTGAGACTAACAGGTTATTAATACGCAAATTTAACTATGAAGATTGGCAGGAGGTCTACGCATATACATCTGATGCTAATGTCATGAAGTACATACCAGAAGGTGTTTTTAGTAAGGATGATGCGAAGAAATTTGTAAATGAAAATATGAAAGGAAACGTTAAAAACTTTCCAGTTGTATTAAAAAATGAAAACATCATAATTGGTCATATCGTCTTTTTTAACTATTTTGGGGACCATACTTATGAAATTGGCTGGGTATTTAATGCTCTCTATCATCAGAAAGGATATGCTTCAGAAGCGGCAAAAGCAATAGTGGACTATGGTTTTAACACAATGAAACTGCATCGGATTATTGCTACTTGTCAACCAGAGAATACGTCTTCTTATCGTGTTATGGAGAAGATCGGGATGAGAAGAGAAGGTTATTTTAAAAAATGTATTCCAACTGATAAAGGATGGTGGGATGAATATTATTACGCGATTTTAAAAGAAGAGTGGAAATGAGCTTTGCTTTTACGGAATTGCATTTTCCAAGTTGTAAAGACGAAAACAAGCCCAATTTTAAAAAAATGAGCAGAACAGCAAACCAAAACGTCTAGGCAGACATACAATAAGCTATCCATGAGAAACACCCCATGTTTGAACCTTCTTTGTTTTAGCAACAGAAAATTACGTTGAAAGGGAGTGCTTGTATGTCTAATGCTGGATGTGGATTTGGTTCTGGTTTCGCTTTATTAGTTGTATTATTTATTCTATTAGTAATTATCGGATGTAGTTGTTATAGCGGTGGTTATGGTGGCGGATACGGCTGCTAATTATATCACTGAATAGCCTAAAGGATACCCTTTAGGCTTTTTTGTGTTCATTATAAAAAGCTGGAAGAGATGATTAATCAGCAGGCTCAGTATCAACATGCGATTCAATTTTCTTCTCTTTCGGCAATTGGTCAATAGAAGCCCAAGGCACGCGGCGAGGCTTATATTCAATCGCATCAGTAGAGTAAACGGCCACGCTTACGACTCCTCCGTGTACCTGCGCTCGAATCAACAAAGGATCACTATACGTATTTTTAAAGTGAAAGTCAGGTCCATACCAGCTGACGGTAGCGTCTCGTCCAGGAGGTACGTAGGAAACGCTACGGCTGTGTGAATAACGCTGTGTAATCGTTACGCCAGCGTTATCAACGGCGTTAAATAAAGTAGAAGAAACTTGGCAAATTCCTCCTCCAACTCCTTCAGAATACTCTCCTTTTACAATGATTGGCGCACGCATATACCCTTTTGCTGCCGTTCTTTTTCCAACGGTTTGATTAAAAGAGAAAACTTCCCCAGGAAATATAACGCTGCTGTCTAGTGATTCAGCCGCAAGAGAAATATTGTGAGAACGATTTTTATTATGAGGGTTAAATACTGTATGATAATGACCGATTTGCTTAATTCGAATCGTTGCAAGCAGCTCCTTATCTACGCGAGGCGGAACAGGAAGCGTCGGGATTTCTAATGTTGACGTACCGCCGTTAAAAAAATAAGTATAAAATTTCTCCGCAAAATCTTTATGATATAGTTTGACACCCGCTTGCTCAGGAACAATTTGTCCGCTTTTATCAATGCGGGCATTTATGGGCTCTCTATATGTCTTTTTATCCAATTCTTTTAGAAGAAGATTGTATCGATCATGATCAACCATAGGTACAGGAAGAAGAGGTACGGTCACTTTGTCCCGTTCAATCCGTTCAATTGGTTTACCGTCATGAGTAATAGATAGGTGGTCTTGTGTAGAAAGAGGTTGAATGAGCATTAAAAGTCCAACCATCCAAGTGAAATTCATATCATATACCTCGCTTTCACCTGTTAGTATGAATAAAATGAACCGTTTAATGTATAGGATTCACAAGCTCTTTTTTGTATTATTTTCCATTAGCTTAGCGTGTAAAAATTTCTATTTATAATTGTATGTGTACTTTCGCATATTACATAGAGAAACTACAAGGTAATGAGGGTAGACAATGACAAAATTAATGATTTTAGTCTTTATGCTTATTAGTTTTTTTGTGCATCCCCAAAAGATGAAAGCAGAAGAAAACCTTACGTACTTTCCGGTAAGTGACACTGGAAAAGTATTAAAGTGGAAACGTGTAGAAAGCTTACTGCCGAAGGGGAAAAAATTTAAAGTTATCGATGTAGAAACGGGTTTTTACTTTTACGTGCAGCGAAGAGCAGGCTCACACCATGCAGATGTTCAGCCGCTTACACGTCAAGATACGAAAGTAATGAAGCACTTATATAATGGAAAATGGAGCTGGAACCGAAGAGCTGTTCTCATTCCGTTTAAAGGTCAAATGCTTGCAGCTTCCATGAACGGAATGCCTCACGGAGCCGGTGCGCTTGACAATGGGTTCCCCGGTCATTTTTGCATTCATTTTGCAGGAAGTACGACTCACAAGTCTCAAAATGTGGATCCAGGTCATCAGTTAATGGTATTAAAAGCAGGAGGAAAGCTTGATGAATATGCATTAAAAGCTGAGCCGGCAGAAGTCGTAAATATGTTTTTAACAGGATTAAAGCAAGATGACGATGCCTTAATGCAGCCGGTTTTGCGCGTGAAGCAAGAGCATAAGCTATGGGCAAAACTGCATAGTATCTCCACTATTTATTATAAAACGGACTTATTTCATACAAAAAAGTATAAAACAAAAGAAAAAATCGTCGTAGATTGCCTTATTTATTACGAAGATAAAGGGGCTCAAAAGACAACGATGGTCTTTACTTTAAAGAGAAATCCGTTAACAAATGGGTGGGAAATTTCTTCTCTTACATTGTAAATACTGATTAATGCTTAAAAACACATCTGACAAAAAACAGATGTGTTTTTAAGCATTTGTTTAGCTCTTTAGCCGTTCGCAATGTTATAGTGGAAAAACGTGCTTACATACGATAGAAAAGAATAAAAAAGGGTATAAGTAATAATATTACTCTTTCTACAAAGAACTCTACAGCACGAAAGGAGAGGGTGTTTATTCTTTCATATTGGTTTAGCCGCTTAGTCGCTGCAGACCCTGGACGAAAAAGGTTCAAAACGGCTTCTAAAGCTACGATTAGCGTCATTACAGCGGTTGTTATTATGCTGATCGTATTAAAAGCAGCGGGGAGCTCACAAATTACCGCTGCTATTTTAGCAGGCGTAATTGGCCTGATGGGTATATTGGTTGTGAATGATGAAACAACAAAAGCAAAAAAAGTGACAACAGGCTTAGTAGCACTTTCTAGCGCCGTTTCTCTCGGAATTGGCTCGTTTTTATCACGATATGGACAGGCAGAAAATGTTTTTCTCGTTCTGCTAGTGTTTTTGTCCTTTTATTTACAGAAATTTGGTATTCGCTATTTCTCTCTGTCGATGGTAGCATTTATGTCGTTTTATTTTGCTTCTATTTTACACGTTACATTTTCTCAGCTGCCCTGGCTATTAGCTGGCGTTATAGTAGGAGCCTGCTGTGCATTTATCTATAATTTTGTCATCTTTAAAGACCGACCTGCCAACGTGCTGAGATCTTCAATGAAATCGTTTCATATTCAAGTGAATTTGGTACTTGATTTAATTATTGAGTTAATTCAAAAGAAACAGATTGAACCTGCTCAAATTAAACAATACAACCGCAATATTAAAAAATTAGCGGAGTATGCACGTGTAGCATCAGAAGAGCTTGGCAATACAGATCCTCACGACATATGGCCTGGCGTCACAGCTGAACAAATGCGCCTTTATGTATTTGATACAGTTATGCTGCTTCAGACATATTCCCCGGCAATTCGAAAACTCAGTGAATTAAAGGCATTTAATCATTTTGATATTCAGCAGCTGCTGTTAAAGCTAGTGGAATCGATTCGCGAAGCAGAGGTATTAAATG
This sequence comes from Priestia megaterium NBRC 15308 = ATCC 14581, assembly GCF_000832985.1. GTDB lineage: Bacteria > Bacillota > Bacilli > Bacillales > Bacillaceae_H > Priestia > Priestia megaterium. The sequence continues at coordinate 4,438,429 of NZ_CP009920.1, forward strand.
AAAATCCTACTCATTCACTAACAGATGCAGCTCAGCATCTGCAAGAGCTGCGCCAAAAATTAAGTGAACTCGAACCTCAAGACAAAAGGTATAAAGATTGGCTTTACTTAATACGCCGTATCGAAACGATATCAAATCACGTGATTGATGAAGCCTATGAGCTGCAGCAAGCAATTGTGAAGCAAGAAAAACAGCCTCAAAAAGAAGTGGAAGAAAAAGAAGACGAAGAGGATAATGATGAAGAAAAAGGATTAAAACCCTCTACGAAAAAGTCTATTCAAGCGGTCATCACTGCTGTTGCGACATTAATATTTGGCTCTTTTTTATCTCCATCGCACCAATATTGGGCGCTGTTAGCAGGATATTTAGTGCTTCTTGGTACAGAAACGATAGGAAGTACGTTTGTAAAAGCTGTACAGCGAAGTGTAGGCACGCTTTTAGGAGCGGCTGTGGGCTTTGTTGTCGCAAGCTTTGTTTCACCAGGAATACTTGAAATAACGCTGCTTTTTATCTGCGTGTTTATGGCTTTTTATTTCTTTCCCATTACGTACTCGTTTATGAGCTTTTGGATTACAATGATGCTGGCCTTTATGTATGACATGCTTCTTGGAGGAATTTCAGAGAGCTTATTACTGGCTCGCGTATTAGATACAGTCGTAGGAGTTGGAATTGGCTTAGCCGTATCAGCTCTTGTGTTTCCTAAAAAAACAAGAGATAAAATAACCGACACATCAGTAGAATACGTAGCAGCTTTAAAAGAATTTGTTCACACCTATTTACATCGTTTTACGAAGCAGTATGCATTTGCCAATTTAGCTGATAAAGGAATGGAATTAGAAAAAAAGCTAAAACAGCTTCATGTCGATTCAGATCCTATTATTAAAGGTTTCGTTGGCCGTTCACGTCTTCAGCAATTTTTGACTGTTTTTACCGCCATTAATTATTACGCCAAGCATTTGGTAGCTTCTTCTACTAGAAACCAGGCTTTTTATAAGGAAGCAGAATTTCACGGCGTAGTCAAGGAAGTGGAAGAGAAAGTAGCAAGCAATTTCACTCAGCTTGAAAAAGCGCTGCGAGGAGAAAGAGGAACGTATGTATACACGATTGAAGATGTAAGACAAAAAATTGAACAATCTTTAGATTATTTTGATACGTCCGTTCAATCAAGAAACTTACAGCATCTGCAGCTGCTGCATAACATTTATTACGTATGGAAAATCAATCAATCGGTTGTTCACTTAGCCAAAGAGCTAGGAGCAGAAGAAATAAGTAGTGAAGACTAAAAACCAGCGAATATGTCGCTGTTTTTTTAGTCTGATGAATAAGGAGACGTATCTTTTCTAATCGTTCTCCACGTTGTTTTAAGACCGGCATAGCTGCCAATTGCCGCGTATCCATAAAAATATCCCATAAACAACCCGGCAATAATATGATGAGGATGACTGATAAATACTGAAAACAGCACGCCAACAGCCAAAGCAATAGTCGGCACATACTGCTTTTTAGGATGAAAAAGCCATTTGATCAGCTGCGTCACGATTAATACGACAGGAACACCAATGACTGCGTCCCAAAAATTTGTATGAATTGTAGGGAAATCCATATGTAAGCACCTCGTTAAATGTGTTAGATGTAAGGTTATCTATGCTGTTTATTTTAAAACACTTCAATTAGAGTTATGAGGGGCTCCAGGTGGATAATAATAAGGAGGAATTTTGAGCCATCCTTTTTGCTGCATTAGAATTTTTACTTTTGATCCTAATATGATTTTTTCAGTGTGGAATTTCAACCACATTAATCCAATATCGGTTCTAATAGACTGTCCCATATTCGTGCTGCACATGACGATATTAGAGGCAATTTTTACAGATATTAAGTTAGCGATTTCAGAATCCGTGGCTTTCGCTCCTAATGGAATACTGTTAGGGTCAGATTTCGGTTTAGTAGCCGGTATTTCAGGAAGGGGAATTCCTTCTTTAATCATTAATTTTTTGAGTGTATCAATCTGAGATTCAGCCAGGTTTTTTGAGTCTTGAACAAGCTTAAGCAGTTCACTGTTCGTTGTTGTATTAAGACAGGTTTCTAAGGCAGGTATTTCTTCCGCTAAAGCAGTGAAATAAAGCCAGCAACCCATAGTCTCACCAATATGTGGGCGAGGGGGAGGATCATCTGTAGAAGAGTTCTTTATATAATCAATTAGTGTCTCAATGACGTTAATCATAACTTTTCACCCTTTATATAGTTTATGCATCTTCATTATTACCTTCAGCAGAAAAGGATAAACACAGCTAAGAAATGTTACGTATAAAATTGATTATGATAAGTGGCAGGAAAAGCATCCTACGCAGCAATTTATAATGATGACGTTACATTTAGTGTCACCACATCTAAAGGTATAAAAATTGTTGAAACGCTTGATAAATAGCTTGGTGCTAGAAGATAAAGTCAATAGAAAAAAAACTCCTTGCTTATCAAGGAGTTTTTTAGCAGGTGTATTATATCGTTTTTCTCCGATGCTCTCTCCATAACGAAGTTAGTTCCTCTGACCAATATTTATAATCAAATACCGTTATATTTTTGCTGGGCATAAAAACATTCAACAGCCAATTAACCCTTAATTTGTCTCTGACGCCTATCGTTTTATCATTTTTACAACAGCCTTCATCACAAGGTTTATCGTGTATCTTGTAAGGAATATTTTTAACGACTAATCCATTTTTCACACGTTTTGTGTACTCAATTCCTATAATCAAATATATCACTCCTCACAGTAACTCTTATCTTCATAATCATATGTATGAATGACTTCTTTAATGAAAGGGGAAGAAGGGAGGAAGACAAAAATAAAAAAGCCCTGCTGTAGGGCTTTTAAATCAAGCAACTTTTGATGCAACGACGATTACTTTACCGTGATCTAATTCTTCTTCATAGCGTTCAGCTTCCGGCTGTGATAATCCTAATGAACGCATTTTGGCACGAAGCTCGTCTCCTCGAGAACGAAACACATTCGCAATCGCATCAAAAACACCTTGTTCAGAAAGACCGATATTGTTTGTATTTGTTGCAGCTGTTAAATCCTCGGAGCGATCTTGATGGTGTGCAAGTAAATAAACTTCGTCTTTTGTAAATCCTTCACGCAAAAATTGTTCGATTGTATCTTTTGCCTGTACGCCATTTTCAACTACTTTTACATTTACCATTTCAAAAAACCTCCTTGTATGATAGACAACTTTCTCGAATATGTTTAGTAATGAAGAGAAGTTTAAGTAACTTATCTCCTTGCTTTGTGTATACACGTTATTGGAAGTGATAAAACCTATTTCCAGAAATTGAGTTAAAAAGTCTAACATAGGAGGGGAAAGCGCTGTTGTTTTTAAGGAGAATCTGGGAAAGGATCAGCAGGAAGATGCTTTAGCAAGCCTAGCATTTCGCTTGCATAATTATTTTTATTTGTACGACAAATACTACTTTTTTGGTATGAAGTTTAAGCTACAGACGTACGCACATTTTTTGAAAAATCTCTCAATATAGGACAGGCACCCGTGCACATTCCTTTCTTTTTCATATACTGATAGGGACAAAGAAAGAAGGAGATGATAGTAGAATGGGATGTTGCAAAAAGAGATTCCACAACTGTGAGGACCATCATCACAGCAGATGTTCTCGTAAGAAAAGATGTCACAAGCATGACGACTATGGTCACAGCAGATGCTCTTGCAAAAAAAGATGCCACAAGCATGATGACTACGACTATGGCCACAGCAAATGCTCTTGCGAGAAAAAATGCCATAAGCATGACGGGTATGAGAAAAAACATCATTGTGAAGACCACTGCGACAATGATTACCGCTTAATTGTTTTTTAATATAAAAGTAAAAATGTAGGACAAATTCCAAAAAGCCTGTATCTTAAGTAAGGAATTAAGATACAGGCTTTTTTCATACATAAAAAATAAAAGCTTAAGATGAAAGGCGTTCTTTTTGTTTTTCGTACACGGAAGTGGATTCATTCCACGTATAACGACCGTCTTGCAATTGAATGGTCGCGCTGAATGGACAGTCTATTGACGTTTCTGCGTCATCTAAACTGCTTTCAAGCAAACTTTTTTTGAATCGAAGTAAATCTTCTTTCGACGCAATTCGAAAAACCATTTCTAACGTAAGATCATCGTCCATTGCATTGTGTAATTGACTGATGCTTTTTCGGAATTCTTTATTATATTGAAGCATAATTTTAATGTCTGCTACGCAAGCAACACCAAACACATCTTTCACAACAGACTCAACCGTTAACTGCGTTGTCGAAGCATACGTTGAAATATCACGCTGAGGATTTTCTAAATAATAAATCGTTTCTACAGGATGTCTCGTCATAAGCACCTCTTTCTTACTACTTATTATACAGGAAAAAAGGGCAAAACGGGGAAAAGAATTTTAGGAAGGGTTTACATAAAAAATAAAAAAACCCTCTTATTAAATAAGAGGGTAATAAGTGTGATGGGAATTAATAAAAATCTTTTTCAGAAAAACGCGACGAGACTTTTGCGACTGTGAGAGTGGCATTGATAGTAGTAGGTGGTCCGACTGCAGCTGTAACTGTAGCTGTAACTGTTACCGTATCGCCTCTTCTTAGATAACGAAGGAATGATGCTGTAGCTGTACCAGCAGTAGGAGTAATAGTTTGAGTGAAGCCTCCAGCGTTAATCGTATACGTAACAGTTGGGGCAACAGCAGCAGTAGAAGTGAAGAATGCTGTAAATGAAATAAAATACTCCCCTCTTTCTAAAACTTCTAGACCACCAGACACAACTCGTACGTTCTCACTTGGAGATAGAAGGTTCAGTGTTAGTGGAGTGGTTACTGGTACTCCTGCTCCTGCTCCTGCTACTGTGGTTGTACCTGTTACTGTGCCAAACGCAGGTCTATCATCAAAATCTGGTCTCTCACAATCATCGTCACAGCGTCTTTTGCAGTGATGTTTATGCCATTCATTATCACAGCGGCGTCTATACTCGTCGTCAGAACTACCTTTTAAATATTTTTTGTAATAATATGACATGCTTTCACCTCACCTTGGATTTGAAGGTTTTCACCTTCTAGTATAGTAGATGCAGGAGGTGAGGGTTTTGCAATGGACAAGGGTTTAATAATATAAAATATATTTACAACATGAAGCCAATGGTAATTCTATATAGGTTAAAGATACTTTAATTCAAAAATATGTAAACTTTAAGTTGATAATCTAGGTATTCTATTTACATGGTTTTCTATTTATGTAATCTTATTTATTTATAAAAAATACCCCTGCTAAAGAGCAGGAGCAAAATAGTTAGAAACTATTCTATAGCGGATATTAACAAGAAATTTGAAAATACTCTCTATATTTTTTATTTACTCAGAGCCTAGTTCTAGAGCTGTGAATGTGTGGCTTGTTACATTGTCAGGGATAAGCGTAATACCAGATGCAGCAATTGTTTCAGCTGTAGGAGGAGTAGCGCCAAGGTCAAACAGTATAGAACCTTCTGGGAAAGGACCTAAATTAATAGTTAAAAAGTACTCATTTTCTCCCTTGTCTGGATCAGTATCTACCGCATGAATAGAAGTAGTAATTTGGCTAAATACAATACTGAGAAGGCCGCTTCCTAAAATTTGCAATCCGAAAATTCCACTTGTATCAACTTTTTCAGAAATCAATACAGGTCTGGATGATTTGTTGCCTTTTCTCCAAATTCTAAAAGTTGCTGGAACAGCTATAGGAACAAAAATTCCAGAAGGTGATAAAAGACCTGTTAAAATAGTAAGGATTATTCCAAGTACATCACCTAAATCCTCTAGTGCAACACCTAAATCAAAAGCCGCAGGTTGCCAATTTACTGTTGCATCTAATACTACTTGATCACAATAATCATCAACACAAACTTCTGTTGTTGCAATTGTGCTTGATAATAAATTAGGGCGAGCAGTTGTAGTAACTGGTACTGATGGAGCTTGATCTACATCAAGTTCTAATTCTTTTCCATAGTGTTCATTCTTGTAATCATCAAACTTGCAGTGGTGTTTGTGTTCCTCTTTACAATCCTCTTTACAATCCTCTTTACAATCATATTTCTTAGGATCGCCTTTAATATACTTTTTGTCATAATATGACATAAACTTTCACCTCCGAGTTATTTAAGAGGTTTTTTAAGCCTCTTGATATATATAATGCTAGAGCTCAATAAGATGGACTAGGTTACCGTCTAAAATTGTAAAAAAGGGCTTTTGGCTAGTCCTTCTAACTGATATTGTAGTGATGTCTCATAGTTATTTAAAACTGCACTTTAATAAAATTTACAGAAGAAAGTGCAATCGATACACTTCGATTTTCTCTTTCATAGCCTATTACGGTTTCTTCTAATTTAATCAACCCATTTTCAAAGTTTTTTAAAACACCTTCAAAAAGCGCATTGTCAGTAGCAACTTCCAAAGTCATTCCCATAGATTGCTGAAGCTGAGATTCTAACCTCCACGAAAAATTCACGATAATTCACCGTCTTTGTTAATAATAATCACTGAATGAATACTTGCTAATGGAATATACACAAAATCTTTTTCTGCCTGTTTTAATACCACATAATTCAAAGGGATTTTAATAACAGACCCAGTTTGTACTACTTCTCCCGTTATAGAACCAAAAGCGGTAACGATTTCTACATTTAAATTTATGGCTGTGATAAGCAATGCCCGAAATTCAGAACTTTCTTGTGCTGATAAAACTTGTGCCATTCTAAACCATTCCTTTCATTTTTAATCATACATTTCAACATATTCAAGAAGCCTTCTATTGACAGGGACAAACTTCCTATACTCCAAAAAAGGGCGGGATTTTAAGCACATCATAAAAGATTCACGATTACTTGTCTCACCTTTCATATGCGATTGCATATAGTAAGGTGAGGTGAATATAAAATGTTATATGAACGGACTTTAGGACTAATTAGCGTAGTAATAACCTGTCATAATATCTCATCTTTTGTTAAAGAGTGTTTAGATGGTTTATTAAAACAAACGTATCGTAATATAGAAGTTATTTTAGTGAATGATGCATCTTCAGATGACACAAGTAGTGTAATAAAAGAGTGGATAGCGGAAAACGACCCTTCTTTTCATGTTGAAGTAATAGAGTTGCCCCGTAACGTCGGGTTTGCAGGTGCATCAACAATTGGCTATTTTTTAAGCAAAGGAGAATATATTGCGGTTCATGACGGTGATGATATATCTCATCCGGAACGGTTAGAAAAACAAGTATCTTATTTACAAAATCACCCCGAAATTGATGTGCTAGGGTCAAGCTATGCTTATTTTCATGATGGTAATTTTCAAGAATTCAAAAAAGAAAATTGGCTTCGATATGGAAAAAATATTCGCGAATTATATGCAAAAGGCGGACACTGCGTATGTCATGGAACGCTTCTGTTCCGAGGTGAAGTTTTTGACAAAATAGGAGGGCCAACGCGCAGAATCAAAGGCGCTGAAGACTATGAGTTTATTGCAAAGTGCTTAAATGCAAAGTTTAATGTAGAGAACTTACCTGACGTTTTATACTATTATCGTTTTCATTCAAAACAGCGTTCTCAACAATTTTATAGAAAGGAAGCCGTAAAAGATGAGTAATGAGTCTCTGCGTATACTAATGGTTTTAGACAGCATCGAAGTAGGCGGCACGGAAACGCACGTATTTAGTTTAGCTAAAGAAATGCTTAGAAAAGGCATTCACATAGTCATTGCTGGAAATAAAGGAAGAATGATCGATAAATTTCATGAATTAGGCTGTCCCATCTATGAAGTTGATTTTCCCTATACATTAAATGTAGAAGAAGAAAAAAGAAATGAGTTAATCAGCCAAGTTGAGCAAATTATTGAAAAAGAAACTATTTCTCTTGTTCATGCTCACCAAACTCCTTCAGCATACCTTACCTTTTCAGTTGCAAAACAAAGAAAAATTCCCACTGTCTTCACAGTCCACGGCACGTACTACCCTAAAAGTGAATTACTCAAAGTAGTAGAATTAGCTTCAGCCACCATATGCGTTAGTCCTCCAGTCTACGAATATGTTCAAGAAGAAACATCTGCCCAGCCAATTTTAATTGCGAATGGAATTGACACGGAAGAATACAGTAATAGGGATGTGACGGAGTTAAAAGCTCAATTGAACATTCCTAAAGAAGCATTTGTTTTATTATACAGCAGTCGCATTAATTGGACGAAGGCTAATATTTGTATGATGCTGCTTCGGGCATGTAAAGATGTGAAGCTGTCAAAAGCTCCTCACCTTCACGTTGTGGTAGTAGGAGACGGTCCTCGCTTTAAAGATCTTCAAAATTTAACCGATTTAATTCATCGAACGTGTAAAGATTCGTTTATTCACCTTGTAGGTGAAAAACAAGATATGCAGCGCTATTATCCGATAGCGGACTGTGTGGTAGGAACAGGGCGAGTAGCGCTTGAAGCAATGGCTTGTACAAAGCCTGTGCTAGCCGTTGGCAATCACGGGTATTTTGGGTTGATAGATAAAAATGAGTACGACGATGCGTGGAATTACTATTTCGGAGATCATAATTCTCGCCAGGCGTGCAGTCGGTTTACGTTGGCTCGTGATTTGGGTACGATTATTGCTTCTTCTGAACAGCTTAAAAACATTGGAGTTCAGTCAAGAGAATGGATTTTAAATAAATTTGACGTAACAAAAGTAACGGAAGAATTGATAGAGTTATATCTTGATAAACTAAAGGATGAGACAACATGAAAAAAGTGCTGTATATAGGCTGGATTGGCTTTGGGAATTTAGGAGACGAACTGCTTTGGCATGTATTTAAAGAGCTGAGCGAACAGTATTACAGTGAAGATGAAATTGAAGTCACTCCGTCTTTTCCAGGAGTTGATTTTAAAAACGTAGAGCCTTACGATACGGTAGTTTTAGGAGGAGGGTCGCTATTACTACCTGGTTATCTTCAAGTCTTGCAAAAAGCAGCTGATTTAGGAAAAGATATTTTAATTTGGGGAAGCGGAATGGACTGGGTTGAAAAAGAACAGCTGGATAAAATGCTGGCTGGAGAAAACATTTCTTTAGGTAAGCTTTTTACTGAAAAAGATGGAGAACTAATGAAAGATGTTTTTAATCGCGTATCTTTTGCAGGAATAAGAGGGCCACTCGCTAAAAAAGCATTAGAAGCAATAGGAGTCGATTCTGAAAAAATACGTATTATTGGAGATCCTGGCTTGTTGTTAAATTCTAATAGTATGGTCGATAAAAAAGAAAAAATCATTGGCGTGAACTGGGGAACTACGTATAACCGTTTATATGGAGGCAATGAGCTAGCAGTTGAAGACGCTCTAGCAAGCGCGTGTAAAAAACTGATTCAACAAGGGTACAAAATAGCTATCTACCTTGTATGGGGAAGTGATAAAGCTTCGTGTCAAAGACTATTTGATAAAATTAACGATCCAGAACATGTGGTGTTTGACGAAAAATTGTATAAAGAACAAGAGCTAATGACTATTTTATCTCGTTACACTATGACCATTAATTTTAAGCTTCATGCGAATATTTTATCTTTAGCAGCAGGCGTTCCATGCGTGGCACTTGGATATCGTTTTAAAGTATTTGACTTAGCCTATTCTCTTGGTTTAGAAGAATGTGTGGTTTCCCCCGATTCTCTAACCTTAGAAAAAGATGTTCTGAGTCGAATAGCATATATTGAAACTAATTATGATGATATCTTGAGTCAGTATAAAGAAAATGAGAATTTATATAAGCCTTATTTAATAGAACCTTTTCAAAAGAAAATATTCTAAACTGTAAAAAGCAAGTGTCTTTGTAAAGTACTTGCTTTTTACATTACATATATTTCTTCATGAAGTTATGCTAGAAATAACACAGCAGCTAATTTTTTGTTAGAATAGGAAGAGCAATTGTAATGTTTACCCTCAATCAATCCCTCAACCACTATTTCTACTTATTTTAAAGGAGGACGCAATTTTGCAATTTGAACAAGCTTTAACACATTTACAGTCCTATTTTGGCTATGATTCGTTTCGAAAAGGACAGGAAGAGTCGATTCGTTATGTTTTAGAAGGGCACAATACCGCTTGTATTATGCCAACAGGAGGAGGGAAATCACTTTGTTATCAGATTCCTTCATTGCTTTTAGAAGGTACAACATTAGTGATTTCTCCGTTGATTTCCTTGATGAAAGATCAAGTGGACACGCTGAACGCAGCTGGTATTCCCGCTACGTATATTAACAGCTCGCTGACGCACACGGAGGTGCAGCAGCGCTTAGAAGAAGTAGCGCTCGGCGAATATAAGCTGCTTTATGTAGCGCCGGAACGACTGGAGTCTCCACAATTTTTAGAACAGCTTCAAATGCTTCCTATCCCGCTTGTAGCGGTAGATGAAGCGCACTGTATTTCACAGTGGGGTCATGATTTTAGACCGAGTTATTTGCGCATCAATGAACTGATCAGCAAGCTGTCTAACGCTCCGATTGTGATGGGGCTGACGGCTACGGCTACGCCTCAAGTGCGTGAAGATATTTGTCGAGCTCTTCATATTAACGAAGAGTACACGGTGATGACGGGGTTTGAACGTGAAAATTTATCGTTCGCTGTGGTAAAAGGCCAGGATCGAATCAGCTATATCGAGCAGTATATCCGTAAAAATAACCAAGAAGCAGGAATCATCTATGCCGCTACGCGTAAAGATGTTGAAGAGCTTCATGCTAGATTGCAAAAGTCAGGAGTTAACGTATCAAAATACCATGCTGGTATGAATGGGAACAGCCGTGATGAAGAGCAAAACCGCTTTCTGCAAGATGATGTGCAGGTAATGGTAGCCACGTCTGCCTTCGGAATGGGGATTGATAAATCGAATATTCGCTTTGTTCTGCACTATCAGCTTCCGAAAAATATGGAAAGTTATTATCAAGAAGCAGGCCGTGCTGGTCGTGACGGACTTCCAAGTGAGTGTATCGTGCTTTATTCACCTCAAGATATTCGCGTGCAGCGCTTTTTGATTGAACAGTCAACGTCGAATCCTAAAAAGCAAATTCAAGATCTTGAAAAGTTGCAAAGTATGGTGAACTACTGTCATACAGAAGGCTGCTTGCAGGCGTATATTCTTCATTATTTTGGAGAAAGTGAAGCGCATGAGTGCGGCCGCTGCAGCAACTGTACGGATGATCGTGTGGAAATAGATGTAACGGTCGATACGCAAAAAGTATTATCTTGTATGATTCGTATGGGCGAACGTTTCGGTAAAATGATGATTGCTCAAGTATTAACGGGTTCTCGAAATAAAAAAGTAGTTGATTTTGGTTTTGATAAACTGAAAACGTACGGCGTCATGAGCGACCGGTCGGCTAAAGAAGTGAGCGATTTTATTGAGTATTTGATTTCAGAGCAGTTTATTTTAGTAGGACAAGGGTCATTTCCTACTTTATCTGTAGCGGCCAAAGGAAAAGGCGTGCTTCTTGGGACGGAAAAAGTAATGAGAAAAGAACAAATGGAAGTGAAGCAAATTGTCCAAGATGACGAGCTGTTTGCTCATTTGCGTTCCGTTCGAAAGCAGCTAGCAGACGAAGCCGGCGTGCCTCCTTTTGTTATTTTTTCAGACGATACTCTTCATGATATGTGTGCGAAACTTCCAGTAACTTTTGAACAGTTCGCCACTGTAAAAGGAGTCGGAGAACAAAAACAAGAGCGGTACGGAGAACGATTCACGACTGAAATCAAACAGTTTTGTGAAGAACATCCAGATCGAAAGCGAGAAGTTTCAGCGCCTGCTCCGAAAAAAGCAAGAGCGTCATCAAAAGAAGGTTCTCACTTAATGACGTATGAGCTATTTCAGCAAGGGAAATCGTTAGATGAAATTGCTGCTGAACGTGAATTGAGCCGCATTACCATTGAAAATCATTTGTTTAAATGCGCAGAAGAAGAAAAAGAAATTGACTGGTCACCTTTTCTTTCAGATGAAGACGAACAGCTTATTTTAGAAGTTGCTTCCTCAGTAGGCGATGAAAAGTTAAAACCAATCAAAGAAAAATTGCCTGAAAATATCACTTATTTTATGATAAAAGTAGCGTTATTCAAACAAAAAATGAAGCAGCTGTCTTAAACAAAAAGCTCCTATTAAAGGAGCTTTTTGTGTTGAGTAAGCGAGTTTACTGATAAAATAGAAGGTATAAATATTTGAAAAATCAGATTACATAAAAAGGAGGAATGAATGGGAATGATTGAACGAGAGATTGAAGCGATTTTGCATGCTTCTCACGACAATATCGTTATCACTGACGAAAAAGGGCTTGTTTTACGAGCGAGTCAAAACTGTCGTGATATATATGGGCATGATGTCTCAGAATTAACCGGTCAAACCGTCTACGAATTGCAAAAACGCGGGATATTTTCACCTTCCGTTACGATTGAAGTGCTAAAGAAAAAGAAAGAAGTACAGCTGATGCAAAAAACAGAAACGGGCAAAGTGGTAATGGCAACCGGTATTCCCGTGTATGATGAACATCAGTGTATGAAAAGAGTCATTAGCTTTTCGCATGATTTAACAGAGCTTCAGCGCTTAAAAGAAGATTATCAGCAGCTCGAAGTGAAAATGAAAACATATCAGCTAGAAGTGGAAGAGCTTCGTGAACAGCAGTCAAATGAGATGGTCATACGAAGTGAATCGATGAAAAAGGTATGGTCGATTATTAATCGCGTGGCAGACAGCGATGCAACGGTTGTGCTACTAGGTGAATCGGGTGTTGGTAAAACGGCTTTTGCTCATGCTTTACACTATGGGAGTGAACGAAAAGAAGAGCCGTTTATTGAAATCAACTGCGGAGCTATTCCAGCTAGTTTGTTTGAATCTGAAATGTTTGGCTACGAAGCAGGCTCTTTTACAGGTGCAAGTACAAAAGGGAAAATAGGAAAGTTTGAATTAGCTCATAACGGCACGCTTTTTTTAGATGAAATAGGAGAGCTGCCTCTTGATATGCAAGTGAAGCTGTTAAAAGTGCTGCAAGAAAAAACAGTCACCAAAATTGGAGGTGAACGAGCCAAACACGTAAACTTCAGGCTGATTGTAGCCACAAATCAGCCGCTTGAAGAAATGATCAAAAAAGGAACGTTTCGCGAAGATTTATTTTATCGCTTGCACGTTATTCCGATTACCATTCCGCCGCTTCGTGAGCGAAAAGAAGACATCGCGGCACTGCTTTATCACGTGTTACATAAACAAAATGAAAAATATAACATGAAGAAATTTTTTCACGCAGAAGCATTAAATCTACTTCTTGAACATCCGTGGCCTGGAAATGTTCGCGAGCTTCAAAATACAATTGAACGCCTTGTGTTAATTACAGATGAAAACAGTATCTCGCCTCAAGACCTCCCGTTTTACTCAGAAAATAGCAGCAGTGGAAAAGAAGAATGGGAGACTCTTGATACGTTAACATCTCAGGGAATGACGCTTCAGCAAGCACTTGCAGAAGTGGAGAAAAACTGGCTGGTTCGTGCTTATCGTCAGTGTCAAACAACGTATGAAATGGCAGATGTACTAGGAATCAGCCAGCCTACGGTCGTAAGACGTTTACGAAAGTACAATATAAAATAATGAGATTTTAATTCATTATGAATTAACTGATTCAATACTGAATCAGTTTTTTTGTTTTGATTCTATTGTGAATTAAAAATCCTCCATAATTGCACGAAATAGAGTAATAAAAATTGGCATGCATTTTGCATTAATAAAAAGTATCTAAATAAAAAGCGTCAGTATCTAACATGATAATACGGTGCTAATGAATGAAACCCACTAGGAGGAATAAATTATGCCAAAATATCAGCCGAAAAATTCATTTGAATCTCCGCGTTTTTGCGGACCTCGAACATTTATGAGACTTCCGTATGTAGAACAAGTAAATTCAGAGATGGATTTTATTGTGACGGGTATTCCATTTGATTCAGGGCAGTCTTTTCGAACAGGAGCACGTTTCGGACCGGAAGCTATTCGAGATTTCTCCATTTTGCTTCGTCCGTATAACCCAGAACAAGAGATTAATATTTTTGATTACATTTCAGGCGTGGACTACGGGGATTTGTCAGTTGTTCCCGGATATATTTTAGAAACATATAAAAAAATTGAAGAAGGGTTAACGCCGGTTGTGAATGAAGGAATTATTCCTATTTCACTAGGCGGTGATCATTCGATGACCCTTGGTGAACTTCGTGCCATCGCGAAAAAGCACGGACCGGTAGCGCTTTTACAGTTTGATGCTCATTCTGATACGTGGGATAGCTATTTTGAACAAAAATACAATCACGGTACGGTATTTAGACGAGCGATAGAAGAAGGGTTAATCGACGTGTCGCGCTCGATTCAAATTGGTATGCGAGGCGGTCTGTACGGCATTGAAGATTTAGAAGATGCAAAGAACTTAGGTCTAGCTCTGTATACGACAAATGAATATAAAAAACTGGGCGTTGAAAGAATGCTAGAAATTATTCATGAGCGTGTAGGAGAAGGACCCGTATTTTTATCGTTTGACATTGACTTTTTAGATCCAGTTTACGCGCCGGGAACGGGAACGCCTGAAGTATCGGGTGCAAGTATTGACGATGCGCTTCAATTTGTTCGCGGGTTAACAAGTATAGATTTTGTCGGTTTTGATTTAGTGGAAGTACTGCCAGCTTATGATCATGGTCAAATTACAGCAGCGGCGGCCGCTAATATTGTCTATGAATTTATCACGCTTATCGCGTTAAGAAAAAAAGCAAAAGAAGAAGAAGCGCTGTTAGTGAAAGCACGCGACTAAATACAAGCAAGGTGGTAAAAGTGGGAAGGTACTATTATCTTCCCACTTTTATATACGAGTTCTCTATAGGGAGTGTTTGGGTATGAACAGGCAAGCAAATGTAAAAATAGATAAGAAACAGGAAAAAACATTAAAAAGAGAAATTATCAATCCAGCGACTAATAAGATCATAGCGGAAGTGTGTGACTCGTCGCTTCAACAAGTAGAGGAAGCGGTAGGTAAAGCAAAGCAGGCTTTTGAACAGAGTGAATGGAAGAAAAATAAGTCACTGCGTGTAGAGGTGCTTAATAAACTAGCAAATTTATTAGAAAATGAAGCGAGTGTATTTGCCGAAACAGAAACGTTAAATACAGGCAAACCAATAAAAGAATCACAGTTAGATATAGAAGATACGATTAATTGTTTAAGATATTACGCAAATTTAATAGAAGAAAATCAGCCGTGGACAAAGAACATGTTCGACGACACAAACAGTAAAATCATTCAAGAACCTATTGGCCTATGCGCGCTGATTGTTCCTTGGAATTTCCCTTTGTTGCTTGGTATGTGGAAGCTGGCTCCTGCCTTAGCAGCTGGAAATACGGTGGTGTTTAAGCCGTCAGAATTAACGCCGCTTTCTTTTTTAAAGTTAGCTTCACTATGTGAAAAAGCTGGTATACCAGAAGGCGTGTTTAATTTACTTACGGGAGACGGTGAAGTGGGAAGTGCACTGATTGAACACAAAGACGTAGCTAAAGTCTCTTTTACAGGAGGATCAGTAACAGGCAAACGTATTTATCAGCAGTGCGCAAAAGAGCTGAAAAGAGTTTCGCTTGAACTGGGAGGGAAATCTCCCCTTCTTATTTTTGAAGATAGCGAGATTGATATTGCAGTAGATTGGACAATGTTTGGCTCATTTTTTAACCAAGGTCAAGTGTGTGTAGCTTCATCGCGTATACTCGTACATGAATCTATCTATAAGCCGTTTCTTTCTGCTCTTACGGAGGCTGTTGCTGCCATAAAAATTGGTAACCCCTTAAGAGAAGAAACGGAGATGGGTCCGGTTATTAGCAAGGAGCATCTGAATAAAATACAGAGTTTTATCAAGCTAGGTCAAGAAGAAGGTGCGAATTTATTAACAGGAGGAACGTTAATTGACTGCGAAGGTGGCAACTATATAAAGCCGGCTGTGTTCGTCGGTGTGGAGCAGCATATGAAAGTCGTACAAGAAGAAATATTTGGTCCGGTCATTACCGTTCAATCTTTTTCAAGTGAAGAAGAAGCCATAGTACTTGCCAACGGTACGAGATTTGGTTTAGCTGCAGGAATTTTAACGAATGATTTAATGAAAGCAGAGCGAGTTGCTGAACATCTTCAAGCGGGAACGATTTGGATCAACGGCTACCATACGCCTCATATTGAAACGGCGTGGGGCGGTTTTAAAGAAAGCGGCATTGGCCGGGAGTTAGGTCCATCAGGATTAGCTGCTTTTACTGAAATAAAACATGTGAATACAAATACCAAGCTAGCTCGAGCCAATTGGTATCAATAAAAGTGAAAGGTGGAAAAGGAATGACAACAAAAAGTGGTCTCGCCCATGATGATGTGCAGCCGATTGCAATGAATAAAAGAAGTATGGGCTTCTTCTCTACATTTTCCATGTGGATAGGAGCCAATGTGGTAGTAACGACCGTTTTTACCGGAATGCTGTTTGTACCCGATATGACATTTTTAAAGGCATTATTTATTATTGTGCTTGGCTCTTTAGTTGGTGCTATACCGCTCGTGTTGATGGGGAATATCGGAACTCGCACCGGTCTTCCAACCATGGTTTTAATGAGACCAGCTTTTGGACAAAGAGGGGCTATGCTTCCTGCTGCTGTTAATCTTATTACACTGATCGGCTGGGCGTGGATTCAAGCCTACATGGCAGGGCTAAGTTTAAATCATGCCGTCATCTTTTTGACCGGTTACAGCAATATCAATCTATTTACGATTCTTACTCAAGTACTAGTAGTAGCGATTTCTATATACGGACACAAAGGCATTGAAGCCACGGAAAAGTTAGTAGCTACGCTAATGGTCATTTTAGCAACCGTTGTGTTTAGCTATTTGTTTATCGAATTTGATGCAGCAAAATTAATTCAAATGAAAGCAAGTGAAAATCCTGGTATTACAGGAATGTTAGCTTTTGATATCGTAGTAGCTACAGCTTTTACGTGGATTCCTATTGTTTGCGATTATAACCGAAACTGTAAATCTGAAAAAACGGGAATTGCGGGAACGTATTTAGGGTATAACGTTGCGACATTAATTGCGATGGGATTAGGCGCAACGGTTTCCGGCTTTTCAATTCTCGGAAATATGACGCAAACGTATGACCCGGTAAATTTAATTGGCGCATATAGTCCGCTGTTAGGATTAGTAGCAGCCATCGTCATTTTTTTATCGGTGTTGTCAACCAACGTAATGGTATTGTATAGCGCGACAATGTCTTATTTATCTATTTTTCCAAAGCAGAGGTTCTGGATACCGGCACTAACCATGGGAGTTGTCACAGTCCTGGGTTCTTTATTAAAAGAGTGGTTAATGACAAATTTTCAAAGCTTTTTGCTTATGATCGGCGTATTATTTATTCCTATTATTGCGATTGTTCTTGTTGATTATTATATCATTCGCCGAAAACACTATGACGTTTCAGCTATTTTAGAAAAACAAAATAAACTGTACTGGTATACAAAAGGATTTAACCTTTATGTGTATGTATCTTACATAGTGGGGGCTGTATTTGCCTACTATTTTACGTACGTTCACCCGCTAGCCACAGGCGCAACGATCTTAGCTTTTTTATTTACAGGTGTTTTGCATGTATCGCTAACCAAACTTTCACAGCTTTCAATCCCTTATTCAAAGGGAATCGACAAAAATGCTTGACGTATACTTAAAATAGACTGAATTATCTAAAAAATAAGTGTCGGAAAGCTCCTTTAAATAGGAGCTTTTTGTGTTGAATAGAGGGTAAAAAAGCAAGCAGATAAAATAGACGAGAAATAAGTAAAAGCAGGAAGAAGAGAGCTTATTAATCCAGCCTCAAATAAAGTAATAACATGTATTTGATTCTCTCAGAGGTCTTTCCTATAATAAATGTAGGAAAACTTTCCAAAGGAGAATTTTATGCTTGAATTAGAGGCTATTCAAAGCAGGGCCATTGAAAAAACTAAACATACATTACTACAGGATATAAAAAGCGTACTAGGTGAACAAGACGAATGTCCGAATTTAGAGACGTATTTAACAGACAGGCATTCTTTTATTAAGAAAGCCTGGGGGACTGCGTGGAGAAAAATTGCTGTTTCTTCTGTATCTAAGAAAAACAGAAGATCGTATTTAACAGAAAGAGGCTTTGAGATAAAAGGATATAAACCTCAAGCTATCGATAAGTTATTTGCTAAAGAAACGAGAAAAGGTATGGAGTTTGATGCTTTTTCTTGGTTAAAAGAGCAATACGGAAATGGCAATAAAGCAGAGTGGCTGTCTCTATACGGAGAAGCAAGAGCTGAATTTGCCAAAAAAGAAGAAGAAAGAAAAGAGAAAGAAAGACAGCAAAGTATTAATGATCGAAAAGCCAGGTATCAATTACAGTTAAATTTAGAAGCGGCTCCTATTTTGGAAGTAAACAAAGAGCTGTATTATCTACATATAAGAGAACAGCTTTCACATCAGCTATCAAAAGATATTGAAACAAACTCAAAATATATTGAAAACTATGCGCCGCATACTGAGCTTGAAGATGAATTAATAGAAAACGGTGATTTAACACGTCATGATTATGAAACGGTTCATGACTTTTTTCAAGAGCTCACCGGCGGCGTAAGCTCAGAATTAGACCGATACTCAACGATTATCTTATTTGAAACGTATGAAGATGTATACGAGGTATTTATCACCGATAAGATTTATGAAATCATTCCAACTATGATTATGGATGACCTTCCTGCTTCATTTAAAGAAGAATATAAATCCTATACAAATGCTTCGGTAACACGAATGGACATTATAAAAGCACTTAGAAGTGATTTATCGGATTTGGTCTATGAATATAAAAGAATGCTTGTAGAAGAAAAGCTTTCCCATGTACTAGAAGTTTCAGATCACAACTTAACGATCGAAGAGCATCAAGAGAGATATCAACAGCAGCTGGAAGAAAGAAGATTACAACAAGAACGTGAACGTGAAGAAAAGAAAAAGCTGATTGAAGAAGAACAGCGACAGTTAAATTATATTTTTGGTGCAGAATACGAAATGGACCCAAGAAAAGAGACGGAATACATTCTTCATCTCGGTGATACAAACACAGGAAAAACGTATACAGCATTAAAATCATTAAAAAAAGCTGCTTCGGGTAGTTACTTAGCGCCGCTTCGCCTGTTAGCTTTAGAAGTTTTTGAAAAGCTGAACAAAGACGGAGTCCCTTGTTCGTTAAAAACAGGTGAAGAAGAAAAGATTGTTGAAGACGCTCAGCACATGGCTGGTACCGTAGAGATGTTTAGTGAATTAGAACATGGCGATGTAACCGTAATTGATGAAGCACAAATGATTCAAGACAGAGACCGAGGGTTTTCATGGTATAAAGCCATCACTCGAGCTAATGCCAAACAAGTTCATGTGATTGGGAGTTTAAGCATTCGAAGTATGTTAGAAGAGATGCTTGACGGTGTGATCTCAGAAATTCATGAGTATGAAAGAGATATACCTTTAAAAGTAGATCTTCGAAAGTTCAAAATTGAACAAGTGAAACCCGCAGATGCTTTAATTGTTTTCTCGCGTAAAAAAGTGCTCCAGACAGCGGCTAAGCTAGAAAAAGATGGTCATAAAGTTAGCGTGATTTATGGAAGTATGCCGCCTGAAACGAGAAGAAAACAAATTGAGCAGTTCATTAATAGAGAAACAAATGTCATTGTGTCTACAGATGCAATTGGAATGGGGTTAAATCTTCCAATTAGACGAATTGTCCTTTTAGAAAACATGAAGTTTGACGGACAAAAGAGGAGATTGTTGACTTCTCAAGAGTTAAAGCAGATTGCAGGTCGTGCTGGAAGGAAGGGTCTCTATAATGTAGGAGAAGTTGCATTCGCTAAAGATGCAAAGCAAATGAGAGAACTGTTATTTTCAACAGACGAGCAAATCAGTAAATTTTCTATTGCGCCTACTTCAGATATGCTAAGAAGATTTAAAGAATATCATCATGATCTCGGAACGTTTTTTGACATGTGGGCTAAATTTAAAAATCCAAAAGGTACACAAAAATCAAACCTGGCACAAGAACGTGAGCTTTATGAGGAAGTGAAAGACACGCTGATTGAGGCGAAAATGCCGATTGTTGATTTATATGGCTACTTGCAGCTGCCTTTTTCAGCCAAAGAAAGTTCTTTGAAAAAGCAGTGGGTGGCCAGCATGAATGCGATTGTTAACAGAGAAGAGTTACCTGAACCAAGGATAATAGAAGGTTCACTGGAAAAATTAGAGCTGTCTTATAAGGCGATTGGCCTGCATCTTTTATTTCTATATCGAATGGACAGAAGGCCAGAGGCTATTTACTGGGAGCGTGTCCGAGAAGAGCTTACCGATAAAATCCATAACGTATTAAGAAAAGATATGAAAAAATTTAAAAGAACATGCAGTGCGTGTTCTAAAGACCTTCCTTGGAATCATGATCATGCGATATGCGATTCGTGTTTTCATAAAAGATTCCGCAGAAGATATGGGGACGAAGATTTTAATTACTAAGATGTAGAGATGAAAAAGAGGCTTGTATAAACGTATTTTAGTTAAAGAAAGGTCCGAACGAGTTGGATTTTTGATTGAGAATCCAATTGGTTCGGCTTTTTTTATGGTGAACGTAGCTTTCATCTGTTTCGTTTCTTCTAGCACAGTTGATTGGAGGGCAAGGCGAAGACTCCTGCCGGAAAAGCGGAAGGGGTGAGACCCCGCAGAAGCGTAAGCGACGAGGAGGCTCAGCGGACGCCCGCGGAAAGCGAAGTCTTGCACGGAAATCAACAGCGGTGTACTAAGCAGTCCAGTTCATGTATACTATTTGTTCATCTTTAGATTGGATTGATGTAGTTATGTCTCAATCTGATTTTTCATACAGGCTTTTAATCTTTTTCCTGCGAATTTCTGCATCAAAGCAGATTTTTGTAGAAAAAACCGGAAATGTATAAGCGGTCATCTTGTAAAAAGATCAATAAATTATTATGATATAGAGTGGAACTGATATTTTAAAGAGTTCCGTGATTTTTTTGTTGGGCGGACGTGTATTGTATTAGAGTAAGTTTGCTATCATTCATTATGTTAAAAGCAGCACTTTTAAATAGAGATACGGTTCGTAATAGAAGGGAAGAGGATGATGACAAGTCATAACAAAGAAAACAAAGCTGCAGTCGAGCAGTATAGCAAAGGGAAAATTTTGTGGCAATTAACCCGTCCTCATACGCTAACAGCATCGTTTGTACCGGTTTTGATTGGTACAGTTCTAGCCATGTTTTATGGCCATGTGAACGTTTGGATGTTTCTTGCGATGCTTTTTTCATGTTTGTGGATTCAAATTGCGACGAACTTATTTAACGAGTACTATGATTTTAAACGCGGGTTAGACACAGAAGACTCCGTAGGTATCGGAGGAGCTATCGTCAGACACGGAATGAAACCGAAAACGGTATTAAATTTAGCACTGATTTCTTATGGAATTGCTCTTATTTTAGGTGTATATATATGTGCAAACAGCAGCTGGTGGCTTGCTTTAGTTGGATTAGTAGGTATGGCGATTGGTTATTTGTATACGGGCGGACCGCTTCCGATTGCGTATACGCCGTTTGGAGAATTATTTTCAGGTCTTTGCATGGGTGCCATGTTCGTTTTAATTTCATTTTTTATTCAAACAAATACCGTAACGTCTGAAAGCATCTTTGTATCACTTCCGATTGCGATTTTAGTAGGGGCGATTAATTTGTCTAACAACATTCGCGATATAGAAGAAGACACAAAAGGCGGACGACGTACGCTAGCTATTTTATTAGGTTCCAAAAATGCGATTAGATTTTTAGCTGCTTTGTTTGGCATTGCGTATATTTGGACCGTTGCATTAGTGGTATTCTTCGGTATTAGCCCTTGGATTTTCTTAGTGTTTCTTAGTGCACCTAAGCCAATTCAAGCCGTACAAGCATTTGTACGCGGAGAGCTTATTGCGATGAAAGCAACTGCTCAAACAAATACGTTTTTTGGATTTACTTTATCAATTGGGTTATTAATTGGCTATTTAGTAAGCTGATGGAGTGGAAAAAGCCTGTCTTTAAAAAGACAGGCTTTTTGTTATGCTCTAGTTATTTTTTCTTTTACTGAGTTAATAAATGCGTTCATATTTTCAGAAGATGAAAAGCTGGCTTGGGCTTGTTTTGGTCCGCCGCCGCCTTTTCCACCGTAAAGTGGAAGAAGTTCTTTATAAAGTTCTCCGCATTTTACCTCACTGCCGCTGTGGGCCAGCAATACTTTTTGATCACTTGAAAAAGAAAAAAGAAGCGTTGTATCAGGCGTTTGAAGCAGCTGCTTTGTCAAAGCTTGCACATCTTTTAATGTACGGTTTTCAAAGTGATGGTACAGAAATGATCCTTCTTTTTTGGCTTCTAATTCACTTGCTAAATAAGCTGCATTTTCATTTTTTAATTCTTCTAGTTGTTTTTGCAGCTCTTTTTGTTCAGTCTCCAATTTTTTAATTCGTTCTACAACTAACTCACGGCTTGTACTGAATTTATTGCTAAGTTCCGCTACGATTTCTTGAGACTGCTGATAATCAGCTAATGCACGCATACCGCATTTAAAAAAGAGGCGTGTATTGCCGCGCTGCTTTTCTGTTTTTGTAAGTTTAATAAGGCCCAGTTCTCCAATTTGGTTCACATGAGTGCCGCAGCAGGCAGAAACATCAATGTCTTCAATTTCTACGATGCGTACAATTTCGTCTTCTAGGTCGGGCACTTTGCGAAGCGCAAGAGTATGCAAATCTTCTTTTTTCACTTCGTACGTTTTAATGGGGCGGTTGCTGTAAATAGCGTCGTTTACAATTTTTTCAATGTGTAATAGCTGCTCATCAGATAACTGAGGCACATTTAAATCAATAGAGACAGCTTCGCTTCCTAAATGAAAGCTAACGGTGTGAATATCATATGTATCAATTAATAGAGCTGAAAGTAAGTGCTGTCCGCTGTGCTGCTGCATATGATCAAAGCGGCGATTCCAGTCAATTTCACACGTGACGTTCGTTTGTGCAGGGAGCGTATCAACGAGGTGATAGACTTCTCCATTTTCTTCATAAACATCTTTTACCTCAATTCCGGCAATAGTACCGTAATCAGAAGGCTGTCCGCCGCCTTCTGGATAAAAAGCAGTTTGTTTTAACGTTAAAGCGTAGCCATTTGAAAGAGCGCGCGTCTCTGTCACTTCTGTTTCCCACGTTTTTGTGTAGGGATTGCTATAATAAAGTCTTTCTGTCATGTTCATCATCCTTTCTAGTAAAACCATACCTAACTTTTTCTATAGTATCAGAAATATGTTTCTTCGAACATGGATAAGCTAACTTGTAATAATAAAACTGGGTGGGACATATGAAAAATACTGTTTATATTTATACGCGGGATTTAAAAAGAATTTTCACCAATTGGGCGATGATTATCATTGTGCTGACGCTTATGATTCTGCCGTCTTTTTACGCATGGTTTAATATAAAAGCATCATGGGATCCTTACGGACGGACTGAAGGTATTGCCATTGCAGTAACAAGCGAAGACGAAGGTGCTACGATAAGAGGGCAGCACGTGAACGTGGGAAAAGATATTATTGCAACGCTAAAGAAAAATAAAACGCTTGGATGGACGTTTGTCTCCAAAGAAAAAGCTGATCACGGAGTAAAACACGGAGACTATTATGCAAGTATTGTTATTCCAAAAGATTTTTCACAAAAGCTTGGTACCGTTCTTCAAGACCGTTTGGAAAAGCCGGTCATTATCTACAAAGTAAACGAAAAAATAAACGCCGTGGCGCCTAAAATTACAAGCAAAGGAGCCAGCAGCTTAACACAACAGATCAGTGAAAAATTCGTCAAAACAGCGAATGGAGCTATTTTTTCTGTGTTTAACGAACTAGGTATTACACTGCAGCGGGATTTGCCGACTATTCAACAAGTTGAACAACGAATTTTTGAGCTCGAAAATCGTCTTCCTGAAATCAAAAAAGTAATTAATGAAGCGAATGACACCACTCAAAAAGCTGGAGCTATTGTATCGAAAGCTCAGGCTGCTCTTCCTGAAGTAGAGAGATTAACAGCTGACGGCGCACAGATGACTCAGCAGCTCAATACGTTTTTAACTAAAAGCGATCAAGTTTTAAAAAACGCTGAGCCAACGATCAACGAAACGCTGCAGCGGGTTCAGCAGCGAGCTCTCGGGGTTCAAGAACTGAAGAATCAGCTGATGGAAAAAGATATCGCACCGGCTGAAGTCAGCGCAGCAGCAGAACAGCTAAAAGTGCAGTTAACAAAACAAATTGCTGACACAGGAGAGATTC
The DNA here is from genome assembly GCF_000832985.1 of Priestia megaterium NBRC 15308 = ATCC 14581. Lineage (GTDB taxonomy): Bacteria > Bacillota > Bacilli > Bacillales > Bacillaceae_H > Priestia > Priestia megaterium. Next base: position 4,462,865 of record NZ_CP009920.1, read on the forward strand.
TTACGCTTCTTACAGATTTAAATGCGTTATCTCAACAACAAGTTCTTTCACCTGTTATTAATGACGTAAAAGATGTAAACAAGCTTTTACAGCAGCAGCTTTCGGATGTAAACAGTCTGCAGCAACAAACACAAAATGGAGATGCTCCAACTCAAAGCGTGCTTGATAGATTCAGCTCACGCACCGACCAAGTGGTTTCTAAATTAAATACGTTAACGAATTCGTATTCTTCTACGATTGTGCCGGCTGTTGAACAAGCAATCAAAGAGGCAAAAGATAAAACGGCAAGCGCAAACTCACTGCTTGAGGAAGCCAATAAAAGCATGCCGGATGTTTCGAATGTGCTGTCTAAAACAGCGAGTGGCATCTTGCTTGGGCAGCAGGAGCTTGCGAAAATAACAAAAGACTTTCCGCGAATTGAACAAAACGTGCATAATATAGCGGATAAGATACGAGAATTTCAGCGAAAAGAAAATATTGAAGATATTATTAATTTGTTAAAAAACGATGTGCAAAAAGAAAGTGATTTTTTTGCTAAACCCGTTCTTTTAAAAGAAGAGAGGCTTTATCCCATTCCAAACTACGGCTCGGCTATGTCGCCGTTTTACACAACGCTTTGCTTGTGGGTTGGGGCTTTGCTGTTAGTTTCGATTTTAAGCGTAGAAGTAGCGGATGAAGAGCGGTTTAAAAGCTATGAAGTCTATCTTGGAAGACTTTTAACGTTTTTGTCCATTGCTCTTGTGCAAGCTTTTATTGTGACGCTGGGCGATTTATTTTTAATCAACACGTACGTCGTAGATAAAGTGCCTTTTATCTTTTTAGGCTTACTGTGCAGCTTCGTATTTATGACGATTGTATATACGCTTGTTGCGATATTTGGCAATGCAGGAAAAGCAATGGCGATTGTTTTACTTGTGCTTCAGCTTTCCGCTGCAGGCGGTACATTTCCGATTCAAGTCGTGCCTGCTTTTTTTCAGGCAATCAATCCGTTTTTACCATTTACGTATGCAATAAGCATGATGAGAGAAGTGGTAGGAGGCATGTTAGCGGACATTGTCAGAAAAGACGTTACCGTTCTTCTTTGCATTTGGCTTGGCGTGCTGCTTGTTGGCATTTTTCTTCATAAGCCTCTTAGTAAAACGAGTGCAAAATTAACAAAAAAAGCGCGTGAAAGTAAATTAATTCATTAAAAGACCTTTTTAACTTTCCAGACAGAAAAAAATGCGGTAGTGTAGATAGAAAGGAGTGATCAGCTTGGGTATATTAGATGGACTATTAGGAAATGCATCAGAAGCAGATATAAGAGGAACTGAAAAAGATTTACAAAACATTTTAATTGCCAACGAGCGAGTGGAACAAGCATATAAAGTCATTCGCGATTTGATGGTGTTTACGACGAAACGCTTAATTATCGTTGATAAGCAAGGAGTGACGGGAAAGAAAACAGATTATCATTCCATTCCTTATAAGACGATTACCCATTTTAGCGTAGAAACGGCTGGAACGTTCGATTTAGATGCGGAATTAAATATTTGGGTATCGGGTTCTAGCGCGCCGATCTCAAAAGAATTTCGTAAAGATAAAAGCATTTACGACGTGCAAAAAGTATTAGCATCTTATGTATTAGATTAAAAAAGTTGAGCCATGAAAAATTGGCTCGACTTTTTTTATGCTTGTGTAAAACGGGAAGAGATAATATCTTCTTTCTCGCATGCAGCTGTTTAAAAAATAATCAGGTTGTTGTCCTTCTACATTTGTTTATGTCACTCATTACTGAAATGCATGAAAACGATTTACATAATGAATTATACAGAATAAAAAAACCGTGATATGCTTTTTTTAGAGAAAAAAGGAAGTGACTAACTGTGAGTTATACCGTAATTGGAACATCAGCTTTTCGCAAAACAAATGTTGCGCTTTTTGCAGCAGGCTTCAACACATTTTCGATTTTATATTGTACGCAGGCCATTTTACCCGAATTTTCTAGAGAATTTGGGATATCCCCGGCGTTTGCGAGTTTATCTCTTTCGTTAACAACCATCACGCTTGCTGTTAGTATGCTTTTTTTAGGTTCTTTATCGGAAGTGTGGGGACGAAAGAAACTGATGGGCCTATCGTTAATTTTTGCGTCATTGCTATGCATCATGACAGCATTTAGCTCTACCTTTGAAACGCTGTTAATTTTTCGCGTTATTCAAGGAATCGTGTTAGCAGGGCTGCCTTCTGTGGCCATGGCTTACTTAGGAGAAGAAATTGAACCCGGGAGTTTAGGAAAAGCGATGGGGATTTATATAAGCGGAAACGCCTTTGGAGGCGTAGCGGGAAGGCTTATGACAGGAATGCTCACGGAGTATTTTAACTGGTCGGTAGCTCTTGATGTTGTAAGCGTAATTAGTTTATTGGCCACATTTGTTTTTTTTATGAACTTGCCCGATTCACAGAACTTTACTTCCAGGTCCTTTGAACTTCGTCAGCTTACCGGCTCTCTTCGCAGTCATCTTCAAGATAAAGGGATGCTTTGTCTTTTTGCTATTGGTTTTGCACTGCTTGGAAGTAACGTAGCTTTATACAATTATATTGGATACGCTCTATCCGCTCCTCCGTATTCTTGGAATCATACGCTTGTCAGTTTTATTTTTGTTATTTTCTTTGTTGGAGTATTCAGCTCGGTCTGGATGGGGACGCTGGCGGATCGATATGGTCGGAAGAAAGTGCTGTTATGTACGATTGCTGTTACGCTTATAGGTTCAATCGTTACGCTGCATCCCGTTTTATGGATAAAAATTACCGGGCTTTTGCTGCTGACCTTTGGCTTTTTTGGAAGTCATTCCATCGCAAGCAGCTGGGTAGGAAGAAGAGCAACGCATGACAAAGCTCAAGCTTCGTCTTTGTATTTGTTTTTTTACTATGCAGGATCAAGCGTTGGCGGGACGGTGGCTGGCTTATGCTGGAGTGCGTACGGCTGGAAAGGTGTTATTGCTTTAATTGGTGTGTTTCTTACAACAGCCTTTTTCCTAGCTGTTCGTTTGTCAAAAATGCCGGCTCAGCAGACGCATGTTCACTAAGAAAATGTAAAGACATATAGCTATTGATTTAAAAAAAGAGGCCCGTACAAAAGGATTTTAGCCCAAGTGAAAAACGAACCATCGATCAACATGTTTGATTAGTGGTTCGTTTTTTTTTGTTATGGTGAACATAGTTTCATCTTTTTCGTTCCTTCTAGCAGTTGATTGGAGGGCAGGACGGAGACTCCTGCGGGAAAGCGGAACAGGTGAGACCCCGCAGGAGCGGAAGCGACGAGGAGGCTCAGCGGCTGCCCGCGGAAAGCGAAGTCTTGCACGGAAATCAACTGCGGTGTCGCAAGTGATTTATACTAGCTACTTTAGTCTTTAGATTGAAGTAATTTAGTTATGTCTTAATTTCTTTTCTTAGTTTAAAAGTTGAATAAAAAGCTCCGCTACTTTTTTATGAGCGCTGTTAGCAGGATAGATATAGGAGAAACGGCGCTTAAAAGGAGCGGTGTTAACGTCGAGAATCGATAGGTGTTTTTGTTCTACATCTTCTTTAATAGCGCAAAGCGACAGTACAGACATTCCTAAATCGTGAACGATGGCTTCTTTAATTCCTTGATTGCTGCTGATCGTTAGTATGCTTTTCATTTTTAAACCGTTGGACATTAAAACGTGATCTAAATATTCTCTTGTTCCAGAGCCTTTTTCACGTGCTACCCACCGCTGATTTTGTAAATCATCAATTTCTACTTTTTTAAGCTGAGCTAAAGGGTGATCCACTGACGCAACGATGGCAAGCTCATCGTCCATAAAGGACTGAATATGTAAGTCGGATTCTTCCGTGTGTCCTTCAATAAGTCCTACGTCTACTTTGAAATGACGAACAAGCTGAGCGATTTCCTTTGTATTACCGATAGTCACTTCTACATCAATATCAGGATATTGTTCACGAAGCTTTGCTAAAAATGAAGGGAGAATATATTCGCCAATCGTGAAACTGGCGCCAATCGTTAGCATTCCTTTGACACGGTGATGATGTTCATAAATATCTCGTTTCGTATGCTCATATATCTGAATCATTTGTTTAGCACGATCGTATAAAATTTCGCCGCTGGGTGTGATTTTTAACATTTTAGGTGAACGCAGGAACAGGGAAGTTTGAAATTCTTTTTCAAGATTTTTGATGTGTACGCTTACGCTTGGCTGTGAAATCATTAACTTTTCCGCAGCTTTTGTAAAGCTTTGCTCTTCTACAACAGAAACAAACGTCTTTAACGCATCATAGTACATAGAGTATGGCTCCTTTTATATTAAAAAAATTAATTATAAACATTATAAAACATTACTATTGTAATAACTAGAGGTACTTGGTTAAGACAAACAAAACGAGGTGCTGACTTAAAGGAGTATTTTGGCTTACAACGAAGGCAGCCTGCGCAATTTGTTTACAGTTATTTTTGTTTCATCTATAAAACTATTAAACACTTTTTTGTCATCTATTTGTAACAAAAGTAAAAAAAGTACTTGTTTTTTCCAAAAAACATACTATAATATTAACTGTAATGCGATGAGTAATACAGTTAATACACCTAGTACACACATCATGATTTTGGGTAGATGAAGGGAGGCAGACTATGTTCGATTTAGATATTCGTAGTCGCAAGCCGATATACGAGCAATTAGTAGATAAATTGAAAGAGCTTATTATTCATGAAGTCTTTAAGGCCGATCAAAAGCTTCCATCTGTTCGGCTGTTAGCAAAAGAATTAACGATTAATCCAAATACAATTCAAAAAGCGTATCGTGAACTAGAACATCAGAATTATATTTATTCAGTTCCAGGCAAAGGAAGTTTTGTAACGCCTCAAGTTGATACACTAAATAACGAGAAGGTGAAAAAGATGAAAGAAGAATTAGTGAAACTGTTGGCAGAAGCTATGTATTTAGGGATGGATAAAGATGAAATTCTATCACTTATTTCACAGGCTGAAAAAGCAGTAAAAGGAGGAAGCGATAGTGATTGAACTGAAGGCGATAAAAAAAGAGTTTGAAGAAATGGAAGCTCTAAGAGACGTCACGCTTTCTATAAAAAAAGGATCTATTTACGGACTGCTTGGCTCGAACGGGGCAGGGAAAACAACGCTATTAAAAATCATTGCAGGTATTTACAAGCAAGATCACGGGAAAATCGCAATAGACGGCGAGGAAGTATTTGAAAACGTTGGCTTAAAAGAACGTCTTATTTTTATGCCGGATTCTCTTTATTTTTTCCCTCAAACAACGATTAAGCAATTAGCGTCTTTTTATAGAAGCGTCTATCCGACTTGGAACGAAGAGCGGTTTCAAAAATTAAAAGAAGCTTTCCCAATTCAATTACATAAAAAGGTACACAGAATGTCCAAGGGAATGCAGCGTCAAGTAGGTTTTTGGTTAGCGATGTCTGCTATGCCTGATGTACTTATCTTAGATGAGCCGCTCGATGGGTTAGATGCGGTAATGCGTCAAAAAATTAAAAACCTTCTTGTCCAAGACGTGGCAGAACGGGAAATGACGATTTTAATTTCATCACATAACTTACGAGAAGTGGAAGATCTTTGTGATCATGTAGGCATCTTGCATCACGGTCAATTATTAATTGAAAAAGAACTGGATGATTTAAAATCAGACGTGCACAAAATTCAAGTTGCATTTGAAGGAGATGTGCCGCTAGCGCTTTATGACACGCTGGACATTTTATATCAAGAAAAACGAGGAAGCGTCTTGCTTTGTATTGTTCGAGGAAAAGAAAATCACTTAGTCAACAAAGTTCGATCGTATAAGCCTTTAATTTTTGACATCTTGCCACTTACGCTGGAAGAAATCTTTATTTATGAAATGGGGGATGTGGGTTATGCAATCGAAAACATCATCGTTTAACCGCGGCATGTGGATTCAATCCATGAGAAACGTGGGATGGATTGGGCTTGTCTACTTGTTAGTACTACTGTTCGCTTTGCCTTTACAACTGATTTTCACTTTTACAGGAAAGGTTGAGCCTTATATAGAGAAACCAGACACGTTATTTGACGTATTTGGCGGGCTAGAATTCGTGCTTATGTTCGTTGTACCAGTGTTACTTGGTATTTTCCTATTTCGATATATACAAACGAAGATTGCGGCTGACTATATTCATAGTTTACCAATTAAACGTTCTACGTTGTTTCATCAAAACATGCTTCTGGGCGCGTTGGTTTTAGTTGTTCCGATTTTAATTACGGGCATCGTGACTTTTGCCGTTAAAGGGGTTTTAACTGTTGAGAATGTTTATACAACAGGCGACGTTCTAAGCTGGGTCGGGTACAGTATTCTGATTAATTTATTTGTCCTAACTGGAACTGTTTTAGCCGGAATGTTCACCGGGATGTCTGTTCTGCAAGGAATCTTTTTATACGTTCTATTCCTTCTCCCGGGCGGAATTTCTTATTTAGCTATATCGAATGTAAAGTTTTACTGGTATGGCTATGCGTATGACTATTACGTGAACAAAAATGTTGACAGCCTTATCCCGTTTTTACACGTAGCGAAATTGGCAGCTCATAAAAGTTTTTCTACTAGTGTATTTGTTTATATTGGACTCATTGTCTTATTTTACATCGTTGCTTTAATCACCTATCAAAAAAGAAGAGTAGAAGCTGCTACGCTAACCATTTCAGTTGGCTGGTTAAAACCTGTATTCGTATACGGAGTAACCGCTTGTTCACTCATGTTAGGCGGATTTTACTTTATTAGCATGAAAGGTGAATTTTCATGGATGGTCGTGGGCTATATTATTGGTTCATTAATAGGCTATACAGTTGCTCAAATTATTTTAAATAAAACGTGGCGCATCTTTACGAAATGGAAAGGGTATCTAGGGTTTGTTATAGCTGCAGCTATTGTAGGCTTTATCATTCATTTAGACATGTTTGGCTATTCTACTAAAGTGCCGGCAGTTTCAGAGATTGAAAGTGTGTATTTCGATGAAGACATATATCGATTGACTGATAAACCTGAAAACTATGCAAAGGGAATGAATGGCTATTATGAAACGCCATATTACTATACAAGTAAAGAAACGATTAAGAGCGTTCGTCAGCTGCAAAAACAAATTACAGCATCTAAAGATAAGAAGATGGATCCTGAAAAACAAAGTGAAATAGAGGGCAGCAATGGAAAAATCGCGGTATTTGCTTACAAATTAAAAAATGGAAAGCAAATAGTTCGAGAGTACTTTATTCCATTTTCAGATTATAAAGCTTTTTATAAAGAAATTGCGGAAACAAAAGAGTACAAAGAAAATTTCCATCCGCTTTTACGAACACAAAACACAGATAAAATTAAAAGCGTAAGTTTTTCTGTTCCAGGAAAGTCAAATTCCATTAATATTACAAATCCAGAAAAAGTGCAAGAGCTTATACACGTAGTCAAACAGTCGATGATGAACGAAACGTTTGATGAAATGTACAGCACAAAAGAAAGCTGGGCGTCAATCAATTTCATGGATGGAAAAGGACAGTATGTTCAAGAAGCATCTTGGGAGAAGTCATATAGCGAAGTAGAAGCATGGCTGAAGAAAGAGCATTTATATGAACGTGCTCGCCTTATGCCAAAGGACGTAGAAAAAACCGAAGTCTTTAAAAATTCTTCTCATCTTAAAAATGATTATCGTCTTCAAGAAGATTTTACATCTCTAACGAAGGATGAGAAATCAATTAAAGTAAAAAACAATCAGCAGGTAGAAACACTTCTTCAACGTGCGAACTTACGAGACACGGGAGATTATCTTGTTGCTTTTTATTACAAAGATCAAGTAGATACTCCTCAGGTTTACATGTTGAATGAAAATGAGCTGCCAAACGAACTAAAAGAAAAACTAAAATAACAAGGGAGAACTTATTATGTGCGGCGAGGAATTACAAGATTATTTGAATCAGGTGCTGGCTTATTTATTGAAAAATGGCGTGAATAGACAAGACGCCGAAGATATTACGCAAGAAGTAGCATTAAAATATTTAGAAAAACAAGAAATGGTCGATCCTGAAAAAATAAAAGCTTGGATGTTTCGCGTCGCATTAAATAAACGGTGTGATTTAGGAAGGCGTAAAATAGTGAAAGACCGCTATACGTCTTCTTACAAAGAAGAGCCCGTTATGTATACGCCTATTCAGCAGGTGCTTAGAAATGAAGAAGTGGCTGAATGTCAGGCAATTTTAAATAAATTGAATCCTAAGTATCGCAATTTGCTTCTATTAAAATATGGATTTGGATTTAAATATGAAGAAATTGCCGAGTTATTAAATATGCAGATGACTACGTTAAAATCAGCTCTTTACCGCGCGCGCAAATACTTTGTAAAGGGATATAATGAAGTCATTTAATATAAATGAAACAGCAGCAGTTTGTGTAAAAAGTTCTTTTTCACAAACTACTGCTGTTTTTTTCGTATTTTTCTTCTTTGGACGGCATAGATAATCAAACTGATCGCACAAAAAGCTAAAGTGATCTCAATGACGTCAGTATAAGAAGAGGTTGTATTAAAAAAGGAACCGAAAATAAATAAAGCGAGCGTCCAAATAAAACCGAAGGAAAACGAGACTTTAATATAATGCCGATGCTTCATTCCGCTTGCCCCGAGAAAAAAAGGCATCACATGTCGCATTCCTGGTAAAAAATAGCTTGCGATGATGGCATGAGATCCATATTCTTGAATCGTTCGCTCGACTTTCATCACATTTTTTTCCCATCGCGGGCGTTTTAATAGCGCAAGCGCCTGAGTTGAAAAAAGACTGGCTATCAAAAACTTAAGATATAAGCTAATCATCATGCCGCTGTAGGTAAGTATAAAAGCTGGAATATACTGAACGGACGGAGATGTAGCCTGACTGCCCGCAAGCATAATATATACCGGGTCAGGAATAGGAGTAAGGTTGGCTCCGACTAAAATGATAAAAAAGAAATATCCGTAGCCTAATTGGTTAATGGCTCCGATAAGCTGATCAATCACGTTTTCTTCCTCCTTTCTTCATTAGAATACGAGAGAGTGACACACAGTGTTCGCTCAAAATAAAAATAAAGTATAGGTACGCACAACTTAGAAAAAAAGAGTTATAATAAATAAGAATGTACGTTCTTCTTTTGGGGATTAATTATACAGAAAGAGGTGATAGTATGAAAATGATGTACCCTAAAAACGGCAAAGTTATTCTTCATATTGATGCCAATGCTTTTTATGCATCTGTTGAAACCGCACATGATCATACGCTCAAAGATAAGCCTCTTGCTATTGCTGGCAATCCAAAGGAACGAAGAGGAATTGTTGTAACCTGTAACTATATTGCTCGTAACCGCGGAGTATATGCGCCAATGCCTCTTTGGGAAGCGAAAAGAAAATGCCCTGAGCTGGTTGTTATAAAACCTAATTTTCCATTATATCGCCAAGTGTCCAAAAACATGTTTGATTATTTAGTAACCATTTCACCTCTTTTAGAGCCTGCTTCCATTGATGAAGGCTATTTGGATATTACAAATTGTGCTGAATTAGGCTCTCCTCTTGACATAGCAAAGTCCATTCAGCAGCATTTAATACAGACGCTGCAAATTCCTGTGTCAATTGGAATCGCGCCGAATAAATTTTTAGCCAAAACGGCAAGTGATATGCAAAAACCTTTAGGGATTACCGTCCTTCGAAAAAGAGATGTCCAAACAGTTCTTTGGCCAAAAGCCGTAGAGGAAATGCACGGAATCGGTAAAAAAACAGCTGAGAAGCTAAATGCGATTAAGATCGTGACCATCGGTGATCTAGCAAAAGCCGCTCCCGGTCTTCTTAAACAAACTCTCGGAGTAAAAGGAGAAGTTATGAAAGAACGAGCATGGGGCCAAGATGATCGACAGGTGAACCCTGATCGCCAATCACAGTTTAAATCTATTGGAAACTCTACGACGCTATCTCAAAATGCAGTAGATGAACATGAGGTTCTCCCTATTTTAAATAAACTATCGCATTCTGTAAGCTCTCGTATGAAAGCGAAAAAAGTTGTAAGCAAAACGATTCAATTAACGATACGATACAGTGATTTTAAAACCATTACTCGAAGCCAAACTATTTCAAAAGCAATTAGCGAGCCAAACGATCTTTTTCATTACAGTGCGGTATTATTTCAAAGGCACTGGAACGGAGAACCGATTCGTTTATTAGGCGTAGCTGCTCTTCAAGTGAGCCACCAGCTTCAAGAAGAAGAACAGCTGGATTTGTTTACATACGGAGAACAAGCAAAAAAAGAGCCTTTATACAAAGCGGTCGAAAGTTTGCGTGAAAAATATGGAGATAACATTATTCAAAGCGGTTTAAAAAAACAAAGAGGAAAAAAAGAGAGGTAACTCTCTTTTTTTGTATAAAATAGTAGGTTTACACTCATTATAGAAGGGGAAGTACATTACTATCACGGTAATCAAAGTGATTACAAAATGAATTTGATTGCGACTTTTTTGATTGTCTGCAATGAAATTACATAAAATAATTTATGAGGTGATCTTATGTCAGACGTACTATTTACATCTAAGGCAACAGCGGTAGGAGGCCGAGATGGTCGAGTTAAATCAGATGATGGTATTATTGATTTAACCCTTGTAAATCCTTCTCCAAATAACAAAGAAGAAGGAACAAATCCCGAGCAGCTGTTTGCAGCAGGATATTCTGCTTGTTTTGACGGTGCTTTAAATTTAATCGCTAAGAAACAAAAAAAAGACATTGATTCGTCTATTACTGCAGAGGTAAGTCTACTAAAAGACCACACTGACGATGGCTTTAAAATTGGAGTGGTGTTAAACGCTCATATTAAAGGCGTTTCACAAGAAGTAGCTGAGAAGCTAGTAGAAGATGCACATCAATTCTGCCCGTATTCTAAAGCAACGCGTGGGAATGTTAACGTAACGTTAAATACAACGGCTGAGTAAATAAAAAGCGCCTGGATTTTTCTTAAATCCAGGCGCTTTTTTATGTTCAATTTTATATGGTCTATTTTTGATTGTACGTATGCAGCGATTGCAATAACTCCTGCAGCGTTTCTTTCAGCTTTTCTAATTCTTCTTGCGACTTATTCGTCATACTAAAAACTTCTTCTGGAATATGACAAGCTTTATCACGTAATTTTTTTCCTTTTTCGGTTAAACTAATAAAAACAACGCGTTCATCTTCATGAGAACGCTGACGAATCACTAATTCTTGATCCTGCATTCTTTTTAGCATAGGAGTAAGGGTGCCTGAATCCAAATACAGAAGTTCGCCCATTTTTTTTACGCTGAGTGTTTCATGTTCCCATAAAACAAGAAGGGCTAAATACTGCGGATAGGTTACTCCTAATTTATCGAGCAGCGGCTTGTACACCTTTGTAATTTCTCGAGACGTGGCGTAAATTGAGAAACAAAGCTGATTTTCTAGCTGCAGCTGCTTATAAAGTTGTTCCATTCATGTTGCCTCCAGTCTATTGCTTTTTATTTAATTATACACAATTAAATAGTGGTGTCCAATAACGCCGGATGAAAAAGTAATCAAGCTGTAAATAAAAAATGGGAATTTTACATATACTAAGAAAAAAAGGGAGCTGTGCACATGTATTTTGCAAAAAAAGCCGTAGAAGAAGAAGTAGATCAAATGATGGATACGACTGTATATGCGTGTCAATCTGAATCATGTAATGGGTGGATGAGAGAAGATTTTGTTACGGTTGATTATAACTGTCCGATGTGCGGAACGGAAATGTCACAGGAAGTACGCGAGCTGCCGAAAATTAAGTACGATCACCAATTTTATAATAAATAAAAAAAGAAGCAACTGCTTCTTTTTTTATTTTTCACTAAAATTTCATTAAGCTGCGCTAGACTAAGAACCAACATACTATGAAGGTGAGGAATATCAGAATGAATCAAGGGAACTTTTTGAAAGGTTTATTTTGGGGAACCTTATTTAGTATTCCTATTTGGATTTCATTGTTTGGCTGGTTCCGCATTTTATCACATCTTGCATAGTTTCGTTTTATAAACCGTCATACGCGCCCTTATCTTTCTATTTCCGCTATAATAAAGGTGATAGAAAAAATAAGGAGCTGTTCTCATGATTCAATATAAAACGGAGCAAATGACGGTTTTTGAAAGCGCGCTATTTCAAACAACATCTGCGGTGATTGAAACAAAAGACTGTGTCATTGTTGTTGATCCAACGTGGCTTCCTCACGAAATTAATGAAATTAAACAGCATGTTCAAGGGATCTTAAACCACCGCAACCTGTATGTGTTTTTTACTCACGGAGATTTTGATCACATCATTGGATATGGGGCTTTCTTAGAATTAAATGCCACCTTTATCGGCAGCAAATTTTTAGAACAACACCCGGACAAAGAAGAAAAAGTTCAAATGATTAAGCAGTTTGATCATGACTATTATATAAAAAGATCCCATGATATTATATTCCCAGAGTTAGATATTGTTGTAACCGAAAATGAACAGCATATTACTTTAGGTGAAACATCCATTACCTGTTATTTTGCAAAAGGTCATACAAACGATGGCCTATTTATGATTGTCGATGATTCGATATGGATTGCAGGGGATTATTTATCGGATTTTGAATATCCGTACATATATGAAAGTGTAAACGATTACCGCGACACGCTTGCGACTGCGCGACATATTTTAGCCAAGCACCAAAATCTAACGCTAGTTCCCGGGCACGGGAAAACGACACATCACCGAGCTGAAATCCAAAGACGAGTGGAGATGGCCAGCTCTTATTTAGATGAACTGCAAGCGGCAGTGAAAGAAGACAGTAAAGAAGCGCTCGATAAGCTGAATGATAAACTGGCGTTTCCCTCTGATTTCACCGCACAATGTCATCAGAAAAACGTTGAAATTATGAAAAGAGAATTGCTGTTATAGAAATCGAGTGTACAGTCATCCCGTCGATATTAAAAGTAAGAAACCGCATCTTCTGTTGGAGATGCGGTTTCTTACGTTCCTTTATTTATCAATTAAAAGAAACTTTTTCCTTTTATATCCGTTTATATAAATTAAGAAGTTATTTTATTTATAAAGGAGTATGACGATGGGGAAAAACGGTTGTATAAAATGCGGACATACAGAAGCAAAAACAAAAGAAATTGCTACAACGGGAACGGGACTGTCTAGCTTAGATGTTCAGCACAATCACTTTACAGTGGTATATTGCACGAGCTGCGGGTATTCAGAGCTATATAATAAATCATCTTCAAGAGGCAGCAATATTATCGACTTATTTTTTGGAGGATGAAAATGTGTATCGATCTTATTGAAATTGATAAAGACCGGCGCGCTTCCTATTTAAACCTGCTATTAATAGGGGATGAAGACGAAAAAGTAGTGAAGTCGTATATAAATGAAGGTTCTTTATTTACCATTGTGTATGAAAAGAAGGAGATAGGAGTTGTGCAGTGCCTCACCGATGAAGAGGAACGGGCAGTAGAAGTAAAGAATATCGGTTTAAAAGAAGCATACAGAGGAAAAGGAATCGGCAGCAAAGTTATTAAAAAGTTAGAAGTACTGTATGAAGATAACCATTATTCTAAAATGATTGTAGGAACAGCGGACTCCAGCCTTGAAAACATATCATTTTATAAAAAGGCAGGCTTTTATCAAAGGGGTGTCAAAAAGAATTTCTTTTTGCAGTACGTTCCACCGATTTACGAGAATGGCCTGCAAGCTATCGATATGATTATGTTTGAAAAAAAATTAAAAAGCAGAAGCGACTAACACGCTTCTGCTTTTAGTGATTAATCTAAAATTTGAAGTTTTACCGTTTTGCGTCCCCAATTTAAAGCTGAGCTTTGAGATGCCATAAATAAATCAACGCGAGTACCTTTAATCGCACCGCCAGTATCTCCAGCAATTGCTTCTCCGTAACCTTCTACGTATACGCGAGAACCTAATGGAATCACGCGAGGATCAACTGCAATTACTTTTCGATTAGGATTTGACCTTAGGTCGATGCCTGTAGCAGTGATTCCGCTGCAGCCCGCACAGTAAGCAGTATAAGCTGTTGCTTCAACTGTAATCTCTTTCGAAACCGACTTCCTTTCTTGCGCTGGAGCAGGTGCCGGTGTTGAAGTTGAAGTTGACGGTATTGAAGGAGCAGTAGTCGCTGGCGTTGATGGTTTTGCCTGAGCTGCAGCTTGTCCGCCTACTTGTAGCACTTGATTAATGTAAATCGTATTAGACGATAAGTTATTCCACTGTTTTAATTGAGAAATTGAAATGCCGTGCCGCTGTGCTACGCTCCACATTGTATCTCCAGGCTGAACTTTGTAACTTTTACTGTTGCTAGGAGCCGGGGATGCTTGCGTTTCGTTTGTTTTTTCTTGTACAGGTGCTGAAGGTGATGACGAAACTGTTCCTGTTCCGCTTATTTTTAATACTTGATTCACATAAATTAAATGACTAGATATGTTATTCCACTCTTTTAGCTGCTGTACGGAAGTACCGTTGTTTTTAGCGATACGGTAAAGCGTGTCACCTGATTTTACTGTATATGTATGATTTGAAGATGTTGTAGTTGGAGTTGAACTAGATGAAGAGTCAGTAGATGTAGATCCAATTTGTAATGTTTGGTTTGCATAAATTAATGTGGAAGAAAGACCATTCCACTTTTTTAAGTCTTCAACTGTTACATTATGCTGCTGTGAGATGCTGAATAACGTTTCTCCAGCTTTTACTTTATGCGTGTCTGTGTCCGCCGATGCTGCGTCTGCAATTCCAATTGATACTAAAGCTGTGGCCCCTAATGTAAAAATGTGTTTTTTCATCTAATAATTCTCCTTTATTTCCAATAGTTGTCTCTTATTCTATCAGCAATATGTAACAAACTCATGACAAAATGGTAGGTTTTATATTACAAGTTTGTAACAATACGTCTAAAATTATAGAAAAAACGCGGTTTTTTTACGATTATGATGAAAAAAGTCTTAATTTGTCTGGAGAGATAGAATAGTAAAAAAGGTGTTCTGCTTTTATAAAAATGAAGAGGAAAGAAGCTATGCTATATTCAAATGACATGATAGAATAGACAAGTTAGAAATGAACGGATGAAAAGGGAGTTAGACATCTATGGAAAAACGCTCTATCTCTTCATATTTAAAAGCATGGGTGCGCGCACTTTCAATTGAGATTAATTATATGAAGAAACACGGCGGAGAAAAGTATACGGTAGGAAAAGGAGAATACTTAGGGCAGCAGGGAGATGCGTATCTTTACCGGTTTGAACGCACAGCCGATTTATACCTTTTTGATGGAGCTCAGGTACGCCTTGTCCACCAGCATAAAGAAAGTAAAGGAGAAGTTATCGGAACAGAAGGGTTTGATTTGTATCTTAAAATAGATGCGTTTATTGGACAAGAAGTAGACGAACTCGATATATATAACGAACCATGGGAATTATTGCAGGCTCTTATTGATAGACTCACGGAAGCAAAAGATTACAAGCAAAAAATAGTGAGAATCAAACGTCTTATGAGAGGTAATAGTCCTGTTCGTCATAAGGAGTATACGTCTAAGAACGCTCTTCATGAAGTGTTGCTGCGAGCGCGTTATAACCGTACTACTTATATTTGGGGGCCTCCTGGAACAGGAAAAACATATACGCTGTCCAAAATCGCGGCAAGCTATTACCGGAAATCAAAGCGGATCCTTTTATTATCTCACAGTAATGCAGCGGTGGACGGTTTGCTGCAAGAAACTGCGCGTCAGTTAAAAAAGAAAGAAGCTTGGAAAAAAGGAAAACTCATTCGATACGGAGCAACAAAAAGCAGCGGCTTAGAAAATATAAAAGTAGAAGAAGTCATTAGAGAAGATGATCCGGATTTAGCTCAGGAGATGCGTGATTTACAAGAAGAACGAGTTTACTTAAGCAGGTATCCCAATAGAGCACACCAGCTTCAGCAAGTTAATAAAAAGCTAAACGCCCTTCGTAACAAGTGGATTGAAGCGGAGAAAAATATTTTTGATCAAGCGTATATTGTAGGCACTACTTTATCAAAAGCGGCTATTGACCGATTACTTTATCAAAGTGAATTTGATATGGTTGTGGTAGACGAAATTAGCATGGCATATGCACCGCAAATTGCTTTTGCAGCTGCGTTAGGAAAACGAATTGTCGTGTGCGGCGATTTTAAACAGCTTCCCCCGGTATCTCAATCTTCTCATGCTGAAGTGAAGAAGTGGCTGCAGCGAGATTTATTTGAGCAGACGGGTCTTGTAGAGCAAGTAGAAAGCGGTGAGATACACCCGCATCTTTTTATGTTGACAAAGCAAAGAAGAATGCATAAAGATATCTCAGCTTTTACAAATCGTTATATTTACAGCAATCGAGTAGGGGATCATCCATCTGTCACAACAAGTCGAGAAGTAGTAGCAAGCAGCCGGCCGTTTGCTCATGAAGCAGCGCTTATGCTTAACATTGGTCATTTGCATTCTTCCGCTATGCGAGATGCTGCTTCTGGCTCACGCTACAATGTGATAACGGCTGTGTTGGCGGTAAGTTTGATGCTGCGGGCACGCAAAGCTTCTTCGGCTACTCTTGGCTATGTGACTCCTTATAAGTCTCAAGCTAAATTGATTAATGCACTTCTTCAAGATATCGAACCAGCTATCGATATAATTGCAGCAACCGTACACAAATTTCAAGGCGCGGAACGAGATATCATGATTTTTGATACGGTCGATACAAAGCCGCAGTCAAAACCAGGTTTACTTTTAACAAATGAAAATAGCGATCGATTGGTAAACGTGGCGGTGACGCGTTCAAAAGGAAAATTTATTATGCTTTCAGACGAGTCGTTTGCCCAGCAGCGTGTACCAAAGGAGCGAGCGTTATGGAAGTTGGTCAACCACTTTAACGAAAATCAAAAAGTATACCAGCCTCAGCAATTTTTAAAAGAAGTCATTCAGCATCCTAAATTGATTTGGTACCATCCATCGAACAGCAGTCAGTTAAAAAAAGACTTATATCAAGCTCAGCAGCAGATTTTATTGTGTATTCCTTATGCTTCCCTTGTTCCTCAAGAAATACGGGATATGTTACATTCGTTTAAAGGGGAAGTGACCGTTCTTACTCGTGAACCAAAAGAAGTTCGGATTGACGGTGCTCATATCATTTCATCTGCTGTTCCGATGTCACTGCTTATTATCGATGAATCCACTATATGGATCAATATGCCTTATGGAGGAAAGAATGAAGCGTTTATGGCAGCTAGAATTGAATCAAAGCTAGGCGCTAAACAGCTTATTCGGTCAATTGATTTTACGGAAGATAAAATAAGAAATCAAGAAACAAAAATGTATATAGAAACAAATAAACCACAATATTCTCTGAGCGATTACCTTCGCAGCTGGGATCGCTGTGAATCTTGTCAGCATATGCGAGAAGTAGAGATAACAAAAAAAGGAAAAGTAAGGTTTATTTGCTATTATTGCGGGAAAACAAGTGGGGCAACACGTTTATTAGTAGAAAAATATTTAAACTACGTACATGCTGTATGTAAAGCATGCAAGCAGCCGATGAACGTAGATTATGATGAAAATAAAGGTGTCTACGCATGTTGTCCATCGTGCAAAAAGGAAGTTTTACCTAAAGATTTATTGTAACTTTAGGAAAAGGGCGTGATCTTATCGTCTACTCTCGTAATGTAGCGGCTTTAGCTGATTGTTTGCTAGAAGGAGACGTTCAAAAAAGCTGGCTGCTTATTGCTATATATATAGAAGAAGGTCATTCTTCAACCGACGTATATACGTTTCTGACAGAAGCGATGTATGAGATAGGAAAAAGGTGGCAAGAAAATAAAATTTCAGTCTCGGATGAGCATTTGGCTACTGCAGCCTGTGACTATGTGTTAACTCGTTTTCAGCTTTCTCAGCGGCAATTGCTTCAGCGTAATCGGGCCCTTCTTTTTTGCATTGAAGGAGAAGAGCATTACTTAGGCATTAAAATGATTGCAGGACTTATGAGAGAACATGGATGGGAAGTGAAAAACTTAGGAGCCAATTTGCCGCTACCGTTCGCTTTAAAAAGTATCGAGAAGTGGGACCCTGATGTAGTATGTTTGTCCGTCTCACAAGTGCATTTGCTGCCTGATTTACAAAAATACATTGCTGAGATTGAAAACATGCCGCAAAGTCCTCTTGTATTAGTAGGCAGCAGGCTTCTCAATACGCATGATTTATCGGCTTCAGGATCTTCAAAAACCATATTCATTAATCATATTCAAGCTTTTAAAGACTGGCTTCTAATCAACAATAAAGAAAGTTCGACGCAAGATAAAATGTTAGCAATGGGGGAAGAAATATGATCAGTTTGCCGATTCAACACATTCCGGTTCCAATGTTTTTACTCAATAAAGACAACGAAATAATTGAATTTACACCAAGCGTCACGAAAAATTTCCCGCCTGTTCAAAACTTTTTAGATCTAGTTGATGAAGATAGTCAAGAAAAAGTAAAAAGAGCACTCCAGGGAAAGGAAGAAGTGCAAATCGAAGTAAATATGCGCACGTTTTCTAACCCGGTTGCTCTTTTTGATTTTCATTTTAAGCCTGAAGCCTATCATTCGCTGCACGCTGTTTTCTGCTATCCTATTCACGAGCATATGACGAGTGTTCAATCAACTCTTCAACAGTTTCGCTCTATGCTTATGCAAGACTCATCACAAGTAAGCCAAGATTTTTCAGTCAGGGAACCAGATGTAGAAACGGCGAAAAAAATGCAGCTAGTTGATCTTCAGCGTCATTTTCGAGAAATGAAAACAAATGTGCTAACCATTCAAGACCTCTTGAGTATTATCCGCTCCGACGTAATTGAAGCAGGAAAAGGAGAATATATTGAATTGGTCTCTACACATTTGTTTGACATTCAAGATTTAATTAATCAGGAGCTTGACTGTTTAAGACAGAAGAACAAAGTACATTAAGAAAGCGGCAATCGAATTTCTACCGTTGTTCCTTTTCCTTCTTCACTATCATATGAAATGCTTCCTTTATGATTACTAATGATTTTGTGACTCACCATCAATCCTAATCCTGTCCCTTTTTCTTTTGTTGTATAGAAAGGCTTGCTAATTCGCGTTAATCGATCTTTCGGCATGCCTTTTCCTTCATCTATCACTTGGATGACTACTTGGTTTGTATCTGGATCAAATTTAGATACCACTAGAATAGACCCAGGGTCATCCATCGCTTCAATAGAATTTTTCACCATGTTGATAAATACTTGTTTCATATCTTTTTCAATACAATGAACAACAGGTAATTTTTCTTCAAAATCTGTTGAAATAGTAATATTTTTAAGAATGGCCTGTGTGTGCAGCAGCGTACATACGTCTTGAAGAATTAAATTTATCTGCTTATTTTCATATTTTACGACTTCGGGTTTGGCTAGAATGAGCAGTTCGCTAATAATCAGTTCTAAGCGGTTAAATTCGGACATCATGACATCCATATATTCTTTTTTATACGTTTCTTCTTGCATCATAAGCTGTAAAAAGCCCTTTAATGATGTAAGAGGGTTTCGTATTTCATGGGCAATGCCGGCAGCCAGCTGTCCAAGTGCTGACAGCATCTCTGAATTTTTGAGCATCATTTCCGACTGTTTGCGCTGTGAAATATCTTCGCTTAGCCCTATGTAATGGATGATTTCGTCTTGATCATTTTTAACAGGCATTAAGGCTAACTGTTCCCAAACGGTTTCTCCGTCTTCTTGAACGTAGGAAATTTCTCCGTTCCATTTTTCTCCTCTATATACTTCATTCCAAATCTTAGGGAACCTTTTAACCCCCAACTTTTTTGTATATAAGTCATAGAGGTGCAGCCCAAATACTTCTTGCGGCGCATGCTTTTGCTCCATGAACTTTTGATTAATGTACTTAATTTTACCTTGATGATCGGTAATGAAAATGCCCGTAGGACTGTGAGCTACTGCAAATGATGTAATAGCCAATTCTTCATTTGATCGTTTAATTTCTGTAATATTAATAAACGTAATAACTACACCGTTAATTAAATTCTCATTTGTACGATAAGGCATCATTTTCATGCTGTACCATTGGTTATCGTAGCTTTGAATTTCTTTTTGAAGGGTATTATTTGTTCTTAAAACGTGCATTGCGTCCTCGATTAGATGGTCATATCTAAAGTTATGCGAAATATGAAAGAAAGGTCTTCCGATATCTTGATGAAGAACGTTGATCACTGTTTTCGTTTCCGGCGTAAATAATTTAATATTCAGCTGCTCGTCTAAAAAGATAGTAGCAATAGTTGTACTGATTAATAAATTATCAATATCGTTATTTAAGTCCGTTAATTCTTCAATCTTTCGCTCGTACTGATTGTTAACACTAATTAACTCTTCATTAACAGACTGCAGTTCTTCATTTGTGGACTGCAGCTCTTCGTTAGAAGCAATCAGTTCTTCATTCGTGGACTTTAGCTCCTCATTTGCTGTTTCTAGCTCTTCAATCGTCGTTTGCAAATGCTGCTGCGTGTAATGAAGCTCTTGCTCTAAATCTACTACAAGCTCACTAATCGAGCTGGTTTGATTAAGAAACATGGGCTTTTCCTTATCAATAATGGCACCATCTGTCTGTTCATCAAACATAAGTAAGTAAAGAGAGTGATTTGTTGGAAGAGCAGATATTGTGAGGTTAAAACGGCGCTGAACGTTGTTTATGACAAACTCAATGTGCTGACAGCATACGCTCATACCTTGCTCTTTTACGCGTTTAATAGCTGCTCCAATGGCTAAAGAGACGTGAACTGGAACCATTTTGAAAATTGTATAATTAATTTTCCCTACAGGAACGTTAATAAGCTGAGTCGTTTCTTTTGAACAAAATATCACTTCGTTGTATTCATTTAATACAAGACAAGGGCTCATAAAGTGATCAATCATTGACTGATACATCTCATCTAATTTAAGCGAAGGAAGAGGCTTATAAAGTTGACTTGGCAGCGGCACGCTAGAAAAATCACCTTCATGCAAGTTGGATTTTGAAAGATTAAAAGCTCCCGTAATTTGTCGGCTGGGCTGTCCGGAACGCTTAAATATTTTCCACTTACTGTTGATAGGGCGGAACAAATCAGACAAGTTTCCCGTTGTTTCGCTAGGGCCTAAAAAAAGTACGCCTTCTTCTGTCAAAGAAAAATGAAAAAGAGACAGAATGCGCTGCTGCAGTTCAGCTTGGAAGTAAATCATCATATTTCGACAGCTAATCAAATCAACGTTTACAAAAGGCGAGTCTTTTCCTATATTATGCGGAGCAAAAACAATCATTTTGCGAATTGTTTTTTTAACTTGATAACCGCCGTGTTTTGTTTGCTCAAAATATTCATTAATCTGAGCTGCTGAGAAGGAATGAACTTCCGCTTCTTCATAAATACCTTGGCCCGCTCTTTTGATCGCATGACGATCGATGTCCGTAGCAAAGATTCGGACATCGAAATAACGGTTGATTGTTGATAAATAGTCATGAAGCAAAATAGCTAACGTGTATGCTTCTTGACCAGTAGAACAACCTGCTACCCAGATGCGGATTTCATCTTCTTGACTATGAATCTTTCTTTCAACTAATTGTGGGATGACTTGTTCTTCAATAATAGAGAATGCTTCTTTATCTCTAAGAAATTGCGTCACTCCAATCAGCAGGTCTCGCTGCAGTTCGACGATTTCTTCGGCTTCTTTACATAAATAGTCCCGGTACTCTTCCATTGTTTGAGAGGGAGGATCGAGTAAAGCCATTCTCTTTTCAAGTCGTCGCAGCACCGTGTTTTTTTTGTACATGGAGAAGTCGATGCCTGTTTTCTTCTTTATTAATGAATAAATGTATTGCAGCGTTTCTTCATTATATGTAAATTCAGTTTGGCTGACATGCGTTTGCACAAGGTCAGGCATATCAGCAGGAGAAAGAATATAATCAGCAAGGTGTGCATCAATAGCGCTTAGAGGCATATCTCTGTACTTTGCTGTGCTTTCATCTTGTACAAGTACAGTTCCGCCATACTCTCGTATCGTTTTTGCTCCTCCTGTTCCATCATTTCCTTTGCCCGATAAAATAATGGCTGTACACCGGTGTTTTTTTGCAGCAGCCAGAGAATGAAAAAAGGCGTCAATCGGATATTTCACCTGATCGTTTTCTTCATAAGGACGAAGGCGAAGAGTATGATCCATAACGGTCACATAATGATGGGGAGGATTTAAATAAATTGTGTCTTCTTGTAAAGTCATCCCGTCTTGTGTCAGTTTGATATTCATTCCTGTTTTTTTTGCTAAAAGTTCTGGCATAAAACTTTTATATTTAGAGGAAAGGTGCTGTACAATAATAAACGCCATTCTATTTGGTGAAGGCATATTAGCGAAAAACTGCTCAATAGCTTCTAACCCTCCGGCAGAAGCGCCAATTCCCACAACGTGTAAATCCTGTTTCTCTATTCCTTCTGAAGACGATGGAACTGTAGAAAACGAGTTGTTCTTCATAATAGAACCTCCAATAATGTTTCGATACTTCCTAGATTGTATGTCGTTTTGTTTATTTTAATGTCGACAGCACGGCGTGGTTTACATCAAAAGTAAATTTTTCAAAAAAACCAAGATGCTGGTACATAGGTTCATTTTAGCAAACCTATTATATTGTTCAAATAACGTTTTCAAAATTCCTCTATTTTTCGTAAAAAAATTTAAAGTCCAAACTATATAATATGCCCCGATTTTCTTTATATAAACGTATTTTTATAAAAAAAATCGTTTTTTTTTGCAGAAAAAAATATTTAAAAAACTTTTGTTTGCGCTTACATATGCATAAGGTTATACGCTCAAGGAGGAAAAAAACGGTTAAATTCAACTTGACACTCTTTTTCAGCATGTTACTATAGGAACCGTTGAAAGAAACGAGAACAAAAATACGAACAAATGACAGGGGAGATTTGATGGATCAAAAACAAAAAGTTGCTTTTTTAGGTGCTGGATCAATGGCAGAAGCGATGATTTCTGGTATGGTTAATGCCAAGAAATTACCTGCTGAAAATATTATCGTAACAAATCGAAGCAATGATGCGCGACTGCATGAACTTGAAAATAGATATGGTATCACAGCAGTAAAGCGCAGTGAGCTGAAAACAGATGACATTGACGTTTTTATTCTAGCGATGAAGCCAAAAGGCGCTGAAGAGGCATTAAACGAATTAAAGCCTCAAATCAACAAAGACCAGCTTGTCCTATCTGTTCTTGCAGGGATTTCGTCTTCTTACATGGAAGAGTTGTTGCATGATGAACAGCAGGTCATTCGAGTGATGCCGAATACATCAAGTATGATTCAGCAATCAGCAACGGCTATATCTCCAGGTCAATATGCTGCAATGGATGCTGTGCTAACAGCAAAAGAGCTGCTTTCTGCAATCGGAAAAGTATACGTGATTGATGAACCACAAATGGACATTTTTACAGGAATTGCCGGAAGTGGACCCGCTTATTTTTATTTCCTTATGGAGCATATCGAAAAAGCAGCTAAAGAAGAAGGTCTCGATCCTGAGCTAGCACGTGAAATTGGCGCCCAAACCATTTACGGTGCAGCAAGAATGATGATGGAAAGAGATGAAACGCCGACGGAGCTTCGTGAAAATGTGACGTCTCCAAACGGTACAACAGCAGCTGGTTTAGACGCCTTAGCTAAACACGGCGGCGGAGAAGCGATGATGCAAGCAGTCAAAGGAGCATCAAAGCGTTCAAAAGAAATGAGTGCTCAACTACAAAAAGTGGCAAGTACTAATTAATTCGTCACTTATCTTCTTCGTGAATTCCTCACCACAAAAAAATAATCATAAACAAGAAAACATACAGAACACACTAGGAGTGATTTGATGAGTCCCGACAATAAGAAGCGGGTTGTAATTAAAATTGGAAGTAGTTCATTAACAAGTTCACATGGTGAAATCAGCAGACGGAAGCTCGAGCGCCTTGTGGACCAAGTCGTAGACTTAAAAGATAGCGGTCATGAAGTACTATTAGTTTCATCAGGAGCTGTAGCTGCAGGGTACCGTAAGCTTGGCTGCTTAGAGCGACCTAGCTCTTTACCTGAAAAACAAGCAGCTGCCTCAATCGGTCAAGGACTGTTAATGGAGGCTTATTCAGAACTGTTTCTATCACATGGATACGTTGCTTCTCAAATCTTAATTACGAGAGACGATTTTTCAGACGAAAATCGTTACAACAATGCACGAAATACAATTAACGTGCTGTTAGAACGCGGCATTGTGCCAATTGTCAATGAAAACGACACGGTAACCATCAATCGATTAAAATTTGGCGATAATGATACACTTTCAGCTAAAGTTGCTGGACTAGTGGATTCCGACCTGCTTATTATTTTATCGGATATCGATGGCTTATACAGTGCGGACCCTCGCCAGGATCCAAATGCAAAATTAGTTCCTCACGTAGGGGAAATCACGCAAGACATCGAAGAATCTGCAGGAGATTCAGGAAGTTCAGTTGGAACAGGCGGTATGCGCTCGAAAATTGACGCGTTCAAAATCGCTATGGCGTCAGGAATTCCAGCATTTTTAGGAAGAGCCGGCGTGCCAAACATCTTAACACAAGCGGTTGACGGAGATGCAACAGGAACGTATTTTGAATCTGAAGATGATTCTGCGAACCTTAATCAGAAAAAGCAGTGGATTGCGTTTAACTCTGGTCCTGAAGGGGAAATAGTAGTCGAAGATGCCGCGAAATGTGCAATTATTGAAGATAAAGAGCCTTTACTTCGCGAGCACGTTAAATATATTAAAGGCCACTTTAGTGAACGAGCAGTTGTACGTATTCTAGATAAAGACGAAAATGAGCTGGCTCTTGGCGTGACAAATTATTCATCTGATGAACTTGCACTGAATGAGCCAATTGATCAACCGATCGTAGACAGCGAAGGTCTAGTATGTCACTTAGAAATTCCAGTACCGGTCGGTTTGTAAGCAAACATGCTGTAAAGAAAAGGAGCCCTTCCTTTTCTTTGCATGATTGCATTTACCTCTTATGCCTCACACTTTAAAATCAAACAAAACTAAAACGAATCCAGGAGTGATTTGGTGTTACAAACAAATGAAAAGTATTCAGTAGAAGAACAAGCTATTTCAGCAAAAAAAGCAGCTAAGCAATTAAGTTTACTAACAACAGAACAAAAAAATGATGCACTGTTAACGATTGCTTCTACACTTGAAAGCAACACGGAGTATATTTTAAAAGCAAATGAAGTAGACTTAAAAAACGGGAAAGAAAAAGGTTTTGATGAAGCACTGATGGACCGTCTTGCTCTTTCAGCGGAACGTGTAAAAGAATTTGCCAACGGCCTTCGTGAGGTTGCTGAGTTAGATGATCCAACAGGAGATATTTTATCAAGCTGGACATTGGATAATGGTCTAGATGTAAAGCAAGTACGCGTGCCTCTTGGCGTTATCGGAATGATTTATGAAGCACGTCCAAACGTAACGGTAGATGCAACAGGCCTAGCGTTGAAATCTGGAAATGCCATTGTGTTAAAAGGCGGTTCTTCAGCTATTTCATCTAACCAAGCTATCGTGGACATTATTCATAAAGCTCTTGATGAAACGTCAATCCCTAAAGAAGCGGTACAGTTTATTTCAAGTACAGATCGTGCGGCTACGCAAGAATTATTTACAATGAAAGAGCATATTGACGTTCTAATTCCGCGCGGAGGGGCTTCATTGATTCAAGCGGTCGTCAATAACGCAACGGTTCCGGTGTTAGAAACAGGAGTCGGAAACTGCCATATTTACATCGATGAACAAGCTGACGTTAAGAAGGCCATTCCGATTTTGATTAATGCAAAAACAGATCGACCAGCGGTGTGTAACGCAGCAGAAACGGTTCTTGTACACAAGAACTGGCTCGATTCTCATAAAGATGAATTGATTCAAGCATTCATCGATCATAATATTGAAGTATATGGTGACAAAGCGACAGTAGGTGAAATTCCTGGAGCAAAACCAGCGGCTGAAAAAGACTGGGCTGAAGAGTATTTGCGCTTAGCGATCGCGATGAAAGTAGTAGAGAGTGTGGATGAAGCGATTGACCACATCGAAACATATGGAACAAAACACTCTGAAGCCATCATTTCAGAAGATGAACAAGCCGTTTCACGCTTCATGTCTTTAGTAGATGCAGCCGCACTGTATCATAATGCATCTACGCGTTTTACTGACGGAGGAGCTCTAGGATTTGGAGCTGAAATTGGGATCTCAACTCAAAAGCTTCATGCACGCGGTCCAATGGGACTTCCTGCGCTTACGACAATTAAATATATTATGAGTGGAAACGGACAAACTCGATAAGAAATGAAAAGCGAGCCTAATCATGTGCTCGCTTTTTTTTATGAAAAGCAAAACAAGTAAATGGAAGCTGATTTGTAAAAAATTATAAACTCTGTTATAATAGTAAAATATATAATTTTTGTGATCTTCATTTTTGTTCTTTTCAGACTATCCCGTTGTTTTAAGAAAAGCAACTGCTATCTGCTTTGTTATAACTTCATTTTTATTTTAGTCTTTCAAGACGCCGTATGTATTCCTCAAAGATTGATTTACGGATGTATAGTATCACTTTATCTTGCACCATTTACCACATTTACACGCTAAGTTAATCTTCATTTATTATCCACTTAAAAAGTACTGTTTAAAGGAGACGATGTGTATGTATAATCGTAAAAATTTAGAGCCGGCTGTTATTGAAGAAACAAAAGTTTGGGAATGTACATCAGATACGTGTAATTGCTGGGTTCGAGATAACTTTAAAAGCGGAGATCAGCCAACTTGTCCAATTTGTAAAAGCGAAATGAAGCAAGCTGTAAAAGAACTGCAGGTTATTCATAATCCTAGAGTCATTGATTAATAACTTTTAGGAAGACGTTTTTTGAAAGAGTTTTTTGAAAGGGGTTTGTGGATGTTTCTAGGAATTGATCATGTTCAGCTTCTTGGTCCAGAAGGGTGCGAGCAAGAAGCAAGAAATTTTTATGAAAATCTTTTAGGAATGAAAACTGTTCTTAAGCCGGAAAATTTAAGGCACAGAGGCGGCATATGGTTTCAATGTGGAACTCAAGAAGTGCATATCAGTATTCAAGATGACTACATACCTGCTAAAAAAGCACATCCAGCTTTTGTCGTGGAAGATATTAAGACGCTTAGACGTAAGTTGGCACACGAAGGCTGCGTTCTTTCTGAAGAAGAGCCTATTGCAGGGAGAGAGCGTTTTTTTGTCCATGACCCGTTCGGAAATCGATTAGAATTTTTACAATATGACAAATAAAAGGCCTCCAAGCGGAGGTCTTTTATTTTAGGGCGTTATCTAAATACGTATATACCGTTTCTTTGCTAACTAATACTTCATTTTCTCTGTCTTTATCTTTTTGCCACTTTTCCCGTGCTTTTGCTAATACTTCTTCGGCTTCCTCCTTGGGAATGACAATGACTCCACCGTCGTCACCTGCAATAAAATCGCCAGGATGAATTTTTACGCCCCCGCAGGAAATGGTTTCATTTACGGTTCCTTTTTCTTTTTTGCTGCTTGCTGCGATCGTAGAGCCCTTACAAAATACGGGGAAATTGAGTCTTTCAATGTCTTCCTGATCTCGTATAACACCATCTAGTACAATACCGCTTATTCCAACAAGCTTCGCCATGGCTACTACGAAATCTCCTGCTAAGGCACGGTTACAGTAGCTTTTTCCATCAATGACGAGCACGCTTCCGGGCTCCGCTATTCGAATCGCTTCAAGCACTGAGTAATTATTGCCAGCAGGAGTATCTACAGTAAGAGCCGGTCCAAATAGTTTGTAATGACGCTGCAATGGCTTAATAGTAAAGTCTAAGTGGTTTGTACCTTCCATTGCATCTGATAAATTTGCTGTTGATAATGGGAGCTGTTCATTCAACATCGTATCTCTCCTTTTTAACTTTAGTTTATCTATCCATATTCATATAAGAGAAAGCTCTTATTTATGAAAGGGCAAGTAGATAACGTTAAGCATTGACCGTCAATTAATTAACTGCAAACGTACAGCACTAGAATATTTCAGAGCCAATTTTTAATGCATTGTATTATATCTTTGAGGCGCTGTTTCTCGTATGGTATTCGTCATATAAGCGCGTATATCCTTTAATTAGTAATAAAGGCGAAGGTAGCCTATAAAGACATTATTAAAGAAGGGAAAAAACCAAAGAACTCTACAAAAGTTACTTTAGATAATATTTTTAGGAAAGTGTAAAATAAGCCGTATTTAATGAAGATGAAGGACCTTTGTTAGTTTTATGAATGTCTTTGATTTATATCTAAATGATGTTATATAAGCACGAAATACGTGCAAATGTTTAATCCTGTGAACATTTGATGGAGCTTGATGCATTTTTATATAAAAAAGTGAAACCTTTTGGTATGATGAAACGTAGGAACATATATGGAAATCATATATGAAAAACATATGTGACGTTAGTCATTTAGTGGAGGGAAAACAATGGTAAAAAAATTATTGGCCGCATTTATCGCATTAGCGGTTGTGTTTTCACCAGTCGGTGGATCACTTATTCATGACGGTTCAAACGTAGCAAGCGCAAAAGGGTATAAATCAGGAAAGCGCTCTTTTGACAGCGGAAGCAATAACCAATCAAGCTTATTTAAAAACAATAACAGTAATTCAGTTAAGCAAAACAATACGTCTAAAAACTCATCATCTAAAAGTACAGCGGCTAGCTCAAAGCGCGGCGGCTTAATGAAAGGTCTTTTAATGGGAGGAATTGCGGGCTTATTATTCGGAAGCTTGCTATCTAGTTTAGGACCATTAGGACCAATTTTAGGTTTTATGGTAAACATGCTCGTGATTGTAGCTTTAATTCTTCTTGTAGTAAAGTTATTCCAAAGCGTACGTAGCAACAAGCGTAAAAATGAGGAAGTGAAATCTTGGAGACAATAAAAATTTCTGAACAAGATATTATCAATGCAATGTGCCTATATATTGCAGAAAAGAAACAAGTTCAGCCTCAAGAAGTAGAGATTGAGCTAATGTATGATGATGACTATGGTTTTTCAGCAGAGTCATACGTGCATGATCGTAAGCAGGTTCATATTACTTTGAACATTATTGAAGCCCTGCGCTTTTGGCTGGATACGGAAATGAACGTAGACCCATACGCAGCAGGACTAGAACTGGAATTAGACGATGAAGAAGGCATTATCGCTTTTGCAAAATTAAGTCAATAAAGAAGCCTTCAATGCAAAACCCGCTCAAGTGAGCGGGTTTTTTTATTATGATTTTAACTGTTCGTTGGAACTGGACTTATCGTGTTTTTTAGTGAAAAACCACCAGTTGGCATCTCCAAGCAATTTCATAAGAGAAGGGACAAGAAGCATTCTGACAATCGTTGCATCGATAAATATAGCTAAAGCAATTCCTACACCCATTTGTTTAACAGGCGTTACGTCTGTAAAAGCAAAGGCCCCTGTAATTACAATCATAATTAAAGCAGCACTCGTAATGATTTTACTAGTGGAAGCTAGGCCTTCTACCGTTGCCACATTATTATCGCGGGTTTGATGATACACTTCGTGAATGCGCGAAATTAAAAAGACTTCGTAGTCCATGCTAAGCCCAAATACAAGGCCGAAAACAAAGACCGGCAGCACTAAAGCAATATTAGATTCGGTAAGACCTAAATGTCCATTTTGAAACAGCCATACAAGTAAACCAAACGTAGCTGTTAAGCTTAAAATATTCATAATGATAGCCTTTAAAGGAATGAGGACAGAACGAAAAGCAATCATTAAAATGACATACGTTGAAAATAAAACAAGAGCCAAACCATATGGAGCTTTCTCATAAATTTCATCGAATATTTCTTGTTCAAATTTTGGATAGCCGCCAATATGAACGGTGAAAGTTGAACGTTTGTCTTTCCATTTTCGAACAAAATCT
This sequence comes from Priestia megaterium NBRC 15308 = ATCC 14581, assembly GCF_000832985.1. Classification (GTDB taxonomy): domain Bacteria; phylum Bacillota; class Bacilli; order Bacillales; family Bacillaceae_H; genus Priestia; species Priestia megaterium. The sequence goes on from NZ_CP009920.1 coordinate 4,492,926, forward strand.
TTTGCTTGATCTGAATTTTGGTCTGTATCTAGCGTAGCTTTTATGAGCATATAATGTCCGTTAATGAACGAATCTACAGCTGGCTTTGTCTGTGCACTTATCTGCGGGTTTTCCAGCATAGCTTGAAGCTGATCACTTGATTTTACGTTTAAAGCGGTAGAAATAGAATCGACTTGCTTAACTAACGAATCTTCTTTTAATTGTTTTATAAAAGTAAAGGCATTTGTTAACGGCTTTTCATTCAGCATATTTTGCTTAGCTTCTAGCACAAAATAAACGTCTGCGGTGTTTTTATTTATAAACGTATTGTTATACGTGTCAAAAGCTTGACGAGACTCGTATTTTGTTGGGAGCGCTTCTGAAGACGGTATTTCTAGATGCATGTCTCGAACGGGAATAAGTGCTACTAACAAAATGATAAGAGAAACAATCGTCATAGTTACAGGCTTTTTCATGACAAATGTAGCGAATGAACGCCACCTAGACTGACCGCCTTGTTCGCTGACTTTTAAGATGCGTAAACGATTAATGCGTGTACCTAATATAGCCAGTATGGAAGGAAGAAGCGTAAGAGCTGAAAACACAGCAATAAAAACAACAGCCATTCCTCCAAGAGCGACGTTTCGGAAAATATCCACTTGAATAAACAGCATTCCCGCTAATCCAATAAATACGCATAATCCTGAGAAGATGACCGAGCGTCCCGCTGTTTGAATGGTAATTTTGATTGCTTGTTCTACCGATTTTGTTTGAATTTCTTCTTTAAAGCGATTAATAAATAAAAGGGCAAAGTCAATACTAAGAGCTAATCCAATCATTGGAATCACATTTAAAATAAAGATGGACAGCTCTGTGTACGGATGGAAGAAATAGACAACGCCCATGGTGGTAACGACGGTTACAATTCCTATCATAAGAGGGATTGCAGCGGCTACCACGCCGCCAAAAGCTAGAAGAAGCACAACTAAAGCAACAGGAATACCAATGGCTTCCGCTTTTGCTAAATCAGCTTGGCTTGCTGTATTCATATCTTTTTCAATAATAGGACCACCGGTTAATTTTACACTCATTTCTTTTTCTTCAGCTGAAAGAGTTCTGATCTTTTCCACTCGTTTATCCATCGTGCCATCATCGTGATTAAAGTGGATAATTCCATACGCTGTGCTTCCTTTTATCATCTTGTTAGAAGCTGTTGGTATGTCGACTTTCGACGCGTCTGATTTTTCCTTTGCTTTTTGCATATACTGAGCGATCGTTTGCTGGAATTTCGAGTCAGAAACTCCGTCTTTTTTTTCAAACAAAACGATAATCTGAGCTTCGCTAACATCAAATTTATTAACTAAAAGCTGCTCGGTATCTTTATACATTCCTTTCATTTCAAATCCGTTTCCTCCCAGCACAGAAGGAAGCTTAGCCGCATAAAAGCCAAATCCGATAATTAGGATTATCCATAGTATTAATAAAAATTTCCTGCTCGCATATAATGCGTTCGCTACTTTATTCATATTAACCTCCAATTTTTTGTACAGTTACTAGACTATTTTATACTAACAGTTATTGTAATTAGAAGAAGTATTGTGTTTTTTTGTTTTTCTTGCTTGAAAAAGCTTTTTAGATAGATGCGCAGGGGTGCTTCCTCAGCAAAATCGTGTTTATGTTTCGGGTAATTTAGGGAACACTGTACATAAATGCACGAAGGGGGATTAAAAAGATGCAAATGAAACAGCCAGCTAAAATGACGAATAGTTATGGGTGTAAAAATGAGTATGATACATTAAAACGTGTGGTCGTTTGCCCACCTACATATATGAAAATTGAAGAAATTATTAATGAAACACAAAAGCACTATGCGGATGAAAATATTGATGAGAGCTTGGCTTCAAAGCAGCACCGTCAATTTGTTGAATGCCTTCAAAAAGAAGGAGTAGAAGTCATCGGGCTATCTGCACAAGAGCCATTTCCAGAACAAGTATTTACGCGGGATATTGGCTATACGCTCGGAGACACCGTTATTGTCACGAAAATGGGCAGCGAGATTCGAAGTGGAGAAGAACAAGTGCTAGCCGATTGGCTGCAGCAGCAAGATATTCCTTTCCATCAGGTGCCGGACCATCCTATTGAAGGAGGAGATGTGCTGATTGATGGACAAGCTATTTTTATTGCGCTCAGCGACCGTACAAGTAAAGAAGGTGTGGAGCATATCCAAGAGCTGCTTCCAGCCTATGAGGTTGTTCCGATTCCTATTGATCGGTCTTATCTTCACCTTGATTGTGTGTTAAATATTTTATCACCTACAGAAGCGCTCGTATTTTCACCCGCTTTACATGAGAAAGAATTAAATTTACTTCGCATGAAATATGACTTAATTGAAGTAACAAAAGAAGAGCAGTTTACGATGGGAACCAATGTATTATCAATCGGTAATCAGCGGGTGATCAGCCTGCCAATGAATACAGAAGTGAATGAAGAGTTAAGGAAACGAGGCTATAAAGTGATTGAAGTTGATATATCTGAAATTATTAAGTCGGGCGGTTCTTTCCGCTGCTGCACAATGCCTCTTGAACGAGTGTAAAAAAGCTTAAAAAGAAAAAAAGATCTCGGCGATAGCCAGGGATCTTTTTTTTGAGGGATGTTGTATAAAATTTCAAGTGAAAGGAACATTAACCTATATAAGCTGTTGAAGGAAAGGAGTGATAAACATGGCAAATCGTAATCCTATTTTAGTTCAAGGTGCTGAACAGCTTCTTGATCAGCTAAAAACGGAAATCGCGGGAAGACTTAACGTTCAGCTTGGCGCTGAGCAAACAGCTCGTGCAAATGGTTCTGTTGGTGGAGAAATGACGAAGCATCTTGTTGCAATGGCGCAACAGCAATTAAGTGGTGCACAAGGACACATTCGCTAGTCTGCTCTACATAAACACTCTGATGAAAAGTTCTGGCTCTTTTGAGCTGGAACTTTTTTGTGTAGGAAACATCATTCTACTTTCTCTTGATCGTTTGATTTGAGATTTTGCTTGAAATTCTCCACTTTCAAGGTTGAAAAGTGCATAAAATGGGAAAAGAACAAAAAAAGAGAAAGTAGAGGTTTATCATGAAAAAGCTATTATCATTTGGAAAAAGTCTTGGTAAAGAAATTCAAGAAGACCAAGCAACGGGACTAGCGGCTGAGCAAGCCTATTACTATATGCTATCATTATTCCCTATGCTTATTTTACTGATATCGATTGTTCCGTATCTATCTATTAAACCGGAAGAGGCAATCGATGTCCTTCAAAGCGTTATGCCTGGAGAAACGGCTGCAATCTTTAAAGATAACGTAGCTCACTTTATAAGCCAACCAAACGGCGGGTTACTGACTGTAGGGATTTTAGGAACCATTTGGTCTGCTTCAAACGGTATGAACGCCTTTATCCGTGCAATGAACCAAGCCTACGACGTGAAAGAACAGCGCTCGTTTATTAAAGTAAGAGGCTTGTCCATTCTTTTAACAATTGGATTGATCGTAACAATTGTTGTATCCCTTCTTTTACCGGTGTTCGGAGGGGTTTTGTTAAATTGGATAAGCGAATGGTTTTCTCTTCCTTCAGGTACAACAGTGGTTTTAAATATTCTGCGCTGGATTATCGGTGTCGGCATTATGGTACTTGTTTTATCCGTATTATACAGATTAGCCCCAAACAAAACGTTTCCTTTTGCCCATGTATGGCCCGGAGCGCTCGCTGCTACGCTGTTATGGCAGCTGACATCTTTAGGGTTCTCATTTTACGTAAGCAACTTTGGCAATTATTCTGCTACTTATGGAAGCTTAGGAGGCGTGATTGTTCTGATGCTTTGGCTATTTTTAACGGGGTTAATTCTCGTTATTGGAGGAGAGATTAACGCTATTTATCACCGAAACAAAACGGCTGCGCCTCCTAAAGATACGTCTCAGGCGATGTAATAAAAAAGGAAACCTTTATAGAGGTTTCCTTTTTTAACGTTTAAAGCTATTAACAAGCTGTTTAAATGAGTTGGCTGTATATTTGACCGAATCTTTTTTGTACTGCACATCGGTTTTAATCGCTGCTTGTGTTACTTTTAAATGATTTGTTTTTTCTTTGATATGATCAGTTTCGTTTTGAAGATGTTGAGAAGTGGCATTTACAGAGTTCACAGTTGGCTTGATTTTTTTATTAAATGATACGCCTGCGTAAATAAGATACGCAAGTGATGCCAAAACAACAGCTAAGCTTATATAAACAATAATCATCGGTGTGCCTCCTTTGTACGTATTTATATAGGTGAGAATAAAATATATACGAATATCATCCTCTTTATTTAATTGTTATACCCATTTTTAATCAAAACAAACAAAAGCCTACCGAGAAGACAATATATTGGATTTTTTCTGAAATTTCATTCATCATTACATATAGAGTTACCTTGAAAGGAGAGAGAAGAATGCCGTTAGATCCGCATATTCAAATATTTCTAAATCAATATAATGAAATGCCCCGTCCTGCTTTAGAGGACGTTACACCCCCGCAGCTGAGGGAAATGGAAAAGATGTCCTTAACTCCTTCTAAAGAAGTAGTTAAAAAAGTATATAATGAAGAAATTGAATTAAATGAACGTATGCTCACTATACGAGTGTATGAACCTGAAGGAACAGGGCCATTTCCCGCTCTTGTTTACTACCACGGAGGAGGCTGGGTATTAGGAAGCCTGGATACTCATGACTCTATATGCAGGTCGTATGCAAATGAAGCAAACTGTATTGTAGTGTCTGTTGATTACCGTCTTGCTCCCGAAGATAAATTTCCCGCTGCAGTAAACGATGCCTATGACGCCCTGGATTGGATTTCAGCTCATGCGTCTCAATTAAATATCAATTCAAATAAAATTGCCGTCGGTGGCGACAGTGCCGGTGGCAACCTTGCTGCGGTTGTGAGCATTTTAGCAAAAGAAAGACAGGGTCCGTCTATTGTTCATCAGCTGCTTATTTATCCATCTGTAGGATTTAAAAATCAGCACCCTGCCTCTATGAAAGAAAATGGGGAAGGATATTTTCTTTCAAAAGATCTTATGGATTGGTTTCGTCTTCACTACTTAAACAATAAAGAAGAAGAACAGCATCCCTATAACGCTCCGGTATTACTAGAAGATTTATCGAGTCTACCGAGCGCTACCATTATTACAGCACAATATGATCCTCTAAGAGATAGCGGAAAAGACTACGCGGACGCATTAAAAAATCACGGTGTCCCCGTCACCTATGAAAATTATGAAACAATGATTCACGGGTTTTTAGGGTTTCATGAATTTGTCCCACTCGCTCAGCAGGCGATCAATAAAAGCGCAGCTCAACTGCGTCAAGTATTTGATTCTATTTAAGTTGCAAAGATATATAGTGTTATAAATTATATGAACTTGGGGGAAGCAGCACATGGATGTGCTGTTTTTTCTGTATTTGGAGGGAGAAAAGGTTAAAAAGAGTTTCAAAAAAATAGCCTATTATCTCTTTTAAAGTTATTTCAATGTTATAAATAAAGACAATGTTATAGAAGTTATTGAAAATGATGCTTCACAATAAAAGAAAAGATTTCATATCTTAATGAAGGTTTTTTACAAGTTGAAACAAAGTAGGTGATTAAATGTTCTATTCTAATTTTTATACTCCTTTTAACTATGCTTTCTACCCTTATTTCATGCCTTCTTTTGGACGTCCTACTGGATATGTACTGAATTCTAGTGGTGAAGTTGACAGCTGGTGGGGAAATTATCCGTTAGGGTATCCTGCGAAAGCTCCAAAATTTTTGAGTGGGGGGCAGACGCCTATTTCAGGACCTGCAATACCATTCAGTTTCAGGAGTTATTATTGAACTGATTACAAGGGTTACTGCCGTAAAAGGTAAGAAAGATACGTACAAAATTAAAGCAGTATTTAAAGCGACTGAAAGAGATGATATTTAATTCAGTCGAGAAAGTCGATCATAGGGTCGACTTTTTATTTTAGGTAATTAACAAGTTTGATTTGGTTAATGAAGGGAAAATAATAAGTAACTAAAAGGAGGTGGAGTTATGGATTATAAACAAAAAGATTATTATATCAGTGCAAAAGAAAATGAGTATTATAAAGTAATAAATGTAGTAGATCATATGTTAGAGGAAGCACAAAGTAATAACAAATATCCAGTATGGGGCGAAAAACTAAGAACAGAGTTAAAAGAAAGTGCTGGTAATAACCTTACTCCATGGCATTTTAATATGATAATATCCACACTTTTAGATTATGTACCTGAAGAAGTAAAGAATAAATCTAATGCTAAGTCACTCTGATGAGTGGCTTTTTATTATATCTATAGTATGCAAATTAAAATATGCGCTAAATAATAAAGGGTAAAAAAGGTGGCTAAACAACATGCCTAAAAATCCATTTAAGATATGTAACACAGAGGAATGTTGTCAATTAGCTTATAGAAGGCAGGTGTACTCCTGTTGAAAGAGCCTATCACCTTATAGAAGTGAAAGAGGATTGGAGTAAACGTTTCTCTATAGGTAACTTATAGAGTGAACGTAAAGCACAGCACCATAAGGTTCACTTTGGTGTAGATGGTAAGAAGTACACCAAGATTAAGAAGATAAGAGAATCTATTAGAGAATGCTTATTTACAGAAAAGCAAGTAAAAGAATTATTAAAAGTTATAGAAAGTATAATGATGGATTACATTAATTATAGGGAAGAAAATGCAGAGAATGGGAATGATTCAAAAAGAAAATTATCGAAAAATTGAGAAGGGAAATAATTGAATAGATAAAAAAAATAACCTTTTTCGTGATATTATTTACTCATTAAGGGGGCTGGGTGTTGTGAATGAACAATTAAAACCTGAGGAAATTAGCATAGAAGTTAAACTTGAGCTTCTAAAGATATGTAATGACGTAATGAACAATATAGTGACCCCTAAAGAATTAATTAAGGACTTAGAAAAATTAGTTAGTCAAATCAGTTTATCAGTTTAATGTAACACTCCATACAGGGAAAAGTTAAGGGGAGAATGCTGTGAAAAAGTTGTTAGTTGGTAGCATTTTGTTGTCTTTGAGTTTAACTATGGGAGCATGTGACCAAGGGGAAGAGAAGAACGCTGAGACTTCTAAGAAAGAAACTGCTGTAAAGCCAGAAAAAAAGACTAATGAAATAGAATTAAATAAGAAATCTGAATCTATACAAATTCAAGATGAACAGAAAGATTTACGTGCGTACGCTACAAAAGTTGAAGAAGAAAGGAAGGCTAAGGAATTAGCAGAACAAAAAGCAAAAGAGGAAGCGGAAGCTAAACGACAAGTAGAAATAGCCGAACAACAAAGACCACAAAAGATTGCCGAAGAACAACGTGTATCAGCTCAACAAGCAGAGCAAAAGAAGGAAGCAGAATCTCCAGTTAGTCAAGAAACAATCGATAATTATGAAGCAAATCAAGCTGAAACATGGGCTGAAGAGGCTGAGATTGAGGAGGAACTGAATAAAGAAGAAGAAGAAAGATTAGCTAAAGAAAAGGCAGAACAAGAAGCATATGAAGCTCAAATCATTGCTGAACAAGATGCTAATTTCTCCGATGAAGCAAAGGAACAGATTCAAAAAGAAATTGATGAAGAAGGATATAGTCAAACATCATACTATTGCGATCAAGTTATGACTGCTGTACAAAGAGGGGATATGACTAAAGAAGAAGCTGGAGGTTGTTTGAAATAATTTAATTATAATTTCAAGAATTTCCTTTGGAATTATTTTCTTATTTCTATTGATAAAAAAACCACCTAAATGGTACAATAGACTTATAAAAATATAATGGAACGTTGTTTTCACAGAGTTTATTGACGACATTAAGTAAGGTGATTTTTTGAATGATAAAAAACAAGTAGGTCAGCTGATTCAAGATCTGCGAAAGATTGCGGAAATGACAACTGTCGAGTTATCAGAAGGAATTTGTACTGAAGAAGAGCTACATCGATTTGAACAAGGTGAAATTCATGCAAGCAGTGAAGTTCTCTATCATTTATCGAAACGCTTAGGGGTTCCGATGAATTATTTCTTTGAAGCAGGAGAGCTAACGCCCAACGATTATTCTAAAGAAATTAAATCGACCATTAGGCATTATATACGAAAACGCGATTATGAAACCGTGTTACATATGGTGAACAAAGAAAAAGATAATCCTATGTTTCAAGATCCTTTTCATGCACAATTTTTCCTATGGCACGAAGCCATATGTGATTATTATATTGGAAATAAATTTGAACAAGCACTTCGTAAATTGGAAAAAGCTATTGCGTTCACGCGTACGAGCGAACAGTTTTATTCAGAAAAAGAGATTGCTATTTTAAATAGTATTGCCATTATTTATGAAGAAGAAGGTCATTTAAAAAAAGCGTTCAGTACGTTTATGGAAGGGTTGCAGCATATTGCTTTGCTTCCTAAATTAAAAGATCCTCTTGTCAAAATTCGAATTTTATATGGATTATCGCGTGCGCTTTTGCAAATGGAACGTTATGAAAAGTCGATTAAATATGCACAAGCAGGACTAGAGCTGTGTATTCAGCATGAGACGCTTTATTTATTAGGAGAACTGCACTATCAAATTGGAGAAGCACTCTGTCAGCTTGGTGAGCTTAAACAAGGAATAGCCTACCTAGAAAAAGCTATTACCGTTTTTGAAATTGAACAAAATGAAGCGTTTGTGACCATTATTCAAGAGGAGATGTCTAAATATCAAGAAACAAAAAAGAAGAGCTGAACGCTCTTCTTTTTTTTATCTCCAATACACTGGGTGTGGGTAAAATGGCCGAGGGCGAGGGTAAAAGTAAGGGGGGTGGTAATAAATGGGACGAGGATAAGGGTAAGGATAAAATGGCCGAGGGCGAGGATACGGATAATAACCATAAGGGAATCTTTCGTCAGTTTCATGAGGATTTGAATAATAATCATAGCCATATTGATACTCTTCTAAAGGTTGTTCCGGGTAATATTGATAATTCACTCTTTTCACCGCCTAAGTTTTTATGCTTTTTACTGTATTCATTACAGAAAGAATTGGAGTATGTACTCATCAAACTTTTAATTTGAAAAAGGCGGGAGACAAGGAGTATTTTGAAAATAAAAACAAATTAGCTTTCCTTCTCGTTTTCTTATAAGTTATCAGCATCAGGAAGGGTGGGATGTTCAAAGCTTTTAATAAAAGAAGCGTAAGCAATCGTATCTTTAATAGGGTTTACATAAGATAATGGTTGACCTCGGTAGCTGAAATTAAATGTAATCCAAGCAAAATCTTTATTATTGTTGGAAATCAGTTTTGCATTATGTATAAAAGCAGATGCGGCAATCATCGCATCTGGGCCTTTAATTTTTTTATTGGATTCTATTTTAGCTTTTCGGCGAATTTGAGCTGCTAGCTGTGCAATTTCACTTGTAACGTCTACAATCTTATCTGTCATATCGTAAATATAATGATTTTTTACTGCTTTGACTTGAGGATTTGTTTCTACTTCCCAATGCGACAGAAGTTCCATTTCTACAACGGTAGGCATTAAAAATTCCGCATTATTTGAAATAAGTTCATTAATATATTCCACAACTTCTGGATAATTAAGCGCATGTGAAGCCCAAATGTTTGTATCAATGATTACTTTTTCATCCAACACAAATCGTTCACTCCTCTCTACTAGCCATTCGTACCAGCTCTTCTAACCCAAAAGGTGAGTAAAGAGCCGCAGATTCTGAAAGCTGATTGCTTAATAGAAGCTTTTCATATTTAGTTAATCTAGTTTTTGCAGATTTTATGAGCTTTTCTTGTGTGTCATTTAATGTTTTATCTTTTTTATCGTACGTGCGTAGAACTTTATTTTGAGGTTTGTATTTAAGATTTTTCTTCTGCATAGGGGGTGAGGGAGGTAATTGCGGCGAGGGTTGCGTATAAATTTTCCCATTTATTTTTAGGTTAAAGTGCTTCTGAACTTCCTTGCTGTATGTTCCTTTTTGGTCATCTACCAAGCGCTGTGCTTTCATGATATCCCTGCCTTTTTTATAAATTTATATAGTATATGTGATGAAGTTTTCTCTTACTATTCCTTTTATATAAAAAGATTAAAAAATTAGCTTCCGGGAGTTATTAAATTAACTAATGTTTGCCTGGGGGGTGATAATCTCAGCGAATACCGGACAAAGGTTTAAAAACATGATATCGTGTAAGAGAATAAATCAGTATCGGTTAGAGAAGGAACTACAAAAAGGGGATACAAAATGAAAACAGAAAAACAAAAAATGCTGGATGGAGAATTATACCTTTCCGCTGATCCGCAATTAATAAAAGAACGTGAAAACGCTCGAAGATTAACAAGGCTTTATAACCAAACAACAGAAAGGGAAGAAGAAAGACGTACAAACTTATTAAAAGAACTGTTTGGGTCTACGGGAAATTCTCTTTGCATAGAGCCTACTTTCCGCTGTGACTACGGTTCTAACATTCATGTTGGAGAAAATTTTTATGCTAACTTTGATTGCGTACTTTTAGATGTATGTGAAATAAGAATAGGAGATAATTGTTTTCTTGCACCAGGTGTACATATCTATACAGCAACTCATCCTTTGCATGCTCTTGAAAGAATTTCAGGAGCTGAGTTTGGAAAACGCGTAGAAATAGGAAATAACGTCTGGATTGGGGGAAGAGCCGTTATTAATCCTGGAGTGAAAATAGGCAACAATGCGGTAATTGCTTCCGGTACCGTTGTGACAAAAAATGTTCCTGATAACGTGGTAGTCGGAGGCAATCCTGCAGTTATAATCAAGCATATTGAAAATTAAAGAATAAACAAAGAGCTTTTGAATTGTAAAAGCTCTTTGTTTATACGATGTTTTATTGCCGATTTGGCTCGTTCTCATTTATAATGTTTTGGTTAAATGTAAAAATATACATATTTCCTTCCGAGATCATCCATACTTTATTGACAAAGGAAAATTAATCGTGGTATATTATCTTTAATTAAAGATATTCAAATTAAAGATAAATGACGAATGATAAACTAGACGATTTATCCGGAGGAATGTAGAATGAACCACTTAAAAGGAATACACCACGTAACGGCTATTACAAGCAGTGCAGAAAAGAATTATGAATTTTTCACATATGTGTTAGGCATGCGCTTAGTTAAAAAAACGGTCAATCAAGATGATATTCAAACGTATCATTTGTTTTTTGCAGATGATAAAGGTAGCGCCGGAACGGACATGACTTTTTTTGATTTTCCAGGTATTCCAAAAGGTTTTCACGGAACAAATGAAATTTCAAAAACATCTTTCCGCGTTCCAAATGATGCGGCTTTAGACTATTGGGTAAAGCGCTTTGATCGCTTAGAAGTAAATCATACGGGGATTCAAGAGCTATTTGGGAAAAAGACGCTTTCGTTTGTTGATTTTGATGATCAGCAGTATCAGTTAATTTCCGATGAAGGAAATCAAGGAGTTGAATCAGGCACTCCTTGGCAAAAAGGCCCTGTCCCTCTTCAATACGCTATTACGGGACTCGGTCCTATCTTTATTCGTATTGCCGAGTTTAATTACTTTAAAGAAATGATGGAAAAAGTCCTTTTATTTAAAGAGATTGCTCAAGAAGGAGATCTTCACCTATTCGAAGTAGGAGAAGGAGGAAACGGTGCGCAAGTAGTAGTAGAATACAATGAAAAACTTCCGCAGGCTCAGCAAGGTTTTGGAACTGTTCATCACGTTGCTTTTCGCGTAGAAAATCGACAAGCTCTTGAAGAGTGGATTAATCGAATGCCAAGCTTCGGTTTCCATACGTCTGGTTATGTGAATCGTCACTTCTTTGAATCGTTGTATGCAAGAGTGGCTCCGCAAATTTTATTTGAATTTGCGACAGATGGACCAGGATTTATGGGAGATGAACCTTACGAAACGCTTGGAGAAAAATTATCACTGCCTCCGTTTTTAGAGCCAAAACGTGCAGAAATTGAGAAGCTCGTGCGTCCGATTGATACAGTAAGAAGTACAAAAGAGTTTGTAAAAGAATAGTACACAAAAAACACTCAAATAGCTATTTGAGTGTTTTTTGCTGTTTCAAAGATGAACAAGCTTTCAAAACGCTAAAAAAGAACGTGTTTTTGATATTTTCTACTTTTATATATACCTGTCGCGAATGTTTGCTTAAAAACTGCCAATGCTCTACAAGGAAGGAGTAGGAGTGGGTTGTGCATAGCCTTCTTTATATTTTTCATCGATGTCTTTGCGGATATCTTTTATTGATTTGCCTCGGTTATAGTCGAGCATAGCTTTAGCTGCAATTTCTATACACAATCCGCACTTTGTTCCATGATCATCCCAGACAACTGCTCCGTTTCTTTTATTTTTAAAAATAAAGCAGTCATAGCTGTTTTTGTGATTCGCTTCCATGCCACATCCGCAGTAGCAAGGGATTTTTTCAAGCAGTTCACGATTTTTAGCAACGGATAGATAAACTAGTTTCATATCTTTAGGCTGATTCTTCAAAAACTGTGGCAAAACATCTGCTCCCGGAGTCTCTTCGCGAATATCAGCAACTGCAGCTTTGTGATGTTCATGACCTGAATGTGCAGAAGAGTTTGTGGCAGAAGAAGTTGTTGTATTGTTTGAACAAGCGGATAATCCAATACTTGTAGCGAGAATCCCCAATAAAATAATTGATTTTTTCAATACAATTAACATCCTTTCATGTGAAAATAAATGATAGTTGCATCATACACGGCAGTTTATCTATGTAGATAATTAAATACCTGCTTGTTTATATCTAATTCTCTATAAGTATGCAGAGCGGTTATCGTGTATGATAGAGATGGACGAGGAAAAAATATGAAGCATGAATTTATCATAAGGTGCGTTTTGTAAGTAATTGGACACAAGGAGAAAGTGAACGGAGGTTAAATAGTAGTGAGTGAACAAAATCAACGTCTTTTTGAATATATTTTAGAAAATTCAGCCTCTATCAGTGAAGAATGGCTGCGCCAAAGAAGTAATATTAAAGGATCGATTTACTCAAAGGACGCAGATTCTTCAGTTGAGAAAAAGCTGCGTGAGCAGCATCTTTATACGATTGAAACAATTGCGAGCGGCTTTCTTGACGATCAAAAGATTTTTAAGCAACGTATGGTGAAATGGACGACGGAAGTAGTAAACAGTAGAATTAAATTTGATACGCCGATTTACGAGGTAGTAGAAGCGCTAAGCAAAACAAGAAAAATTATTTGGACGTATGTCAAAACATATAGTCTGATACATTCATCTATTACAAAAGAAGATATACTGTCTTGGAGCGAAGTTTATCATACAACATTTGATAAACTCATTAATGAATTCTCCGAACAGTATTATAAAATCACAAGGCAAAAAATAAGTCTTCAGCAAGAGCTAATCGACGAAACGAGTTTTCCTGTCATTCCAATTGTAGATCACATCGCGGTCTTGCCTTTAGTAGGGCTTATTGATGAAATCAAAGGTGATTCTATTATCGAGGTTGTTCCAAAAAAGTGTGCAGAAAAACATATAAGGCATCTAGTCATTGACTTATCGGGTGTAAATTATGTAGATACGTATGTCGCTCACAAGTTTTTTGATTTGATTAACATTTTGCAGCTGCTAGGCATCCATGCGATTATGTCAGGAGTGAGTCCTGACATGGCTCAGACGGCTGTTAATGTAGGAATTAGTTTTAATAAAATTGAAACGTTTGGACATTTACACCAAGCTCTCTCTTCGCTTGGTGTAAAGAATAAAGTATAGAAATACTAAATCGAAACGGAACTGAGACCTTTGCTCTCCAGTTCCTTTTCTTTTTGTTTGTCTATATTCTGCTGCATTCAAAATCTTGTAAGCATGCCTTACAAACTCCTTTTCATATGGGGACAAATGGAAGATACTAAGGAACAAATAAACGGCGGTTTTCTATGCCAAACGTCTCGTTTAGCTCAAGAATGGAGGTGTAAAGAGAAGAATAAGAGAAGTATATAATGAGATAGTTAAAGTGTTAGATAAGTACTGATAAGCCGTGTGATTAAGGAGGAGTTCTATGAAAATAATTTATCTTCTTTGCTTACTTCCGTTTGTAGGAATATTAGGTTTATTGCCTTTTGTTAACAAAGTAACGCCGTTTATTTTAGGGATGCCTTTTTTTCTCTTTTGGATTGTTATGTGGGTAATCCTTACGTCTTTTATTATGGGTATTGTGTACAAGCTCGATCCTGCTGTTAAAGGAGGAGATAAATAATGAATACCGCTCTGATTATTATTTTTGGTTTTTTACTTTTAGCTATTTATCTTGGAATTCGAGCTACGCGGGGCAAAAAAATGGATTTAGAACAGTGGAGCGTAGGCGGCAGAGGTTTTGGAACTGTTTTTGTCTTCTTTTTGATGGCGGGTGAAATCTATACTACTTTTACGTTTCTAGGAGGAAGCGCTTGGGCATATGGAAAAGGAGGGCCAGCGTTTTATATTTTAGCCTATATTTCTTTAGCGTACGTGTTAGGATATTGGATCGGCCCGCAAATATGGCGATATGCGAAGCAGCATAAGCTCATGTCTCAGCCGGATTTTTTTGTTTCAAAATACAACAGCCCGTTTCTAGGCATCGTTGTTTCATGCGCAGGGGTGCTGGCAATTGTTCCTTATATTATTTTACAGTTCAAAGGCTTAGGTATTATTGTATCTGAAGCTTCTTATGGCTCTATCTCTTCAACCGCAGCCATTTGGATTGGAGCCATATCATTAACGGTTTACTTAATGATATCAGGCATACATGGTTCCGCGTGGACGGCCATTGTTAAAGATATTATGATTTTTATTGTCGTCTTATTTTTAGGAATATATATGCCGTTCCATTACTACGGAGGCTTACAGCCGATGTTTGAGGCTGTGCATCAAGCAAATCCAACATTTCTTACTCTTCCCAAGACAGGTCTAAGTATTTCGTGGTTTATTTCTACAGTCATGCTGACCGTATTAGGATTTTACATGTGGCCGCATACGTTTAATGCAACGTATTCAGCTGAAAACGAGAATGTATTTCGAAAGAATTCTATTATAAGTCCTATTTATACGTTAATGCTGCTTTTTGTCTTTTTTGTAGGGTTTACTGCTCTTATGCAGGTACCTGGACTACAAGGCGCAGAAGCGGACTTGTCACTGCTTCGTCTTTCCATTCAAACATTTGACCCGTGGATTGTCGGCTTTATTGGCGCAGCTGGTTTATTAACAGCACTTGTGCCTGGATCAATGCTTTTGATGGCAGCTTCTACGTCACTATCTAAAAACGTTTATGGCGTTCTTGTTCCCTCAGCGACGGGCAAACAAATTTCGATACTGGCTAAATGTTTCGTACCGGTCATTGCGCTTGTTTCAGTCTATTTTACACTTCATGGAGGAAATACGATTGTAACGCTTTTACTAATGGGCTACAGCATTGTGACGCAGCTGTTTCCTGCTTTTATTTTTAGTTTAATGAAAAACAATATCGTGACTAAATACGGGGCATGTGCAGGTATTGTTGCCGGCATTGCGTCTGTGATGTATATAACGATTACTGAAACAACGCTTGGCACGTTGTTTCCTGCGTTGCCACAAATTATTAAAGATACAAATGTCGGCGTTATTTCTTTATTTATTAATTTAGTTGTATTAATGGTGGTCAGTTTAGCAACGAAAAAAATCGCCGCACAGCCGCATTTTGAAAGCGGGGCAGTAGATGGAAAACAAATTTTGTGAAAATCTTTTTCCAATTGCGTTTTAAGAACATCATGAAGGGTATAAAAGTAGTGCATCATCAAAATGTTCAATATGGCTGCAAGACATAAGCAGCCTTCTCGATAAAATGTAACGATTGTGTTGTTTTTAAACTTAAACATAGGTAACAAGTGTGAAAAGCAACAAGACGTATGCCACAAGCGGTGTACGTCTTTTCTATGAAAGATATTTACCTAAAAAAGGAGATGATAACATGACATCTGAAAAAGCATTTGAGCAAAAGAAAGATCTTTTAATGAATCAAATTATTGAATCGGGTTACTTTAAAGCAGAAGACGGGAGACATTTGTACGAATTGAATTTAAGTGAACTAGAACAAACGCATCACGATCTTCAAAACCAAAAAATAAGAGAAGTATAATTAAAATCTTCCAGATTATTAGAAATTCAGCTGATTTCGTATATGTGTGTAAATACCAGCTGTTCAGTTTGTTCCTCCGCGGCTTTTTGTTTGAAAGCAGGCACTTTTCTTTTTCTTCTGGTGCGTTTACAGCCTCGCTATTTCCAAGCGTACTCCTCAAGCATATAACTCAACACTTAAGAAATAGGCGAATAAAAACAAAAAAGCGCAGAAGCTGCGCTTTTTTTGATGCGTTAAAAACGAGTGGAAGCCGCTGTTTTTTTAGGTTTGCTCATTGCTTTTTTTAGTACTTCAGAAAAATAAGGCTCTCCGCTAGGATTTTGCTGTCTTAGCAAGTCAATGGTTCCTTTCACGTCATCCATAGCTCTGTGAGCGTGCTCTCTCTCAATATTATGATGATCAAGAAGCGTTGTTAGTTTTTTATTAGGAAAGCCGTACTCTTTCCATTTGACAGCACGCATAGAGCAGTGCCATTTTTGATTAGATAAAGATGGATACCGTTTTAAAAGAAAACTGCGATCAAAAGAAGCATTATGAGCGATGATAGCCGAAACGCTAGTTAACAGCGATTCCACTTTTTTATCGTCTAATGTTTTATTTTTAACCATCTCATTTGTAATTCCCGTTAAGTTTGTAATGTACGGGAAAATGGGAGTTGAAGGCATATTAAATTCTTCATATTCTTCTACAATGTCGATTATTTCTCCGGTAGAAGAATCATAAGAAACAACAGCGATTGCTAGTTCGATAATATCGCATGTTTGCGCACTTAATCCCGTTGTTTCAACATCTAAAACGGCTGCTAGTTTCACTTGTTCAGTTGACAACTCGTCGCCCTCCCTTTCTATTTATCATTCTATTAGCTTATCATTTTTTAACAGAAAATGTTAGTAAAAAAGATGAGGGAGCACGTACATGGATTTATTTTATACGTCCGCGTGGAAAAGGAATTTACTTTTTTAAAGGAGATGACGATTGAAAAGGAGAATAGTAATATTTACTCATCTAAATTAAGTCTTCATTGAAAATAATGAAATGAAGAAAGAAGGGGATCGTTATCATGCAATTGCTGTATATGGTACTTTTTCTTGTCTTAATTTTTTGGGGAATTACATCTTTTATTCATTACAGGAATCAAACTATTAAAGTTCGTTTGGACAAGCATTATACGAATGCAGTAGAATGGATTGAAGCTGTTAAACAAGAGCTGGAAAAGAAAGGGAAGTCCGTGAGTTATGAAGGGGATTTCTTGTTTAAAATTGATGAAAAACCTTATGAAATCGCAGCGCGCAATATGTCTATTTGGAGCATGTCGCTCTATCATATCTTGCTGCAGCGTCAAAAAGAACATTCTTAAATTTACTTGCATACAGAAATTATCACTTCTCGTCTATTGAGAAGTGATTTTTTTATCTTTCTGTATCCATAATGGGGAATTTTTTGTTTTTATATAATAGTAATACCGAAAAGATGGTTCTAATTCCCTAAAAAAATACGCTTCATATATTTTTATATTTGGTTATCGATTTGGCATAGAATTTGCATATGTAAGAAGGGTTTATCAGACATTTTAATTGTCAGGCAAAGAAAACTAGTTACATACTATAAAACTATTTTACATTATCTACTAGAATTAAAAAATTTTAATAATATAGTAAAATGTAGTTGACCTTCCTAGTTTTAGAATATAAAATAAATCTTGCTAATAGTTTGAAAATTCTAAAATGGAGGGGTTTACTTGAAAAGCTGGAAAAAGATTTTGGGGACATCTTTTCTTGCCACAACTGTTACATTAAGCGGAGTGGGGCCAGTACTTATGAATGGAAGTGCTGCTTCAGCTAAAACCGCACAATCGGAGGAACTTCCAAGTTCACCAATTGATATGAATACAGTACCGGAAGAAAGATTGGCTAACGCACTGAAAAACCAAGGAGTTATTTCTCAAAGTGCAACACCGCAAGAAGTGAAGAAAGCCGTTACTTCTTACATAAACAAAAAAGATGCACATAAAGAGAGCATGAAGGGACATAAAGCTAGCAAAATTGATTTGAAAGCGAAAGAAATGCAAACAAAACAAAAAGAAAAGTTTCAACGAGGCGAATTTGCTAATATTAAGTCTCAAGGAAACAAGTCGGGGAACGGGGTAAATGTTAAACCTGCAGCTCAGGCAAACTATAAAGGACAAGTGAGAAAAGATAAGGTTCTTGTTCTTTTAGTCGAATATGCAGACTTTAAGCATAACAATGTCGTTCAAGAACCTGGCTACATGTATGCAAAAGATTTTAACCGAAATCACTATCAGCAATTAATGTTTGGAAAGAAAGACTTTACGCTATTTAACGGTAAAAAAATTAAAACGTTTAAGCAATATTATGAAGAACAGTCTGGAGGTAGTTACACAGTAGATGGAACGGTTTCTGACTGGTTAACTGTACCTGGAAACGCAAAAGAATACGGAGCAGACAATCCAGCGGGAGGAAACGATAATGCGCCTGGATCTAAAGGGCCTCGTAATCTTGTAAAAGAAGCGCTTGCTGCAGCAGCAAAAAGCGGCATTAACCTTTCAGATTATGATCAGTTCGACCAATATGATATCGATGGAGATGGCAACCGCAATGAGCCTGACGGCATAGTGGACCACTTAATGGTCATTCATGCTGGAACTGGGCAAGAAGCAGGTGGAGGTAAACTAGGAAACGATGCTATCTGGTCTCATCGCTCTACTTTGGGACAAGTGTATAAAGTTCCTGGAACAAACATGGCTGCTTATGATTATACAATTGAACCAGAAGACGGAGCAGTTGGCGTTTTTGCTCATGAATTTGGCCATGATTTAGGTTTGCCGGATGAGTATGATACACAGTATACGGGTCAAGGTGAGCCGGTAGGCGTTTGGTCAATTATGAGCGGAGGGAGCTGGGCTGGTGAAGTAGCTGGAACAGAACCGACAAGTTTCTCCCCGCAAAATAAAGAGTTTTTCCAAGCAAATATGGGTGGAAACTGGGCAAATATTCAACAAATCGACAGCAAAAACATTACAAAATCGGGCTCTGTGAGCGTGGTTGATCAAAGCGTGACAAAATCCAAACGACCGGGTATTGTGAAGATTAATTTACCTAAAAAAGCTGTTCAAGGGATTAAGCCTGAGTTTGGAAGCAACTACTACTACAGTAAGCGCGGAGACGATCTGCATACGACAATGACGACGCCAGAGTTTGATTTAACAGCGGCCAAAACAGCGACGTTCAATTATAAAGCGTTCTATGAAGTGGAGGCAGAATACGATTATTTATATGTAAATGCGATTCTTCCTGACGGTTCAAAAGTTCTGTTAGATACAATTGGTGATAAAGCGAATAATGCAGACGGTTCTGCTGAAACTTCCGGCGGAAAATGGGAAGATAAAAGCTATGACTTAACGCAGTTTAAAGGTAAAAAAATCAAGCTTCAATTTGAATACGTAACGGACGGAGGACTTGCTCTTCAAGGATTTGCACTTGATAATGCAAGTTTAGTAGTAAATGGAAAAACGGTATTTACGGACGATGCTGAAGGAGCGCCAAAAGTAACGTTAGATGGATTTGAAAAGACAAACGGCATCAGCTATAAAGATAACTATTATTACCTTGAGTGGAGAAACTATGCAGGCAGCGATAAAGCACTTCAATTCGCGCGCGGTGCAAAATATAATACAGGCATGCTGCTTTGGTACGCAGATGAAAGCTACCTTGATAACTGGGTAGGACAACATCCGGGTGAAGGATTCCTTGGTGTAGTTGATTCACATGCTCATAAAGTTCTTTACTTTAATGTGAATGGGATTAGCACGACAGCAAATTCAAGCCGATATCAAATTGCAGACGCGGCCTTCTCATTTGATAAATCACCTGCTTGGTCATATTCTCATAAAACGTGGGGAACTATTTCATCTAAAGAATCAAATGGAGTTACAAGCTTCAACGACAAAAAATCGTATTTAGATGAAAGAATTAAAGATGCAGGCCGCTTGCTTCCTCAAAACGGATTGAAATTAGACGTAATTGGCGAAGCAAAAGACAATTCAGCTGGTGCTGTATGGATTCATAAGTGAAATTAGACGTATTCGAAAAAAGATCTGAAGAGCGTATTCTTCGGATCTTTTTTTGTATTATAAAATCAAAATAAACTATGAGCTAAATAATCAAAGTATTCAAGACCGTTTAAAAAATAAAATAAAGGGAATTTTCAACAGTGAATAATTGTTATTATGTCATGAAATTCATCCATATAATCAATACTAATAGGTAAAGAAAATAATGAAAAGGAGTTCTAACTATGAGCTATCGTATCGAAAGAGATTCAATTGGAGAAATCAAAGTGGCAGAAGATAAACTATGGGGAGCGCAAACGCAAAGAAGTAAAGAAAATTTTCCAATAGGGATTGAAAAAATGCCGATTGAAGTAATACGCGCTTTTGCGGTTTTGAAGAAAAGTGCGGCTATTAGTAATCATAAACTAGGCAAACTATCAGCTGAGAAATCGGAAGCCATCGTGCAAGCTGCTAACGAAATTATTGAAGGAAAATGGAATGAACATTTTCCTTTAGTAGTATGGCAGACAGGAAGCGGAACACAATCAAACATGAATGTAAATGAAGTGATTTCCCACCGAGGAAACCAGCTAATAAATAGCGACGAAACGCTTCATCCAAACGATGATGTGAATATGTCACAAAGCTCTAACGATACTTTTCCTACAGCTCTTCATATTGCAGCTGTACTAGAAGTGGAAGATCAATTATTGCCTGCTCTAAAAACATTAAAAGAAACGTTCGCTGCGAAGCAAGAGCAGTTTAAAGATATTATTAAAATAGGCAGAACTCATTTACAAGATGCTACACCGCTAACACTAGGACAAGAAATTAGCGGATGGCATCATATGCTCGAAAAGAATGAAGAAATGATTAAACAAAGCGTAGAGTATATGAAGGAGCTAGCTATTGGCGGTACAGCTGTTGGGACGGGGATAAATGCACATCCTGACTTCGGCGATGAAGTAGCGAAAGAAATCAGCAGCACGCTTGGAAAAACATTTATCTCAGCACCTAATAAATTTCATGCATTAACAAGTCACGATCAAGTGGTTTATGCCCACGGTGCACTCAAAGCATTAGCAGCTGACTTAATGAAAATCGCTAATGACGTACGCTGGCTGGCAAGCGGTCCTCGAAGCGGATTAGGCGAAATTACGATTCCTGCTAACGAACCAGGAAGTTCTATTATGCCTGGAAAAGTAAATCCAACTCAAAGTGAAGCTCTAACAATGGTTTCTGCACAAGTACTTGGGAATGACGTGACGATTGGCATCGCGGCTAGCCAAGGAAACTTTGAATTAAATGTATTTAAGCCGGTTATTATTTATAATTTTTTACAATCAGTCAGATTGCTGACAGATTCCATGCAAGCTTTTAACGATAAATGCGCAGTAGGAATTGAACCCAACAAAGAAAAGATTCAGCATAATCTAGAAAATTCTCTTATGCTTGTAACAGCATTAAATCCGCACATAGGTTATGAAAATGCGGCTAAAATCGCCAAGCTGGCTCATCAAGAAGGAACGACATTAAAAGAAGCGGCGGTCAAAACAGGCCTTCTGACAGAAGAACAATTTAAGCAATGGGTAAATCCCGCTAATATGATTCATCCATCAAAATAAAAAAAAGAAGCCAAGCATTCTGAGCTGCTTGGCTTCTTTTTAATAAATCTTAACAAAATAAACATTGTTCTAAATAAACATTTAAAAAGAATTTGCGGATTAAAAGAAATTTTACACTGCCTTATATTAGATTCAAGTACATACGATTAGGGTATTTACATTTTTATAAAGGAGGGATTCAAGTGACGTACGAAGTGAAGTTTTATTTTGGAAATGAAAAATCAATCAGTACATTGGTTGAATCAGAAAATGTAAAAGAGCTTGAGGAATCTATTATTCATACGCAAGGATGGTATCGTTATTATGACAAAAAACATGAAGCTTATTTAGCTATTCAAATGAGCAATGTTTTACACATCGTTATAAAAGAATATCAGGATCCGGAAAAAACAGGGGTTTTGAAAGATTCGTCGTATACATAAGGAAGCTAGCAAAAGAGGTGAAAACTATGCAAAGGCGACATGCAAATAATCCTATTATTCTCGACGTTTCTCATCATCAAGGAATCATTAATTGGAAAGAAATAAAAAACACCTCAGTAAAAGGGGTGTATATAAAGTTAACAGAAGGCGGAACTTTTGTAGACCCTAGATCCTTTGAAAATTATATAGGTGCCAAAAATGCGGGCTTGAGAGTAGGGTTTTATCATTATGCTCACTGTACAAATAGCCCGGAGAAAGAAGCTGCTTTTTTTATTGCTCAGCTTGGACAAATGAAACTAGACCTTCCGCCGTGTTTGGATCTAGAAGAAGATAAGAAAAAATCTAAAGAATTTGTTTCTCACTTTGCCGTAAGCTGGCTCAAGCATGTTCACAAAACAACAGGAATTAAGCCTATCGTATATACGAATTATCATTTTGCTAAAACTTTTTTCACAAAAGAAATAAGTAAGTATCCTTTGTGGGTAGCAAGATATAGTGCGGCCAACAGACAAGACGGTATGCAGCACCCTGGTGAGCTAAGTCAGTGGCAGCGATGGGCAATGTTTCAGTATACAGATTCTGGCAGAGTAAAAGGAATTTCTACAAATGTGGATATAAATGAAATGGACTGCTCATTTTTTAAAGAAGTCACAACAAATCTCTCTATGACGAATAATACAAAAGGGCCCTTTGTGTATTCCAAAGGTGATAGAGGGTTAGGAGTCAAACAAATTCAGCAAAACTTACTTGCGCTAGGTTTTTCTCTTCCGAAGTTTGGAGCAGACGGTTTCTATGGAGATGAATTAATCGCTGCAATGAAAAAATTCCAGAATCGGTATGGCCTTTTTTCAGATGGAATAGCAGGAGCGGACACACTGCCGATTCTTGTTAAAGAAGTGAATAATCTGAATAATCTGGTTTGAGAGATTACCTGAGGGGGAAAAGTTACTGTAAGATTCAAAAAGGTACAAGGAAGGAGCTATTATGAGAAAAAGAAAACAAAAAGCATTGATATCAGGTATTACGCTATCAACGGTAGGAGTCGGCATTACGTCTTATATATTAAGCGATGCTGCGAAACGACGGAAAGTAAAAGGACTTGTTCGAAGTGCCAAAGTAAAACTTTCAAGTTTATCTAAAAAACAGCAGGTAAATGCTAGCCTAAATAAAGATGTGCATTCAGATCCTACGTACGTTTCTGAAAGCAATATGATTTCAGAAGGACCTATGTATCAAGATCAGCATAGATAATAAAAAAACTAGTCTTGCCTCGGGCGAGACTAGTTTTTTTATTAATTTTATAAATAGCAGCGTTTATTCATGGTACACTCTCTATATAAGGGAATTATTTTACGCATATTTACAAGTAAAGGAGGAATAGAAGGAGTGATTAGTAGCGGATTATTTGTTAACTTATGTATTTTTTCGTTTTTTGTCAGTATTATGATTGCGATAAGAATATTTTTGTTACAGCGTCTAGCCCATAAATACAAATGGATGAGTGGTATTTATGCAAGTATTGTTTCTGCTATTCTTATGGTATATAGCGTTACGTATCAACAGATTACATATGATTTACGTTTTCTTCCTCTTATTTTGACCGTTCTATACTTTGGTTATAGAGCCGGTGCAGTTGCAGGTATCACTATGGCCGTGTGCAGTATCTATTTAGAAAGTCATTGGTTACTGACTATCTTAATTTTAATTTTCACCTTTTTGTTTTCCCTTCCTCTTATTCGATATAGAAAGCAGTTTTCTTTATTAAAACAATCTCTTCTTTGTTTCTTTATTCATTTTATCGTTCATGTCTTACTGACAAATTACTTCTGGAATACACCTATTCAGTCGCCGTTTTATAGCGAAATAGAATATTTAGTGTTCGGAATTCTCGGACTGGGAGTAGCCGTAGCGACGATAGAATTTTATCGTAAATTTTACGCTGTAGCAGAAGAAGCTGCTTATGCTGGATCAGATTCATGTAAGGATGAAGAAGATTCTTTTTTTGTCAGAATAATGAAAAAAGAATTAGAATATACGAAAGAACAGCTGGAGTCTTTTATTAATCATCACATGGATGCGGTTATTATAACTGATTTAGAAGGGCGAATCTTGCGAGTTAATGAAGCTTATGAAAAAGTGTATGGCTGGAAATCCCATGAAGTCATTGGGGAAAAATATTACGATATAGCAGGAGCTTTTAGTGAGGATGTACATGAGAATATAAAAAAGACTGTTGCTGAAAAAGAGGCAATCAATCGAGTAGAAGTTGTAAGAGCTCGTAAAGATGGAAGTTTAGTAGACCTTCGTATCACCATTTCTCCAATTTTTAATGGGAAAGATGAGTTGGTAGGTTTGTCTGGAGTATGTGTGGATATATCTGAAGCTAAAAAAGCAAAGGAAGAGCTTGACTTGCTGCATCGTAGGCTTAAAGAAAGTGAGTTGAAATATCGCACGTTATTTGAGTACGCAAACGACGCAATTTATTTACTTGAAATAGGATCGGATCATTTTCCTTCTCGCTTTGTTGAAGTAAATGAAGCTGGATGTAAGCGCTTTGGATATACGAGAGAAGAGCTTTTATCCATGCCTTGCCACGATATTATACCTAGAGATTCTGACATTGTTCAAAAAACAGTCGAAGAAATTCGCAACGGAAATCTTTCTTTTACGCTGCAATCACAGTTTACGTTTAAGTCCGGCGAAATAAAAAAACTAGAATATAGTGGAAAGTTGTTCAATATAGAAAACAAAAAAGTGCTTCTTATTGTTTCAAGAGACAGAACAGAGTACTTAAAAACAGAAGAGCTGCTGCAGAAATCTGAGAAATTAGCAGCGGTCGGGCAGCTTGCTACAGCTATTGCTCATGAAATTAGAAATCCTTTAACAGCCATTAAAGGGTTTATGCAGTTATTAACTGAAAAAGCGAGTAAAGAAGAGTTAACCTATATGAACATTATATCCTCTGAAATTGAGCGTATTGAAATGATTACAAATGAATTCATGTCTGTGGCAAAACCACAGGCCGTAACATTTCAGTCGATTGATTTGCAGCTGTTAATTCAACAAGTGATTTTATTGTGGCAGCCTCAAGCAACCATGAAAAACATCTTTATTGAACTTAACTCATATGGAGAAATGCCTTTTGTATATTGTGAAAGCAATCAAATGAAACAGATGTTTATAAACATTCTTAAGAATGCGATTGAAGCAATGCCTTCCGGAGGAGAAATTAAAGTTGAGCTGAGAAAAAAGGACAACAATCATATTCATATTCAAATTATTGATGAAGGTGTAGGAATTTCAAAAGAACGCATCAAACATTTAGGTGAACCATTTTACAGTATTAAAGAAGACGGAATCGGGTTAGGATTAATGATCTGCTTTAATATTATCCAACAGCATCAAGGAACTCTTAGTATTGACAGTGAAGTAAACAAAGGGACGAGTGTAGAAATTTGTTTACCGTTAGAATAAAAGGTAATCAGTCAAAGGGAGAAGAAATTTTGCAACAAGTTGTTTAGTAAAGTTATAATATTCTATGTTGGAGTAAAATAAGCAAAGGAGTGGTTACGATTAAACAGAAAAAGTGGATTAACATATTTCGTATTCTGTATATTATTTTTGCTATTATTGCGATTGGAGCATCTTTTGGAGACTATTCTTTTGGGCTTGATAATCCCCGCATAGTCAGTTTAACGGCTCTTGTTTTGGCGGTTATCTGTATTGTTCCGTATTACATACTTCGCTTTAAAGAACAAGCTTCTAAAAGTAAATAAGTTAATATTTGTTATCTTAAAAGAGGCTGGGACAAAAGTATTTTAGTTGAAGGAAGATCCGAACGATGAATCGTTCGGATTTTTTTATTGTTATGGTGAACATGGGTTTAATCTAGCTGGTTGCTTCTAGCGGTTGATTGGAGTGATTTCGTTATGTCTCAGTCTCTTTTTTATCGTCATAAAAGGGCGATAAATGGGCGAGCATTTTTTCTAGCCTGTACATATGCTATAAAGTAAACAGGCTACGGAGGTGAAGTGAAATGGGATTTTACAACTGGGGTTACGGCGGTGGTTATGGCTACGGCGGCTACGGTAGTTACGGTGGCGGTTTTGCATTAATCGTTGTACTATTTGTTTTATTAGTTATCGTTGGTTGTACATGCTTGAAATAAACAGAAAAAGCACGGATTTACAAAGATTTTAGTAGATTCGTGCTTTTTTATGTTCATAAGAAGGGCAGTACTATAATAAAATAATGTTATGCATGTACATAAAAAACATACAAAAAATTTAATTAATAGATTAAAAAAATAAAAAAATGAAGAGAAAGAGTAGATTCAAGCCTCAAAAACGGTCTGAAATTTATAATTTTCCTTATAAGTAATTTTTGTAAAATGCTTTTCAGGACTGATAGTAAGACCGAATAATACTTCATAGGTCGCTAGTTTTTATCAGCTGACTTGAAGAATTATTTTACTTGTATGAAAATCAACATAAATGATTTTCATATAATTTAAATAGGTAAAAAAGACTTATTGCAAAAGATTTATTCTTAATTTTCATAATAATAGGAATATTAAAATAATATATAGACGTAGTAATTTTTAGTTGCTATAATGTTGCTAATTATCTCAATTAACAGAAAAATTGCGGTAATTAAATTTACTAGGGATAGGGAGAAAAAACTATGAAAAAGAAAAAACAGGCTTTAAAGGTATTATTATCAGTTGGTATCCTTTCTTCATCATTTGCTTTTGCACATACGAGCAGTGCGGCGCCAAATAATGTACTTTCAACCGAAAAGTATAACAAAGAAATTAAATCTCCTGAGTTTATTTCTGGAAAGCTTTCAGGCCCATCATCACAGAAAGCTCAAGACGTCGTATTTCATTATATGAATACAAATAAAGACAAATATAAATTAGGAAACGAAAGTGCTCAAAATTCATTTAAAGTGACAGAAGTAGTGAAAGATCCCGTTGAACAAGCAACCGTTGTACGCTTGCAGCAGGTATATAATAATATTCCTGTTTGGGGATCTACTCAATTAGCACACGTAGCGAAAGATGGAACCTTAAAAGTTGTATCAGGTACAGTAGCTCCTGATTTAGATAAAAAGGAAAAGCTAAAAGGACAGAAGCAAGTTGACAGCAAAAAGGCGATTCAAGCAGCTGAAAAAGACTTAGGCTTTAAACCGACTTATGAAAAATCCCCTTCATCTGAACTGTATGTTTATCAAAATGCTTCAGACACAACGTATGCTTATGTAGTAAATTTAAATTTCTTAAGCCCTGAACCAGGTAATTATTATTACTTTGTTGATGCTATTAGCGGTAAAGTGCTAGATAAGTACAATACGATTGATTCCGTAGCTGGTCCAAAAGCCGATGTGAAGCAAGCGGCAAAGCCGGCAGCGAAACCTGTAACAGGAACAAATACTATTGGCTCAGGTAAAGGAGTGCTTGGAGATACTAAATCTTTAAAGACAACGTTATCTAGTTCCACTTACTACTTACAAGATAATACAAGAGGAGCGACAATCTATACGTATGATGCAAAAAATCGTACATCTCTGCCAGGTACACTATGGGCAGACACGGATAATACGTACAATGCAACCCGCGATGCAGCTGCAGTAGATGCTCACTATTATGCAGGCGTGACATATGATTATTACAAAAACAAATTTAACCGCAACTCCTATGACAATGCAGGAGCTCCGCTAAAATCGACTGTTCATTATAGCAGCGGTTACAATAATGCGTTTTGGAATGGCTCTCAAATGGTATACGGAGATGGAGATGGAACTACTTTTGTTCCGCTATCAGGAGGATTAGATGTTATCGGACATGAATTGACGCATGCGGTCACAGAAAGAAGTTCTAATTTAATCTATCAATATGAATCAGGTGCATTAAACGAGGCAATTTCCGATATTTTCGGAACATTGGTAGAATACTATGACAACCGTAATCCAGATTGGGAAATTGGAGAAGATATTTATACGCCTGGTACAAGCGGTGATGCGCTTCGTTCAATGAGCAACCCAGCGAAATATGGAGATCCAGATCATTATTCAAAGCGCTATACAGGTTCTAGTGACAACGGCGGAGTTCATACAAACAGCGGTATTATCAACAAAGCTGCCTACTTGCTAGCTAACGGAGGAACGCATTACGGGGTTACTGTAACAGGCATCGGCGGCGATAAGCTAGGGAAAATTTATTACCGTGCTAATACGCTATACTTCACTCAGTCTACAACGTTTAGCCAAGCGCGTGCAGGTTTAGTACAAGCTGCTGCTGATCTATACGGTTCAGGCTCTCAAGAAGTAATCTCAGTAGGTAAGTCATTTGACGCAGTTGGTGTTCAATAAGTTATAAACCAAAAGTCGCAAGATAAATGAGGTATCTTACGACTCTCTATACTACCTTACTACCAATAAAGGAGTACTCGTATAAATATATTACAGTACTCCTTTATTTTATGTTAATAAATAAGGAGAACGGATTTCTGCTTGATTTATAAAAATCCACTTCTTATTCCTCCCTTTTATGTCCATTCGAATTATACCGTTGTTTGTTAAATGGAGAGAACACGTTTTAGTAAACGGTCTTATTATAAAATGTTATAATAAAGAAAAGAATTGAATACATACATATGAAAAAGGAGTGGAGGAATCAATGGACAAAATTGCTGTTATTTCAGATATCCACGGAAATCTTCCTGCATTAGAAGCAGTTTTAGCTGACATACAACAGCGAGATATCCATCGCATCATTTGTCTAGGTGATTTAGTAGGAAAAGGACCGGATTCAAGTAAAGTGATTGATATCATAAAAGAAAAGTGCGAAGTAACAGTAATGGGAAACTGGGATGACTTCATTACAAAGCCTGCGGAATTCGAAGCGTTGAAATGGCATCAGAAGAAGTTAAGTTCAGCCCAAGAGGCATACTTAAAGGAACTTCCTTTTTCCGTTGAGTTTATGATGAGCGGAAAATTAATTAGAATGTTTCACGCTTCACCTAGAAGTCTCTATGACCGAATTCAACCTTGGGATTCACTTGAAAAGCGCCTTAGTCTATTTGCTAATACGGAATATACAGAAAATATAAAAGGATCAAGAGAGCCAGATGTTATCTGTTACGGAGATGTACATAATGCATTTATTCAACATATTAAAGGGAAAACGCTATGCAATGTAGGAAGTGTAGGAAACCCGCTTGATTTACCACAAGCTTCCTATCTTATCTTAGGAGGAAAGGATCAAGACGAAAGTCCTTCATCATTTTCTATTCAATTTGTACGTATTCCATACGATATTGAAAAGGCTATCGAATTGGCGAGAGCTGTAGAGATGCCAGATTTTGAACCCTACGTTCAAGAATTAAAAACAGCTCGCTATAGAGGACTAAAAAATTAAGAATAGAATGTATCTCAACCTTCAGCATAAATGCTGAAGGTTTTTTAGTGGAGTATATGAGGGGTTTTTCAACACCATTAGTATGATACATGCAAATAAAAATTATTCCGATGAATTTAAGGAAGGGAAAACTTGGAGAAAAACATACAGCATTTGAAAGGAAATAAATTTTATTTTATGAAGACAATATGAAGAGGGCAATTCCATTTGAACATAAAGTCATAAAAACGCCCCTGAAAAGCTGTTTTTACCATAACGAGTGGAGGAATACATGATGAAATTTTTTATTGATACAGCTAACCTGGAAGATATTAAAAAAGCATATAAAATTGGGGTATTATCAGGTGTTACCACAAACCCTTCGCTAGTAGCTAAAGAAGGCGTAAAGTTTGAAGATCGCATCGAAGAAATTTTAAAAACCGTTCCTGAAGTAGAATCCGTTTCAGCAGAAGTCACACCCGACACAGTAACCGCCGATGACATGATTGCTCAAGCAGAAGAGCTGATAAAAATTAATGGAGGAGACAAAAATATAACGATTAAACTTCCTATGACCATTGCTGGATTGGAAGCAACCCGTTATCTAGCTAAAAAAGGCGTAAAAACAAACGTAACGTTAATTTTTACAGTGAATCAAGCGCTTCTAGCAGCTCGTGCAGGTGCCACATACGTATCGCCATTTTTAGGACGCTTAGACGATATTTCAGAAGACGGTGTTTATCTGGTATCTCGAATTGCAGAGCTATTTCGAATTCAACACATTGACTCACAAATTATAGCAGCGTCAGTCAGACACCCAGATCACGTCACACGAGTAGCTCTTGCTGGGGCTCATATTGCTACAATTCCGTATGCCGTAATTGAACAATTAGTAAAACACCCGTTAACAGAGCAAGGAATTGAAAAATTTGCATCAGACTGGGAAAAAGCTGTAAAAAGTTAAATTCACTTAAGGAGAAGACATCATTTTAGTGTCTTCTCTGCTTAAAGGGTATACGAAGATTCTTTTTTTCTATTTTGTAACAAACAACTTATCAATAATAGGCGAACATCCTATACATATATGCAGAGATGACATACGTTAATAGAAACGAAAGAGGTGTTAAAATGGGCTGTATTATTAACATTGAAAATATCGTGACTAACGGGTTAAAAGACAACTCGAACGTAAGCGTAGGCTGTGTTGTACAAAATAGTCACACGGCAAATACAAAATCGGTAGGAGCTTGTTTTTCGTTTGGAAACGGCTCTCCTGCTATTGCCTCTATGACAAACAGTAATATCGACTTTTGCAAAGGTGAAGAAAATAAAGAGCAGCAATCTTGAAAACAATTCCAGAAAGAGTATTTCTGGAATTGTTTTTTGGTAAGTGATAGAGTTTTGTTAACAAGGTGTTTTGGCTTTTAAAAGAAAATCATTCATGAGGAAGGGGTTGAGCGGTGCTATGAGCATTATTTCTATGATTCCTTATACATACGTTGAAAGAAAAATAAAACGAACACAAAAAGTGACAATTCAGCATTCAAAAGACATGTGCTTATACGCTGATAGTATTGAAACACAAAACGATTGCTTTCACATTAATGACGTATTTGACATCTCTTACAAATGCGTTTCAAAAGACAGCGGCTTTTTATACTTACATACAAATCAAGGGATGTTCGCTTATACCATACAAACCGATCCTTCTGCCTTTATAACAGCATATAAAAATATAAAAACGAAGGGGTGACATTGCGTCACCCCTTCGTTTTTCGTTTCTTATTTTACCCACTGTACAACTTGATCCATACTTCTTCTCGTTTTTCCGCGTTTAGGTTCATGAATTCGATAGCCGAACGCAACCATAACGGAAATATCAAACTTACCGTCTTCTAGTAATCCTTCTTCTTTTAGAATCTCATGTACTTGGTCATAGTTAAATCCTTCAATCGGACAAGAATCAATACCAATTTGAGCAGCTGATGTCATCATATTAGCTAGTGCAATATAAGATTGTTTGCTAGCCCAATCAAATAGGGCTCGCTTGCTTTCGAACAAATGAAAATCATTTTCTTGGAAATCTTTATAACGAGGCATTAATGTCTCTAATACATCATCCGGCATTTCTTTTACATTTTTTTGAAGATTCAACACATATTCAGAGTCATATCTTGCGTCTGTACGAGAAAGAATAATAACAAAATGACTTGCTGTAGGAATTTGACCTTGTGCTCCCCAAGAAACAGCTTTTAATTTTTCTTTTAAATCTTTATTTTCAACGACTAAAAACTTCCACGGCTCATAACCTACTGAGCTTGGAGATAAGCGCCCTGTTTCTAAAATGAATTGGAAATCTTCATCGGAAATTTTCTTCGCTGGATCAAACTCTTTTGTAGCATGACGAAAGTTAAATGCGTCTAAAATTTCTTGTTTTTTATCTGTATGGTTCATGTGTAAACAACCTTTCTGTAAAAATATTTAGTGATGAACTGTTCAGAGTAATCTATACCCTGTATAGCTTACAATTAACAGCCAGTTAACATACAATTTGTCATAAAATCCGTTTGCAGATTTATCATAATTCATATAAAACATTCTAACAAGTACGCACATTTTTGTTATATAGTATACTTTTTTATACTATTGATGCAGTTTCATAAGAAGCAGAAAGGAGTCAACAATCTGAGGAGTTTCGTTTTCGAAAAAGTAATTAAGAGGAAGAGAGGAGAAGAGTGATCTTCTCCTTGTTAATTAAATTTTTGTATTTGACTTTTTCGCTTTGTTTTCAAGTTCACTTTTCGGTTCTGTTGAAAATTCAACATCTTTTCCGTGTCCTTGAGGGTTAACTCCAGGAGCTACTTGACCGCGGTTAGCAGATTTTTTTGTACCCATTTTCGTCACCTCC
Organism: Priestia megaterium NBRC 15308 = ATCC 14581; assembly: GCF_000832985.1. Classification (GTDB taxonomy): domain Bacteria; phylum Bacillota; class Bacilli; order Bacillales; family Bacillaceae_H; genus Priestia; species Priestia megaterium. Next base: position 4,525,527 of record NZ_CP009920.1, read on the forward strand.
GTTCGGTTAGTATGTACAAAAAGCAAAACAAAAATTAGGAAGTAAAGCGTAGAAAGATAAATAGGAAAAGATTATCTTTAAGCATCTTCATTACATAAACAAGATAGTTACTCATTTAAACGGACATAAAAAAACACCCTTGGAAGGGTGTTTTTTGTTTAAGAATCTCAGCTTGTCGCTCTGTCTGCGTATGGATAGATAGGATCTTTTAATTGAAATTCGTAAGTCACTCCATCTACAAGTCCTACCGTTTTATTGCTATCATAAAGGTCCAGCATAAAAGCAGCCATTTCTTTTGACGTATGAAACTTAGGTACTCGTCCTTCGTATTCAAAATCACTCATATCCATCGAACGCTGTGCAAATTCTGTTTCAGTAGCCGCCGGAGCTAGAACTTTAGCCTGCATTTTTGCTCCTCTTCCTTTTAATTCTTGAGAAAGACCTTCTGTAAATGCACTTACGTAGAATTTTGTTGCGCAATAAGTGACTGCATCAGCAACAATGGTGTAGCCGCCTCCAGAAGAAACATTAATAAGCTGTGTACCTTCAACGTTTTCATAATCTCTTACAAATAAAGATGAAAGAATGGTTAAGGCTTCTATATTTAAATGAAGCATTGTTTCAATTTTAGTTAATTTTTGTTCACCGACAGAAGCAAAGTTTCCGAATCCAGCATTGTTAATCCAAGTTTCTAATTCATACTCTTTGAGTGACTCATAAAACGTATGAGCATTTTCTGCCACGGATAAATCAACCGACTGGACAATAACCTTTACATCTTGATTCAGTTCTTCAACTTTTCTTTTTAACTCTTCTAGCTTGTCCTCTCTACGTGCAGCCAATATAAGATTTTTTCCACGTCCAGCAAAAGCTAAAGCTGTTTCATATCCAATTCCTGAACTTGCGCCAGTGATTACTGTATATTTCATGTTGATTCCTCCATTTTCGATGTTTTCGAATTGATTATAATTGTTAAAGTATACTTTAAGTCAAGCGTTTATTCGGTTTATTTTCCCGTTTAGAAGTCTGTTTATAAACATTTGAAGTTGGGTGCTAAACTTTTTTGCTTTTATGCTACACTTGAAACAACAGCCGAAATTTCATTTCATTAAAAGGAGGAATGTATGCGTTTTCTTAATGTGAGTAGAAGACCTAGCTTACTTGCCCAAATTACATTACTTATTACGGTAGTTATTCTTGTGAGTACTGTCCTTGTATGCGTTTTATTTTCTGCAATGATAGATGAAATTGTTGAAAAATATGTAGGTAAGCAAGCTATGACAGTAGCAAAATTAGCTTCTGAAGACAAAGCGATTGTAAAAGCTTTTAGGAATAAAAATCCTTCTGAGCACATCCAACCTATTGCAGAAAAAATAAGAAAAACCACTGGAGCAGATTACGTCACCATCGCTAATGATAAAGGAATCCGCTATTCTCATCCCAATAGTAGCTATATTGGAAAACATACCAAAACAAGCAACGAAGCTTCTTTAAAGGAGCATCAATCCATTATTTATAAAGGAAAAGGAATTTCAGGATTTGCAATTAAAGCCAAGACTCCCATATGGGATAGCCGAGGAAACGTAATAGGCGTTTCGTCAGTAGGGTTTCTTGTAAGCAATATAGAAAAACAGATTAATGATTATAGAATAAAAATTATTAAATTGTCCTGTATTCCTTTTCTTATTGGAGCATTTGGAGCTTTTTTCATTGCAAGGCGGGTAAAAAGACTAATATTTGGACTGGAACCGGAGGAGATTTCCTTTCTTTTTAAAGAAAAAGAGGCTACCCTTGAATCTATTCAAGATGCTACTATTACTGTAAATGTCGAAAAATATGTAACGTCGATGAACAGAAGGGCCAGAGAACTATTTGGTCATCTTCAAATAGGAGGAGAGATAAAGAACGCCCGTTTAGGACAGCTAATTGATCAAGTGATAGAAAAGCAACGAGTGTATTCTAACCAGTCCCTTGTACTAGATAGTCAGCAGTATATTTTAGATTTATCTCCTATTATAAGAAAAAAAGAAGTGCAGGGTATCGTCCTTACTATAAGAACTTTATCTCAAATTGAAGAGTTGACAGAAGAGATTTCTAAAATTAAAATGTTTTCTGATAATTTACGTGCTCAAAATCACGAATTTTTAAATAAGCTGAACGTCATTTATGGATTGTTAAAGTTAAAGAAGTATGAGCATGTCATACAAATGATTTCATCAGAGGTAAAGGAACGCCAAGATATTATTTCTTTTTTAATGTCTTCTGTAAAGGATCCTTTGATTGCGGCATGCTTACTTGGAAAGATCAATCGTTCGAAAGAATTAGACGTTACTTTAGAAATTGACCAAGATAGTAACTTAACAAGTACTTTAAATATCGAAGACGCAAAAAACGTTGTTTCTATCTTGGGGAATTTAATTGATAATGCGCTCGAGGCTGTGCGAGAACATAAAGGGAACGTGCTGGTATCTTTTACAGATGTAGGAAATGACCTGATTTTTGAAGTTGAAGATAATGGACCAGGGATATCAAAAGAAGTAGAAAATATGATTTTTATGGATGGTTACACAACGAAAAAAGGTGAAAATCACGGGATTGGATTGACTATTGTTAAGAGATCTGTAGAGCTGCTTAAAGGTGAACTATACATAAGCAAAAGTATGTTACAAGGAGCAAGATTTACATTAGTTATCCCAAAGCTATTAAATAATGAAAAGGAAGAATCGATATGACTGAAAATCAAATTAATGTCATGATTATAGAAGATGATTCTACAGCTGCACAAATTTATGAACAGTTTACTAAGAAACTAGAGCATTTCACTGTTGTTGCGACAGCAGGATCTGGAGAACAGGCTTTAGAACTGCTAACAATATTTACGCCGCAATTAATTTTATTAGACGTCTTTTTACCAGATATCAACGGAGTGGAGCTGCTATGGGAAATCAGAAAAAAGTATCGAGGAATCGATATTATTTTAATAACGGCAGCCAATGATGTTGAAACAGTAGGGGAAGCAATAAGAGGAGGAGCATTTGGTTATTTGGTGAAACCTGTAATTATTGATAAATTTTTATCTACTTTAAAACATTATCAGTCTACAAGAATAGAATTAACCGAAAATAAAATGATTAACCAAGATAAAATAGACCATTTATTTAGAACACGTCATAACCGCCGCACTCAATCAGCAGCTGCAGTAACAGAACTTCCTAAGGGGATTGATAAACATACTCTTCGTTTAGTAAGAGATAAAGTTCGCGAAGTTCAGCAGAGCTTGAATGTAGATGAGTTTTCTCAACTAGTAGGTATCAGTTATTCAACAATGAGAAGGTATTTAGAGTATTTAGTATCGTGTAAGGAAATGCAGGTGGAAATAGTGTACGGAAGTGTAGGAAGGCCTGAGCGGAAATATCGAGTAACTAATTTTACATAAAAACGAGATAGCGGTTTTTTATCCGCTATCTCGTTTTTATGTAGAAATGATGCATGAAAAAAATGAAAAAAATTACTTTTATAAAAGATATTAAACTTATGTTGGTTATCTATGAACCTGCTTTAAGAAGTGATACCTTTTTAGTAACGTATAGCAAACAAAAAATGAAAACGTTACCAAAAAAGGAGGAAAAATATCCATGCTTTCTTTATTAGGATTTTTAATGGTTGCAGTATTCATGTATTTAATTATGTCAAAACGACTTACCCCAATGGTTGCTCTTATCACTATTCCAATTATATTTGGTTTAATAGGCGGTTTTGCTAGCGGAATGGGACCTATGATGCTAGAGGGTGTAAAAGATATTGCTCCTACAGCTATTATGATTTTATTTGCCATTTTATATTTTGGATTAATGATTGATTCAGGATTGTTTGACCCTCTCGTTTCCTTCATTTTAAAGGTTGTAAAAGGAGATCCTCTAAAAATCGTCGTCGGAACTGCTGTTCTTTCAATGATGGTTGCTTTAGATGGCGATGGAACTACTACCTATATGATAACGGTCTCTTCTTTGCTTCCATTATATAAACGGCTAGAAATGAATCCGCTTATCCTAGCGGGAATTGCGATGCTATCTATGGGAGTTATGAACATGACTCCGTGGGGAGGTGCTTCTGCTATGGCTATGAGTTCATTAAATTTAGATTCGTCTCAGTTGTTTTTACCTTTAATACCTGTAATGGGTTTTGGGCTTCTATGGGTGCTATTTGTTTCTGTTGTCCTTGGAAGAAGGGAAAGAAAAAGGTTAGGAGTTATCAATATTAAACATTCTGCAAATGAAATGGCACATGCAGATGAATTAGAGGGAACAGCGCAACATTTAGACTATCGACGACCTAGGTTAGTATGGTTTAATTTTCTCCTTACCGTTAGTCTTATGGTGTGCTTAATTATGGACTTTATGTCGCTGATGCTTTTGTTCATGGTAGCGTTTGCTATTGCATTACTAATAAATTATCCAAACATCAAAGATCAACAGCAGCGAATTTCATCTCATGCAAATAATGCGGTAGCCGTCGTTTCAATTGTTATTGCAGCAGGTATTTTTACAGGAATCATGTCTGGAACAAAGATGATTGATGCTATGGCAAATACGCTTGTAGGGATAATCCCAGATGCAATGGGCCCTTTTTTGCCAGTTGTAGTAGCATTTTTAAGTGCTCCTTTTACATTTTTTATGTCTAATAATGCTTTTTATTTTGGTGTACTGCCGATTATTGCTCAAGCTGCCGAAAGTTATGGGATTAGCGCAGCTGAAATTGGAAGAGCTGCTATTTTAGGACAACCTGTTCACGTGATAAGTCCCTTGGTAGCAGCAGCTCACTTATTAATTGGAATGGTAGGAATTGAATTTAGTGATTTGCAACGATTTTTAATTAAGTGGGCGCTAGGAACTACGGCGGTAATGACACTAGCTGCATTAATTTTAGGTGTTATTTCCATTTAATAAAAAAAGACCCCTCGGGGTCTTTTTTTATACTCTTAAGTTGAACTAGACTGTTCGCTGCAGCTGCTTTTTTTAAAATAAAACTTATAAATTAAAAATCCGCATACAGCCACTACCGCTGCAATTAGAATATAAGTTTGTGCATCTGAGATAAAAGATTGAATGGACTTAAAGTTTCCGATTTGTCCTAGCCAAAGCATGGCAATATTCAAAGGAAAGATACCAAGAAATGTGAGCAGAGCAAACGGCATAGGTTTCACTTTAGATAGCCCTGAAAGATAGGAAATGTAGTTTCCGAGCCCTAAAGGACGAGCAATCGCAATACTCCATAATCCGCATTTTTTAAACCATTTTTGTGATTTCTCAAATGCTTTTTTCTTTTTAGATAATTTTTTCTTTACCTTATCCTCTAATTTATAGCCTATCCCATACGGTATAAAGCTAAAAGCTGTATAAACGGCGCTTCCTGCAAGAGCGATTAATAATAATTTCACTATGTGCATGTTTAATAAGTATCCGTAGGTAAGGGTGAGAAGAGAACCAGGAAACGGCAGGGAGGAAGCCTCAATGGCCAGTCCGCTTAAAAGTCCCCAAATTCCAAATTGTTTCAGTAAGTCTGTTATGAAATGTAGCATAAGATCGCCTCTTTTTCTGTGTCATAACATTCAAATACCCATCTATATGTTCGGAAAAACTTATAAAAGAAAAGAAAATAAAGGAAGAAAGCGGGATATGACAGAAAAAAATTAGCTTGTACAAGGAAAAAGGAAGGAAGTGTATTTTATAGCTTCTACTCCGAGTAAAATTATAGGAAAAAAATAATTGAGGGTGAATTTTTAAATAAACTACGACTTTTATTCATAGTTTTGATTCCTTTTATTCATTTTACTTATAAAAATAACGGGTGTAAACTTGTTGTGTTGTGAAATAATCCATTATGTATATGTATTAAAAGGAAAGGAGGTTACCGTGTGGTTATTATTGTAGGATTGTTATTGTTGATGTTTTTTGCTTATCTAGGATGGTCTATTATCTGGGTGGCACCTGTTGTTGCTACGTTCGTTGCTTATTTTAGCGGTTTAAAAGTACTGCCTACTTATACAGATGTGTATATGGGAGGGTTTGTAGATTTCGCCGCAAAATGGTTCCCCATCTTTTTATTAGGAGCCGTCTTTGGAAAGCTAATGGAAGATACAGGCGCAGCCAAATCGTTGGCGCAGCGTATTGCTAAATTATTTGGAAGTAAAAGAGCGATTTTAGGGGTGCTAATTGCTTCAGCCATTTTGACATACGGCGGAGTGAGTCTATTCGTTGTTGTCTTTGCGATTTATCCTTTAGCAATCGCGCTATTTCGAGAAGCTAACGTATCGCGAAATTTACTGCCAGCAACAGTTGCACTCGGAGCATTTACGTTTACAATGACAGCGATTCCAGGTACGCCTCAAATTCAAAATCTGATTCCGACTGCTACATTTAAAACGAATGCAATGTCCGGTTCGATTATTGGAATTGTCTCAGGTCTTATTATGGCGGTGGGAGGATATTTATGGTTAGCTTATCGTGATAAAAAATTAAAAGCTAAAAATCAAGGGTTTACCGAGCCTAATGAATCATCAGTCGCAGCGAGTGAAGAGCAGGACTTGATGAATGTAATATTAGCTATTTTACCGCTGATTGTCGTTGTCGTGACGTTAAACGTTTTAAAATGGGAGCCTATCGTTTCATTATTAATTGGTATTTTTTCTATTTTACTTATTAATTTTAAACACTATAAAACGTTTATTTCTTCTATAAATGAAGGAGCAAAAGGATCCGTGATGGCTGTTATTAACACGAGTGCAGCAGTAGGTTTTGGCTCGGTTATTACAGCAGTTCCAGAGTTTAAAGATGTCACGCATGTGTTGCTAAACATTTCGAGCAACCCGCTCGTTTCAGAAGCGTTAAGCGTTCAAGTGCTAGCGATGATCACAGGTTCAGCATCCGGCGGTATGGGCATTGCGCTTCAAGCATTAGGAGATACGTGGTATCACTTGTCTCAAACGACGAATTTAAGTGCCGATGCTCTTCACCGTATTGCAAGCGTTGCGTCAGGTGCATCTATTTTACCGCATAACGGTGCGTTGTTAACGCTATTAGCGGTAACTGGTCTTCGGCATAAAGAAACGTATAAAGACGTATTTGTTGTTGCATTTATCATCCCCACAATCGCTTTATTTGCAGGAGTCGCATTAGCGGCAGCCGGTATTATTTAAAAACAGGAGGAGAATACACATGGTTGAAAATCAAGTAATTGTAATCACAGGAGCAGCAAGAGGAATTGGGTTTGAAATAGGTAAACGATTCGCAGAAAACGGCGGAAAAATTGTGTTATCCGACATTGATCAAGCTGCTGTAGAAGCTGCAGCACAAAATCTTCGTGAAGCTGGATTTGAAGCGCTTGGTGTCAAAGCCGATGTAACAAAAGAAGAAGAAATCAAACATTTAATTGAAACAGCAAACGCACATTTTGGAGCGGTTCATACGTTCATTAATAACGCTGGCTTGCAGCATGTTTCTCCAATCGAAGAGTTTCCCACTGAAAAATATGAGTTAATGATTAAAATTATGCTAACAGCTCCATTTATGGCGATTAAGCACGCGTTTCCGATTATGAAAAAACAAGGGTTCGGACGTATTATTAACGTTTCTTCTATCAACGGTTTAATCGGTTTTGCGGGCAAAGCAGCTTATAACAGTGCTAAACACGGTGTAATTGGGCTAACAAAAGTAGCTGCTCTTGAAGGCGCAGCACACGGTATTACGGTGAATGCACTTTGTCCTGGCTATGTGGATACACCACTAGTGAGAGGTCAGTTAGCTGGTTTAGCTAAAACAAGAAATGTACCATTAGAGAGCGTGCTTGAAGAAGTTATTTATCCTTTAGTCCCTCAAAAAAGATTACTAGACGTGAGCGAAATTGCTGACTACGCTATTTTCTTAGCGAGTGATAAAGCAAAAGGTGTAACTGGTCAAGCGGTAGTAATGGACGGCGGATATACAGCTCAATAAAAAATAGAATAAGTCATTAAAAGCATAAAGGAGTCTAATGAGCTCCTTTATGCTTTTTTATGTTATATCTATTCTATCGAGCTAATCAACGTTAAAATATAACTAGGCTATACATAAAAGAAGCCTTATACTATTTCTCCTGTAAAGATAAATAGTATGATAAAAAAGCCTACAGTTCAGAAAGGATGATACATATGGTGCAAACAGTAAATGAATTAATTAAACATCCGGTTTTTTATTTTTTTAACGAAATTTCAGCTATTCCTAGAGAATCTGGAAATGAAAAGAAAATTAGTGACTATTTAGTTTCTTTTGGAAAAGAAAGAAGCCTTGAAGTTATACAAGACGAGGCTTTAAATGTAATTATTAAAAAGCCGGCAGCTAAAGGATATGAAGATGCTCCAGCCATCATTTTGCAAGGACATATGGACATGGTATGCGAGTTAAATAAAGGAACTGTGCATGATTTCGAAAAAGATCCGCTTCAACTGCGAATTGTGGAAGATATGCTTTATGCAAATGGTACTACGCTAGGAGCTGACAACGGGATTGCCGTTGCATATGCACTGGCTTTACTAGATGCTCATGATATAGCTCACCCCTCTCTTGAAGTAGTCATTACTACTGAGGAAGAAACAACTATGGGCGGAGCCATCGCTGTAAATCCAGCTCATTTTGAAGGAAAAATCTTTATTAACCTTGATACAGAAGAGGACGGAAAGCTGCTTGTCAGCAGCGCAGGCGGGGTAAAAAGCGTGCTTCGTATTCCCGTAGACTGGGAATCGTCTTCCGATAACTCAGAAACATATAGCTTAAGCATCGGTGGACTGCGCGGCGGACATTCTGGAATGGAAATTGATAAAGAAAGAGGAAATGCTAATAAACTGCTAGGGAGAGTTTTATATGACTTACAACATGAACTTCCCTATTCTTTAAGCAGCATTAGTGGAGGATTAAAATCAAATGCGATTCCCCGTGAATCAGAAGCAATTCTATCAGTTGAGCCTTCTGAGGTAGGAAAGCTAGAAAATAAGATTCGTGAGTGGAACGAAATAGTAAAAAATGAATTACAAGCGGCTGATCCGAGCGTATATGTAAAAATAAACAAATCTTCTTCCTTTGAGAAATGTTTTACAAAAGAAACGACAGAACGAATTGTACAAGCTATTATGCTAACACCAAACGGCGTTCAAAGCATGAGTATGAATATCGAAGGATTAGTAGAATCTTCTACCAACTTAGGCGTGATTACGACGACAGAGTCTGAGATTGTTTTTCAAAATGAAATCCGCAGCTCAGTAAAAAGCTTAAAAGAAAAAATAGTAAGTCAAGTGCACATACTTGCTCAAGTAGTCGGAGGAAGAGTTGAAACAAAAGGCAATTACCCTGAATGGGCGTACAATGCAGATTCAAAAATTCGCGAATTATGTAAAACGGTTTACAAAGAAAAGTATGGGGAAGAGGCGGAGATCATCGCCATCCATGCTGGAATTGAATGCGGTATTTTCCTGGAAAAAATCTCTGGATTAGACACCATTTCGCTCGGTCCCGATATGTACGACGTTCATACGCCTGATGAGCACCTGAGCATTCCGTCTACTATTAAGACATGGGAATACTTATTAGCGGTATTAAAAGAAGCAAATAAGATATAAAGTTATCAGCATCTCTATAATTTTTAAAAAAGAGCTTCTGTAAAGGAGCTCTTTTTCATTCGTCATTTAGCAGATAATAAGCAGAATTCCGTCAACACGTCAGGCAATTGAGAACACTTATGTAAGCGTTTTACAAATAAAGGTTTTAAAACGGGCCTAAAAGAGGTAAACAATTACTAAAACGATAGACAAATGAATTCAAAACAAGCTCTGCAACTAATAAATTAGTAGGGAGAGAACATATATGAATGATAATAGTCTTATCAAAGATCCCTTTTTGGAAAAAGGAGAAATTGAATTTTTAGAATTAAGGAAAGACGAAATACGTTATCTAAAGTTCGATCGGTTTTTGAAAGTGATTAAAGCACTTAATCAACGCAGTGATAAAGGCTACCAGAGTCTTATGCTTTCCGTTGATGGCTTTAAAGGTAATTCAAGAGAATTATATGAGATAGAGGAGTTTCGCAGATACGTAAATTTGTTAATTAATCAAGTTCCTCAAATATTATTTTATATTCACGATAAAAACAAAATGACTAATCAAATTTTGAAAAGTTTATCAAACAACAGCAGCCAACCGGCCTCTATAGATCCTAAGAGAGCACGTTTAATGATTGATGCCATACAGGAGCAAGTAGAGAAAACAGAGGATAAAGAGATAAAGGAGAATCTTTCTGAATTCGTATGTAAAATCCAGAGCTTTGTGAATCAGTATTAACAGTTCCCAATAGAAAAGCAGAATCCATATTATAAAAAAGTACGAGAACTCAAAATTTCTCGTGCTTTTTTATTGGAAAAACAGTAGAAAGAGAAAAGGATTATCAACATAGATTGATAAATAATAAATAATAATGGTAAAGCTTCATATTCTGCCGTGAAATAACAAGGAGGAATGAACATTGCATTATATTGAAATAAGAAGACCAAAAATAGAAGACCGCGCAGAACTCCACGAGCTTTTTAATGAAGTAATCACAGATACCTTTCATAAAGAGGGTCTATCTGAAATGGTGAACGATATACAAATAGAAATTGAAAGTAAAGAACAATATTTAAAAAGTGACCTTGATAGCGGTGGAAAACATCGATTCTTTTGGCTCGGAATAGATACGTGCACCAATAAGATTATTGGCTGTATTGAATATGGTCCTGCTAGTGAATTAATTACGGCGTGTACAAAAGGAGAGCTGCAAGGATGGATTGAAATCGGCACAGTTTTTGTTCATCCAAAGTACCAAAGAAAAGGTGTAGGAACACTGCTTTTACATACTATGCTGCTTACGCTTCAAAGCAGAGAAATTAAAAAAATTTGTTTGGACAGCGGATACAAAAATGCTCAAGAAGTATGGAAAAACATATTTGGAATCCCTGATTATTTAGTAAAGGATTACTGGAGCAAGGGGTATCATCACATGGTTTGGAAAATATCAGCGGAAAGTACGCCGATAGTATTTAAGCTCAGTTATAACGAAGAATAAGATGTCTCCTAGAAAATAGCCGGTACGTTTCTAACGGCTATTTTCTACTGTTAAGCTGTTTACATATGTTCAATTATATATCAGTGTATTTTATTAAATATAATACCTTGACTGTCATAGTAATATGATTTAAATTATACATAAAGAGGTGATACTTTGGTATATGCAAAAATGTCTTCAGATTTACTTCGGGGACATACAGATACAATGATTTTGAAATTACTTCTCAGCGGCGATAAATATGGTTATGAAATTAGTAAGCTTATTTACACCTACTCTAAAGAGCAGTATGAGTTAAAAGAAGCCACAATGTATTCAAGCTTGAAGCGCCTGGAAAAAGACGGCCATATTCTTTCTTACTGGGGAGATGCTGTACAAGGCGGCCGCAGAAAATATTATAAAATTACAGAACAAGGAAAAAGCGTATATAAACAAAACAAAGAAAATTGGGAGCAAGCGAAAAAAATTATTGATTTATTGTTGTGAGAAAGGATGATGTTATAAATGAACGAAAAAATAAAAAATCATGTGCATAACATTTTGACTCCTTATCAGGATGTAGAAAATGTTCAAGATCTAGAAGAAGAACTATCACAGAACTTGCAGGAAAAATTTACAGATTACAAAAAAGACGGGCATAATGAAGAACAGGCTTATTATATGACAATCAATTCTATCGGTGATATCACAGAACTGATTCAATCAATGAATGTAGAAACAAAGGAATTAAAGCAAACCGTCCCTATGGATTTTTCAAAGACCGAGCTTACAAAATCTGATTTTCGTTCTGTATCGGTGTATAAAGGGAAATTTAATGCCAGTAATTTGAATGAATCTGATTTTAGCTATGCAGATCTTACAGACAGCATGTTTAAAAGCAGCAATTTAACGAAAGCAATATTTCATCACGTTAATTTAACAGGCGTACAATTTAAATGGGCAAATTTTAAACAGGCCAGTTTTAAAGGCTGTATCTATGACAACACGTACTTTAAGCAATGTAATTTAACAGACATTGTATTTGACGAAGAAACATTTAACGGAACAATCTTTGAAGGAACATCATTAAAAAAAGCCTCATTTCGCCACGCAACTTTGCTAAATGTACAGTTTCGAGGATCAGATTTAAAGAAATCCGATTTTGAAGGTGCAAAAATGGATAAATTGACATATAACTTTTTAAAAAGTGCCAAGATAGATCTTAGTAAAGTTACGATTATTTAAAGGCAAAAAAGACCTCTCTGAAGGTCTTTTTTTATGGACATATAACGATTCTTTTTAAGAGCGAGCAGGATAGTTTATTAGAGAGCTAGAACACATTCATAATACGAACAATTACGGCAACAAGCTGAATATGAGAAGAACATAATCTTATCTTTGAAATAATAAAGCTTTTATTACTTATGTGGAGGAGTATGGAAATGTCTATATATGAAATTTGGAATGAAGTGGATCTTTATATGAATGATAAGCTTATACAACCTGACCCTATTCTTGATGAGGTATTGAAGGCAAATCAAGAGGCTGAATTACCTGCCATCGACGTATCGCCTAGTCAAGGAAAGTTTCTGCATTTGTTAGCTTCATTAAAAGGAGCTAAACGCATTTTAGAAATTGGTACTCTTGGAGGGTACAGCACGATTTGGCTAGCTAGAGCTCTTCCCAAAGACGGACAGCTAATTACGCTCGAATTAAGCGCTCAGCATGCAGAAGTTGCAAGAGCTAATTTAAAAAGAGCGGGAGTAAGCCACTTAGTAGAAGTCATTGTCGGCCCCGGGCTTGATACATTAGCTGTATTAAAGGATAAGGGAACAGATCCGTTTGATCTTATCTTTATTGATGCTGACAAGCCGAATAACCCAAATTACTTAAAGTGGGCTCTAGAATTATCGAAAAGAGGAAGTCTGATTATTTGTGATAATGTTGTTCGTCAAGGGCATGTGGTGAACTCAGAAAGTAAAGATGAAAATGTAAAGGGAATTCGCCAATTTATGAATGCTCTGGCTCAAGAAAAACGAATCAGCGCCACGGCTATACAAACCGTTGGAAGTAAAGGCTATGATGGATTCATTGTAGGGGTTGTTGAATGATAAAACTTGTATTACACCTAAAAAGAAACGGAGACATAACTAAATCTATCCAATCAACAGCTAGAAGCAAATACATACATGAAACCTACGTTCATCATCATCCTAAAAAAATCCGAACGAGCTGGATTCTCGACCAAACTCGTTCGGATTGTCCTTCAACTAACATACTTTTGTTCCAGACTCTTTTTAAAGGGGCCCCAATTTATCTGTCATTTGTTTTTCGGTTAAAAAATTAATCAATTCTCGTACAGCGAATGAACTGTAGCGTTCTTTTAACAGAATAATTCCAAGTTCCCACATCATTTCAGGATCTGCAATAGGCACGGTAGTAATATTGGGATCTTTCACTTTGGCATAAAGCGATTCGGGTAAAATAGCAATACCTAGTTCTGCTGCTGTTAATTCAATAATTAAATCCCATTGAGAACTTTTATACGCTATAGAAGGCACAAAGCCTGATTTTAAAGCATCTTGAATTAACCGGTCGTGCAGCGTAAATTCTTCACTGAACATAATGAATTTTTCATGCTCTAATTCTTTCATCCAGACGGAAGAACGTTTTGCTAAAGGATGGTTTCTATGCGCGTATAAAAGAAATCTCTCCTTAACGAACGGGTATACGTGAAAATGCTCAGCATGACCGCTTGTAAGAGGAAGCATAACAATCCCCATATCTACAAGAGCCTCTTCCACAAGTGCTTCAATTTTTTTTGCTCCAAATTCAATAAGCTCTAGAGATACTTTAGGGTATTGTACATTAAATGCTTTTGCAATCTTCGGGAAAAACAAGGTCCCGATGAGCGGAGGGACTCCCATCTTGATTTGCCCTGTTTGCAAGTTCATTAAATCTCCCAACAAGTGAGGCATGTCTTTTAACACCGACAGAGCTTTAGTTGCCTGATGATACACGACTTCTCCTGCATCGGTTAGCTTTAATTCTCTTGTTGAACGATCAAGAAGCTCAAATCCTAGTTCATTTTCTACTTTTTTGACGGCTTTACTTAAAGCCGTTTGTGACAAATGAACTTGCAGCGCTGCCTTTGTAAAATTTTTATGATTCGCTACCTCTATAAAGTATTCTAAGTCTCTGATTTCCATGTGAAACTCCATTTCTGCAAACTGCTTATCCTTTTTCTTTACTCTTTATTTTAACCACTAAATTATTTACTGTAAATGCACTGATTAAAAAGGGGGAGGATATCTCCAATGAATAAAAACAGGGAAAGGAAATGAACTAAAGTTTCTGTCGAAATTGATTTATAAAACGAATAATCTTTTTATAGAAAAAAATAGATTTTGCTACTAGCTGATGAGGAATATAAAGACTTTTGTATGTGCGCTCGGGCAAAAATGCAAAACTTATTAAAATAACTGAAAGTCCAAAGGCTGCGGCTGTAATCTCTAGCCAAGAAAACATCATATCATTCCTCCTTTTACAAACCTATTAATAGAATATGTAAAAGTTCGAAAGGAGGTTGTGCGATAGCCCCATAACGAGCGGGGTTATGAAGTTCTCTCTAAAAATAAAATGACGTTAAAGAACGCAGGCGCTGCGCTCTTTAACGTCATTTTATTTTCGTTCTTCAGCTTGATGCTCTTGTTTGTTTTGCTCAGTAAGACGTTTTTGATGAGCTTTTGTTTCGGCGCTTACGTGATTCGCATCATTCGGTTGATTTTTCTTTGAACCTCCTGCAGCGTTACTCATTAGACGACACCTCCAGTCCGGTTATGAAACATACCTATAGAATGTGCGTATTTACAGACTTTATACACCGCTATAGATATTACTGCACACGAAAAAAGCAAAGGGAGAGTCACTAAGACTGTTCCCTTTGCTTTTTTACTAGGCGACTTTATCGGTGGTGATAATTTTGTTAATCCAGTCTTTTCCTTCTGTAAACCTTGTAACAAGCATCGCTGTTACTGTATTTCCCGTACTGTTTAAAAGCGTAGCAGGGGCGTCAATAATTGTGGAAATGACCGCAATAATGGGCAGAACTTCTGGCGAAAATCCGTAAATTGTAATAATTAACATTTCGCCAATCATACCGCCTCCAGGGATTGCTCCCATTACGGCTCCAACTAAAAAGGCTACGCCTAAAATGCTCAAAATACTCGTAGCAGACGTCATATCTTTGCCAAACAAACTGAATAAGAAAACAATCTTTAGAATACCACCGATAACAGAACCATCTTTATGCGTGTTTGCTCCTAGTGGAATCACTGTTTCAGCAATATCCAGCGGCACACCCATTTTCTTTGTTGCATCTAAATTGACTGGAATAGATGCAGCAGAAGAACACGTAGCAATAGCGGTGATAGAAGGAGCAGCTGCATTTTTCCAAAACAGCTTAATTCCTGCTTTACCGCCAGCAATCCATGCGTATAGCGTAAAGAAACCGAAATAGTAAACGATTGCAATTAATAAATAAAGAATAAATGCTCTAGCGTACCCTTGTAAGATCTTTGGTCCAAGTTCTCCTACTACAGTAGCAAAATAGCATCCTAAACCAATTGGAGCATAGTACATCACAACTTTAACAACCTTCATCGATACTTCTTGACCCGAAGTCAGAAATTTTGCCATAGGTTGTCCTTTTTCACCGGCCATTGTGGTAGCAATACCGAAAATAACGGCAAAGACAATTAATTGTAAAATATGCTCTTTCGAAAATAACTGAACAAAATCAGGTACAGTAAATGTGCTAACAAGCTGATTTAAAAGCGTCATTTTTTCAGCTGTATTTTCACTGTCACCCATCAATTCTTTAATGGCAGAAGTATCTACATTATGTAGCGGATTGTAAAGTGATGCGCCTAAAAAGCCTAAAACGGCTGAAACAGCAGCAGTGGCGACAAACACAACGGCAATTCCTAGCATAATTTTACCAAGACGTTTCATTTCGTTCATGTTTGCAATCGCCGAAGCCACACTAAAAAAGACAAGGGGAACGATAATCATGAACATCAAATTGAGAAACAAATCACCAAAAGGCTTCACGACTGCCACATCGGGTCCAATAGCATATCCTGCTATCCCGCCAATTAAAATAGCGAGAAGCAGAATAAGCGATGATCTGTACGTTTTAAATACACTTAAAACCATAGTTAGATTTCCTCCAAACAACAATAGCTTCTTTACTACGCAAGAACAGCTATTATTTGCTCATTGCATACGTAGTAACGACTGGCTTTACATCTTTACGCACCAAATCTTCGTATGTTTCTCGCTCTACAGCAAGACGAGCTTCTCCATTTTTTACAAATACAACAGCAGGGCGCGGAATACGGTTGTAATTGCTAGCCATTGAATAGTTGTAGGCACCTGTAGAGGACACTGCTAATAAATCTCCTTGATTAACGCGCGGTAAATCAATATCCCAAATAAGCATATCTCCTGATTCACAGCATTTACCCGCAATTGATACTGTTTCATCTTTTTTATCCGTCACTCTATTAGCCAAGACAGCTTCATGTTTTGCATCGTAAAGAGCAGGACGGATATTATCGGTCATACCGCCGTCAACTCCTACGTATTTTCGTACACCTGGAATCTCCTTCGTTGATCCAATTGTATAAAGCGTTGTACCTGCTTCTCCTACGATGCTTCTTCCAGGCTCAATCCAGACTTCTGGAAGGGTATAATTCTGTTCAGTTAACGTGCGGCTTAGCTTTTCTGTCAGTGCATCTACATAATACTCAACTGGAAGAGGAGAGTCGCTTTCGGTATAACGAATACCAAAACCACCACCTACGTTTAAAACTTTTACTTCAAATTCCATTTTATCACGAATGCTGAATAAGAAATCAGTTAAAATATCAATGGCGCGAGAAAAACCATCTACTTCAAAAATTTGCGAACCAATATGACAATGAATGCCTAAAAGATCGTAGTAAGGCTTTTCTAACGCAGAACTTACCGCTTTCATGGCTTGGTCATTGGAAAGACCAAATCCAAACTTGGAATCTTCCTGTCCGGTCATAATATATTCATGTGTATGGGCTTCAATCCCTGGAGTAACACGCAGAAGAATAGATGCTTTCTGTTTGCGCTCAGCTGCTAAGGCATGCAAAACTTCAAGTTCGGTAAAGTTATCAACAACAAAACAGCCAATATTTGCATCAAGAGCCATTTCCACTTCTTCAATCGTTTTATTATTTCCGTGAAAATGAATGCGTTCAGCTGGATATCCAGCTTCAAGCGCTGTAAATAATTCGCCTCCTGAGACCACATCTAGTGACATATCAAGCTTCGTTAAAAGGCTAGCCATTTCCATACAAAGAAATGCTTTCCCTGCATAGGCGATTTGATATGAAAATCCGCTTCTTCGAAAGGCTGAATGGAAGGCCTTGCATTTCGTTTCAATTAATTCTTGATCGTAGATGTATAGAGGAGTGCCGTATTGTTTTTTCAGTTCGACCGTATCGCACTGCCCAATTTCTAAATGATTGTTGCTGTTAATTTTACTCGTTCCATGTAAGTACATAATTCGTATCCCTCCATTTAAATCATTTAACTATAACTTTGAACTTTGATGGTCAGTAGAAAAACACAAAAAAGACCCGTGAAGTGATGTTCACGCGTCTTGGTTTCATAATAATAAAGTATTATTACATTCTAGGCATCAACATCTCTTCAATAGCTCTCCACAAACCAAATGGTTTGTGACAGCTCAGCATTTATTCAATACTGAACCAGTATATGAACACAATGGATGTTTATATACTTCGGCACGAAATCCCTTTTACTTATCTTCACAGACTCCATTAGTCTCCAATAAGTGACTCTTGATTTCATGCACCTCTATTCTCAGAGAGGAAAATTATATTTAAATGTAATTCCTATTATATTTCCTTTTTCTCCGTCTAGTCAATGAAAAGTTAAGGCATAGGAATATCAAAAAAAATAAATAAGAAAGCTATGAAGCTTCCAGATAGAATCCAAGCAGCCAGTGCTGTCTTCTGATGAATGATTAAAAGTGAGAACGTGACAATATTGAAGAGAAAAGAACACAGCAGCGACCATCCATAATGATGAGTGATACTGTGATTAACATAAGCAATGAACTCAATCACAGTAAATAAAAGCGCCCACAAAAGAATCCACCACAGGCTACCGCTTACATGCAGCGGCAGCCTTCCTAAAAAAACCGGTATAACAAACGGATAAATAATTAAGGTTATTCCAAGGGAAACCATTAGGTGATCGGGTAGAAAAAGGTGATCAATACCAACAGGGTGAAATACCCATACGCGGTGATGAAACAGCAGCACTTCATAAAGCAAATTCCCCGTGACCCAAAACAGCAAAGTAGGATAGTATTCTTGATACCTTCGCCACTTGCCAAATAGTAAACCAAGGATGATGAAAAATAATACAAATGAAGATTGCATGCGCTCTCCTTAAAATAATGGTTATTTCTTTTTATTTACATATTATAGAAGTTTTATTCTCTCCGCTTTTATTCAGAAACTATAATAGAAAAGCCGTAAGAAACAGCGTTAAAGACGTACTACCACTATTTATGGTTTTCTTCACCCTGCTATAATCTCCGTAAAGGAACTTTTAACACTTTTGTTCACGAGATGAAAGGAGCTATATGTTAAAGGCCGAAGGACGTAAAAATAAGCTCAAAATAGCTTCACCTAGTATGTGACTTCTTTTTTTGCTATGCTAAAGTTGCGTACATATAGCATGAGAATACTAGAAGAAAGAAAAGGGTGTTTTGGTATGAAAACATACATCGTAGTTGGAGCTGGGATACTTGGAGCTTCTACAGCATATCATTTAGCAAAAGCAGAAGCAGATGTGACATTGATAGATCGCAAAGATGCTGGTCAAGCTACTGATGCAGCAGCAGGAATTGTTTGTCCATGGCTTTCGCAGCGTCGAAATAAAGCATGGTACCGCTTAGCAAAAGGCGGCGCTAAGTACTATCAAACATTAATTCAGCAATTAGAAGAAGATGGAGAAACGGATACGGGATATAAGCGAGTTGGAGCAATTAGCTTACATACTGATGAGCAAAAGCTTAAAAAAATGGAAGAAAGAGCATACATGCGTCGGGAAGAAGCTCCTGAAATAGGCGAGATTACACGTTTATCCGCTAAAGAAACACAGGCTTTGTTTCCGGTTCTTTCGGAAGAATACAGTTCAGTTCATATTAGCGGAGCCGCTCGCGTTAACGGAAGAGCTCTTCGAAACGCACTTGTGAATGCAGCGAAGAAAAACGGTGCAAAAATAATAGAAGGAAACGCAGAACTACTTTATGAAAATAATCAAGTAACGGGCGTTTCCGTAAATGGACAAACCCTTCTAGCAAGTACAACAATCGTAACGGCAGGAGCGTGGGCAAATCAATTACTAGAGCCTCTTGGAGTAAAATTTTTAGCAAGCTTTCAAAAAGCGCAAATTGTCCACTTGCATCTTCCAGATTTAGATACCAAAGACTGGCCCGTTGTGATGCCTCCAAGCGACCAATATATTCTTTCATTTGAACAAGGTCAAATTGTCATTGGAGCAACACATGAAAACGACACGGGTTATGACTTGAGAGTAACGGCTGGGGGGCTTCATGAAATTTTTTCAAAGGCCTTATCCATTGCTCCCGGCTTAACAGAAAGCACAGTCTTAGAAACAAGGGTAGGATTTCGACCATTTACTCCAGGCTTCTTGCCAGTCATTGGAGCTCTTCCGGCTTATGAAGGAATACTAGTAGCAAATGGTCTTGGGGCTTCAGGCTTAACGTCGGGCCCTTATCTTGGTTCAGAGCTTGCTAAATTAGCACTTGAAATGGAAATGGAAATTGATCTTAGCGACTATGATGTAAGAGGAGCTATCGAGTCTTAAGCAAACAGAATGAATGAAAACAAATAGAAGTTCGCAAACTATAACTACTATATGATGAAAGGAAGTAGATTGTTTGCGAAAGATTATGATAAGTGCAGCAGCAGCTTTTTTATTTATGAGCGCGACACCTGTATTAGCGGAAAACAATCCTCAGCCAAAAACAAAAGACGTACAGCTGACGTCTCAGCAAAAGCAGGAACTGTCCGTGCTGTACAAAGAAATGCTAGCAAAAAAGAAAGAAATACTTTCAAAATATGTGGAGTACGGCGTGCTAAGCAAAACCGAGAGTCAAAACATTTCTTCACATATGGAAAATCGCTATCAGCATATGGAGCAAAATGGTTTTGTGCCAAAGCGTCACTGTCATAAAATGCATCATTCAAAGTAATTCCTATTCACATAAAAAAGCGCCTATAAAGGCGCTTTTTTATGTGAATGAATGGAAAATATTCGCTTCTTTATCTAGTAAATTTTAAACACCTCATGTAAAATTAAGAGAATGAGAACGAGTAGGAAAGATGCTAGTGAGGGGTAGGTAAATATAAACGATGAACGAAAATAAAAAAATAGTCCGATTACATGCAGAAAATCATTCAGCTGAGGATCTAGGAATCATATTTGCTTACAAACAAAAAGGCGACCATCTTGTTTACAGCATGTATCAAGGAGAAAGCGTTTCTGAGCAAAAAATACCCCTAGAAGAATGGGTCTCGTATGAGCATTTTTTCGAAGCACTAAACAAAAAGAAAAAGCTTATGTACGAGCTTCAAATAAATGATAAACGCTATGTAGTAAACTTAACCCCTTTATCTTACACAGAAAAGTCTGAAATTATGGGACATTGCGTGAATATAATTAGTTATCAGGAGAAAAAAGAACAGATTCAGCCTTTTATTTATCATAACGCAGATGCTGTTGCTGTCGTTGACTTAGAGGGTAAAACGCTTCAAGTGAACCCTGCGTTTGAGAATACATTTGGCTGGACGTTTGAAGAAATTCATCAAAAGCCTCTTCCGATTATACCTTCGTTTTTAAAAGAGCCAGTGTGCGAACTTCATAAGACTATTCAATCAGGTGAATCGAAAACGGAATTCGAGACGGTCAGACAGCATAAAGACGGTCATTTAATTAATGTAAGCGTCACACTATTCCGCGTTGAAAACATGAATGATTGGCCGCTATGCATTGCTTTTGTCTATCGAGATATAACATCACGCAAGCAGGCTGAAACGGCTTTAAAAGAAAGCGAAGAACGCTACCGAAGTTTGATTGAGTTATCCCCAGAAGCGATTATCGTGCATAGTGAAGGGAAAATTGATTACATCAACCCTGCAGGAGCCAAAGCGCTAGGATGCAAGAATCCTCAGGACGTATTAGGAGCTTGTGTTTATCAGTTTGTTCACCCTGATTACTATGATGTTGTAAAACAGCGAATTTATCGAATGAAAACAGAAAATAAATCTGTAGATTTGCAGGAAGAAAAGTTTATTCATAAAGACGGTCATACGATTGATGCCGAAACCATTGCCTTTCCTATTCCCTATATGGAAAAGCAGGCCATTCAAGTTTTGTTTCGTGATATCACAGAGCGTAAAAAAACTGAAAAATTGCTGCGTGAATCCGCTCAGCTTTCCTTAGTCGGACAGTTAGCGGCTGGTATTGCTCACGAAATTCGAAACCCTCTGACGGCGGTAAAAGGATTTATGCAGTTATTAAAAGAAACGAGCGGTCAGCCTTACTATGTAGAAATGATAAATCATGAGTTAGATAGAATTGAATTGATTACCGATGAGTTCTTGAGTCTTGCAAAGCCGCAGGCGAAAACCTACAAAGACAAACATGTCCAAGATATTTTAGAGAATACGTTAAAGCTAGCTGAGGTGCAGGGGATTACAGAGAAAATTCACGTAAAAAAAGAAATTGATTTTCATCTTCCTCTCGTATTATGCGAAGAAAATCAGTTGAAACAGGTGTTTAGCAATATATTTAAAAATGCAGTCGAATCTATGCCAAGTGGAGGAACCGTAACGATTCAACTAAAAAGGTTTAATCAGGAGAACCTTGTTGTCCGGTTTAGCGACGAGGGGCCAGGCATCACACAGGAAAGAATGCAGCATTTAGGAAAACCTTTTTATAGTACCAAAGAGAAAGGAACGGGGCTTGGACTGATGGTGTGTTATAAGATCATTCGAGAACATAGAGGAGAAATTAACTTTGTAAGTGAACTTGGAAAAGGAACTACCGTAGACATTCTTTTGCCTTTTAAAAAGTAGATTCTACTTTTATAAGCATGAAACCTTTTCTAAAGGGGAATACATGTTAGTGAACGAATAATGAGGTTAAAATAGGAGGGAATAAGATGGAACGCATTGAAACGGGAGAGATTTTTACCATTTTAGATGAAAATGATCAAGAGCAAGATATTGAAGTGCTTGGAAAAATGACGATTGAAGGGCACGATTATATTGCTGTTGCATTTGTTGAAGAAGTTTTAATTGAAACAGAAGAAGAAATTGATGTTTTCTTTTTGAAAATTGAAGATGATGGTGAATGGTCCTCAATTGAAGATGACGATGAATTTGAAAAGGTATCAGCCGTATTTGAGGAAATGACATCCGCGTAAAAAGAGAGGTTAAAACCTCTCTTTTTTTATTTTTAAATAATATAATATTTAGAATTTTTTAAAAAATATCTTGCTGAATTATTTCCCTTCATTTATGATGAATATGTAACATACCAACCGGTTAGTAAGTAAATGAAAGCGAGGGGCTACCGTGTATTTTTCTTACTCTGACAAAGTAGTGAAGCTGCAAGAAGAATTGACCTCTTTTATGGAAGAGCATATTTACCCAAATGAACGGCTATACGAACAACAGCTGAATGAACAGCCATCTAGATGGTCAGCTGTTCCTCCGATCATGGAAGAGTTAAAAGAAAAAGCAAAGCAAGCTGGATTATGGAACTTATTTTTGCCAGAAAGCGAATACGGAGCGGGTCTAACAAATGTCGAATATGCCCCTCTTTGCGAAATTATGGGCCGTTCTATTATTGGACCAGAAGCTTTTAACTGCGGAGCTCCTGACACCGGCAATATGGAAGTACTGGTTCGATACGGAACGTCCGAACAAAAAGAAAAATGGCTAAAGCCGCTGTTAAATGGAGACATTCGCTCCTGCTTTTCTATGACAGAACCGGATGTAGGTTCTTCTGATGCCACAAACATTCAGTGCAGTATTGTAAGAGAAGGCGATGAATATGTGATCAACGGAAGAAAATGGTGGTCTTCAGGTGCGGGAGATCCTCGCTGCAAAATTGCTATTGTCATGGGAAAAAGCGATTTTACCGCATCTAAATATGAACAGCAATCTATGATTCTAGTTCCTTTAAATACGCCAGGAGTTAAAATTGAACGAATGCTGCCAGTCTTTGGATACGATCACGCTCCTCATGGACATGCTGAAATTCATTATGACAATGTGCGTGTGCCAGCGTCTAATATGCTTTTAGGCGAAGGAAAAGGGTTTGCTATTGCTCAAGGCAGATTGGGGCCTGGACGTATTCATCACTGCATGCGTTTAATAGGAGCAGCGGAAAGAGCGCTTGAAGAACTATGTAAGCGTATTCAAAACCGCTCTACGTTTAATAAGTTGCTTTCTCAGCAAGGGGTTATTCAAGAATGGGTGGCAGAATCGCGTATTGAAATTGAGCAAGCTCGCTTATTAACATTAAAAGCTGCTTATATGATGGACACAGTTGGAAATAAAAAAGCGCGGAAAGAAATTGCTATGATTAAAGTAATGGCTCCTGCTATGGCTTTAAAAGTCATTGATCGCGCTATTCAAGCATTTGGAGCAGCAGGTGTTTCAGAAGACACGCCGCTTGCGGCACTTTGGGCAAATGCTCGAACTCTTCGCCTCGCTGATGGTCCAGACGAAGTGCACAAAGCACAGCTTGCAAGACTTGAGTTAAAATTCTATCAAGAAAAGGAGGCAACCTATGCACATAAAGGATTTGTTTGATTTAACTGGGAAAACAGCTATTATTACCGGAGGAGGCAGAGGATTAGGAGAACAAATGGCAGAAGGGCTTGCAGAAGCAGGGGCAAATATTGTTCTATGTTCGAGAAAGAAAGAAGCATGTCAGCAAGTGGCCGATCGATTGGCCACCATGGGCGTAAAAACCCTCGCTTTAGCATGCGACATCAGTCAGCCTGAAGATATTAAAAATGTCGTGCATCAAACGATTGAAACATTTGGACGTATTGATATTTTAATTAATAACAGCGGAGCTACGTGGGGTGCTCCGGTTGAAGAAATGCCTCTTGAAGCATGGCAAAAAGTGATGAATATTAATGTTACAGGAACGTTTTTAATGTCCCAAGAAGCTGGAAAACAAATGATTAAACAAAAAGCTGGCAAGATTATTAACATTGCTTCAATTGCCGGTCTTGGAGGAACAGATCCTCAGTACATGGATACAATCGGGTACAACACGAGTAAAGGAGCGGTCATTACGTTTACGAAAGATTTAGCTGTCAAATGGGGACAGCATAATATTCAAGTTAATGCGATTGCGCCGGGATTTTTCCCTACTAAAATGTCAGGTGCGATTATGGAACAAGGCAAAGATTATTTTCTAAGTCAAACCCCTTTAAAACGCTTTGGCTCCGAAGCTGATTTAAAAGGAGCATCTGTTTTTCTTGCTTCTGCGGCGTCCAATTATATTACGGGAGATATTCTGACAGTAGACGGTGGAGTTCATGCTATGTGAATAAGAAAGGAGTAACTTGATGGAAGACGTTAAAAAATGGTTTACACCTTATCCAGAAGCCTATACTCACGACATTCACATCGAAGACATTTCACTATTTGATATGCTGAAAGAAACAGCCGAACGTTATCCTGCTCATACGGCAACACGCATGTATCAGCATACGCTAACGTACCAGGAGCTGTATCATTCAGTTCGCGTATTTGCAGGAGCACTACAGAAAAAAGGGATTAAAAAAGGAGATCGTGTAGCAATTATGCTGCCAAACTGTCCGCAATATATAATAAGCTATTTCGGCATTGCAGCAGCGGGCGGCATTGTTACTCAGGTCAATCCTATGCTTGTCGAACAAGAGCTAGAGCATATTTTAAACGATTCCGGGGCAAAAAAAATAATTCTGCTCGATGATTTTTATACGAGACTTCAAGAGATAAGAAACCGCGTTGATATAGAAGAAGCGATAACTGTAAGCTTGCAAAAACCTTTTGTTCCTGCATCAACAGACCTTTCCTTCCTAGATTTTTTAACCATAAAACATGAATTTAATCAGCCGGTCATCCACCCAGCACACGATATTGCTGTTCTTCAGTATACGGGAGGAACGACCGGACCATCTAAAGGTGCGATGCTTACACATACAAACATTTACACAAACGCAGTTCAATCATACGAAATATTTAAGCATGATATTGAATTAGGAAAAGAAAAATGCTTAACCGTTATTCCATTATTTCATGTATTTGGTATGACTTCCTGTATGCATTTATCGATTCTTTGCGGAAATGAAATATTGCTATTGCCGCGTTTTGATTTGAAAGAAGTATTAAATACAATAAAAAAAGAGCAGCCTAGTATTTTTCCTGGTGTGCCAACTATGTATGTCGCGATTACCAATCATCCTCAGGCAGAAGAATACAACATTGAAAGTATTCGCATCTGCAACAGCGGCAGTGCACCGATGCCTGTTGAGCTGATGAAAGAGTTCGAACGAAAAACGGGTGCTAAAGTGTTAGAAGGGTACGGCTTATCAGAAGCGTCCCCCGTGACGCATTGCAACCTGCCGTTTTGTGAGAGAAAGCCGGGTACTGTCGGACTTGGCGTTCCACAAACTGCTTATAAAATTGTAGACGTGGCTACCGGAACAAAAGAACTGCCAAGAGGAGAGCTTGGAGAAATAGTAATTAAAGGGCCTCAAGTTATGAAGGGCTATTGGAATCAACCTGAAGAGACGGCTCACGCGCTTAGAAACGGCTGGCTGTACACGGGAGATATTGGACAGATAGATGAAGACGGGTATTTATCCATTGTTGATCGCAAAAAAGATATGATTATTGCGAGTGGTTTTAATGTGTACCCTCGAGATATTGAAGAAGTTTTATACGAACACAGCCACATTAAAGAAG
Organism: Priestia megaterium NBRC 15308 = ATCC 14581; assembly: GCF_000832985.1. GTDB lineage: Bacteria > Bacillota > Bacilli > Bacillales > Bacillaceae_H > Priestia > Priestia megaterium. Next base: position 4,551,764 of record NZ_CP009920.1, read on the forward strand.
CCGTTGTAATTGGTGTGCCGCATCCTTACAGAGGAGAAACCATTAAAGCGATTTTGGTAGTGAAAGAAGGGAAATCTCTTTCCAAAGAAGAGCTTACTTCTTATTGTCGACAGCACCTTGCAGCTTATAAAATTCCGCGAATCTTTGAGTTTCGCGCTGAGCTTCCTAAGACTAATGTAGGGAAAATTTTACGACGGGCACTACGAGAAGAAGTGGTGAAAGAAACGATGTAAATAAGCTGAACATAAACAAACTTTTTCAAAAGCTCCCTCTAAGCCATGGTATAATTTGTGAAAATGAGAAAAGACAGAGAGGGTTTGACGATGAAAGATTTGATGATGGAACGAAGCATTCAGCTTTTTGCTCAAAAAGGTTTCAAAGAAACGTCGATTCAAGATATTGTAAATGAATTAAACGTCACAAAAGGAACGTTTTATTATTATTTTAAAAGCAAACAAGAGCTTTTAATGGATATTCACCTTCAATATATTGAAAGATTAATAGAAAACCAAGAGGCGATTCTTGCAGATAAGACAACATCTTATCCAGAAAAGCTGCACAGTATTATTTTTAAACTTGTTCATGATATTGAGAAAGAAGGTCTTCGAGCTAAAGTGTTTTTTCGAGAGATGCGTCATTTGAGTGAAGAACACTTAGAACAAATCATCCCAAAGCGCGATCGTTTTAAAGAAAATGTACAAGAGATCATTGAAAAGGGAATAGAAGCAGGGCAGTTCCGTTCAGATTTGCCTTCAGATATCGTGACGCTAGGCATATTAGGAATGACAAATTGGAGCTATTTTTGGTTTCAGCCGGATGGAGAAAAATCAGATCGAGAAGTTGCGGCTATTTTTTATAAGATGCTGATGAAAGGTATTGAGTCATAGTAGCTGCTAGGCTAGACAGTGCTCGTAAAAGGCGGGAAAGTATAAGCTCTTTCTCTCCTTTTATATTAAAAGGAGGCTATAACATGAATAGTAAAGATATACACCGTATTGCTGTTATTGGAGCAGGACAAATGGGACATCAAATCGGTATGCTTTGTGCACTCGGAGGATATGAAACAATTATTCAAGATATGAATGAACAATCACTCATTAATGCAAAAGACAAGCTGGAAGCAATTATAGGCAAGTGGGTTCAGAAAGGAAAAATCTCTTTTGAGGCTAAAGAAGCCGCATTTCGAAGATTGTCTTTTACAAACACATTAAAGGAAGCGGTTTCAAGTGCGGATTTTGTAATTGAAGCTGTGGTAGAAAAGTTAGATGTAAAACAAAGTGTCTTTAAAGAAATAGATGAGTACGCACCAAGTCACGCCATTTTAGCATCGAATAGTTCAACAATTGTTAACTCGCTTATTGCAAGTGCAACAAACCGTCCAGAGCAAATCGTTAACATGCATTTCTTTTTCCCTCCCCTTGTAATGGACTGCGTAGAAGTTGTGATGAGTGAAAAGACAAGTAAAAAAACAGCTCAGACGACAATGAACGTTTGCAAGCAAATTAATCGCACAGCAGTCCTTCTGAAAAAAGAAATCTCAGGTTTTATTGCTAATCGAATTTTAGGAGCGTTGCAAAAAGAAGCCGTTTTCCTTTATGAAAATGGATACGCAGATTTTGAAGACATTGATACGATTTGCAAAAAAGCGCTCAATCACCCGATCGGTCCTTTTGAATTGATGGATCTCTCGGGAATTGACGTCGGATATTTTGTGATGCAGCAGCGCTATAGCGAAACGGGAGATCCAGAGGACAAGCCAGCTGCGTGCATTGAAGAAAAAGTTCAAAAAGGCGAGCTTGGACGTAAAACAGGAAAAGGTTTTTACACATACCACACACAAGGAGTGAAGTAATGATGAAAAAATTTGTACGTGTTGAAAAAGAGGAGAAAACGGCAATTGTAACCATTGATAACCCGCCTTTAAATGTAATGAGCCAGACTGTTGTGCAGCAGCTTGAAGAAACGTATGAAGAGCTTAGTAAAGATCCTGATGTCATTACAATCATTTTAACAGGAGCGGGCGACCGGGCGTTTATGGCTGGAGCTGATATTAAAGAGTTTCCTCAGTTAATGGGGCAAAGCGGCATTAAAGAAGAGTTTATGAAAACTCATCGTGTTTTGCAAAAACTTGAAAACATTCAAAAACCAACAATTGTCGTGTTAAACGGTTTAACGTTTGGAGGAGGATGCGAACTTTCACTAACCGCTGATATACGCATTGCCGAAGAACATGCTCAAATCGGTCTTCCGGAAGTGAAGCTCGGATTGTTTCCTGGAGGCGGCGGAACTCAGCGTCTTCCGCGCGTAATCGGCGTTTCTAAAGCTAAAGAGTGGATGTTTGCCGGCAGTCCTGTTTCTGCAGAAGAAGCGCTTCATGCAGGCTTTGCCAATCATATAACGCCTAAAGGAAAAGGGCTCGAAAAAGCAAAAGAGCTGGCTAAGAAATTTAACCGTCACTCTCTTCCGTCACTTTCTCGAATTAAGACAGCGGTAAACGAAGGAATGAATCGTACATTATCTGAAGGTCTTGAACTTGAGGCAGAGCTGTTTGAAGAAGTCTTTCAAACAGAAGATATTAAAGAAGGAGTATCAGCATTTATTGAAAAGCGTCCCGCTGTTTTTTCACATAAGTAAAGGAGGAGAAGATCATGTATGAAACACAGGTCAAAGTGCGCTTTTGCGAAACAGACGCACTCGGTCACATTAACAATACGAGCTATTTCATTTATTTAGAAGAGGCCCGTATTGCTTTTTTTGAAGAAATGGGAGCATCCATGCATACAAAAAAGTGGGAGTATATTTTAGCGTCTACTAAATGTGATTTTGTTGCGCAAGGTTATTTTAATCAAGTGCTAATGATTAAAACCTTTGTATCTAATGTCGGCAATAAAAGCTTTACAATTGGTCATGAAATTACCGACAGCAAGACGGGATCGCTGATTGCTAAAGGAGAAGCTGTCATCGTGTACTTTGATTTTGATGCACAAAAAAGCGTGTCTATTCCAGCGGACATTAAGCAGTTTTTGATGAATTATAAAGTAGCTGTTTAACTATAAAAAAGCAGGTGGTAAAAGAATGTCACAAATCATTCCTGTACGAAAAGGAGAGGAATTAAACACGGAAAAACTGCATCAGTTTCTCCGTGTTTCGATTCCTGATTTACCTAAAGAGCCTCTTTTAATCAAGCAATTTGGATCAGGTGCGTCCAATTTAACCTATGCTCTTTCAGTCGGAGAGTGGGAGGCGGTGTTGAGACGCCCCCCCTTTGGGCCAGTTGCGCCAAAAGCGCATGACATGCAAAGAGAATACAAGATTTTATCTGTTTTATCGAAGTCTTTCCCTCTCGCTCCTAGACCGTATGTGTTTTGTGAAGATGAGACGGTGGTCGGGAAATCCTTTTTTTTAATGGAGAGAAAGCACGGTGTTCTCATCGACACAGCGTTTCCAGAAGACGTGAAAGGAACTGACGAACTTTGCCGTTGTATTTCAGAACAAATGGTGGATGTCCTTGCTCAACTTCATGATGTTCCTTATAAAGGCACGCTTCTTGAAAAAATCAGCAAGCCCGAAGGATTTTTAGAACGTCAGGTATACGGCTGGATTCATCGTTATGAAAAATCAAAAACAAGTGACATACCGGAAGTAGAAGTCCTAAAAAAATGGTTGACCACACACATCCCCACTACACAGCATTCGACCATTATTCACTATGATTACAAGCTTAACAATACGTTATTTTCACCGGATGGAAATAAAATTGTAGGATTATTTGACTGGGAAATGACAACCGTTGGAGACCCGCTTGCTGATTTGGGAGTGGCGCTGAGCTACTGGATGGAAGACAGCGATCCTGAACTTTTGAAAAGAGGACTCGGAAATCCACCTGTTACTGTGCAAAAAAGCTTTTATTCCCGTCGAGATTTTGTAGAAGCATACGCTAAAAAAAGCGGACGGGATGTTTCACACATTGACTTTTACCTAAAATTTGCGTACTTCAAGCTTGCTGTCATTTGTCAGCAAATTTATTACCGTTATAAAAAAGGCCAAACAAATGATAAACGGTTTTCACAATTTGGAGATTATGTAAAAACACTAATTATTCATGCTCTGCACACAGAACGAGGACATATATGAAAGGGAAAATTCACGTAATACTCAAAAAAGAAGAGCTTCTTTCCAAAAAGCTAGAAGGAAAAACGGTTGTTATATTTGACGTCTTATTGGCTACGTCAACAATTGCGGCTGCTTTACAGCAAGGAGCAATAGAAGTTATTCCAGTAAAAAACGAAGAAGAAGCGCGTGAAAAAGCAAAAACGTACAAGCCTGATGATATTGCGCTTGTAGGCGAATATAGAGGGAAAACGATTGAAGGTTTTTTTGATCCGAATCCCAGCACGTTAAAGGAGCATGTTCAAAATAAAACGGTTATTTTGTCCACGACTAACGGAACCGTAGCCATTCATAACGCTGAAAAAGCAAACCATGTATATACAGCTTCGCTTTTAAACGGAGAAGCGGTTGCCAGTGCTGTTTGTCAGCAAGGTCAAGAGGAAACTGTTTTATTGGTTTGTTCAGGTTCAGCCGATCGCTTCTGTCTAGAAGATTTGTATGGAGCGGGGTATTTTATAAGCTGTCTGCTGCAACTAAAAACATTTCATTTGACGGATGCTGCAAAAGCCGCACTGCTTTTGTATGAGGCTTATGAGCATTCACCTGTTGAAATATTGAAGCGCTCAGCTATAGGAGAAATGCTCACTCAGTATGGCTTTCTAAACGAAATTGGCTTTGTAAGCCGGAAAAACGTCTATTCCGTAGCTCCTAAGGTAGTGAAAAAAAAGCTAGTAAACGGGGGGGAAACGATATGTCTGAAATGAAAACAAAAGCAAAAGGCGGCTCATTTTTACTAAAAAAAACATCTACGCATCACGTTTATACACCCGAAGACTTAACGGATGAGCACCGTATGATTGCTCAGACAGCAAAGCGGTTTATTGAAAAAGAAGTAGACCCTTACCATAATGACATTGAGCAGCAGGATTTTAATAAAGTAGTAGAATTGATGCATAAAGCAGGCGAGCTTGGACTTCTTGCTCACAGTATTCCAGAAGCATATGGAGGACTAGGTCTTGATAAAGTAAGCAAAGGACTCGTCGGTGAAATCATTGGCCGGACAAGCGGATATGGAGTCGCTCATTCTAATCATACATGCATTGCGACACTTCCTATTACGTATTTTGGCACCAAGGAGCAAAAAGAAAAATACTTGCCTAAATTGGCAAGCGGCGAATATATTGGGGCCTACTGTTTGACAGAGCCAGAAGCAGGTTCTGATGCTCTTGCAGCCCAAACAAAAGCCGTATTAAATCCTGAAAAAACGCATTATGTATTAAATGGAACGAAGCAGTACATTACCAATGCTGCCTTTTCAGATACGTTCATCACGTATGCAAAAGTAGACGGTGAACATTTTACCGCTTTTATTGTAGAAAAAGGTTTTGAAGGACTGTCTCTCGGGCCAGAAGAAAAGAAAATGGGAATCAAAGGGTCGTCTACTCGTCCAGTTATTTATGAAAATTGTTTAGTACCCGTAGAAAACGTACTTGGACAAGTAGGAAAGGGTCACTTGATTGCGTTGAACGTCTTAAACCTCGGACGTTTTAACTTAGGTTCTGCATGTATGGGCGCAGCGAAATATGCGTTTGAACTTGCTTTAGCTTATACAAAAGAACGCAAGCAGTTTAAAACAGCTATTGCGGAATTTAATGCTTCAAAAGAAAAAATAGCAAAAATGGCGGCTCGTATTTTTGCATCTGAATCTATTCAGTACCGTACATCCGGTTTACTAGAAGAGGCGCTTGGTGGCTTATATGAAAGTGAAAATCATAAGTTAGTAGCTAAACAGCTGGCTGAATTTGCAATGGAATGTTCAGTTTGTAAAGTGTACGGATCGGAAACTCTTGATTTAATTGCCGATGAATCGCTGCAGCTTCATGGCGGTGCGGGGTTTATTCAAGAATATAAAATAGAACAAGTATATCGTGACTCACGCATCAATCGTATTTTTGAAGGCACAAATGAAATCAATCGCCTTTTGCTTCCAACTCAGCTTCTAAAAAAAGCAGACAAAGGAGAAATAGAGCTGAGCAAACAAGTAGAACATGCTGTTAGTGAATTGATGAGCGGTCAGTGGGAAATATCTTCAAATGAACTTCTAGCAAGAGAAAAGCAGGCGGTTATTACCACAAGACATTTATTTCTTGCTTTGTTAGGAACAGCATTCCAAACGTTTAACGCCAATCTAGCACAAGAACAAGAAATGCTGATGAAGCTCGCAGAAATTGCTATTGGACTATTCGCTATGGAGTCATCTGTGCTGCGCGCGGAAAAAGCTGTGAACAAAAATGGAGAAGAAAAAGAAAAGTTAAAAAGCAAGCTGTCAGCAACGGTTGTTAGTGAAACGCTCTTTGAAATTGAAAAGCAGGCTCGACAATTAATAAACGGGATGTTAACGGGTGAAAAACACCGACAGTACCGCACAATTCTTGGAAAATGGATGAATGATTTGCAAAGTGAAGGAGAGTTCACGCGCAATCGAGGCATTGCCCGTGAATTTATCGACAGCGGGCGATATGTTGTATAAGGAGGGATATTATGCGTTTTGAAGGGCAAATAGCTGTTATTACAGGAGCTGGAAGCGGCATTGGAGAAGCGACCGCTCAGAGAATGGCGAAAGAAGGAGCTCACGTCATTCTTGTCGGGCGAACGAAAGAAAAGCTAGTACAGGCTGCATCGGCTATTGACACACGGTGTGAACGAAAGTGCACGGATATTTTCCCCGCTGATGTAACGAAAGAAGAAGACGTCAAAGAGCTGGCTGAGTTTATAAAAGAAAAGTACGGACAAATTCATTTATTAATTAATAACGCAGGCGGATCAGTTAATTCAACAATCAAAGAAACAACGCTTGAACAGTGGAAACACGTGCAGGACGTCAATTTAACAAGCGTATTTCTTGTCACAAAACATTTGATTCCTTTTTTAACTGAAGAAATAGGAGGAAATCGATCTATTGTTAACATCGCTTCTCTTTCAGGACATAAAGCCGGGGCACAAATCCCTCACTACAGCGCTGCTAAAGCTGCTTTAATTAACTTTACAAAAGCAATGGCGTTTGAGTTAGCTCCCCGTGGAGTCAGAGTAAACTCTGTGTCTCCTGGATTCGTAGAAACACCTTTAACGCAGCCTGGACTTGAAAATGAGCGCTTCACTAAGGCAATCGAAAAAAATACGGCTTTAAAACGTGTAGGTAAACCAGATGAAATTGCAAACGTTATTGCTTTTGCAGCGTCTAAAGAGGCATCTTATATGACAGGAAGTGATTTATTAGTAGACGGTGGGTGGCTTATCGTTTAATGCAAAGTAAAGAGGAGGGAATCTGGATTATGAGTGATTTAGTAGTAGAAAAGCACGGGACTATTTTATCTTTAACGTTAAATCGGCCGGATCGTTTAAATGCATTCAGTGAGGAAATGATTGAAAAGTTAACAGCTGAAATAAAACAGGCGCAAAGCGATGAGTCTATTAAAGTGGTTATATTAAATGGAGCAGGGCGCTCGTTTTCTGCCGGAGGCGATGTAAAAACGATGGGCCAAGCATCCGGATCTGATGTTTATGAACATATCGGTCGTTTAAATGAATGTATTTTAGCGATGCAAAATCTAGAGAAGCCAATTATTTCAGCAGTTCATGGATTTGCAGCAGGAGCGGCTTTTAATTTAGCTCTCGCTTCTGACTTTATCATTGCGTCAGAAGAAAGTCGGTTCGTATTAAGCTTTTCTCAAGTTGGATTGATTTCAGACGGAGGAGGCCTTTACTTTCTTACAAAGGTCGTTGGTCCCCATAGAGCGAAGGAACTATTATTTTTAGGAGAGCCTATGGATGCCGATACGGCTTACAAAGCTGGTTTTTTAAACCGTGTAGTACCGTTAAATCAGCTGAAAGATGAGGTCACATCCTTTGCAAGTCGCTTATCACAAGGACCAACCAAAGCGTATGGGAAAATGAAAAAAATTGTCAACGATTCCTTTCATTTAACATTAGAACAAGTTCTTGAACAAGAAAGGCTAACGCAAGTTCTTATGGTAGAAACAAGAGATCATCAAGAAGGAATATCTGCGTTTAAAGAAAAAAGAAAGCCACTATTTCAAGGGAAATAAGAGGGGGATATAAGATGAAAGCCATTCAATTTACGCAGTACGGAGGACCTGATGTTCTTCAAGTTATCGATATTGCACGCCCTGTACCAAAAAAGAAAGATGTGCTCATTAAAGTTGCGGCAATCGGCGTTAATTACGCCGACGCTGCACGGCGTGAAGGAGCATACGTAGTCGAAACACCGCTGCCTTTTATCCCAGGCTCTGAAGTTGCGGGCGAAGTGGTTGAAGTAGGCGAGGATGTAAAAGGGATAAAAGTAGGTACAAAAGTCGTGACGCTGCTGGGATCTAATCGAGCAACAGGATACGCTGAGTACACGCTGGCTGACTCAAGAGGTCTTATTCCTTTGCCGGAGAATGTGGATTTAACACAAGCGGTTGCTTTGCCTCTTCAAGGACTCACGGCTTATCATATTTTAAAAACAATGGGTCGCCTTGAAAAAGGAGAAACCGTCATTGTTCATGCGGCAGCAGGCGGCGTTGGAACCTTAGCTGTTCAGCTTGCCAAAATTTTTGGAGCTGGAAAAGTTATTGCTACAGCGAGCTCCAAAGAAAAGCTTGAGCTTGCAAAAAATCTTGGAGCTGACGAAGCGATTAACTATACAGAAACAGGCTGGGAAAAACAAATTTTAGAAGTAACGGAAGGAAAAGGGGCCGATATTATTTTAGAAATGGTAGGAGGGCATATATTCTATGAATCTCTTCAATGTCTTGCACCATTTGGGCGCCTCGTTTTTTACGGAATGGCTAGCGGAAAACCTGTAAAATTTAACCCTGCCCGCCTGATGGAAAAAAATCAATCGGTTCTAGGCTTTTTCTTACCTCAAATGATGGCAAAACCAACACTTTATCAGCAAAGCCTGCATGAGCTATTAAACTACGTAAATGCCGGTCAGTTAAAATTAATGCTGGGCGGCACATTTTCACTTGATGAAGCGGCAGATGTACATCGTCTGCTTCAAGGGAGAAAAACGACCGGAAAATTAGTATTAGTTCCTTAACAAAACAGCTTCCGTCTCTAATAGGGACGGGAGCTGTTTTGGTTTAAAAAATTGGCTTTCACCTGCCAAATTTTTAAAAACTGCTTAATAATTTGGCATAAAAATCAATGTTTTTTACTAATTTCTTCTATATTTTAACACTGGCATGGAAGTTGCATAATAAGTGTTTGAACATATAAAGGAGGAATTGAATATGGTGAGAAATGGAACGGACCGCGTGAAGCGGGGAATGGCAGAGATGCAAAAAGGCGGCGTTATCATGGACGTGATCAATGCAGAACAGGCAAAAATTGCAGAGGCAGCAGGCGCTGTTGCTGTTATGGCGTTAGAGCGTGTTCCAGCTGATATTCGTGCAGCAGGCGGCGTGTCTCGTATGGCAGACCCAACAATTGTTGAAGAAGTGATGAACGCTGTATCCATTCCAGTTATGGCGAAAGCTCGTATTGGCCATATTGTTGAAGCACGCGTGCTAGAAGCAATGGGTGTAGACTATATTGACGAAAGTGAAGTACTCACTCCAGCTGATGAGGAATATCACCTTAACAAAAGTACATTTACAGTTCCATTTGTATGCGGATGCCGTGATTTAGGGGAAGCAGCAAGACGAATTGGTGAAGGTGCTTCGATGCTTCGTACAAAAGGCGAACCAGGAACAGGAAACATTGTCGAAGCAGTGCGTCATATGCGCCAAGTAAACGCTCAAGTACGTAAAGTTGTAGGCATGGATGAAGACGAGTTAATGACAGAAGCAAAACTATTAGGTGCGCCTTATGAGCTATTACTGCAAATTAAACATGAAGGCCGTTTACCGGTTGTAAACTTTGCAGCAGGCGGCGTAGCAACACCCGCGGATGCAGCGTTAATGATGCAGCTTGGAGCAGACGGTGTGTTCGTTGGATCAGGAATCTTCAAATCAGACAACCCTGAAAAATTTGCGCGAGCAATCGTGGAAGCAACAACGCATTATCAAGACTATGAACTGATTGCAAGCTTATCAAAAGGATTAGGAAGTGCAATGAAAGGAATTGAAATTTCATCATTATTACCAGAAAATCGTATGCAAGAACGCGGCTGGTAATGAGTAATAACTTTTAAACTTAGTTAGGAGAATGATCATGGGGAAATATACGATAGTCGATAAAGAAACGTGTATTGCGTGTGGTGCATGTGGAGCTGCGGCACCTGACATTTATGATTATGATGATGAAGGAATTGCGTTCGTTATACTTGATGATAATCAAGGCACGGCTGAAGTGCCCCAAGAGCTGGAAGACGATTTAATAGATGCGTTTGAAGGCTGTCCAACAGAGTCCATCCGTATAGCGGATGAAAAATTTGATGGAGACTCGAATAAATTTCAATAAAGCGGAATAAATAAAAAAATAGAAAGTTTTTTTAAAAGAAAAGAAGGATTTTGTCTAGAAAAGGCGAAATATTAGTTATGTAAGAATATATCTTTTTAAAAATGAAAGCACTTACATAACTAAAAGCATATGAGTTAATCTCATTTGACCTTTCAGAATTATTAGTGTAAAAGTGCGGAGTAATTAAATAGTTTTTAAAAGGAGATTAAGGGGCATGCAAATACTGAATACAGTCATTGTGACAGGATATGCAAAAGCTCCACAGGGAACTTCCATGTATGAAATGTATAAGCATGCGGGAATTGTACTAGAAGTGGATCTGACAGAGCATAAAATTGTAAATGCTGAGTTTACGTTTATTACGGAGCTGACGCAAAATTTTTTCCGGAAGCTGCTTATTGGTTACTGCCTTGCAGATGGAATTGAACCTCTTATTGAACGTATTCAAAATTATTATTTTGCTCCATCTCAACAGGCGATTATCGTAGCGCTTCAGGCTGCAATCCAACGTTACTGGGATAATGTGAATCAAAAAATTACATAGCGTTTGGTTAGAATAAAGTGAGAAGACAACCTCTTTTCATGGTCTTATTAAAGCCAAGCAGACACACACACTTTACAAAGAGTGGGGACATCCCTGTTTCTTTGGGGAGTCATTGTGTCCTGCTTGGTTTTTTTCGCGTAAAGCGCTGTGAAATATAAAAAGAAAAGGAGGAAACAAAATGAACAAAATCATCACGCGCGAAGAAGCAATAGAAAAAATAACAGATGGCGCCCGCATTATGGTAGGTGGATTTGGTCTCGTTGGAAGCCCGCTTAGTCTGATTGAAGCGATTGCCAAATCAAACCTTAAAGATTTAGAGATTATTAGTAATAACCTCGGTGAACCTGGAAAAGGATTAGGTGTATTGGTTCAAAAAAAACAAGTAAAAAAAGCCATAGGTTCTTATTTTACTTCCAACCCTGAAGTTGTACATGCTTATCAACAACAAGAACTCCAAGTGGAGCTCATCCCGCAAGGAACAATGTCCGAGGCTATTAGGGCAGGAGGAGCAGGCATCGGAGGATTTTATACGCCTGTGAGCGTAGGGACTCAGCTTGCGGAAGGAAAAGAAGAACGAGTATTAAAAGGAAAGAAATATGTTTTGCAAGAATCGCTGCATGCAGATGTAGCTCTAATAAAAGCTAAAAAAGCAGATCGACTCGGAAATCTTATTTACAGCAAATCAGCGAGAAACTTTAATCCAATGATGGCAACGGCAGCTGATATCGTGATTGCTGAAGTAGAAGAAGTGGTGGAAGTTGGGCAGATTTCTCCTGAAGAAATTGTAACTCCTCATTTATACGTTACTTATATCGTAGTGAAAGGAGAACAATAAGATGAACGTCAAACAATATATTGCTGCGCGTGCTGCAAAAGAGCTTTGTCACGGAGATGTAGTGAACTTAGGAATCGGCATTCCTACTTTAGTTGCTAATTATATTTCACCCGATGTTCACGTGTTTTTACATTCAGAAAACGGGATTCTTGGCGTTGGCCCTACTCCTGAAGAAGATTATATAGATCCAGAACTTGTGAATGCTGGAAAGCTGCCCGTCACGGTTTTGGAAGGTGCCTCATTTTTTAACAGCGCTGATTCCTTTGCCATGATACGGGGAGGCCATGTGAATGTATCGATTCTTGGAGTGCTTCAAGTAGATGAAGCAGGCCGAATTGCAAACTGGGCTGTTCCTGGGAAAAGTGTTCTTGGCGTAGGAGGAGCAATGGATTTATTAGAAGGCTCAAAAAAAGTTATTGTTACGACTCTTCATACGAACAGCCAAGGAGAGTCAAAGCTAGTTGGGGAGTTAACTTATCCGCTTACTTCAGAGCGACGAGTCGATATGATTATTACGGAATTAGCTGTCTTTTCGGTAACAGACCTTGGTCTTGAACTTCTTGAAACAGCTCCGGGTGTTTCTTTAGAGACAGTGCAACAAAAAACCCAGGCTTCTTTTCGCGTCTCTAAATTATTTAATAAAAACAATGAGGTGACAGCATAATGGCAGTGATTGTAAATGCATTTCGAACGCCTATTGGAAAGTTTGGCGGTTCGCTTGCAGATACGCTTCCAGAAGAACTAGTCTCTCTTGTGATGAAAAACAATTTGTCTTCAGCGGGATATACTTCAGAGATTGTTGATGAAATCATTGTCGGACAAACGAAACAAAGCGCTCATGCTCCTAATATAGCGAGAGTAGCCGGGCTGAAAGCTCAATTCTCTGAACGTATTCCAGCTTATACCGTGCACCGCCAGTGCGGTTCAGGCATGCAGGCTGTAATGAATGGAGCTATGTCCATTTTATCAGGTCAAGCCGAAGTGGTATTAGCCGGAGGAGTGGAAAGCATGTCTCAAGCACCGCACTATACGGTAGGCACTCGTTTTGGTTTTCACGTTGGTGATTTAACACTCTATGACTCTAATACAGAAAGTCAGCCAAAATCACAGCCTGAAACGTTATACGGAACGTTTACGATGGGACAGACGGCCGAGTGGCTCGCTGAAAAATATAGTATTAGCCGCACGGAACAAGATGAGTTTGCTTTTTATAGTCAGGAAAAAGCTAGGCGGGCTATAGAACTTGATTTGTTTGAAGAAGAAATTATCCCGGTACCTGTAAAAGAAGGGAAAAAAGGTATGAGGCATTTTGCAACAGACGAATTTCCTCGTCTTACTAGCAAAGAAAAGCTTGGTGCGCTTAAGCCTGTTTTTCAAAAGAATGGAACGGTGACAGCAGGCAATTCATCCGGCAGAAACGATGGCGCTTCAATGATGCTGTTGATGTCGGAAGAAAAAGCTGAGCAGCTTGGATTAACGCCTATGGCAAAGGTTGTGTCGTTTGCCGCAGCGGGCGTCTCTCCAAAGGAAATGGGAATTGGCCCCGTTTCTGCTTCGCAAATTGCTTTAAATAAAGCCGGTTTAAGCTTAGGTGATATGGACTTGATTGAATTAAACGAAGCATTTGCCGCTCAAAGTATTGCTTGCTTAAGAGAATGGGACATCACATCAGAAAAAGTGAATGTAAACGGAGGAGCGATTGCGCTTGGACATCCTTTAGGGTGCTCCGGGGCAAGAATTATAACAACTCTGTGTCATGAGCTTCACAAGCAAAAAAGACGATACGGCCTGGCTACTATTTGCGTTGCAGGAGGATTAGGAATGGCGATGGTGGTGGAAAGATGGACGAAATAAAAAGAGATTATGTTTTTCATAGAGATTTAACAAAAAAGTATCCAATGATTACGCATGGTGAAGGAAGCTACTTAATAGATGAACAAGGAAAAAAGTATTTAGACGGCTGCTCCGGCGCCGTGGCGGCAAACTTAGGGCACGGCATTGCGCAAATAGCCGAGGCGATGGCTGAGCAGGCAAAAAAAGCGGCGTTTGTTCATACATTGCGTTTTGAAACGGATGTTTTGCATAAACTTGCAGGGGTCATTGGTAAAATGGCGCCGCTTCATTTAAACAAAGTCTATTTTACATCAGGAGGATCAGAAGCAAATGAAAGTGCATTAAAATTAGCAAGGCAATATCACAGAGATGCCGGAAAGACGCAAAAACACATCGTAATCGGAAGGTGGCAGTCTTATCACGGAAATACGATAGGCGCACTATCAGCTGGAGGAGACGTAAAAAGACGATATCCGTATACACCTAATCTTTTACATTTTGCGCACGTTTATTCGCCGTATTGTCATCGCTGTCCGTATAATCGCAATCAAGAAGACTGCGTGGCAAATCAAAACTGGAGCTGTGTCACCGATATTGAACGAACCATTTTAGAGCTCGGTCCAGAAAATATTTCAGCTTTTATCGCAGAGCCCATTGTAGGAAGTCAGCAAGGAGCTGTCGTACCTCCACTTGACTATTTCAAAAAAGTACGTGAGCTCTGCAGCCGCTATGACATTCTTTTAATTATTGATGAAGTTATGACAGGCTTTGGGAGAACAGGAACTGATTTTGCAGTGGAACAATTCGGAATCGAGCCGGATATTCTAACTTTTGGTAAAGGAGTTTCAGCAGGATACGCTCCTTTAGGAGGAATGATTGTCCATGACAGTCTGATTCAAGGGCTGTTAGAAAATAGCAGCGGGAAATTTCTTCATGGCTATACGTACAGTGGACATCCTGTTTCAATAGCGGCAGGCCTTGCTGCTTTGGATATGTATGAAGAAATGAATATCCTTCAAAACGTTGAAACTCAAGGCGCGTATTTAATGGAATGTTTAGTAGCGCTCCAGCGCAAGCATCCTTATATTTCAGATATTCGCGGCCGCGGACTTTTAATTGGATTAGAACTAATGAAAGACGCCAATCAACAGATATTTTTCGAGCCACGTGAAGCAGCCAGCGAAAAGCTCAATGAAATTTGTATGGAGCTTGGAGGCGTCTTTTATCCAGGATCCGGATCTATAGATGGACATAAAGGAGAACATATCATTATCAGTCCTCCTTTAAATATAACGAAATCAGAAGTTGATGAAATAGTGAGATTGCTAGATCATGCGTTTTCTATTTTTTATCAGCACATAAGAAAGGATGAGTCATATGAAAGTGCAAAATAAAACGGAAGAGCTTCAAATCAAAGGAAAAAAACATTTATCACCGGTGATGACAAGAGTAACAGAGCTTGTTATTGAAAAAGCGCACGGTGCAAAATTTTGGACAGCTGATGGCAAGGAATATATTGATTTTGTATCAGGAGTAGCTGTCAATGCAGTGGGTCATACGCATGAAAAGATGGTAGAAGCGATAAAAAAACAAGCAGATCAGCTGCTTCACCTAGGCTTAAACTACGGCTATTACGAAACAGCAGTGAATTTGGCAGAAAAACTTGCGCAAATTACGCCTGGAAACTTAGATACGGTTTTCTTTTCAAACTCAGGCGCAGAAGCCATTGATGGAGCACTTAAGTTAGCAAAAGCGGCCACTGGCAGACCAGCGATTATTGCTTTCGAAGGTTCTTTTCATGGCCGTACATTAGGAGCTACAGCTATTACAGCTTCAAGCTCTAAGTACCGAAGCTACTACGAGCCGATTTTAGGAGAAGTGTATCACGCGCCTTATCCGTATCCAAGTCAGCTTCCTAATGTTGACGAGGAAGAAGCAGAAGCATATTGCTTAAATCAACTGCAAAAGCTGTTTGAACTGCGAGTCGATCCTTCACGCGTAGCGGCGATTGTAATTGAGCCAGTCATGGGCGAAGGAGGCTATTACCCTGCTCCTTCTAGCTTTTTACGCGCACTGAGAGACATAGCGAATGATTATGGCATTCTGCTTATCTTTGATGAAGTGCAAACGGGATTTGGACGCACTGGAAAAATGTTTGCCGCAGAACATGCTGGAGTCACACCAGATATTTTAGTTTTAGCAAAAGCTCTTTCCGGTGGTATGCCACTAGGAGCGATTGTAGCAAGCCGAGAACTGCATGAGAAATGGCCAATAGCTGGACATGGTTCTACTTTTGGCGGAAATCCAGTATCGTGCGCAGCTGCTTTAGCTAATATTTCAATCATTGAAGAAGAAAAGCTTGTAGAGCGCAGTGAAAAAGTAGGTGCCGATATTGTGAAACGTCTTCAGCATTCTATCGGACATTTACCGGCTATTAAAGAGGTTAGAGGAATGGGTATGATGATCGGCATTGAATTTCATGTTGAAACAGCAGCTGCTTATGTCCCTGTTATTAAATCAAAAGCGCTGGAAAGAAGACTGCTTATCATGAACTGTGGAGTCAAAGGGCAAACTATTCGCTTAATGCTGCCCCTAAATATTGATAAAGACGTGCTGAATCAAGGGCTGTCTTTATTAGAAGAAGTCATCACAGAAGCAGTTTCAATTAACTAGCTTTTTAAATGAAAAGGAGGGTAACAATATGAGTCAAACTAAAACCGAACTGCTGCAAGGAAATTTATATATTAACGGCGAGTGGGTAAGTGAAGAGGAGCAAACCTATTTTGAAAGTATAAACCCTGCAACACAAGAGCTCGTCGGAACGTGTGCAGCCGCTACGGCTAGTCAAGTCGATGCTGCGGTAAACGCGGCTAGTACAGCCTACAGCTACTGGAAAAATACATCTATTCCTGAACGTGCAGCATTTTTAACAAAAGCAGCTTCGCTTTTTGAAGACAGAAAAGAAGAGCTAGCTCAAGTGATGACAAAAGAGATGGGAAAACCGCTGACAGAATCAATAGGCGAAGTTGGTGTCGTCATTGCAACAGCTCAGTATATGGCGGGAGAAGGAAGACGTTTGTTTGGCGAAATAGTGCCTGCTGGCTTTCCTGACCGAGATATAAAAATGGTTCGCGAACCGCTTGGAGTTGTAGCATGTATTACACCTTGGAACTTTCCTGTTTCTCTCGCTTCTTATAAAGTGTTTGCCGCTTTAATCGCTGGCAATACCGTTGTCTGGAAGCCGGCTTCAGAAGTGGCGCTCTCAGCGAAGATTTTTATGGAAGTATTGCACGCTGCGGGGCTTCCAAAAGGAACAATTAATTTGCTTACGGGATCGGGCAGAATCGTTGGACAAAAGCTTGCTACGCACTCTGAAGTGAAAATCATCTCATTTACAGGTTCTACGGAAGTTGGTCAGCAGTTAGCAGAAATGAGCAGCAAAACCTTAAAACGAATTTCTTTAGAGCTAGGAGGAAAAAACGCGGTTATCGTATTAAAGGATGCCGATCTGGATAAAGCAGCAGAAGGAATTGTTAAATCAGCATTTACGACAACGGGGCAGCGCTGTACCGCAGCTAGCAGAGTCATCGTGGATCGTTCAGTAAAAGAAGAGCTGTTGAAAAAAGTAATAGCTCTTACAGAAGAAATGAAGATTGGAAATGGTCTTGATGAAGGGGTTGTGATAGGACCGCTTGTTAATGAACAGCAGTGTCGTTTAGTAGAAGATTACGTACAAAAAGCGTTAGAAGAAGGCGGGAATATTGCGCTTGGAGGTCGTGCTTTATCAGAATTAGGGGCTTGTTATTACATGCCTACAATCATCGATAACGTCCATTCGAATCACACAATTGCTCAAGAAGAGATTTTTGGCCCCGTGCTTGCTTTTATTGAAGTAAATGGCTATGAAGAAGCAATGAGCGTCAATAATGGAACGATGTACGGACTTTCCACTTCTATTTATACAAGAAGCTTACATTATGCCAGCCGAGCGGCGAAAGACGCTGTTAGCGGATTAGTCTATATCAATAACGGAACATCTAATGCTGAAATGGGAGTAGCATTCGGAGGAATGAAAATGTCTGGCAACGGCCACAGAGAAGTTTCTCATCATGCATTTGATGTAATGACAGAATGGAAGTCTGTCTACACCAACTATTAATCTCGCACCTTAGCGAAAAGGAGGAGCACATGTCTTCATATCGCATTGGCATTGCCTTTTTTTATCATGAATCTCACAGCTTTAGTCCGTTAAAAACAGAAATAGAACAGTTTGTACAAGAAGGATATTTTGTTGGAACGGAAATATATAAAGCATATTCAGGAACCAAAACAGAAGTAGGGGGATTTTTGGATGTATTAAAGCAAGAGAAGCAAGTAGAAATCGTTCCCCTTGTTTGTGCAGCTGCAGTTCCGTCTGGGGTTGTATCTTCGGCGGCTTATTACACAATTGAAAAGCAAATGCTGCATGCGCTTACTCACGCCGGCCCGCTAGATGGCTTGTTAATCGCTTTGCACGGCGCAATGGTAGTAGAGCATCTTTTCGATCCTGAAGCTCATTTGTTAGGTCAAATAAGAAGCTGTATAGGAAATAGCGTTCCTATTGCTACTACGCTCGATATGCATGCAAATGTCAGTGAAGACATGCTTACGTACACGCCGCTTCACTTTGGTTTTAAAACATATCCTCATGTTGATATGTACGAACAAGGAGTCAACGCTGCGCGAGCGCTTTTAACACAAATAAAAGAAAGCGCTGTCTATTATGCGTCTTTAAAAAAATTGCCTATGCTGTTGCCCTCAATTAATATGCGAACAGCAGAAGGCCCTATGAAAAAAATGATTGACCTTGCTAAGCAAGCTGAGCAAGAAGAAGACGTATATAATGTTTCCGTTTTTGGAGGCTTTCCATATTCCGATATTCCAATCGCCGGAGCAAGCGTGCTCGTAGCTGCTTTGAATCCTGAAAAAGCAGAAAAAACAGCAAATAAACTAGCTTCTCAGTTTTGGAATATAAAAGAAGAATTTATAGTCGATTTGCCTACCGTTGAAGAAGGTCTGCAAACAGCGTTAAAACTATCCAACACAAAGCCGACAGTGCTCGCTGATATAGCAGATAATCCTTTAAGCTGCGGAAGCGGCGATACAACAGAACTTTTGAAATACATGCTGAAGCTAAATATGTCGGGGACACTGTTTGGAGGTCTTTATGACCCTGAATCTATTAAACAATGCGTGCAAGCAGGAGTTGGGAATTACGTCTCTCTTTCCTTAGGAGGAAAAGTTTCTCCTGAGTTTGGAAAGCCCGTTGAAGCTGAAGCAAAGGTCATTGGTTTATCAGAAGGTGAGTTTTACAATTCGGGACCGTTTAATCAGCATTTGAAAGTAAATGTAAAAGGTGCAGCTCATATTCGAGTAGGAGAATTGGATATTTTGCTGATTGGAAGGCCGGTATCAGCAAACGATCCTGAACTTTTTCGCCATATTGGCATTGAGCCAACGACGAAAAAAATCATCGGTTTAAAAGCTAAAAATCATTTCAGAGCCGCTTTTGAACCGCTTGTAGGATCTATCATCTATGTGGATGCTCCAGGCGTAGCATCAAATCGCTTAACGACCTTTAATTATCAGCACATTCCAAAGTTAATCTGGCCGCTGCAAGATGTCAAATATGAAAGTGAAAAAAGGAGGAAAGAAAAATGGATGCATTAAAAGAGCAGTACTATATCGAAGTGCCGGAATCGTTAAATCCGGAGCAGCAAAAGATGATGATTGAACTTGAAAAAGATGCGTTTCCGGGCATGGGAGCCGTTGATGAACAGACGCTTGTACCTTTAGCGCGCTACGGCAAGCTTATTCAATATTTCCAGGAAAATGACGCAAGGCCAATTGCCATTTGCGAGCTGCTTCGAGATTACAAAGATGTCACAAAAGCTTATATCTTTGGTTTCTACGTCCGATCTGATAAACAAGGAAGCGGAATTGGACAGCTGTTTTTAGAAGAAATATTTTCGATTCTAAAAAAAGATAATTTCGAAAGCGTTTGTTTGACTGTGAATGTAAAAAATGAAGGGGCTGTGAAGCTGTATAAAAAAATGGACTTTACCATTAAAGAAACGCGAGCAGGAGAGTTTGGCGAAGGAGAAGATCGCTATTATATGGTGCGGTCAATTTCTTAGTAGAACATCTATTCAAAAAATAAACTTTGGAGGGAATATAAAATGAACAATACGTTATATAAAGCAAGCAGACACTGGAAAGAAATCGAGCTTTGGAAAGATGTAACGGACGAGCAGTGGAACGACTGGGTATGGCAGCTGACAAACACGATTAAAACATTGGAAGATTTAAAGAAAGTGATAAATTTAACACCTCAAGAAGAAGAAGGTGTTAAAATTGCAACCAAAACGATTCCGTTAAATATCACTCCTTACTACGCATGGTTAATGGATGAGAACGATCCGAAATGTCCAATCAGAATGCAGTCCGTTCCTATTTCAGAAGAACTGCATAAAACAAGGTATGATTTAGAAGATCCGCTTCATGAAGATGAAGATTCACCGGTTCCTGGGTTAACACACCGTTATCCCGACCGCGTGCTGTTTTTAGTTACAAATCAATGCTCTATGTACTGCCGCTACTGTACCAGAAGACGTTTTTCAGGGCAAATTGGCATGGGGGTTCCAAAAAAACAGCTGGATACAGCTATTAATTACATTGCAGCCAACCCTCAAATCCGTGATGTATTAATTTCCGGAGGAGACGGCCTATTAATCAATGACAATATTTTAGAATATATTTTGAAAAATTTGCGCGATATTCCGCACGTAGAAATTATTCGTATCGGTACAAGAGCACCGGTGGTGTTCCCGCAGCGCATTACAGAAAACCTGTGCAATATCTTGAAGAAATATCATCCGGTTTGGCTAAATACGCATTTTAACACATCAATTGAAATTACAGAAGAATCAAAGCGTGCTTGTGAAATGCTTTCGAACGCAGGAGTTCCAGTTGGAAACCAAGCGGTTATTTTAGCCGGAATTAATGACAGCGTGCCAATCATGAAGCAGCTTATGCATGATTTAGTAAAAATTCGCGTGCGTCCTTATTACATTTATCAATGTGATTTATCAGAAGGAATCGGCCATTTCCGTGCGCCGATCAGTAAAGGGCTAGAAATTATGGAAGGACTTCGCGGCCATACGTCCGGCTATGCAGTTCCTACGTTTATCGTGGATGCTCCTGGAGGAGGCGGTAAAATTCCGCTGCAGCCAAACTATATTATTTCTCAAAGCTCCAATAAAGTGGTGCTTCGAAACTTTGAAGGTGTTATTACATCTTATCCGGAGCCGCAAAATTACCAAAGTGGAAGCGCAGAAGAATTTTATAAAAAAGTATATCCTGAAGTATTTGAAAAATTTGAAAGCAACGGTGTTCTTTCAATTATTGATGATACAAAGTTCAACTTAACACCGGAAGGTCTAAACCGTCTTGACCGCCGGAAAACGTATGACCAAAATCCAGAGCATAGCTCTTTGAAAGACAAGCGTGAAAAGCGCGATCAATTAAAAGAGAAAAAATTTGAAACGCAAATGAAAAAATACGAAACGGCGGGAGCGAAGGAGGAATAATATTGAAATGTCAATGGTGCGAATCCTATGAAGCGAAAGAGACGGATGCAACGGTTTATTGGGAGCTTCCTGACGGCACAAAAGCTATAGAAATTAAAGAGACGCCTTCCATTACATGTTCAGAATGCGGAATTACGTATCAAACAGATGAAACGGTTGGACACATTGAAGATCAACTGTTTTTAATCAACACTTCTGCCTTAGAAAAAAGTGTAACGTACGAACAGCTTATGAGCCTGCCTCGTCTATTAAAACGAAACTATTTTGATTTTTCAAAGTAAGCAATGAAGGGTCCATCTCCTGCTTTTTGTGGGAGATGGATATTCTTATACGCTTTACGTTAAACATGTGCGCATAGTTCATTTATAAAGGTGGGATAAGTATGGAAGCGGTCGATATAAATCGTAATGAAGAAGAAAAAAAGCAGGACGATAAGCATATAAAACGCCATTTAAAAGCACGTCATATGACCATGATTGCCATTGGAGGATCAATCGGAACGGGCTTATTTCTTGCTACCGGATCATCCATCCAAACTGCCGGACCTGGAGGAGCGCTGATTGCTTACGGGGCCATTGGAATTATGGTTTACTTTCTCATGACTAGTCTTGGAGAAATGGCCACGTTTATGCCGGTATCAGGTTCTTTTTCAACGTACGCCAGTCATTATGTAGACCCAGCTCTCGGCTTTGCGCTCGGCTGGAACTACTGGTTTAACTGGGCTGTTACGCTCGCTGTAGAAATAGCTGCTTCTGCTATTATCATGAAGTTTTGGTTCCCTGATGTGCCAAGTATTATCTGGAGCGCTTTGTTTTTAGGCTTAATTTTTTTACTTAATTTCCTATCTGTAAAAAGCTATGGAGAATCTGAATATTGGTTTGCTCTCGTAAAAGTAGTAACCATCATTGTGTTTATCGGAGTGGGCCTTCTGACGATCTTTGGCATTTTCGGCGGTGAATATATCGGCTTTAAAAACTTTACATTAGAAGAAGCGCCGGTCAACGGCGGATTTCTGTCCGTACTAAGCATTTTCTTTATCGCGGGATTTTCTTTTCAAGGTACAGAGCTAGTCGGCATTGCGGCGGGGGAAAGTGAAAACCCTCAAAAAAATATACCAAAAGCCATTCGCCAAGTCTTTTGGCGCATTCTTCTATTTTATATTGCAGCCATTGCTGTAATTGGGCTCATCATTCCTTACACAAGTCCATCTCTTCTAGGAGGAGATGTGGATAACATTGCTGTTAGTCCATTTACGCTTGTTTTTGAAAAAGCAGGAATTGCTGCAGCTGCTTCAGTGATGAATGCTGTTATTCTTACCTCGGTTTTATCAGCCGGAACTTCTGGCTTATATGCTTCTACGCGAATGTTGTGGTCCATGGCAAATGAAGGGCAAGCGCCTAAAGCGCTTCGAAAAATTAATCGTCGAGGAATTCCAGTAAACGCGCTTGTTTTAACCACTATCATTGGCGGTCTTGCCTTTTTAACATCAATTTTTGGCGATCAAATGTATATGTGGCTTTTAAACGCTTCAGGCATGAGCGGATTTATTGCCTGGATTGGTATTGCCGTCAGCCACTATCGTTTTCGAAAAGCATATGTTGCTTCAGGAAGAGAGATAGATGAACTGGCGTATAAAGCAAAATGGTTTCCTCTAGGTCCTGTTCTTGCATTTGGAATGTGCCTCATCGTTATTCTAGGACAGAATTATCAAGCGGTACTTTCTGACAAAATTGATTGGTACGGCTTGACGGTCTCATACATCGGTCTGCCTCTCTTTTTAGCGACGTGGTGGGGGTATAAAATAGCAAAGAAAACTAAGGTTGTACCTTTGCATGAGTGTATCCAAAGAGAAGATAAGAAATAAAAAAACCAAAGTGGCTAACGACAAAGAGAAAAGGTGAACCTCGGACAGTGGGGTTCATCTTTTCTCTTTATAAAAATCGATTATTTTACGCTTTGTTATATAGATATCATAGCATAAAAAGTGATTTTTTTCCAGTCTGGTTTTTATTTTATTTATTGATAAAATTCAAGAATAACGTTGGAATCTGCACAATTATGGGAGGTTAAAACCTTCGTAACTTTAATAGGAAAAGGGGTTTGTGATGAGAATTTCAGAAGGTGTTGAAATGCTACAGTTGACTGCCAGAGCTTTTGACCAAAATATAATATTAAATCCTACGTTAGTTTGGAATAACGATGAAGCTATTCTAATTGATACAGGAATGCCTGGGCAAACCGATCAACTGAGAGAGGCCTTAAGTGAATTGAATATATCTATTGAACAGCTAAAAGTAATTCTTCTAACGCATCAAGATCTAGATCACATAGGATGTGCGACTGATATACGAAAAAAATCAAATGAAAATATTATCGTATATGCTCATGAATTTGATAAGCCGTATATTGAAGGGAAACTTCCGCTTATTAAAACGAATGCGAGTCAAATGAGTAACGAAGAACTAGCAGCTATACCTGATGAAATAAAATCTTTTTATAAAAACCCTCCAAAAGTTGACGTAGATATAGTATTAAAAAGGAGTCAAATGCTCCCATACTGTGAAGGCATTGAACCGATTTTTACCCCTGGACATACGCCTGGGCATGTAAGTTTTTATTTAAGAAAATCAAAAACACTGGTTGCTGGAGATGCTTTAGTGTTGGCAAATGGACGATTAATGGGACCTGTTAAACAAACGACCTTAAATATGGACCAAGCAGTTCAATCACTAGAAAACTTCTTACACTACGACATTGAGCATGTTATTTGTTACCATGGAGGTTATTTTCAAGGCTGTCCGAAAGAAGCAATTTTAAGGATAAAAGAACACATTGCACAGCTAGAAAGTTAAGGGGAAATGAACTTGTTTTTTGCTAGAAGAAGGAAGGGAAAATAGAAACCAAAGGGGATGTATAAAATGTTTACACCAACTATCAGTGTCCGAAAAATAAATGATAATCTCATTATAAAATGGCAGCTTTCACACTTTACGATTCCGTTAGAAGACATTCTTGAAGTAACGGAAGATGACACGTACGGGGGTAAAGAAGCAAACGCCATTCGAATTGGCCCTCCGTACGGAACCACTGACCGCATCTTTATAAAAACGACCAATAAAAACTATCTGTTATTTACCTCAAACGCACCGGCTATATTAAACGAAATAAATTCATAACGATCATTGCTAAATACGAGATATATAGGAGAGAAAAAATTGAAGATTAGCCGTACCTTCGATACTGGTAAAATTGCCAAGCTTAATCAGTCTGTTCATCAACTGCATGTAGAATTATACCCCGAGCGCTTTCAAACATATGATTTTCAGAAGATACATGAATTTTTTAAGAAAGTGATGAAAGACGATAGATTTATCTTTCTTTTAGGAGAAGATGAAGGTCAGCATGTAGGATTCGCTTGGCTGGAAATAAAGCAGTATTCAGAGACAGTGTTTAAAAAGACTTACAAGTCAATTTATCTTCATCAAATAAACATCGCAGAACCCTATAAAAACAGAGGGTTTGGTTCGAGTTTGATGAAAGAAATTTATAGCATTGCTCGTACAAACGACATCAATACAATTGAGTTAGATTATTGGAATGATAATACGATTGCCGAAAGCTTTTACGAAAAAGAAGGATTTGTTACGTATAGAAAAATGGCTTATAAAGAACTTTAAAGAGAGCATTTACTTGCTCTCTTTTTTATATCTAAGAAGCCATTTTCTTCGTTTTAATTACTTAATAAAATAAAGTACGCGATTTGAGAACTTAACTCTTGAAAAATTTTTGTTTTACATTTATACTTACATTCTTGTTCGCGTAATGCGACAATTTATTTTATATTCAACTAGGAGGTATACAGATAGTATGGAAAATTTCATTTATCATAATCCCACAAAATTAATCTTCGGAAAAGATCAGCTTCAAGCATTATCAGAAGAACTCCCGAAATATGGAAAAAATATTTTACTTGTATACGGCGGAGGAAGCATTAAGAAAAATGGTTTATACGATCAAGTTCTTACGCTGTTAAAAGAGTTAAACGTAAATATACATGAGTTAGCGGGCGTAGAGCCAAATCCTCGACTATCTACGGTACGAAAAGGAATTGAAATTTGCCGAAATGAAAACATTGACTTCATGTTAGCAGTCGGCGGAGGAAGCGTTATTGACTGCACAAAAGCAATCGCTGCCGGAGCTGAGTATAAAGGAGACGTTTGGGATATTATTAACAAAAAAGTAACGGCTACAAAAGCACTGCCGTTTGGAACGGTATTAACATTGGCAGCAACAGGTTCTGAAATGAATCCTGATTCTGTTATTACGAATTGGGAAACAAATGAAAAATACGTTTGGGGAAGTGCCGTTACGCACCCTGTATTTTCTATACTAGATCCTGTGAACACAATGTCTGTTCCTAGAGATCAAACTATCTACGGCATGGTAGACATGATGAGCCACGTGTTCGAACAATATTTCCATAACGTGAAAAACACGCCTTTACAAGATCGTATGTGCTATTCCGTATTACAAACAGTAATTGAAACAGCGCCGAAATTAATAGAAGATCTGCAAAGCTACGAGCATCGCGAAACGATTTTATATTCCGGAACAATCGCATTAAACGGAACACTTCAAATGGGCTACTTTGGCGATTGGGCTTCACATACAATTGAACACGCGGTATCAGCGGTATATGACATTCCTCATGCAGGCGGTTTAGCAATCCTATTCCCAAATTGGATGCGACACGTTGTAGATCAAGATGTAACTCGTATGAAGCGTGTAATGACAAGCATGTTCGATATTGAAACTGCAGGTAAAAGCGACAAAGAAATCGCATTAGAAGGAATCGATAAACTAAGCGCTTTTTGGTCAAGCCTTGGTGCACCTTCTCGCTTAGCAGATTACGATATCGGAGAAGATCGACTAGACGAAATTGCTGGAATTGCTGCTCGTGAAATGGAGTACGGAGGTTTCGGTAACTTTAAAAAACTAAATAAAGATGATATTTTAGCTATTTTAAAAGCGTCACTGTAAAGTGAAAAACAAAAAGAAGGAGACATCTGTCTTCTTCTTTTTGTTTTATCTTATAAATGACTGGAAATTAAGTAGAGCAGGAAGAATGGTTTTTTCTCAAATTTCAGTTAACAACCAAAGAAAAACCTTTATAATTAAGTACAGAAAGAAAGTTTTAGAGAATTTAAGGGAGTGGGGAGATGAAAAAGTTTGCGCTAGCTTCATATGCGCTTTATTTGCTGGGCGGATTAGTCATTACAGCCGTAGGGTCCGTCTTACCGCAATTGTTAACACATTATCATGTGTCCTATACAGTTGGCGGGCAGCTTGTATTATTAGGTTCTTTAGGATTTTTGATAGGAGTTCCGCTATCTTCTTTTCTATTAGGACGCTTCAGAGAAATGAATTTACTTACAGTTTCTGCACTAATGATAGCGCTATCACAAATAGGTATGCTTTTATTGCCTCCATTTGAGTGGATTATTGCATTCAATTTCTTAAACGGTATTGGTGTAGCCGCATTGGAAGTAGTTGTAGCTACTTTAATGATGGAAGTATTTATCGGTAGAAGAGCTATTGTTATGAGTTATTTAGAAGTGTCATTTGGTCTAGGTGCGCTGTTGATGCCGTTAGTAGCTAGCTTATTGATTTCACAGAACAGCTGGAGGTTTTCATTTTTTATAACGAGTGTACTAGCTTTACTAATGGTTGTGGTCTGTAAAATGATTTCTTTTAAAAAAGAGACTGTTTTAACTTCAGAAAGTGAAGCTTCAGACGCCAACTCAGAACCTGCGCCTGTGCTTGCTAAAAATCAAAGATGGAAAATACTTACTCTTTTTAGTGTGATGATTTTTATGTATGCCGGAGTAGAAAGCAGTATGAATAATTTTCTTTCGTCTATTTTTATCGCGTATCTAGATGTAATTCCGTCACAGGCTACTTTGAGCATAAGCGTTTTTTGGGTGGCCATGCTAATAGGACGAGTGGCTACTGGATGGATTATTCGAGTTGTTACATACGAACGTTATCTTTTTGGCAGCATTGGAGGAACAATTGTGAGTTTAGTGCTGTTTATTTTGTTAAAAGAAGCAGTAGCAGGCTATATTTTATTAGGGTTTTTAGGACTTGCAATGTCAGGTATCTATTCGATAACGATGGTATATGCTAACCATACGTTTACTGGATCTGCTCGTATTGTAACAAGTTTAATTACTGGTTTTTCAGGGCTTGGAGGAGCTGTTTTCCCTGCACTTATTGGCTTTACTATGGATGTAAGCGGAATCACCTCAGCACTTTGGTACATAACAGCTTTTGCATGTTTATATCTTCTGGCGCTTTGCATCATTTTTTTCGTTCAGCGTGATGCCAAACAAAAAGCTAATAATCATTTGCAGCCTATGAAATAAATGCTACGTCAAAAAAAGAAGTGAATTATAAGTTCACTTCTTTTTCTTTTTATTTTCTCTTTCGATATAGTAAACAAAAAGGGTTCACATAAATTCAAACAAGAAAGTAAAAATGGATATATCTATGAAAAAGGAGCGCAATATGAAAGAAGTGAAGTTTAACTCAAAGGACATCTTGAGTCAAAAACAAGAAAATGTTCAAATTATAAAAGCAGAAAACGTGCAGCCTCAGCAAGCACGTGAAACGCTGGATAAACATTTGCTTCTTCTTCACCGTACCGCTAAGCCTGTTGCGATTCAAGAAACAGTAGCAGATAGCTTTCATGGAGGAGTAGCTTTTAAAAATGATATTAACTTTATTCCTGCTGGAGCTGACAGCACTTGCGAATGGAAAGAACCGCTATCTTTTTTGCGTGTTGAGTTAGATCCTCAAACCGTTAAAGAAATAGCTGATAAAGAAAACTTATCTTCTAGGCTTGATTTAAGCTATTACCTTAGAAATCAAGATTATAAAATGCAGCAGCTGCTTTTATGGCTTAGCGAAGAAGTCGAACAGGGGAATCCTCAAGGAAAACTGTACATTGACTCAGTTACAAATTTAATTATTTATCAGATTTTAAAACAGCATAACGATAGTCAGTCCCATTTCCTTGGTAAGGATCCAGGACTTGAGCATTTAAAAATAGCGATGGAATACATGCAAGACCACTATGCTGAATCAATTACATTAGATAAGTTAACTCGTTTGTCTAATTTAAGTTCCTCTCATTTCATTAACAGCTTTAAACAAACGCTAGGCGTAACGCCCCATCAATACTTGCTTAAGATTCGGATCGAAAGAGCAAAAGAAAAATTGCAAAGATCTAGTTTACCGCTTAGTGAAATTGCTTATGGATTAGGCTTTACAGATCAAAGCCATTTCTCAAGGTATTTTAAGAAAATAACCGGAATGTCCCCCCTTAAGTGTAAACAAAATTTTGTACAAAAATAACCGAATTTTGTACAAGAAAACGACTTGAATATCTTCTAAAATAAACGTGTAAAGCGATTTAAGAGGAGATGTTTAAGTGAAAATCATCTCCGTACTATAAAGATCATACACAGTATAGGAGAGATCATAATGAAAGTATTAGTAAATATATTTCACCCTAATTTAGCAGAATCTAACGTTAATAAAGCGTGGATGAAGCAATTAGAGAAGGAAGATGTCACAGTTAATAATATCTATGAGCGCTATCCAAATTGGGAAATTGATGTAGAAAAAGAACAAGAGCTTTTATTAAAGCATGACCGCATCGTTTTTCAATTTCCTTTTTACTGGTATAGTACACCTCCGTTAATGAAGAAATGGTTGGACGATGTGTTAACTTTCGGCTGGGCCTACGGTACGAATGGTACTCAACTACACGGAAAGGAATTTGTGTTGGCAATTTCAGTGGGGGGACCGCAAAAGTCATACAGAGCAGGAGGTTATAACAACTATACGATCAGTGAGTTAACAAAACCGCTGCAACAAACGGCTAACTTAACAGGCATGAAGTTTCTTACTCACTTTGTTCAATACAATTCGGTTGTTGCTACGGAAAAAGAAATCAGTGAAAGTGCTGAACATTTAGTTCAGCATATAAAGGATCCCGCATTAAACCCCAACATTGCATTAAAAAGAATACTAAATGAGATGGCTGAAAAAGATGTAACTTTATAAATGGTTAATATCTATTTTAATAAAAAATAGAAAAAGAAAGGTTGAATCTATGTCGACCTTTCCTTTTTTTAGAAAAATTCTCATTAAATTTTTCTAAAAATATCTTTATAATCAAATAGCAAAATTCCTGCTTTTAATTTTGCTTTAGTATTAATCCTATAAACCATTCTTTTCTTTACTTTTTACTAATATATCAAATATTATATATATTCCTAATGTTATATAAAATTAAATTGACAAATATATGAAGTGGTCATTAGAATTTAGTCATCGAACAGTGAAGAGCTGTTTAAAAGTAGGGGGGAAGTAAATGCCGTTACAAAATAAGCATCTAGCAGTTGTGTTACAAAATACATATTTACCGTTTATTTTTGAAGAAGCAGAAGCTCTCGGAATTAAAGTGACGTTTTTTTATAACCAAGAAGAAGTAGAACCTAAGCATCTTAAAAACGTACAAAATTTCATACCCATCGATTTATTTCACACCCCAGACAAAGCTCTTGAGATTATTAAAGCAGAGCATCACAAAAATCCTTTTGACGGCATTATGACATTATACGAGCCTGCATTAGAGGTTGTATCTCAGCTGACAGAAGAATTAAACTTACCCGGTTTATCGCCATTTGTGATTAGTAACTGTCGCAACAAACAGAAGATGAGAGAGGTTTTAAAAGATAATGATCTTAACACTCCGTATTTTAAAGAGGTTGAAAACACGGAGGAATTAAAGAATCTTTCACTGCCTTATCCTGTCGTAGTAAAACCTTCTAACGGATTTTCCAGTCAAGGTGTATCACGAGCGAATAATAAAAAGGAACTGATTGACAGCATAGAAAAAGTGAGACGCGTAAATGAAGAAGACCTAAGTAAATTCACAAAAAATAAAACGGGCATGGTAATTGAACAATTTATAGACGGACCAGAGTTTGCTATTGAGACGTTTTCTGTAGAAGGAGAAGTTTATGTACTTTCTATAGGTTATAAAGGAAATTCCAAAGGACCTTTCTTTGAAGAAGGTGTTTATATAGCTCCAGCTCAGCTAGAAGAAAACGTTTGGCAATCTATTGCACAAGAAGCAGCTAGAGCAGCAAATGCTTTAGGAATTGATAATGGCCCGGCTCATATTGAATTACGCCTGGACCCAGCAGGAAAACCTTATGTAATTGAAATAGGAGCGCGCATTGGAGGATCTGGGATTTCTCATTATATTGTAAAAGAAAGTACAGGTATTAACTATATGGAGCTAGTTTTTTACTATGTATTAGGGTTAAAACCTCCTGTATTAAAAAATGAAAGAAAACGAAAGAAAGTGGTGGGCAACTACATTATCCCTGTGCAAGGTCATGGGATTTTTAAAGAAATTCGAGGCTTAGAAGACGTGCGTAGAGATACTGAAGTAAAAAGAGTTATTCAATTTATAACTAAAGGGACAGACATTTTACCATATCCGCACTTTTCAGGGTACCCTGGATTTATTTTAACCACTCATGAATCTTATTCCGACTGTGAGCAGTATTACAGCTATTTAGATAACAAAGTAAAAATCGTTTATAAAAATAAAGTAAACGCATAGGGGGTATCAAAGGCTATGATAGTTGCAGAGTCGTCTAGTAAGAAAAATAAGCAGCTTCAAAAAATTAGCATTATCCATACCTTAGGGCCTGAAGGAACAAATTGTGAAAAAGCAGGCTATCTGTGGTTCGAACGCCAAAGCATACAAGGTCAGGTCTTTTTGCATCAAACGTTGGAAGAAGCTTTAGTTCATGTGAAAGAAACAGAGAGTTCTGCTCTTCTAGGCTGCGCAGTATATCCTTACTTACATGATATTGTGTTCAAAAATTTAACTAGTTTAGAGCTAGTAGATAGCTTTATTATGCCAACGTATAACATGGTGCTTGCCTCAAAAGAAGAGGTGATAACAACCAATAACCTTTTAATTGCTTCACATCCTGCCCCTGTTGATTTAGCTCATTCCATCAGTCCCAATGTTCAGTTAGTAAATAGTAATGCTCAAGCGGCGATTGATTGTTTAGAAGGAAAGGTAGACGCATGTATTACAACGAGTAAAGCCGCTAACGAGCAGGGGTTAACAGTTGTAAAAGATTTTGGAGAAGTGCCGATGTGTTTTACGCTCCATGGAAGAAAATAGGCTTAACTTTAAAAAAGAAATAAGGTGAAACAGTGATTTCTAAATTAACCCGTATTCATGTACATCTTTTGTTCTGTCTATTAGCGGTCATCGGGGGAACGACATGGGCTTTTCAAAAGACTGGATTAAAGGATAGCTTGCCTCTATGGTCAGCAGGTATGAGGTTTTTAATTGCTAGTTTAATAATTGCCCTCTACCTCTTACTCACAAAAAAAATGGCCGTTTCAAAAGAAGTAGTAATCATTTCAGTATTAAACGGAATTTTGTACTTTGCTCTACCGTTTGGTTCTGTTTATTGGGCATCCGTCTATTTGCCAAGCGGGCTTGTTTCCGTTTTAGCTGCCAGCATTTCAGTGTTTGCTCTTTTATTTAATCGCTTATTTAAAGGAACACCAGCTACAAAAGGACAAAAGCTAGGTGTAGTCATGTGCTTAATTGGTATGAGCGTTGTATTTGGAAATCAGCTGTTTATACAGGGAAATGTGATTCAAATAGTAGCCATGATCGTCATTTTAATGGCTATGCTAGGTTCTGCTTTTATAACTGTTCAAGTTCAATCTCGCATAAAATCCTTGCCTATTATGACCTTTAATTCTTTTTCGATGCTAAGTGGAGGCGTTTGTTTACTGATTGTTAGTCTATTTGTAGAAAATGGAAACCGCACTTTCTCTGGGATTAGTCTTATCTCATTATTATACTTGGCCATTATAGGGTCGGTCGTGGGGTTTTCTATTAATATTTATTTATTAAAAAAATGGCATATATCAAAAGCAACGGCGCATTTATTTATTTCACCGGTTATCGCCTTATATGTAGGATTTGTCTTTTTAGGTGAAACATTAAACAAACAGGTCTATATAGGTACAGCGTTTGTAATAGCAGGGGTTATATTTATTAACTTGAAAAAGCAAATAGAGAAAAACACAAATAACTCTACTCTTAAATCATCTAAAAATATTTCTGCTAAGTAGCTGTTCTAAAAAAGGAGGGTTTTAATCATGTTAACAAAAAATCATACCCAAAGTTTAGTGGAGTTATTAAACGATAAAATAGTACCTGCTCTATATGAGATAAGAAAATATCAGGGCCCAAATGGAGAGGTCAAAAGAAATTACGAAAAAGCTAGAGAGCTCTTATTAAAAGTAGTTGCAGAAACTGAAACAATATATAACTCTTTAAACTTACCTGAAGTGTGGAATGCATTAAAAAATGACGTATGTGAGTGGATTGAAAGAGGACTCGATCAGTCTCCTTACTTTGATCAAACGCTAATTGCCTATAGCCCGCCTGCAAACAGGGAAGCGACGTTCTTTTTAGGACCGATTGTAACGCCTAATGGCCCTACAAAAAGAGGATTTTATTTAGAAGCCTTTATCGCTGTTCGCGATGAACCTGAAATCATGAAATCCATCGAAGCAGACCTTCCTCATCCTAAAAATGGATGTGAATCTTTAAAGCTGTTGGCTGGTACTCAAGGATTTATGGAAGGAAAGTGTATTGTATTTTTCCCTGAGAATGTAAAAACAAAAGAAAAGGTAACAAGTCAAAACTTCGCGATATTTTTCTTTAATAAATTTCACAGCATATACAATGAGGATACATTAAAAAGAGCGTCTTCTATCTTTCCTGATTTCAACTTTAAATCTCATACTATGAATAGAGAAGACACTTATCAGGCAAGGGTAATCTGGGGATATCTGCATGATTATTACCATCACTGCGGAAATAAACCTTTTGACCAACATATACAGGCGAAAATGAATTTTTTTGCAGGCATACTAGAAGAAGTTAAAGTAGATTGCCAGACGGTGCTGACTCTTCATAAAAGAAAATATCCTTTTTGGGAAGAGATAACGGAATTTGTTCTCTTTGAACGACTTTTAAGATACCCTAGTCAGCATAATGCACCTCGAAACTTTGATTCTGGAACAGGTTTTTTTCTTTTTAGCTGGCTAGTTGCAAATGGGCGTTCAATATCCCGAAAAGGAGACCATGCTTATTTAGATTTAGACATATGCTTAAAAGAACTGGATCTTTTGGTAAAAGAAATTGAAGAACTTGAAACGATTCAAAGGGACCTTGACTATAAAGAAGAAGCTGAACATTATGTTCGAAAATACTTATTACCTAGTGAGAACGATGATAAATTTATTATCCCGGACAATTACTTTATTAATCAGCAAAATAAAAAGATTGAAGTCCCATACTTACTATTCGATGACCATAATCTTTAAGGAGAAGGTGCACTAGTGACTGCTTTGCATTTGAGTAAAATAGGAAACAAAATGACTAATAAAGTAGGCGTTCGCGCTATTATGCATGACATCCAAGAGGTGCTCAATTCCGATCTCAATCAATATGTGAATTTAAGTGCTGGCAACCCCGCCATCCTCCCTCAAGTTTATGAAATGTGGGAAGAAGCTTTAAGAGATATTGTGAACGACAAACAATTAAAAAATTTGATTAGCCAATATGGTTCTAGCTACGGTACGCATGAATTAATTGATTGCATAAGAGAATACTTCTTTACGAATTATCGTATTAAACTGGACAGAGAACAAGTCTTGATCACGTCGGGAAGTCAAAATCTCTTTTTTTTAGCTTTAAATTCGTTTTGCGGTACAAGTAAAGAAGGAAGAGTAAAAAAAGCATTAATACCTATGCTGCCAGATTACGCTGGGTATAGCGGAGTCGCACTCGAGGAAGGTGTAATAGAAGGAATTCCTCCTATCCTTTCAAAGCTTGATCATCATACGTTTCGTTATGAATTTAACAAACAAGCATTTAAAGATAAAATAGCTCAGGACCCAGACATCGGAGCTGTTGTATTATCAAGACCTAATAATCCAAGCGGCAACATCCTTTCCGAAGAAGCCGTACAGCTTATATCCCAAGTTTGCAAGAACTATCACATTCCATTGCTAATTGATTCAGCTTACGCACCGCCTTTTCCTGCTATTAATTTTATTAAAATGGATCCAATCATACATGATAATATCATTCACTGTATGAGTCTTTCTAAAGCCGGATTGCCTGGAGAGAGAATAGGAATTGCTATAGGAAAAAGTGACTTCATAAAAGTAATGGAAGCATTTCAATCAAATATGTTGATTCACTCCTCTAGGCTAGGGCAAAGAATGGTGGTTAACACCTTAAAAAGCGGGAAGTTACCTGAAGTTTCAGCTAACTATATAAGAACTCATTATAAACAAAAACATGACTATTTAAAAAACCTTTTAACTACATGTATGCCGGATGATATTCCTTGGTATTTGCACAAAGCGGAAGGTTCGTTATTTGGCTGGCTTTGGTTAGAAGGTTTGCCTTTCAGTGATAGCGATCTATACAATAAATTAAAAGCAGAAAACTTGATTGTAGTACCAGGCGGCTCATTCTTTCACGGCAGCCAATCTTCTTCTCACAACCGGGAGTGTATTCGTATAAGTCTTACTGCTACAGATGAGGAGTTAAAGAAAGGAATCCACATTCTTTCATCAGTAGTTAAGAAAATATACAGTTCAAATACCATACTTGAAACAGGGAAAATATAATTTCTTAAATATTTAAAGATGACAAGAGCCGCCCTGTTCACCAGAAGCGGCTTTTGGTGTTTAGATTAAGTAACAGGTGAATCAGAGAGAACAAATAGATATTTTTAATGATGTTTCTCTGTTCGTTGGTTAATCTTACAAGGGCTATGTTCTCGCTGTTGTAAATTAAAGTTTTTTAGACACTTTGATGACGGTTTCTTTTTCTTTTGAGATACCTTTCACAGTACCTTCTGTTCGCTGAAAGCCTTCTTCGCAAAAAGTATGGCTTATTTTTTCCACAAAAGGCTGATCCTTCTTTAATGAGTTAATAAGCTCTTGTGAATCCTGAGGTTTCACATCTTTATACCAAATACCGTCTGGATAGGAAATGACGACGCATTTATCGTGGCATCTACCATTACATCGAGTGCGAGTAGTGTGTATGTATGGATCTAATTCTTGATTGGCTATCTCACTTCGAATCGCCTGTGTAACTTCTTCGGCTCCAAACCGATTGCAGCTGCTTCCATTGCAAATGAGAACGTGATGTTTCGTTGTATCTAAGTTCCATGTTGCCATATTAATTCCTCCTACTAAAAGTAATGATTACGATTTACAGAGCATGTTCCTTCTTTTTTTAGCCAAAAAGGCTGCCTTTATTTAATTAGAAATTTACCAGCTTGATTTTTTCACTCCAGGAAGCTGTCCCTTGTGAGCTAACTCTCTAAAAGCAATTCGAGAAAGTTTAAACTTACGCAAATATCCGCGAGGCCTTCCCGTTACCTCACAGCGGTTATGCAGGCGAGTAGGCGAAGAATCTCTCGGGAGTTTTTGTAGTTCATCATAATTTCCTTGTTCCTTTAACTGTTTTCTTAACTCAGCGTATTTTTCAACAAGTGCCTGTCGCTTCTTTTCCTTTGCGATCTTTGATTTTTTAGCCAAATAATCAATCCTTTCTTAAAATCTTTTTTATAAATCGTAATCATTATTATTTGTATTATTACATCATAAACCACTAAAGAATGAAAGGCAACTCATATTTAATCAGTAAAGTTATATTTTTATATGCTAA
The DNA here is from genome assembly GCF_000832985.1 of Priestia megaterium NBRC 15308 = ATCC 14581. Taxonomy (GTDB): domain Bacteria; phylum Bacillota; class Bacilli; order Bacillales; family Bacillaceae_H; genus Priestia; species Priestia megaterium. The sequence goes on from NZ_CP009920.1 coordinate 4,588,063, forward strand.
AAAAAATACGATAATATACAATTTCTTTTGGAACTGGATAATTTTTTGCAATGAAAGACTCTTATCTTTCTGCTAGCATATGAACCACGTCAAGAAATAGCAAGGAGGCTTTTTATTTTTATGATAAAGAAACTAGTAATCGCTATAGCAATGCTTATCCCAAGTTTTGGTGCAGGTTACTCAGCATTTGCTGCAGCGCCCGCTCATGAACAGCACGTTCAAGTAAATAAAAATGATAAAGAATTATTAGCTCGTCTCGTATCAGCCGAAGCCAAAGGAGAGCCTTATGCAGGCAAAGTAGCCGTGGCGACAGTTGTATTAAATAGAGTCGACAGCAGCAAATTCCCAGACACTGTAAAAGGTGTTATTTATCAAAAAGGTCAGTATAGTCCGGTCAGCAACGGTCAAATTAATAAACCTGCAGACAAAGATTCAAAAAAAGCTGTAGAAGAAGCAATTAACTTCCAAGGTCAAGGAAAAGGTTCATTATTCTTCTTTAATCCTGATAAAACGGGAGATCAATGGCTGCGCCAAAAACAAGAAACAATTAAAATAGGAAATCATGTATTTGCAAAATAATGAAAAAGCTAATAGCTGCGCGCTGCTATTAGCTTTTTCAGTTATGTACATAAAATAAACAGTAGAACAACCTTCAAAATTAGAATTTCGTGGTGAAATATAAAAAGTCATTCATAATTAAAAATATGAGGTGATAACGTGAAAGAGAATATGATGTTTGCTTGGATAGCTTCATGGTTAGCTCTTGCTGGTCAGCTCGTTTTTTTATGGGAATAGCGCTTTTTACAGGGGATTGGCGCTACATGATGTGGAGTTTTATGATAAGTATAATTGTAGGTATACCTAGTATCATTGGCACCTATAAACGAAATCAGCAGCTAAAAGCTTACAAAAAATAAGGAATATCGTATTGAAACGAGTTATGAAAGACTTAGAGAAATCCTCCAAGTCTTTTTTTGTGTGGGTATAAAAAGACATGAACTGTACTCCGTTCTTCTAAAAAAAGTGCTTTTTACATAGTTTATCAATACAGAAAATTTGATAAACACGCGGAGGAGTAAACATGCAGAAACAGCCTAATTTTTTGTTGATTATCGTGGACGAGGAGCGATTTCCACCCTTATATGAAAGTAAAGAACTAAAAAAGTGGAGAAAAAAGCATTTAAAAGCACATAAATTTTTAAAACAGCATGGAATGGAGTTTACTCGTCATTACGTCGGTTCTACAGCTTGTTCACCAAGTCGAGCTACATTGTTTACAGGACAATACCCTTCCTTGCATGGAGTTACGCAAACGCAAGGTATCGCAAAGAAGTCACAAGATCCTGATATGTTTTGGCTGCAGCCTAATACCGTCCCGACGATGGGAGAGTATTTTAAGAAGGCTGGGTATCAAACCTTTTATAAAGGAAAATGGCATATTTCTGATGAGAACATCTTAATTCCAGGAACACATAACGTTTTTTCTAGCTATCAGATGCAAACAGGAATACCGGATCCAGAGAAAGAATGCCTCTATCAACGGGCTAATAAGCTTGAAAAGTTTGGTTTTTCAGGGTGGATTGGTCCGGAACCGGAAGGGAGAAATCCGCGCAATTCTGGTTCATCTGCGGCCATTGGAGTGAGCGGACGAGACGAAATATATGCAGAGGAAATCATAGAGCTTATTCAACGATTAGAACATCAAGCGCCTGCGCAGCCTTGGCTCATGGTAGCTTCATTTGTGAACCCGCATGACATTGCGCTGTTCGGAGCGATTACCAAACACCTTCCTATGTTTCAGTTTTCTATTGATGAGACGATTCCAAACATCGATCCGCCACCTACCATTAGAGAACCTTTACAAACAAAGCCTAGCGCTCAAAGCAGCTATAAATATATCTATCCAAAAGCGCTGCAGCCAACCCCAAATTCTAGCTTCTACCGGCGCTTGTATTATCAGCTGCAAAAAAATGTTGATAAACAAATTTTAAAAGTTCTTCGGACCATGGAACAATCTTCGTTCTATGAAAATACAATTATTATTTTTACGTCTGATCACGGTGATTTGCTTGGAGCTCACGGGGGACTACATCAAAAATGGTACAACATGTATGAAGAATCTATTCACGTTCCGCTTCTCATTCATAACAAGCGTTTGTTTCCTAGTTATCAACGTACAGACACACTGACTAGCCACCTTGACTTGATCCCGACAATGCTTAGTTTAGCTAATATAGATGCTTCCGCTATTCAAAAGCAATTACAAAAAAGTCATACGGAAGTACATCCATTTGTTGGGCGAGACCTGTCAGGTATACTTCGAGGAGAAACGTGTGCTGAGCAAGAGGAAACAGCGATTTTCTTCATGACAGATGATGACCCGACAAAAGGACTTCACCAAACAAATTTTTTAGGAGAAAGCTACCCGTCAGTTGTTCAGCCTAATCATATTCAAGCGGTCATTGTCGAGTTTTCGTCAGCGGCAGGAAAGGAAATTTGGAAATACGCTCGCTATCATGATAATCTGCAATTTTGGTCAGCAGATGACGAAAAAGATGAATTTATTCACGGAGAGCAATATGAAGGTTACCCTGTGAGTTTTGCTACCCTTAAAACAAATCGTGTTCCTGATCAAATTGAAATGTACAATTTGACCAAGGATCCGTTAGAAACAGTAAATCTGGCTCACCTGTATTTTTCGACAAATGAAACAAGGAAAATTCAGCGGCAGCTTGACGTTATTCTTAAAGAACAAGTCAGGAAAAAACGGATTTTTCCCCAAAGTGAAAGCATGCATGATGAGCTTCCGTCTAAAGATAGATAAAAAATAGTTTCTACGGATTGAAGTCAAACATTTGCGTGAGCATAAAAAGGTGTATTTAATATTTTAATATATAAATAAAAAAACCTGATGATGCTTGTGATATGTTACTTGTTCTGGTTTGGGATAGTATTGGTTTCACTTCGTTAATTCCGCTTAGATAAACCAAATAAGGACTTATAGCATCTTTCTTTTTCGCCTTTATTGCTATAAAAATAAGAATGAAATGTAGTCGTTAATAGTATAATAAAAAACTTTTTAAGTCCGTATATTCTTAAGTAACTTTTCAAAAATTCAAGCATAAAGTAATTCTATACCATTAAAAAATAAAAAATTACTTCTTGACTTTTGTTAAATTTATACACTATAATCGCTTTTAACAACTAATAAACAGTATTTGGCAATGAAAAGGACATGAATTAGATGCTGTTTTCTTCGCAGAGAATAGGGTCACTGGCTGAGAGCCCTTAAGAAATCATCTGATTTACCACCTTAGAGCTATTGCAGGGAACGTGCATAACTGAAACTGCAATCGGTAAAACCGTTATCTTTTTTGAGCGTAAAATACGTATAGGTATTTTACGGAATTAGGGTGGTACCACGGCCGCATTCGTCCCTTCACTAGGGATGAGTGCGGCTTTTTATGTAGAAAAAATGAATATACAAGCAATGAAAAGGACATGAATCATTTTTGGATTTTCTTTACAGAGAATAGGGTCACTGGCTGAGAGCCCTTAGAAAACAAAATGAATTTACCACCTTGGAGCTGCGGCGGGGAATGTGTATACACTGAAACCGCAACCGGTAAAACCGTTATCTTTTTAAGCGTAAAATACGTATGAGTATTTTACGGAATTAGGGTGGTACCACGGCCGCATTCGTCCCTTTACTAGGGATGAGTGCGGTTTTTTTGTTGAATAAAAATATATTGGAGGAATGAACATGTCAAAACAAGTGGAAGCAGAAAAGCGAAATCATCAAAAGTTAGGTCAAGAACTGGAGCTGTTTATGTCGATGGAAGAAGCTCCTGGTATGCCATTTTTCTTACCTAACGGAATGATTATTCGAAATGAGTTAGAAAATTATTGGAAACAAAAGCATTATAAAGCAGGCTATCAAGAAATAAAAACACCCATCATGATGAAACAGGAACTCTGGGAACAATCAGGGCACTGGGAGCATTATCATGAGAATATGTATTTTTCAAATGTTGACAAACAAAACTATGCGATTAAACCGATGAATTGTCCGGGAGCCATTTTATTGTTTAACAGCAAGCGAAGAAGCTACCGAGAACTTCCGATTCGATACGCAGAGCTTGGATTAGTTCATCGTCACGAGCTTTCTGGGTCTTTAAACGGATTGCTAAGAGTCCGTTCATTTACACAGGACGACGCTCATTTATTCGTAGAACTCAGTCAGATTGAAGCTGAGATTAGCCGCATTCTAGCGTTTATCCATGACTTTTACTCACATTTTGGCTTCGATTACAAAGTAGAGCTATCCACACGACCTGAAAAATTCATGGGAGATATTGAAACATGGAACCAAGCAGAAAAGTCGCTTCAATCTGTGTTAAGTGAAAAAGGCTTAGACTATCAGGTGAATGAAGGAGATGGAGCTTTTTATGGGCCGAAAATTGATTTTCATATTTTAGATTCCTTAGGTCGAAGCTGGCAGTGCGGAACAGTTCAGCTTGATTTCTTAATGCCGGAGAAGTTTGACTGTATGTATATTGGAGAAGACAATAAACCTCATCGTCCCGTAATGATTCACCGCGCTATATACGGTTCCGTTGAGCGATTCATGGCCATCTTGATTGAACATTACGAAGGCCAATTTCCTCTTTGGTTAGCTCCTGTTCAACTCAAACTATTGCCTATTGCACCGCCACACGTGGAATATGCATATAAAGTGAAACACGAGCTGGAGTTAAAAGGGTATCGTGTTGAAGTAGACGATCGCATTGAAAAAATAGGGCTGAAAATTCGAGAAGCAGAAATGCTGAAAGTTCCTTATATGGCTGTGATAGGAGATAAAGAAGTGGAAAATGAATCGCTTGCTATGCGAAAGCACGGGAAGAAAAATATAGGAACAGTAAGTGTGGAAGAGGCAGCTGTACACTTGAATAAAGAAAAGAATTCAAACAGAGTTTGTTGAAGCTATTTACCTTACTAAATAGAAAAATCTGATTTTTTAAGTCGGATAGTGATTCCCTTCATTTTGTCTCACACCAAAATGAAGGGAATATTGAACTAGAAGGGTATAAGATAATATATATCAGCAGTATAACTTTTGCCTTAGACAAACGCCGGTATTTTATAAAAAAATTTATCTTATTCCATTCGAATCGTTTGTACGGGATGAAGCTGAAGCCTCACCTGATGGTTTGTTCATGTTTTGCTGATCTCGCTTCTTTTTAGAAGGAGAGTAAAAAAGAAATTTAAACATAAAGTATACTCCTAATGCTAGTAAAATACAGCCAATAAGTAAGTTAATCATCTTTCTCCGCCCTTCATACACTTCAGTTTTCATCATTATAACACCCGGTAAGATAAAACATTCATCGTTCTGTAAATAATCTCTATGTCAGGAATTTATATCTGAAGATAGTTAGTAAAAAAGTTATCTAAAAACATATAAAGTAATTTTTTAGAATATTATTTTTATTCAAATTTATTATACATAAGCACAATGATAACCTCTTTATTTAGTTTATAAATCCAAAATAGAGCGATACTAAGAAATCGCTTACAAAAACTCTTGAAATATATATAATGATATTAGTATACTAATAGACAAGTTAGTAATTATTTCTATATAATTACTTCTGTATCTGAAGTGAAAACGCGCAGGCAAATGGGAAAAGGCGTTATTTTCAAGTTTTTAATGGATGAGTGGCAACAGAGAGGAGAGAGTGCAATGGGAAAACTATTTAAAAAGAAGTCAATCGAGCAATTATTAGAACAAAGTCAAAACAAATCTCTAGTCAAAACATTAGGAGCATTCGATTTGACTCTTCTTGGTATTGGAGCCGTAATCGGAACGGGGGTTTTAGTATTAACAGGCTTAGTAGCTGCTAACGATGCTGGACCAGCCGTTATTTTTTCTTTTATATTGGCTTCTATTGTATGCGGTTTTGCAGCGCTGTGCTATGCGGAATTTGCTTCAACTATACCTGTATCTGGGAGCGTTTACACCTATACATATGCAACCATCGGCGAAGTGGTAGCGCACTTAATGGGATGGACGTTGCTTTCTGTCTATTTGTTAACAATGTCAGCAGTAGCAAACGGATGGTCTTCTTATTTTAACAACTTTTTAGAAGGCTTTGGTTTTTCGCTGCCAAAAGAATTGATTACGATCCCTGCAAATGGAGGTCTAGTGAACCTTCCTGCTATTTGTATTACGCTTCTTATTACATGGCTGCTTTCAAGAGGAACAAAAGAAAGTAAAAAAGTGAATAACTTTATGGTGCTTGTTAAATTGTTTATTATCCTTCTTTTTATTATTGTAGGAGCTTTTTATGTAAAACCGTCTAATTGGACACCTTTTATGCCTTATGGAATTGAAGGTGTTGTGACAGGGGGCGCGGCCGTATTTTTTGCTTTCTTAGGTTTTGATGCCTTATCTACATCAGCAGAAGAAGTAAAGAATCCGCAGCGCAATTTGCCCATTGGAATTATTAGTTCACTTGTGATCTGCACGATTATTTATGTAGCAGTATGCCTTGTTATGACTGGAGTTGTTTCGTACAAGGAATTGAATGTTCCAGAAGCAATGGCCTATGTTCTCCATTCAGTAGGACAAAATGCAGTGGCAGGAGTTATTGCTGCAGGAGCCGTCATTGGAATCATGGCTGTTATTTTCGCCTACATTTATGCAGCAACACGCATTTTATTCTCAATGAGCCGCGACGGCTTGCTGCCAAAAGCATTTGCTAAAACAAATGAGAAAACGGGAGTTCCGACTCTTTCTACTTGGCTAGTAGGGATTATCGGAGCGTTAATTTCAGGATTTATTGATCTAAAAGAACTTGCGAATTTAGCAAATATCGGAGCTCTTTTAACTTTCGGCATGGTGGGCGTCAGCATTATCATCTTACGTAAAACGCACCCAACTTTAAAACGTGGATTTACAATGCCGTTTGTACCTGTTTTACCAATTTTATCTGTATTATCTTGTTTATTTTTAATGATTAATCTTCCTAAAACAACATGGCTGTATTTTAGCATATGGATTGTGCTTGGTATAGTTGTATATGTCGGTTATTCTCGTAAACACAGTCGATTAACAAATAAAGAAATGAAAAAAGTAAGTTAAAAGTAAAAAAAGAGCCTTTCAGCAAAGAAAGGCTCTTTTTTACTTATTGTTCGGTTGTTAGACAGTTAGAACGATTGTTCACTATGTTTTTTGCGTGTCTCCACAATAAAAAGACAAGTGCTGATAATAAAAGCCGTTCCTACAAAAATGGCGCCAACCCAAGGAAGTGAAGTAAGTCCCATATGGTTAATAATTACGCCTCCGAAAAAGGCGCCAAAAGCATTTCCTAAGTTAGCAAACGAGTGATTCGAAGTAGAAGCTAAAGCAGGTGCTTCCTGTGCTAAGTTCATAATTTTCACTTGAATACCAGGCATTACAGCAAATGCTGCTGCTCCCCAGAAAAACAGCGTGATAATAGCTGCTGTTGGGCTTTTGACAGTAAACGTAAAAATAGTCAGCACAATACAAAGAAAAGCAAATATACCTACAACCGAAGGCATTAACTTCCAGTCTGCTAGCTTGCCTCCAACAACGTTTCCGAGCGTAACGCCGCATCCATATAATACAAGTATCCACGTAACGCTATGTTCACTTACTCCTGTAACGTCTTCAAGAAGCGGTGTAATGTACGTAAATACAGTAAATAAACTGCCGCATCCTATTGCGCTTAAAAGAAGCATCACAAGAAGTTTTGGTTGAGTAAAAGCAGCAAACTGCTGTTTTAGACCCGTTAATTTGTCTTGACCAAGCTTTGGGATAAACAGAATAATACCAATAAATGCAATAATCCCCATGATCGTAATAGCTCCAAACGAAGCTCTCCAGCCTAAGTGTTGCCCAATGAATGTTCCCACAGGAACGCCGATGATATTTGCAATGGTTAAACCTGCCATCATCGTTGCGACAGCACTTGCACGTTTATGAGGTTGTACGAGCCGTGAAGCAATAACAGCGCCTACTCCAAAGAAAGTACCGTGACATAATGCCGTAACTAAACGAGCTCCCATTAAAATTCCATAGCTGGGTGCAACAATAGCAATTGCATTTCCGAGAATAAACAAAAGCATAAGTAAACAAAGCAGAAGCTTTTGAGGAAGTCGATGAGTAAAAATAGTTAAAATTGGCGCGCCGATTGCTACTCCTAAAGCATAGCTTGTAATTAGCTGTCCAGCAGTCGAAATGCTAACATGAAGGTCTTCCGCAACGTTAGGCAGTATCCCCATAATAACAAATTCCGTCATTCCAATGGCAAAAGCTCCAAGAGTCAATGAGATGAGAGCAATTGGAAAGGAATCTTTCTTACTGACCTGCTCATTAGCATGCATTGTATTCATGTGTGATCACCCTTTCTGTGTATAAAATTTATATCTCCTTGAAAAGAAGTCAATTATTAATAATACTTAAGTGATGGAGCTTTGACAACCAAAAAAGCTGATGTAAGCGGTATCTTTCGGGATTTCTATTTATCTTTATCATATATGAAGACAGTCAGACATAAATTTATTGACAGAATAAAGTTTAGTCCTATAAACTATTTTTAAAGTTGAATAGTTTATACCTATAAACTAAATGAGTAAAGGAGGGAAAGAAGTGACGAAAAGCAAGTTATATCAAGCTGTAGAACTTTTTGAAGAAGTGCTGTTTGTAGGAACAGAAGTAATTCACAGAGAGCTTAGCCATAACCTCTTCGAACATGTCTCTAGGCAGCAGTTTGATTTGTTAAATAGTTTAATGATTAAAGGTCCATCTTCACCAGGCAGTCTTGCTGTCTTGCAAGGTGTTCATAAAAGTGCCATTTCGAATCGAATTAAAAAACTGCTCGAAAAAGGGCTTGTGGAGTGGGACACTAACGAACTAGAGAGCGATAAACGTTCTAAGCTTATTAAGATTACGGCTGAAGGAGAAAAGGTAATAAATGACGGAAATGCCGCGTGTTTTAGTATCATTGAGAATTTGTTTGATGATGTAGAAGAAGAAAAAATAGATACATTTATTGAAATTCTTACAATGGCAAAAGAAAAGTTAACTATAAAAGGGGAAAGCAAAAAATGAAATTTATTGTGAAATTTAAGTGGGTGATTGCGGCCTTTATTTTAGCTTTAACGGTTATATTGATGCTAACGTCACCAAATTTAACAAAGCTCGCAAGTGAAAAAGGACAGTCTCAGCTTCCCGACGATGCCGTTTCATCTAGAGCCAGCCAAATTCTAAAAAATGCTGGAGAAGATAGTAATACCATTAGCATGGTTATCAAGTTAGATAACGCATTAGATAAAGATAGTGAGAAACAAATACAGAAAATCATTGATAAGACAGAGAAAATTAAAGGTGTAAAAGATGTCACAACGCCTTTAACAGATGATCAAGATGTTCGTAATCAATTAATGTCTAAAGACAAAAAAACCGTTTTAGTTCCGGTTACTGTCAGTGGATCGGATGAAAAAGTTGAAAAAATAGCGAATCAGATTTATGATAGCGTGCCAAAAGACACTACGGCATATGTAACAGGTGCATCTCTTATTAATCAGGATTTTGCACACAGTTCAGAAGAAGGGTTAAAGAAAACCGAGTTTATTACTATCTTTTTGATTTTAGGTTTGCTTTTACTCGTTTTCCGTTCAGTCGTGACACCGTTTATTCCTATTTTAATTGTGGGAATCACATACTTAATCAGTCAATCGTTACTAGGGATTTTAGTTAAAAATGTCGATTTTCCAATCTCAACGTTCACGCAAACGTTCTTAGTAGCTATTTTGTTTGGAATTGGTACGGATTACTGCATTCTTTTACTTAACCGTTTCCGTGAAGAGTTGGCAAACGGACATGATAAAGCAGAGGCCACGATCACGGCTTATCGTACAGCAGGAAGAACGCTATTTATCAGCGGAATTGCCGTATTTATTGGGTTTGCAGCCATTGGATTTGCCAAGTTTGCCATTTTCCAGTCGGCTGTCGGGGTAGCAGTGGGCGTAGGTGTACTGCTAGTCATTTTATTTACTCTGCTTCCACTTTTTATGGTTACGCTTGGAGAAAAATTATTTTGGCCGTCTAAAAAAGTGGCTTCTCATAGCGATAATAAGCTGTGGGGCTTTTTAGGAAAAAAGGCGGTGGCGCGACCGTTCGTGTTTTTAGTCATTACAGCGATTATTACCGTGCCTTTTATTGTAACGTACGACTCAAAAGTATCGTTTGATTCTACTGCTGAAATAAGCAGTGAGTATAAATCTATAAAAGGACTAAATGCTATCAGTGATGCACTGGGAGAAGGAAAAGCGTTTCCTGTCAATGTTATTATTAAAGGAGATAAAGAGTTAACAAAGGCGGATGTTATTCCTTATTTAGGAAATATAAGCAAAGCAATTGAAAAAGTGGATCACGTGGATTCTGTTATGACTATCACACAGCCTACCGGAGAAAAGATTGATGATTTATATGTTAATTCACAGCTAGGCTCTGTATCAGACGGAATCAAAGATGCTGTTAAAGGAATCGGAGATGTACAAAAAGGATTAAGTGATGTTGAAAAAGGGCTAAATCAAATAGCTGACCAAACGGGTTCTGCTTCTAAAGAGAAATCTAGCGGGTCGCTTGCACCTGCTGCAGATGGATTAGCTCAAATTAATCAACAGCTGCAGCTCATCAGCACTCAGCTCTCTACAACAGGAAATGTGCAGCAAGCGGTTCCGCAGCTTGTTGCAATCAGTAAACAGCTTACTACCATTCAAACCGGTCTCCAACAAGCAAATAAGAATCTTTCAGCTCAGCAAGGTCAAGTTGGAACGTTATCAGACAGTATCAACCAGTTAGCAAAAGGCGTTAACAGTGCGAATGACGGACTGACGAAGATCTCAGATGGCTTAACAAAAGCAACAGATATGCTTGATAACATGAGTGACAGCTCAACAGTTAGAGATACGGGTATTTACCTTCCAGCAGAAGTGATGAAAGATAAAGGGTTTAAACAATCCATCGATAACTATTCTTTTGCAGATGGAAAAGGAGTTAAGCTCAGTGTAGTGCTCGATCAAAATCCATATTCTGAAGAAGCCATTTCAACCGTAAAAAATATTGAAAAAGCGGTGGCAAGCGAAGTCGTTGATACGCCGTTTGAGGATACAGAAATTGTGTACGGAGGGGTATCGAGCTCAAATGCGGATTTAAAAGATTTATCTACAACGGATCTTTCACGCACAATGGTTATTATGATGATTGGATTGTTTATTGTGCTGACCATTTTATTCCGTTCAATGATCATGCCTGTATACATGATTGCTTCACTGCTGCTTACGTATTATACAGCAATGGGGATCTCAGAGCTTCTATTCGTGGATATAATGGGGAATGACGGAATCAGCTGGGCTGTGCCATTCTTTAGTTTTGTTATTTTAGTTGCCCTTGGAATTGACTATTCTATTTTCTTGTTAGACCGTTTTAACGAAGAAGTAAAAAGCGGCGTAGCAGAAGGGATGGTTACGTCCATGAGTAAGATGGGATCGGTTATTATTACTGCTGCTATTATCTTAGCTGGAACGTTTGGGGCTATGATGCCATCGGGTGTATTAACACTTGTTCATGTAGCAACGGTTGTTATTATTGGTCTTTTACTTTATGGCCTTGTCATTCTTCCGCTTCTTATGCCAGCGATTGTCGTAACGCTTGGAGAAGGAAATTGGTGGCCGTTTCTTCCGAAAAAAGAAAAACACAAAGTAGAAGAATAATTTGTATATGATAGCTGTATCAAAAATTAGATATCTGTTAGGAAATAGTGATACGCCTGTATAGCATTAAACATTATATAGGGTGAAAATGAAGGATAGATGAGCGTCATAAGACTGCTCTATCTATCCTTTTTGTATGATTGGAAAACGTGAGTATAGTTTAAAAGCACAATCAAGCAGGTGCTGTTATAAATACACCTAGTCGAATAAAAGACCTACCATCAGGAAAACCTATAGTCAAAAACATGAGGGAGGTTTTTTTATGAAATTTGTAAATTTCTTAGCTAATCAGCGAGACAAACGACGGGAACAAATGCGCGAAGCAGGAACATGTCCAGATTGCTTAGGTAAACGATTCCACCATATTGGACTTTATTTTGTGCATGTTTATGAGTGTCCAAGCTGTCAAGGCAAAGAAGATATGTAATAAAATCTTCAGAAATAAGGCAAAGGCAGTCTTTATGCAGATTATGATGTGAAACCTTCTTATTTTAGAGAAGGTTTTTATTTTTTTGAAGGTGAACGGTTGCTTGTATGTTTTGTGTTAGCAACCTTTACATATTTATTTTCTGTCTAACTAGATTCGATTAGTATAGTTATTAAGTTACTTTAATGTCTCAAGTTAACAATTTAAATAAAAAGGAGGAAAGAATTAAGGATTAAGGAAAAAGAGACGCGTAACTTGCAATCATGTATCTCAAACTTTAAATATAAGGAGCTGAGGTGAGATGACAATGTTACATTTAGATAAAGTATATAAAATATATGATAAAAAAAATATCGCCGTAAATGATTTTAACCTTCAGATTGGAGAGAAAGAATTTGTTGTATTTGTTGGACCTTCAGGCTGTGGTAAATCTACTACGCTGCGAATGGTTGCAGGTCTAGAAACGATTTCAAAAGGTGATTTTTACATTGATGGAGATCATATGAACGAAGTAGCTCCAAAAGATCGTGACATTGCTATGGTCTTTCAAAATTATGCTCTTTACCCTCATATGACTGTTCGAGAAAATATGGCATTTGGTTTGAAGTTAAAAAAAATAAAGAAAGACGAAATTGATAGACGGGTAAATGAAGCAGCCAAAACATTAGGTCTAGAAACATATTTAGATAGAAAGCCAAAAGCTTTATCCGGAGGGCAGCGTCAGCGAGTTGCTTTAGGTCGTGCTATTGTTCGGGAAGCAAAAGTTTTCTTAATGGATGAACCATTATCTAATTTGGATGCGAAGCTGCGAGTACAGATGCGTGCTGAGATTATTAAACTGCATCAAAGGCTGCAAACAACAACAATCTATGTGACGCATGATCAAGTGGAAGCTATGACAATGGCTACTCGCCTAGTTGTTATGAAAGACGGGATTATTCAACAGATTGGAACTCCTCAAGATATTTATAGACATCCTAGGAATGTATTTGTAGGCAGTTTTATTGGATCGCCCGCAATGAATTTTTTTCGGGGGTATCTCCAAGGCACTTATTTTATAATGGGCGAAACTAAAATACAGCTTCCTGATTTTCTAATACACGCTTTACATTCTCAAGGTCATAATAAGAAAGAGGTCATAATGGGTGCGCGTCCTGAACACATTGTATATCATAAAGAGGATAGTAAGAGAGAGTTGAACAATGAGTTTTGCTTCACTACGACACTAGATATGATAGAGGTACTAGGTGCTGAAACAATTTTATATGCTAGTTTAGAAAAGCAAACGTTTGTGGCCCGAGTGCCTCTTTTATGTGAGTTTGAAGCAGGGGACAAAGGGGATTTTTCGTTGAATTTAACCTACGTGCATTTTTTTGATGGAGAAACAGAAGAGCGCATTTCTACAAATGTAGATAAAAAAGTTAAATATTCTGATAAATGTATTGACTAGTTAACGTTTGCAGTTTAATATAACAATATATAACATTACATAATGTTGTATATCATATTTTATTTGAGGAGTGGGGAAAATGAGCAGAACAGCAGTGAATGTAAAAAGTGATGTGCAAGCCGTATTAAACGAATTAAAAAGCAAGCAAATTCGTAATGTGTTTTTCGTCGCATGTGGAGGATCTTCTGCGATCATGTATCCAGCTAAGTATGTACTAGATCGAGAAGCTCAACATATTACATCCGATTTGTATAGCTCGAACGAATTTATCCACCGCAATCCGCAGCAGCTAGGAAAAGACTCCTTAGTTATTTTATGTTCTATGTCAGGAACAACTCCTGAGACTACAGAAGCAGCTAAGTTCGCTAAAAGCAAAGGCGCTTATGCTGTAGCCTTAACAAATGAACCTACTTCACCTTTAGCACACAGCGCAGATATTTTTATTAAGTATGAGTGGGGCAATGACATCGATGCTTTTGAAACAAACTTAGGCGTTTTATATCAGCTTGTATTTGGTCTCTTATACGTAGCAGAAAAAAATGATAAATTTGCAAAGTTAGTTACTAGCTTAGAAAATCTACAGTCTGTTTATGAAAAAGCTTTAGAATACGAAGCGAGCAACGCAAGAAAATTTGCTGAATCCCATAAGTCTGAACCGGTTATTTATACAATGGCCAGCGGCTCGAACTATGGAGCAGCCTATTCATTCAGCATCTGTATCTTGATGGAAATGCAGTGGATTCATTCTCACGCTATTCACGCTGGAGAGTATTTCCACGGTCCATTCGAAATTATTGATGAAAACGTACCGTTTATCATCCTAGCTGGACTAGATGAAACGAGACCTTTAGAAGAACGCGCCTTATCATTCTCTAAACGATATGGAAAGAAATTAACTGTTCTAGATGCAAAAGTATATGACTTCGAAGGAATTGATAAAGATGTGCAAGGGTATATCGCTCCTCTTGTATTAAATCGTGTACTGCGTCAGTATGCCGAAGAATTAGCCGAAGCACGCAATCATCCTTTAAGTAAAAGACGCTACATGTGGAAAGTAGAATATTAATAACAATCCCTAATAAAGATAGAAATCTGTATATTTTCCTTACGAGTTATACTATAATGTTATAAAACATTATAGTATAACTTATATATGAAAGCACTTACAATAAGGGGGTTTCTATATGAAAAAGACAAATTTAATCTTAGCCTCACTTTTAAGTTGTTCTTTAATGCTCGGGGGGTGTGCGGGAAAACAAACGTCTTCAGACTCAGACACAGGAAAGACAACGTTAACATTCTTTCACAGATGGCCAAAAGAACCTGAAAAAAGTTACTTTGAAGAAGTTGTAAAAGAATTTGAAAAACAGCACCCTGATATTGATATTAAAACAGAAGCGGTGTTAAACGATTCGTATAAAGACAAAATTAAAGTTATGACAGGTACTAATACCCCTCCTGATGTGTACTTTTCTTGGAGCGATGAGTTTGCTAGACAATTTGTCAGAGGAAACAAAGCCTTAGATTTAACCTCTTATTATAAGAAGGATTCAGCGTGGTCTTCCAAGCTTGTTCAGTCTCAAATTAAACCATATACCGTTAATAAGAAAATTTACGGTGTTCCTGTCACAATGGACGGGAAAATGTTTTTTTACAACAAAGATATCTTCGATAAATTAGGATTAAAAGCGCCTACAAACTGGAACGAGCTACTAAATGTTTTAAGCGTGTTAAAAAAGAAGCATTATACAGCTTTAGAATTTGGAAGCCAGGATACGTGGACCATTTCTCACTACGTAGGAACCTTAAATCAGCGCATGGTAAAGCCTGACGTTCTTTCAAAAGACTATAATTCAAAAACTGGGACATTCACGGATAAAGGCTATGTAAAAGCTCTAGAAAAATTAGAAGAATTAGTTCCTTACTTTAATAAAAATACAAATTCGATTGATCATGAATATGCAAGACAACAATTTTCAAATGGAAAAGCAGCTATGTTTTATGCTGAAACCGCTGAAATTAAGCTTTTCGGTCCAACGAAATTTAAGATTGGCATGTTTAATTTTCCTAAATTAGAGGATGGAAAAGGAAATGCTACTAATTTAACTGGATCACCTGAAGGGTTTATGATTTCTTCTAAAACAAAGCATCCAAAAGAAGCGATGGAATTTCTTGAATTTTTAACATCAAAACAAATGGGTGAAAAGCTAGTAAAAGAAGTAGGGAAATACAGTGCAGTAAATGATACAGCTAACAGCAGTAATTCAACACCGGAGCAATTAGAAGCAGTAGATAATATTTTAAAAGCCAAAGAGATGGCTCCATGGTTTGATATGGCAATCGATGCTCGAATTGCAGATGCTTATTTAACAGGGGCTCAGCTTATGCTAAATGGTGATAAAACACCTAAAGAAGTAATGAAAGATGTGCAAAAAGCTGCAGCGAGTGTTCGTGCTGAATCTAAAAAGTAAGGAAGTGAAAAAGCGATGTTAAAACGCAATAAGCTAACCCCTTATTTATATCTTCTTCCTGCTTTTGCTTTTTTACTACTTGTGTACATCCCTATTTTTCAGAATATTTGGGATAGTCTTTATGAGTGGAGCACATTTTCACCAGACAAAGTTTTTGTAGGAATAGATAATTATGTGCACTTATTTAAAGACCCTGTCTTTTATCAGGCACTCAAAAATAATATTCTTTATGCGGTCATTTCAATTATTTTTCAAGTAGGAGGCGGTCTAATTGTGGCTGCCGTTTTAGAAGATAAACTTATTCGAAGGTTTTCTCCTTTTTTTCGAACGGTTTATTTTTTACCAGTAGTGGTTTCGATGACCGTTATTGCCTTATTGTTTACTTTTTTTTACAATCCTGAAGTGGGGCTTTTAAATCAAATGCTCAAAATGATCGGATTAGACTCATTGGCAAAACCTTGGCTAGGAGATAGTAATACGGCTATTTATGCAGTTATTGCTGTATCTCAGTGGCAGTCTATCGGCTATATTGCCATGCTGTATATTGTAGCGATACAAAAAATCTCACCTGAATTGTATGAAGCAGCTGAAATAGACGGCGCTAATAAATTTAAAATGTTCTTTCATATTACTGTACCGCAAACAAAAGAAATGACATTTGTGGCTGTTATTTTAACGCTCACTGGTGCTTTTACAGTATTTAATGAACCTTATATTTTAACTGGAGGCGGACCGGGTACATCATCTGAAGTGCTAAGTACGTATTTATACAAAACAGCCTTTTCGAAAGATATGATGGGCTATGCTTCCTCAATTGCTACTGTCATTTTAATTATTACGCTGTTGATTTCTCTTATTCAAATGAAAGCATTTAAAACAGGAAAGGAAGACGCTTGATGCAGATGCCTAAAACAAATGTCACCTTACCTAATGTTGTCAATACAGCCACTAAAGAAAGAAAAAAGAAGAGGTACACAGGTGTAACGATAGTATATGTCGGATTGATTGTCTATTTTATCGTCATTGCGTATCCTTTGCTTTGGATGATTATAAGTTCTTTTAAAAGCACAGAGGAAATCTTTACTCACAGCTGGTCTATGCCGCATACTTGGCTAATTGAAAATTATGTGACAGCGTGGAAAAGTGGAATATCTTCTTACTTTTTAAACAGTGTGATCGTCACGGGCGCGTCTTGTTTTTTGACGGTCCTGGTCAGTGCGTTAGGAGCTTATGGACTATCACGCTTTGAGTTTCAAGGAAAAGCTTTTGTCCTCATTATATGTCTCGGAGGACTTATGCTTTCTCCTCAGGTAAGTTTAATCCCTTTGTATAGCATTATTCAAAAACTTGGAATCTATAATACACACTTGGCACTGATTCTCCCTTATGTTGCTTATCGAATTCCTTTAACCATTTTGTTAATTCGAGCTTATTTTCTTTCGATTCCAAAAGAACTGGAGGAAGCAGCTCGGTTAGATGGATGTACAAGCTTAGGGATTTTATTTCGAATTTTTATTCCAATGAGCACGCCCATTTTATTAACAACGACAATTTTGACAGCTTACTACACATGGAATGAATTTATGTTTGCCATTATCTTTATCGACGATGACAGTTTACGTACAATCCCAGCAGGATTAATGCAATTTAGAGACGCTTTGCAAACAGATTGGGGGGTATTACTAGCTGGACTGACCATTTCAGCAGCACCGATTGTTATGTTGTTTTTATTTATGCAAAAATATTTTATCCGTGGCATTGCTAACGGAAGTGTTAAATAATAGGAGGACAAGCAGATGAAACTAATTGGAGTAGGGGATAATGTAGTAGATTACTATAAAGATCAAGGAAAGATCTATCCAGGCGGCAACGCGCTAAATGTGGCCGTATTTTATAATAGATTGAGCAATCATCAGTCTTCCTATATGGGAATCGTGGGGAATGACGAATCGGCAGAGCATGTAGTAAATACTCTGCAGCAAGAAAAGATGGATATTAGCAGAGTAAGAAGAGCTGTAGGAGAGAATGGAATGGCGATTGTAACACTTGATGAACAAGGTGATCGAGTTTTTGTAGGATCAAATAAAGGGGGCGTTCAATCTAGGTTAAAACTAATGCTGAATGAATCGGATTTAACCTATATTCGCCAGCACGATCTTCTTCATACGAGCGTTTTTAGTCATTTAGAATCTGACCTTCCGTTGCTACATAAAATCATTGATATTTCCTTTGATTTTTCTACAAGATACGATGAGGAATATTTACAGCAAGTATGTCCATATATCAGCTATGCATTTTTCTCAGGAAGCAGCCTGCCAGAAGAAGAGTGTATGAATTTAATAAAGCGAGTACACCTGTTAGGAACCAGTGTCGTATGCGTGACAAGAGGAGAAGAGGGAGCTTTATTATCAGTCGAAAATCAGTTATTTAAACAGCCTATAATTCCTACAAATGTAGTGGATACGCTTGGGGCTGGAGATTCTTTTATAGCTGGTTTTCTTTCTTCTTATCTACCAGAAAAAAACATAGCCAAAGCCCTCCATAATGGATCATTGGTGGCATCACAAACTTGTCAGAATTACGGAGCATTTGGATATGGAAAAGAATATCATACAGACTGTGCGATAGTTTTAAAATGAATAAAATAGCGCCTTTGCTTTTAAAGCAAGGCGCTATTTTATTAAGAATTAGAACTGTCTATAGTGAACGTAACGCGATTCGCAGGGTAGTGTAGAAAAGATGAATGAATCGGTCTTTTTTGTGCATCATACGCCACTTTTTCCACTTTAAACAGCGGCTCTCCGACTTCACATTCTAAATGTTTTGCTTCATCCACGTTTGCAAATACCATGTTCAATAATTTTTTATTATGAACCGGAGTAATATTGTACTTATTTTTTATAGTATCGTACATTGAAACTGAATTATGGACGTGCTGATCTAAGTGTGGTAACAATTCTAAGGAGTAGTGAGAAATTTCTAAGGTAAGAGGCTGGTCGTCATAATACAGGATGCGCTGCAGTTCAAGGACTTCACTTTCTGGAGGGATTGATAACATCTTTGCCACATGAGCTTTTACAGGTTTTATACCAAAAGACAAAATTTTAGTCTGCGGTACTTTCCCTAATTCCGACATATACTCTGTATGCCCATTAACGGCAAACAGCTCTCTCTTAGCTTTTGGATATTGAACAAAGGTTCCTTTTCCTTGCTGACGTATCAGAAGGCCTTCTTCTACTAAATCTAATACGGCTTTTCTTACCGTAATCCGACTTACTCCGTATATATCGCACAAATCCGTTTCAATTGGAAGTTTTTCACCCGGAGTATAAACTCCTTTATTAATATCTTCTGTAATAGCCTGTTTTAACTGCATATATAAAGGCGTAGAGCTATGAGTATTTAGCTTCATCTTTTTCCTCCTCTTTCCTAAATACTTGCTTTTGAATATAATTATATTATAACGTAATGTGATGTTATATTACAATTTGCTTTTCTTCCTTTTTATCATGTATGTTTGATACAAAAGAAAGAAAAGTTGGCGAACTCAAAGTTCTATAGCATTCACCTTTCTTTTCTATTAATTGAAAACATGGGTAATGGTTAGACAAGCAATAGAAAATATGCAACAATTTTTATTACCAGCTTCTTCAACATAAGATAAAATAGAAGGTAAAAACTTTAATAAAAGGAGATTCCGCCATGGGTGAAAAAAAGAATATTGATATAGGTGGTCTTAGTTTTGCTTGGGATTTAGAAAAAGGCCAATTTAGCTTTGAGGGAGAAGATGCGATCCTTTTTTGGATTACTTCTGCGATGAAAACATTGTTTGACACAATCGAAGAAATATCTGGAGAAGAGGCAGCTTCTGTAGTACTGGAAACCACTGGTTTCCGACAGGGATTAGTAGTAGGAGAGTACTTTCAAAATATGAAAGGCGTAACGGTTTTTGAAGCGGCTGAGTTAATTACCAATACATACGCTTCGGCTGGATGGGGAAAAACTACTATCAAATATTTAAATCCTGAAAGTAAAACTCTATCTGCTGAATTAAAAGACAGTTGGGAACATAAAATTAACGTTGCGCAAAAGAAAACAAAGGGAGGAAATTTTCTTCCGGCCCATTATGCAGGGATTTTTACAGGACTATTTGGCACAAATATTTGGTACAAGGTGATTCAACATCAAATAGAAGGACATGAATGCACCACAGTAGAATACTTCCCTTCTAACATTGATATCACTCAAAATATTCATCAATTAGCGAGAAGAAAAGAAGCGCAGAAAATAGAACATTTGCAAAACATTGTAGCAGAAAAAACAGCAGAGTTAAAAGATCTTATTAAAAAGCTTTCTTCTCCTATTATTCCGGTTTTGGAAGGTATAGTCGTCGTTCCTTTGATTGGCAAATACGACGAGGATCGAACGGAAGATTTGATTGTCAATACATTAAATAACCTCCCAAAACACCAGGCTAATTATCTTGTGCTGGATTTAACCGGATTGGATAAAGAACTTACTGAATATACGGCAAGTCTTATTGAAAAATTAGGTGCAGCAGCGTCCCTGATTGGTACGAAAACAATTTTAGTAGGGATTTCTGCCGATTTAGGCTTAGTTATATCAAAGACCCATATTGATTTATCGAAATATGATTGTTTTCAAACATTGCAACACGGCATTCATTATGCATTGGCACAAAGCGGACGAAGCATCGTTTAAAATATATATTTGAAATATAACAAAATGCACTCATTCAGCATCATAACAAATCTCTTTATTAAAGAACGGAAATGAATTGAAGGATTTCATTTTTTAAAAGATGAATTGACATGAAACCAAAAGGTGTTATATTGTTTTTATATAAAACTTTTTGGTGTTATTTTTTTAAAAAGGAGAATGAAGATAACGATGAATGATAAAAGTGTAGTAGAAGATGTAAAACAGACGATAATATTTAACGCGCCGATTCAAAAAGTTTGGGATAAAGTAGCAAGCGCAGAAGGGCTCCAACAATGGTTCATGCCTAATGATTTTCAGCCTCAGGTAGGATATGAATTTCATTTGCAATCGCCTTTTGGCCCATCTCCGTGTAAAGTATTAGAAATAGATGCACCAAACTATCTTTCTTTCTCTTGGGATACGGATGGATGGGTCGTTTCGTTTACCTTAAAAGAAATGGGTAATCAAACTGAATTTACGCTTATTCATAGCGGGTGGAAAGAAGCTGAAACACTTCTTGAAAAAGCAAACGAAAAGAGTTCAGTGGTACGAGATAGAATGAGCTACGGGTGGATTAGTCTCGTAAATGAAAAACTTCGAAAGGTTGTTGAAAACTAAATGACTTCATCAGCTGCCAAGCATGATATCTTTCAAGCCATTGCTGATCCTACTCGAAGAAAAGTACTTGAGCTGCTTTCTGAAAAAGAATTGCCTATATCAGAAATAACGTCTCATTTTTCAATAAGCCGTACCGCTATTGTCAAGCATCTTCATATACTTTCAGAAGCAGACTTAGTCCATGGACAGAAAAAAGGCAGAGAAAAAGTGTATTGTCTTCAACCAGAGCCTTTAAAAGAAGTACAAGATTGGCTTTCTTACTACGAGCAATTTTGGACGAACAAATTATCTATTCTTCAGCATATTGTTGAAAGAGATGAAGAAAGAAATCAATAGAAAAAGCATAAAAACGTTTTTTATAGGGAATATAGCAAAGCCAGTCGTTAAAAAGACTGGCTGTTTTACATAAAAGCTGGTTTTATTCTAGAAGGACAAATAAAAGAACGATGCAGAACAACATAGGACATTTCTTGAAATAAAAAGATAGACCTTTAGAAGAAAAAAAGGGGGAGACAGAGCAATGAACAAGCTTTTATTTTATGGGACGAGCGATGCTCAAGGAGTGCCTCGATTATTATGTGACTGTAAAGTATGTACACAAAAAGATCAATTAAATCAGCGCACAAGGCCTAGTGCACAGTTTACAATGGACGGTAACGTGTTTTTGATTGACGTATCACCCGATTTTAAACATCAATTTCACTTATACAATAACAAAAAAATCCCTTCTACCGTTTTTATTACTCATCCTCACAATGACCATGTGGCTGGTTTAGGAGATTTAGCAGACTTATGCTATTGGAATAATGTAAATACAGAAGTCGTAGGAGCGCCTGAAGTCATCAGCGAGTTAACCGAAAGATTTCCTTATCTCGCAAAAAGAAAAGGGCTTACCTTTAAAGGAAGGTTAAAATGGGATAGTGGAGAAACAACCATTACGTTTCATAAAGTAAATCACGGATTTAACGGTCATTCCTACGGCATTGTGGTTCATCAAAAACAAGGCGAACGCTGGGCGTATGTATCCGATTCTTTTAATGTGACAAAAGAACAGTGGCAGCCCTTTTACCACTTAGATTTACTGATATTTGGTACATCTTTCTGGAAAGAATATCTTCAAAAAGAAAAAAGATCCGTATATGACGTGACAGAGGCAATGGAGATCAAAGCGAAGCTACAGGCCAAAAACATGGTATTTACTCATTTATCACATGATATTGATATCCAAAAGCACGCCGAGATGCTTTCAGATGAAAACGTAAGCTTTGCCTATGACGGACGCGAGATTTTATTACCCTAAAGCAATACATAAAGGCATAAAAGGTTTCATTTAAAGAAGCAGCGTAGCTAAAGTGCTGCTTCTTTAAGTTTGTAAATTAGATATGTTCGATAAAGTTGCTCACAACTTTGTTAAATCGATCGCTTTCTTCCAGAAAAGGGCAGTGGCAGCTGTTCTCAAAAACTTCAAGTACAGAACCTGAAACCAGCTTTTGAATATGTCTTCCAGCTGCTACCGGAATGAGCTTTTTTTCTTTTCCAAAGCACAGTAAGGTAGGGATTGCAATAAACGGGAGAAAATCTCGATAGTCCACAATGGATTGATCAAACAAAATAGCACTGGCTATCGACTCAGGCATTTTCGTTCCTTCTTTCATAATCCAATGTTTATCTTCTTCAGTTAATTCATCCTTAAACATAAGCGGAATAAAATTTTCTAATGTACTTGTTCGATCAAGCTGAATACCCTGCATGAGCGAAATAAGAGCAGGTAAATCAAATGCACCGATCGGAAAGTCGGGCCATTTAAAATCTGAAGCCATTTCATCTACAATAATATTTCCTTTTACATTTTCTTGACCAAATTGTTTCAAATATTCCCATACAACAAAAGCACCCATCGACCAGCCTACTAATATGACGTCTTTTAATTGATGAGTGGTTATAAACTCATGCACATCACGAGCATAAGTGGAAATTGTATGGCCGTATGGAGTATGACTTGAATTTCCATGTCCTCTTAAATCCAAAAGAATAGTTTGATACTGTTTTGAAAAAAAAGAAAGCTGGTTATGGAAAAAACGACTGCTCATCCAAACTCCGTGAATGAAAATAATAGGTGTTCCTTCCCCTTGTTGTTCATAGTACAAAGTTGCACCGTCTTTTAATGTATAAAAAGGCATTATTTTTGCCCCCAATCTCAAAGATTTATATCTCATCATGTATGCGCGGGCACATTCATGTAGAACGTATCGCGTCAATAAAATTTTTATTGAAGAACAAATCCTAGAAGTGGACGCTTTGATATGTTATACTATTACAGGCTTAAATACTGTATGTTTTTGAAACAATCATTCACTGTAATACTTTTTAGATAGAAGCATCCTCATAAAAAGGATGTTGTTTTTGTCGTAATGTACCTTTAAGTAATGAATTGTTACCATCAATTCGGTTCACAATAACCGACCTACATGCATTATATCTTGCAAATATAAACAGATAGGTGGAAGAAGCAACATGACTGAAAGAAAACCATATCAAGTACTACTATATTATTTGTACACTCCAATTGAAAATCCTGAAGAGTTCACAGCTGAGCACTTGGCATTTTGTAAAGAGCTTGAATTAAAAGGACGCATTTTAATTGCGGCTGAAGGGATCAATGGAACGGTATCAGGGACAGTTGAACAAACAGATAAATACATGGAAACGATGAAAAATGATCCTCGTTTTGAAGGTATTGTATTTAAAATAGACGAAGCAGATGAACATGCGTTCAAAAAAATGCACGTGCGTCACCGCAAAGAATTAGTAACTCTTCGATTAGAAGATGATGTGAATCCTCTTCGCGTAACGGGTAATTACTTAAGCCCAAAAGAATTTTATCAAGCGATGCAAGATGAGAATACGGTCGTAATTGATGCACGAAACGATTATGAATACGATTTAGGTCATTTCCGAGGAGCTGTTCGTCCGGATATTCGAAACTTCCGTGAGCTTCCTGAATGGATTCGCGACAACAAAGATCAGTTTGAAGATAAAAAAATCTTAACTTACTGCACAGGCGGTATTCGCTGTGAAAAATTCTCTGGATGGCTTCTTGAAGAAGGTTTCGAAGATGTAAGCCAGCTTCACGGAGGTATTGTAACATACGGAAAAGATCCTGAAGTACAAGGTGAACTATGGGACGGTCAGTGCTATGTATTTGATGAGCGCATCAGCGTACCAGTTAACCAAAAAGAGCATGTGATTGTCGGAAAAGACCACTTTACCGGCGAGCCTTGTGAACGTTATGTTAACTGTGCAAATCCAGAATGCAATAAGAAAATCTTAGCTTCTGAAGAAAATGAACACAAATATTTACGCGCTTGTTCACATGAATGCCGAGTGAGCCCTCGTAACCGCTATGTAAAAGAACACGGTTTAACAGAAGAAGAGTTTGCAGCACGTGTTAAAGAATTAGAAAAAGAACACGTAACTTTATAATAAAAAAAGCAGCACGCTATACAAAGCGTGCTGCTTTTTTTATGAAAAGATTCTCTTAGAACCTGGTGTTTAAAGAATGTCATACAACGGGTATTTATGAAAAAGGAAAGATATTCCTAGCTTTTTTATTTGTTTAAAAGAATATTTTTTTGAGGAAGCCATAAAAAAGCTTGTACATAAAAACGAAAAAGGAGCTTGAAAATGGAAGCGAAAATTGAAAAAAAGTACGATGGCCGTTTGCTTGAAGGACCCCTATGGGATGAAGAAAATCAAAAATTAGTGCTAGTAGACATCTTAGATAAAAAGCTTCTTACGTACGATCCAAAAACGACAACCTTAGAAGGTATTGCTCTTCCTTCAGTCGTTACAAGCGTTTCTAAAACCAATCATTCAAATTTGATTGTCTCCACCCGTAATCAGCTGCTTTTAGTTGATAAAAACAAAAAGAATCATGAAGAGTATATCCGCTTAGATACTCTTGAAAAAACCATGCGTTTTAATGATGGAAAATGTGATCCATATAATCGCTTTTGGATTGGAACGATGAGTGAAGAAGATGAAGAAGGAAAAGCCCAGCTGTACGTAGTAGATGAAAAAGGTGTCATTAAGAGCGCTAAAGAAGGATTAAGCGTGTCAAACGGGCTAGCATGGAATCGAACAGGAGACAAATTCTTTCTGGTTGATTCACCGAAAAATAAAATTATGTCTTATTCGTTTTCTAAAGAAACAACAAGGCTCGAAGATGAAAAAGTGGTGATTGACCTTTCAGATATGGACGGGTTTCCTGATGGAATGACAATTGATGAACACGATCGATTATGGGTAGCACTTTGGGGAGGTTCGAAAGTCATTTGTGTAGATCCAGATAAAGGAGAAATTATAGAATCTATTCATCTTCCTGTTTCCAATGTAACCTGCTGTACATTTGGAGGAGACGATTTACAAACCTTATTTATCACCACAGCTAAGGAAGAAGAAAAATACGAAGAAGCTGCCGGCTCTATTTTTTCATGCCGAGTAGGAGTAAAAGGCGTGCCGGCTTATACTTACGTGTACTAGATAAGCGCTTATCAAAATGTAAAGATTCCTAAAGCCCAGTAACGAGAGATGTTACATACAGCTTCTACAATTCCTTTACATTGTGTTCATTTCTTTACATTTTATTCTTTATGTGGAAGAGGAATAAAATATGGGGACAACGAATTTCCATAAAGAAGCCTTTTAAAGAATATGAACACTTCTATTGGGTAATAATGGGTAAAGGTAGAAAAGGAGGAATTGTTTTGGAACAAACATTGTATGAAAAAGTGGGCGGACAAGAAGCTATTGAAAAAGTAGTTGATTATTTTTATTCTGAGCTCGTGTTAAAAGATGAAACGGTCAGTCACTTTTTCGAGCATACGGATATGGATAAACAGCGTCGACACCAAGCCAAGTTTATAAGCTTTGCCTTAGGTGGACCGAATCAATATTCAGGAAAGTCGATGGCCAAAGCACATGCAAATATGAATATTCAACCCGAACATTTTAATGCAATTGCTAAGCATCTTCACGATGCACTTGCTCACTTTAATGTTGAAGAGCCGGATATTGACCAAGCATTAAATAAAGTTGAATCCCTAAGAAATGATATTCAATATAAATAAATTATAAAAAAGAAGGTTACTGTGACCTTCTTTTTTTGTGCTCAAAGCTGTGATGTATGAAGGAAACATGGAAAAGACATCGTAATATGATAAAAATGCAATAGGTAAAAATATTTATCGAAAGTCTGGGAGTGGGAGTATGTCAGCAATTAATGGGAAGCAATACGTAGAGAGAATTAATCAATTAAAAGCAAATGTATGGGTTGATGGCAAGCTCGTAACAGGCAATATATCAGAACATCCGGCTTTTAAAGGAGCCATTAACAGTCAAGCTAAACTTTATGATTTTCAGCATGATAAAAAAATTAAAGATATCATGACATACCAATCTCCGGATTCTGAGGATTTTTTTGGTACATCTTATTTACAGCCTACAACAAAAGAAGAGTTAAAAAAACGACGAGAGATGACTCAGCAATGGGCGCAATTAACCCATGGTATGATGGGAAGAAGTCCGGATTATATGAATACCGTATTGATGGCTTTTGCATCCTCTGCAGAACTCCTGAGAGGAACAGAAAACTGCTTTCCTGAAAACATCATTTCTTATTATGAATATGTGAGAGAGCACGATTTATCGCTCACTCATACATTCATCGATCCTCAAGTCAATCGAATCCAATTTTATTACGAGCAAAACGACGAACCGATAGCAGCAAAAATTATTGATAAAAACAATGAGGGAATCGTTATTCAAGGCGCGAAACTGCTTGCTACACAGGGTGGAATGACGGATGAGCTGCTCGTACTGTCTTCAGCGGGCATTCAAGGAAAAGAAAAAGGATTTGCTTTTTCGATTCCAAGTAATACAAAAGGAATTAAATTTATTTGTAGAGAATCATTTGCAGGAAAAGATTCGGCGTTTGATTATCCATTAAGTTCTAGATTTGAAGAAATGGATACAATTGTTGTCTTTGACCATGTATTAGTACCGTGGAACCGCGTGTTTTTCTATGAAAATGTAGACGTATCAAATACATTCCTTGCTTCTAGTTCCTTCTCAGCTTTTGCTCTGCATCAAGTAACTTCAAGGAGAATTGTCAAAACAGAGTTTGTATTAGGGATTGTACAATCTCTGATTGAAACCATTAACATTATAGACTATCCGCATGTACGAGAAAAAGCAACAGAGCTTATTATTGCGTTAGAAACGATGAAAGCTCTCGTGATGAAAGCAGAAGAAGAAGCGGAGATTGATCCATGGGGATACATGCGTCCGAATGAAACTACACTTCGTATTGCCGCAAATATATTTTCAAAAACCTATCCTACCTTTACAGAGATTATCCAGATTTTAGGTGCGAGCGGACTAATAGCAATACCAACAGAAAATACGTGCCACTCATTGGTTAAAGAAGATATTACGCGTTATTTGCAAGCTAAATCGAGAGGGGCAGAAGATCGTATTAAGCTTTTTCGACTAGCGTGGGATTTAACTATGAGTCCGTTTGGTACAAGGGAAACACTGTATGAACGTTTTTTCTTTGGGGAGCCTGTACAGTTAACCAGTTATCTGTACTTATCTTACGATAAAGAGCGCTATGTACAGAGAGTAACCGATTTTTTGAAAAGTTAACGGAGGAAACAAACCTCCGCTGGGTATGATAGTTTCGTTACCAAAACAGCGGAGATGCTTATTGAATAAATTTGAAAAATCTGCAATAATTTTCAGGGAATCATTTCTGTGAAAATACTAAGGAATACTATAAAGATAGGATGTTACAATGAAGCAATTAATCTATTTTGGTTTAGAACAAGCAAAATCTTGTGTTTTTCCTGTTATCATTTTTCTTACATTGGCTATGACAAAAACAATTGAAGTACCATTTATTTCTAGATATGACCTTATTTTATTAGTCTGTCTAGGAACTCAAGTTTTAATGGTGATGTTTAAACGAGAAACGCTTGATGAAGTAAAAGTCATCGCAGTATTTCATTTAATTGGGCTAGCGTTAGAACTCTACAAAGTTCATATGGGCTCATGGAGCTATCCAGAGAAAGCTTTCACTAAAGTCTGGGGAGTTCCGCTGTACAGCGGATTTATGTATGCTAGTGTAGCCAGCTACATGTGCCAAGTGTGGAGAAGGCTTGAATTAAAGCTTACGAATTGGCCTTCTACGTGGGTTGTCAGTATACTAAGTATGGCTATTTACCTTAATTTTTTCACGCATCATTTTATTTACGACTTCCGCTGGTTTTTAAAACTTTTTACTTTACTTATTTTTTATCGAACTTTTGTATATTTTACGGTTAACAAACGTACGTATCGCATGCCTTTAGTATTGTCTTTTGTACTGATTGGCTTTTTCATTTGGATCGCTGAAAATATCGCAACATTTTTCGGGGCATGGCAGTATCCAGATCAACAGCAGCAGTGGACAATGGTTCATATAAGTAAAATTAGCTCTTGGCTTCTTCTTGTGATTATTAGTTTCTTGATTGTTGCTTTACTAAAGCATTTAAAAGAAAATCAAAACCAATTTAAACAAAGGGAGAAATCAAAAGAAACAAATGAAATATATGAAAGATAGAAACATAACTATGTATATGTACATACACACTATTAATATGAAGTGCAGGATCTTTGGAGGCCTATATGCAAGAATATATTTTTTATCTTCCCTATTTTAAATCAGCGGGGAAGACCGTAGCAGTTAAAAATGAAAATGGAGAAAACGTCGGACAGCTTAAGAGAGCGCATAAAAATATGTGGACTAAAAGTATTGATTTTTTAACTCGTGATGGACTTCCAGTTTTAGATTCTATTTCTTGGTTTCCTATCTTCTCCTGCGGCTTAAAGGTACATTTACAAGTTCAATGGGAAGGAAGAACGGTGCTTATTGATCACGTGGAAAAACACCGGTGGGTGATAAAAGAAAATGGAAAAACAGTGGGGTATCTATTAGGGAAAGGAATAATTAAAAACGAAGGGGAACAAGAAATTAGATGGTTAAATAACGTCTACATGTTAAGCAGTCATGAAGCCATAGAGGAAGCGTGTATTTTTAATCAAAAAAGAGAAAAAGTCGCAGAGTTTAAATCAGACCTTTTTCATTTTAAAGAAGGCAAACACTCAATAAGAGTAATAGAAGAACTGCCGATACCCATTTTTATCGCTTCTTACTATATAACTAATTTTATTATGTTATACATATAATCAGGCGCAGATTGATTCTGCGCCTGATTTTTATATCATGATTTTACAAATATCATTTGTGAATTCAACGGGATCACTAATAGATAAGCCTTCAATTAAAAGAGCCTGGTTATATAATAGATTTGTATAAAGGTCTAATTTCGCTTTATCATTTTCAAGTGCTTCTTTTAAAGAAGCGAACACATCGTGATTTACGTTAATTTCTAGCACTTTTTCTGCTTTTACATGCTGATTGTCAGGCATAGCACTTAAAATTTTCTCCATTTCAATCGTTACTTCACCATCAGCTGATAAGCAAACGGGATGTGTTTTTAAACGTTTAGACGCGCGCACATCTCCTACTTTTCCCGCCAAAGCTTTCTTCATATAGTTAAATAGCTCTTTATTCTCTTTTTCCTCAGACTCATTGAGCTGTTCTTCTTCTGATTCAATCCCCAAGTCACTGCTTGAAACAGATTTAAATTCTTTTTCTTCATACGTCATTAACATTTTAATCGCAAATTCATCGATATCCTCTGTGAAATACAGAATTTCGTATCCTTTATCTGCAACCAATTCTGCTTGAGGAAGTTTTTCAATTCGGTCGTACGATTCACCTGATGCATAATAGATATACTTTTGATCCTCAGGCATGCGCGATACATACTCATCTAGTGTTACGAGCTTTTTCTCTGTAGAAGAATAGAATAAAAGCAGGTCTTTTAACAAGTCTTTGTTGCTGCCAAAATCACTGTAAACGCCGTACTTCAGCTGGCGGCCAAATGAGTCATAAAACTTCTCGTACTTTTCACGTTCGTTTTTAAGCAAGCTTTTTAATTCATTTTTGATTTTCTTGCCGATGTTTTTGGCAATCAGCTGAAGCTGGCGGTCTTGCTGCAAAATTTCACGTGAAATATTAAGAGATAAATCTTCAGAATCTACCATACCTTTTACAAAGCTAAAGTAATCCGGAAGAAGATCTGCACATTTATTCATAATTAAGACGCCGTTTGAGTAGAGTTCAAGTCCTTTTTCAAATTCTTTTGAGTAGTAATCAAACGGACTATTTTCTGGAATAAATAAAATAGCATTGTAGCGAATCGTTCCATCCACGTTAATATGAAGGTGAGTGAGCGGTTTATCAAATCCATAGCGTTTTTCTGAATAAAACTGCTCATAGTCTTCTGAAGTCAATTCATTTTTATTTTTCTTCCAGATCGGTACCATACTGTTGATAACTTGTTCTTCTGTATAATCTTCTAGCTCGTTATCAGAACCTTCTTTAGGACGTTTTTCCGTTATATCCATTTTAATCGGGTAGCGGATAAAGTCTGAATACTTTTTAATGATCTCTTTTAAACGATATTCTTCTAGATACTCATCATATGTTTCATCTTCTGTATTTTCTTTAATTTTTAAAATGATTTGAGTTCCAACCGTTTCTTTTTCGCACCGCTCGATTGTATAACCATCAGCACCAGTAGATTCCCATTTATAGGCTTTATCGCTGCCTAAAGCTTTACTAATCACCGTTACGACATCTGCTACCATAAACGCTGCGTAAAACCCAACGCCGAATTGGCCGATAATCGTGTGCCCGTCCTTTGTTTCATTTTCGTTTTTAAACGCAAGAGAGCCGCTTCTCGCAATTGTGCCCAAGCTGCTTTCAAGCTCTTCTTGCGTCATGCCAATTCCAGTATCCGTAATGGTTAAGGTACGGTCAGCTTTATCTGGTGTTACTTTTATGTAGTAGCTTTCTTTGTTAAAATGCAAGGAGTCGTCTGTTAAAGCTTTGTAATAAATTTTATCGATTGCATCACTTGAATTTGATAAAAGTTCTCTCAAAAATACTTCTTTTTGAGAATAAATGGAATTAATCATCATCTCTAATAATCGCTTTGACTCGGCTTTGAATTCTTTTTTTGACATAAGAAGTTCTCCTTTCCAAATAGGGCTTATAAAATAATTAGCACTTGAGTTGATAGAGTGCTAATTACTCTTCTTATTTAACATGTATTGGGGTATTTGTCAATATATTAGGAGATTCACCAAAGAGATTAAAAATTAGACTGAAAAAAGCAAACTTTTAAAAAAAGGTTGAACGTTCTGAAAGAGTTTGCTAGAATATACTTAATTTCAAAGACTATATGTGACTGGCGAAACGCGGATAACCGTGAGGAAGCATATAGTGACGTAGCCGTTCGCCTGGGCAGAGGTAAGGGATTAATACATATCTCTTACCTCTTTCTGTTTAGGGGGAGAGGATATAGAAGTTATCAGACATGTAGGCTGAAAAACCAGACTTTTAAAAAAATTAAAAATGAAGTTCCTTTATCCAAAGGTAAAAACATGTAAAACTACGATGATAATCAGAGGAGAGTACAAAATGAGCACATTAACATTAGAAAAAGTACAAACAATCAAAACTTTAAACAACATTGCACAAAAAGGTCTAAATGTTTTTAATCAAGAAGGTTATCAAATTGACAACGACAGCGAACATCCAGATGCGATTGTCGTGCGTAGCTTTAACATGCACAGCATGGCATTTGACCAAAATTTAAAAGCTATTGCACGAGCTGGAGCAGGGGTTAATAATATACCGGTGGACGCTTGCACGGAGCAAGGTATCGTTGTATTTAATACGCCAGGAGCTAATGCAAACGCAGTAAAAGAAATGGTTTTAACTACAATTATGGCTTCTTCTCGTAACTTATTTGCTGGAGTTGAATGGACAAAAGGATTAGATGGCCAAGGTGATCAAATTCCTAAATTAGTTGAAGCAGGTAAAAAACAGTTTGTTGGAAAAGAAATCAAAGGTAAAACGTTAGGTGTTATTGGTTTAGGTGCAATTGGTGCTCTTGTAGCAAACGATGCGCTTGATTTAGATATGGACGTAATTGGTTTTGATCCATTCATTTCTGTTAATACAGCTTGGAATTTGTCTCGCAACGTACAGCGTGCAATGTCTCTAGAAGAACTATTTGCAGCATCTGACTATATTACGGTTCACGTTCCATTAACGGACGATACAAAAGGGGTTTTCAATAAAGAAACGTTCAGCATCATGAAACCGGATGTTCATATTTTGAACTTCTCACGCGGTGAGCTTGTAAACGAAGAAGATATGAAAGCTGCTCTTGAAAGTGGAAAAGTTGGACGATACATTACAGATTTCCCAAATCAAAATGTCTTGAACATGAAAAATGTTGTGCCAATTCCTCATCTAGGGGCATCAACTCAAGAATCAGAAGAAAACTGTGCGGTAATGGCAGCACGTCAAGTGAAAAATTTCTTAGAAACAGGAAACGTTAAAAACTCAGTGAACTTCCCGAATGCATCTCTTCCTTACACTGGGAAAAAACGCGTAGCTGCTTTCCATCACAACGTGCCGAATATGGTAGGACAACTTACGCAAGTATTCTCAAACTACAATTTAAACATCGCAGATATGGTGAACAGAAGCCGCGGTGAATATGCGTATACAATGATCGATATTGACAATCAAGTAAGTGACGAGATTGTGCCTGAG
Source organism: Priestia megaterium NBRC 15308 = ATCC 14581 (assembly GCF_000832985.1). Classification (GTDB taxonomy): domain Bacteria; phylum Bacillota; class Bacilli; order Bacillales; family Bacillaceae_H; genus Priestia; species Priestia megaterium. The sequence continues at coordinate 4,621,350 of NZ_CP009920.1, forward strand.
CTAGAAGAAAAAATCGGTCAAATTGAAGGAATTATTACAAGTCGTATTATCTAATTTGGTTCCCGTCATATTTTAGTGTTACAGCCCTAACTTAGAAAAGTTAGGGCTGTTTTTACATGGTGTTTACCTCATATCAATTCCTTCATTCTCATAGCATATAGAAATACCTTTAAAGAGGTGAACGTTTTGACAGGAGAACTGATAGGAATTTTGATAGGGTCGCTCATCGCGCTGGCAGGAACATTCATTACGTCTGTCGTAGCTATAGTGATGTCGAAAGAGCAATACAAACAAGAGCTTCGCAAAGCATTTATCCAAAAGAAAGTTGATGCCTATACCCATGTGTGTCAAGTTATTCTAGCTATAAAAAACGATTTACTTACAAAAACTGTTTCTTCAGCTGGCTTAAACTGGACGGCTCAATCTATTAACGAACTAGCAGATGTGTGTATTACGGAAGGTCTATGGATCGATGAAGAAGACAGCAAAAAGCTGGAGGTTCTGCAGAAGCAGCTTTCAAAATTTGTATTTGATGAAATAGAACTGTCTAGACATGATATTCTCACAGCCTGTTATGAAATTGTTGAATATTGTGAAAAAAAGGTAAGGATTCTTCATTCTATGACTACAAAAGAATAGGTGATTACTACTTTAAGAAGTGATAGTAGAAGTATTAAAAAAGCATCGGTCTTAACGATTGTATAAGAAGTGTATGAGCTATTTCATATTTCATACAGTTCTTAACAAACAGTAAGTGTTTATGAAAAGAACTTTGCAGCAGCATACAAAGTTCTTTTTTTATAGCTTGCGTTTTTTCGTTTGATTGTGGATATCACTCAAGAAAAACAAAGCAAGCAAAAGGATAATTCTAACTACACAAGCCATTTGAATGGTATTTAAGGATGTTGATAACTAAGGGATTAAAGCGATAATACATAAAACTAAGCTACCTAGTACAATAGCAAAACGAATAACGAATAACAAAGACGACTGTTATAGAACGAATGCCATATACAGCTGATATACTAATCACTTCTTTGTAGAATGAAATAACTTTTTTGTCCAGGGGATAAGCATGCTTAACATCTCACGTTAATGTCTACATTCACATTATCTTAAGTTTCAATTCATACTGGCTTCATATAAATTAATCATACTGAATGTATTAATGAAAGATATGAGGTGGAACAATTTTAAAAAAGCTTGTTAAACTATTTAGACAAGAAACCGAGATATCTAAAGATAAAGAAGTAGATCTCCACGAAGAGAACGATTTTAACGAAGTTTGTGATGATCATTTCATTATAGATGAGTATTAGAAACCCTATAAAATGCTGCGGAATTTAAAGAATTGATTGAGTATATTCGTATAACCAGTAATTGCACAAGGGTCGTAAAGGTATACTTTTACGGCCGATTAATATTGATGAATTGCTTTTTACATGAAACAATGTGAAAAAAATGGGCATCCTAGAAGCAAAAGGAGGGGATAGAATGGGCAAAGAACCAAATGATGAAACAAGTGAAGGGCTGAATCAGCTTTTTGAAATCATCAATGCAAAAGGCGACGAGGGTGAACTTAGAGAAATTGTCAGCAGGAGCAGTGAAAAGAATAATCATAAAAATCATGAGGATCAATCGTAAAAAGAAAATAAAAAACCTCTTCATGGAAATCATGAAGAGGTCAGATGAAATAGTATTGCAACCATTCCATCCTGCAGAGTTTTAAAGTGTTTTAAACTCTTGATACGACTGGTTTTATGGAACTGATGGGATTCGAACCCACGACCCCTTGTCTGCCAGACAAGTATTCTCCCACTGAACTACAGTCCCGATTATGTAGAGCCTTTATTGCGTGTTGACTCTACTATATTTTAATACGTATGCCGCGCGTTCGCAATAGTTATTTTCAGTGTTTTCTAATTTCTTCATATGAATATTAACTTTTAAAAAAATCATTTACTTCTTGTTTATACGTATAAAAAAAACTTGGAATTTGGCTTGGTTCCAATCCTTGTGCAGCGTATTTGCTGATGGATTCGTAGTACCATTTCTGCTTTTCGAATCCTCTTTTAAAGCTATTCCAAATCGTATCTCCTTGCTGATCGTAGCTTTCTTTTAAAGACCGTAAATTGTCTAATTTGTCTGCTACAATTAAAGATTTCACTTCAAGAGAACCAGTTTTCACAATTTGAATTGTATGCTGTTTACGTTCTTCCCAGCTTTTTGATTTGTTTTCTGTATGAGCTTCAACAATCCCCGCTACCTCTAAACCAAATCTTTGTACAATTTCTTCGAGTGTTACACTTGTATCTTCTACAGCATCATGCAGATAAGCTGCTGCAATTACTTCTTCACTAAAACCTGCTTTTTCTAAAATATTACCTACGTTAATAGGATGAACAATATAAGGTGTATCAGACAGCTTGCGCATTTGGCCGCTATGAGCGTGTTCTGCATATCTACGTGCTTCTTTTATTAAAGACATCATATTCCTCCACTTTTTATTCAGTATATCTTCATATTATTAGTATAAACGAATATAGCTTTCCTCACTTTATAAAATTGCAAAAATTCATTTCTTATAATAAGGGAAGGCTACCAAAATCCCTTCTTATTGTAGTTTTTTTATAAAGCCTAATATCTATTTAATAGGCCTGTATCAGTTGCCATTTCCTTTTTTATTCATAGTTTGTATGAAGGAGTGATAGCAATGCAAAACCGTAATAGTCAAAATATTAAGGTCATTGATGTTTCTCATCACAACGGAACAATTGATTGGGCAAAAGTGGCGTCGGATGGTGTAAAAGGCGCGTATATTAAATTAACAGAAGGTACAACCTTCTTAGATAAAAAATCATATGATAATTATATAGGTGCAAAAAATGCAGGTCTACGTGTAGGCTTTTATCACTTTGCTCATGCTGATAATGATCCCATTGCAGAAGTTAATTTCTTTTTAAATAAATTAGGCAGCATGAAGGTTGATTTGCCTCATTGCTTAGATTTGGAAGAAAATAAAGGGAAAACAAAAGCGCAGGTCACAGCCTTTGCAGTTAGATGGATGGAGTATATTGAAAGGAAAACAAGCATTACGCCTATTCTTTACACGGGGTATAGTTTTATTAAATCCAATTTTACAAGCGCTGTGGCAAGATATCCGCTATGGATAGCTCGTTACAGTGGAAGTAACCGTTCTAAGGGATTTGTTAACCCAGGTGATACGGCGATTTGGGATAGATGGTCTATGTTTCAATATACAGATCAAGGAAAAGTAAACGGGATTAAAGGCAATGTTGATATCAATGAAATGAATCTGGATTTCTTTAATAGTATTAATACAGGCGTGACGGTGGTGGAAAATAATAAGCCATCAGCACAATTGCAGCAAGGTGATAGCGGACTAGCTGTAAAAGAACTGCAGCAAAACTTAATTAGATTAGGATTTGAACTTTCCCAGCAAGGAACCGATGGTCAATACGGCAGCGAAACTGTTACAGCTGTTAAAGCTCTTCAGGAAAAGTATGGATTAACGTCAACCGGAAAAGCTGATGAGAAAACATTAGCTAAAATGATGGAACTCCTTAAAGGTGTAAGTAATCCTATAGAAGAATCGTTACCAAAGGTTACTTCACTCGGAGATAAATATTCTTTTCAAGTAAAAGCGAAGAAGGATATTGGAGTCTACAAATATGCGAATATAACAGAGAATTTTAGAACTATAAAAAAAGGCACGGTATTTAGCGTATATGGCTATACGAATGCAGCATGGGCTGTTCCAGGCGGATTTGTGCAAATGAAAGACGTAGAACCTATCCCAATTACAATTAAAACAGGCGGATTAAGTAAAGACATGGAAACAGAGTTTCGTGCTTTCTTAAAAAATGAAGGAATTGACAGTGAATTACACGTACATGCAATAGGTAATCCGTCAGCTGAACTCACAGCAGCTGGACTGGATTTGGTAAAAGTTAAACAGTTTTTAGATAAAAAAGGCTGGTACTACAAGCAATAAACTCCCGCTCCGAAGAGCGGGGGTTTATTTTGGTATTTTGTAAAAAAAGAATAGCAGAGATCAATTAAGTAATTAAAATATGTTCTAAATAACAAAGTAGGTGGTAACAAAAAAGTTTCTATGTATAGTTCACCTCTAACAGTCATATTTTTAGTCAACGGCTCATGGAGGGTGAATGAATATGAAAAATACGCAGATTCGAATTGAAACACTATCCTATCACTATGAAAACATTATGGTGAATGATGAAGTAGAGCGTGCGATAAAAAGTATCGAAGTGACGTATCGAGCATATAAACATAACCACGTTTTAAACGGACATGTAGTACTTTCAGGAGAAGAGATTTACGATCTTCAGCAGCTGACTCACGCAGTGGCTGGAAAAATAAAAGCAGAATTAGAAACTACATAAAAAAGCGCCTTTCTTTAAATCTTAAACCAAGATTAAAGAAAGGCGCTTTTTTATTAATTAAATTGCAAAAAGAAGAAATTAAAGTATGTTCTAAATAAAATATATAAATAAAAAACATAGCCTCTAAGAGAATTCCTTAAAGCGTACACATTATCTTTGCATTGTGAACTTTGTCTCTTTTACCACTACTTTTCTTTTACTATGTGTAAGCAACACGCCGCATAACGTAATGATGCTTCCAATAATGGAAGCTGCACTCGGGATATCTTTTAAAAGCAGCCACGCTAAGAAAAAGGACAGCGCAGGAGTTAAGTAAAGAGAAATGGCAGCCTCAGCAGAACCTATACGCGATGTCAGATAAGCGAGTACCATATAGGGAATAACGGTTGGAAATAATCCTAAATATGTCACGCTTATCGCTGATCTGACAGAGATATGTGCAAGTTCTGTTTCTAACCCAGGTAAAAAAACAAGCATAGAAATTGTAGCCCCCCAAATACTGTACGTCACAAAAGAAAGGAAACCATACTTTTTTAATAAATTTTTTTGACATACTATATAGATGCTTTCTGCAAGGGCAGCTAGCAGAATCAGTAAGATTCCATTAACTGAGTGTACAAAGTTCTCTTGGCTGAAGGTTAAAAGTGTAATACCCGCAAAGCTTACTGCAGATCCAATCCATTTTCTTTTTCCGAACTCCTCCTGAAAAAGAAAAATAGCTAAAAGTGAAGAAAAAATAGGAGTAGTCGAGACCAGTAAACTCGCAATACCCGCACTCACCGTTTTTTCTCCAATGTTTAATGCCGTGTGATATACGGTAAAACCTAAAAAACCGAGTGCTAAAAGAAGTGGAATATCTTTTATATCAGGCAAGCGCATGCGTGTGACTATTGCAATAACTAACAGCACTAAAGAAGCAATACTTAACCGAACAAAAGCAAGGTGCTGAGGAGAAAACGATTCCAGCCCTATTTGAATAACTGGAAATGCTGAAGCCCATAAGCTAATCATCAGTATATGTAAGAACACCAAACTACACGTTAATTTCATGCTATTCATCTCCATTTTTCATTTTGAATCCAACCAGTATCTATTGTGGTTCCCATGTTAATAAACATTTGATAAAATGTCTTCAACCAGTTTAAAAGCAATTAACCCAACCACTTTAAAAACAGGAGTAAGTGTATGAATCAAGAGAACAGTTCGAGTTATCCAAAATACAAGCAAATCATTGATTTTATGAAAGAGAAAATTGCGCGTGGAGAATGGCCGATTGGAAGTAAAATTCCTAGTCAGCGAAAGCTTGCTGCTATGTTCGATGTTAACCGAAGTACGATCATCACGGCATTAGAGGAATTAACAGCGGACGGTTTAATTAAAGGTAAGATGGGAAAGGGAACAACTGTTATAAATAATACATGGACACTTTTTGCTACGACTCCGCCCGATTGGAATGTTCATGTGAAATCAGGTATGCATCGTCCGAGTCAAGCAATGGTACAAGATATTAATGAATCCGAATTTAACTCAAATCTTATTCAATTAAGCAAAGGAGAGCTTTCACCTGACATATTCCCTAAAGATAAAATGAAATACGCCGTAGAAAGAGTAGCAGAAAATATGGAGGTTCTGGGATACGAAGAACCAAAGGGTTATTTTCCTTTACGAAAAGAGTTAAGTGCATATATGAAAACAATAGGGATTGAATCTTCTTCAGATTCTATTTTAATTGTTTCCGGCGCTCTTCAAGCTCTTCGGCTTATTTCAATTGGACTGCTGCAAAAGAACTCTTCGGTTTTGTTAGAAAAACCTTCTTATCTATACTCCTTACATGTATTTCAATCAGCTGGAATGAACCTCAAAGGTCTTGCTATGGATGAGGAAGGAATAAAAGTAACAGCTATAAAACGCGCCGACCCTCAAGAAGGGCAAGCTATTTTATATACAAATCCATGTTTCCATAACCCAACGGGAACATTAATGTCCTCAAAAAGGCGTTACGATTTGCTGAAAGAATGTGAGGAACATCAGCTTCCTATTATTGAAGATGATTTATACCGCGAATTATGGCTAAATAAACAGCCTCCGTTGCCATTAAAGGCTTTAGATAAAAATGGACACGTGTTATATGTTAGCAGTCTTTCTAAAACATTAAGCCCGGGATTACGTATCGGATGGATAGTCGGCCCAGAACCAGTCATTGAGCGTTTGGCGGATATTAAAATGCAAACAGATTATGGATCCAGCTCATTGTCTCAAAGAGTGGCAGCAGAATGGTTTAAAAATGGCTTATATCAACAGCATATGAAAACGGTACGAACCGAATTGCGAACAAGAAGAAAAGTTATGCTGAATGCTTTAGAAACATATGCAGGAGATGTAGCGACATGGACGAATCCTGAAGGAGGCTTTTTTATATGGGTGCATATTCACCCTTCTATTTCAATGAAATCTTTATACTCTCGTGCTTTAAAAAGAGGAATATTGCTTAATTCCGGAAGTATCTATGCACAAGAAACCGGCAGTTATCTTCGGCTTTCTTACGCCTATGCTTCTTTACCAGATATCGATAGAAGCATTAAAATTATTGCTGAACTTATTCGGGAATTGCAAGTATAATAAAAAGGAGTAGTGGATTACCCACTATTCCTTTTTATTTGTATCAAACTCTTCTTCCTATAAAAAACTCCAAGTAACAACTGACTATATATTCCCGTCTATAAATACATGTTATCTTTTATGACAAAAATAAGTTAAGAAGACTTTTAATTTGCTTTCTGTATGTTTTACATATAAATCGTGAATGGTTTTAACTACGTAATCATTATCAAACATTTTCAACACCTCAATTATTGTTAAGTTTCCTGTTTGTTATAGTTTATGAAATAATCAGAAGCATATCATCCGCCATCAGCTGTAACTTTGCGGTTCATCTTTTACAACTAAAGGCTGAAATGTACGCTCATGATTGAACGCACGAATAACAGGATATGCAAAAAAATGAAAAGTGTGCACGTTTTGTTTTAAAAAAGGTATATCTTTAAAAAAAGAAAATTGTCACACACATTTATGAATATGTATCTACTAAGTAAGAAGACTTTTTTAGTTGGTGGGATTGAAGGTGAAAAAGATGGATGAATTATTTAAAGATCTTGATGTGTACAGGACGCAAGAAGAAATGAAGCAGTATTTTGAACATACGCAGAAAATGATTCATCAAAACAGAGAATATATAAAATTAGCCCGACTTAAAAAAGGGCGTTTCAAAAAGTTTTTTGAAGAGTTTTATCCGCTTTATTGCTTCAGCCAATCTTCCTATTGTCCGAGGAAGTCAAAATTGAAGCTTATTATTGGAAGTCAAGGATACGACGGATTAATTCTTCAACCGGATGGTACTGAAAAACGAATTGAAATTACTTCTTACAAAGATGGGAAACTGGAATTTGAAGATGCACAGAGGGTGAATTCAGGAAATTTTGCTCTACCTCGTATCCAGACGGAAGGTTCTGTAGAAGAGTATATAGAAAAAGTGCTAGAAAACATCCAAAAAAAGAGCAAAAAAGATTACAGTGGAGCATCCATTCTATTTGTTGTACACACGTTTCATTATTTTGAAGCCTATGGAAAAAGTTCAGCTGCCTTTATTCGTACCTTAAAAAAAGAAATGAAGAATACTGATTTTCGAGCGGATAAAATTTATTTATTGGAATTAAATCAGCCAGAAAGTGAAAGTGTTAAGCAAAACATTCATTTCATTAAATAAGAAGACACGCTGCAGATGTTGAGGCGTGTCTTCTTTTCTGATAAAAGAACTCTCTTAATACAGGTGGATAATTTTGAAAATTTCAACAATTAAGTGCTATAATTCAAGTATGAATATGCATTCAGAGGAGGAAAACCGATGGATTTAGCTTATAGAGATAAAGCTTACGAATATGCCAAAAGATTCGAATCTAGCTATGACGATTATGATGAACGCTATAAGGTGCACAATAATCCGACGGTGTGGCGATTTATGCCGATGTCTGATTTTCAAGATTTACTGGAAACCAATGCGCTTTTTTTCGCAAAACCTGATGCATTTTCGGACCCCCTTGAAGGATGCTCTTCAATGTGGAACATAGAAGAGTTAAGAAAAAAAGGCGAACGTCATAACCGTACCTCTAGAACCTATATAAGAAAAATCCATGAATTTTCTGCTGTTTCATCCTGGCATATCAATGATTACGAAGCCGCTGGAATGTGGGATTTATATTTAAAGGGGAATGATGGCATAGCTATTAAAACCACCTATGAAAATTTATTGTGCAGTATTAAAGATTTACGCTATAAAATCTTCTCTGGCAAAGTGCAGTACATAGACTTCCAAAAAGAAATGGTCAGTCACTCTGTATATGACACGTTATTTTACAAGCGCAAATCCTATCAGCATGAAAATGAATTGAGGCTTGTTATTGTAGCAAGCCGTATACACGCTTGGAAGCTGCAAAAGCTATTCGAAATTCAAGGTATTTCCGCAAATCAATGGCAAAAACGAATGGATATCCTTGAAAAAAGATCGTATGAGTTTTCTCATGAGCATGGTAACCTCCTGACATGTAATTTACATCAGCTTATCAATGAAATTTACGTATCACCAAGAAGCGCTCAAAGCTGTGTAGATGAAGTAAAATCCCTTGCTAAAAAACACGGACTCGCTTATAAAAAGGTCACTCAGTCCGACTTGTATAAGGACTATATTTATTAAATGTTTATGTTATTTGAAAACAGGTAAATCAGTAGTAAAAGATGTTTTCAAGGAGGAATACGATCATGCCTTACAATTCATTAAAAGAACTGCCGGATGGAGTAAGAGATAATCTTCCTCATCATGCTCAGGAAATTTATAAAGAAGCATTCAATTCAGCAAGTGATGAATACAAAGAAGAAGCTACCGCTCACAAAGTCGCTTGGAACGCGGTGAAAACGAAGTACAAAAAAGATGATAATGACAACTGGGTGAAAAAATAGAGACAAAAGAGCCTAACCATAATGGATTTATTATTTTTTGAAAAAAATCTCCGAATTAGGTTTCAATTATTTTTTCGGGGGTATACACTCTATGTAAGGCCAATACAAGAAAGGAGAGACTGTACACATGCATTGTTTTACAGCGACTTCAAGAAACGTATTGAGCACCTTAGAAGGAAGATTTGTTTTGATTACAAAAGGCACATTGGTAAACAATCGTTATACTAAGTGCTAGGCTGTCTAATTAAGACAGAATACTCCACTATTCAAACATAAAATTAAGTATAAAAAAGAAGATGCGTTCTAAGCGCATCTTCTTTTTTGTTAACTCTATTTTCCCTCCCTTTTTGTACTTCGTCTTATTTTTCCGCATAAAGTAATAAAAAGGAGGGGGTTATGCTGTTTGATTATGAACAGGAGTTAACGATTCACCGAAAAGATGCTACTCAAAAGACGGCAGCGACTAATGCTGATACTTATAAAAACATAGACTGGGAACAAGTGAAATCAGAAAAAAATCTTGCCGATTACCAAGCTCTTGTACGCGTACCTTTTCCTCTGATTTTCAAAAAAAATCAGCTGTATCCTGTATGGAATTTAAGAAAGTACGCTTTTTTATTTGAACAATCTACACCTGCTACTGTCCACCCTAAACTGTGGGAACAAGGAAAATTAAATGTACAAGCCGGCTTATATCAAGTAACTGAAAATATCTTTCAAGTAAGAGGCTTTGATATGGCTAATATTACATTTGTTAAAGGGAAAACGGGATGGATTGTTATTGATTGCTTGACGTCAAGAGAAACAGCAGAAGAAGCGCTTAAACTAGTAAACCAGAACTGCGGGAAGCGTCCTGTTAGAGCCGTTATCTTCTCACATTCACATATAGACCATTACGGTGGAGTTTTAGGAGTATTACCTGACTCAACACAAAATAAAACTAGTAAAGTTTATGCTCCTGCTGGGTTTATGGATGCGGTTATCGATGAAAACGTCACAGCGGCAACAGCAATGACACGAAGAAGTCAATATATGTACGGTATTCAACTGCGACGCGATGAAAAAGGCTTAATTGACAACGGTATCGGAAAAGAAATTTCATTTGGAACAATCACGCTTATTAAAGGCATAGAAGAAATCCATCCTTCCGAACATCATTCTTATGTAAGTAAGAAAATTGACGGCGTCTCATTTCAGTTTCAGCTTACGCCAGGAACGGAAGCGCCTGCTGAAATGAACATCTATATTCCTAGTGAAAAGTCTCTGTGTATTGCAGAAAACTGTACGGCCACTCAGCACAACCTCTATACGCTCAGAGGAGCAAAAGTAAGAGACGCAGCGGCATGGGCAAGATACCTGCAGCAAGCAATCGATTTATTTGGCCAAGAACTAACAACTGTATTTGGGGTACATAATTGGCCAAGGTTCGGAAACGAGTCGTCCATCACATATATCGAAAATCAACGAGATGTTTATCAATATATTCATGATCAAACATTAAGGCTCATGAATCAAGGATATACCATTGATCACGTCGGCCGAATGATGAAGCTCCCAGAAATCTTATCTCACGAGTGGTATACCAACGGTTTTTATGGAACGGTTAACCACAACGCAAAAGCGGTTTATCAGCGCTATATGGGCTGGTATAACAGCAATCCTGTCGATTTAAATAAACTGTTTCCTGAAGAGTCAGCTAAGAAGTACGTAGAGTATATGGGGGGAGCGGACAACATTGTCAAAAAAGCGCAGCGTTGTTTTCAACAAGGCGACTATCAATGGGTAGCTGAAGTGACCAAACAAGTTATTTACGCTGATCCTCACCATGTGAAGGCAAAACTTTTATGTGCAGACGCGCTTGAACAATTAGGGTATATAGCGGAATCTGGCCCTTGGCGAAATGAATATTTAACAGGAGCCAAAGAACTTCGTTTAGGTAATATACCGCTGCCTGCCAACATTATCACAAAAGAAGTATGGGATACACTTCCTTTAAAAAATATCTTAGAACTATTTAGCATTCGCGTAGATGGATTAAAGGCAGGTGGATGTAACTATCGTCTATTGTTTGTCATACCAGATCGTAATGAAGTAGCTCTCACAGAACTTAAGCATGGAATCTTTAGGTATCTCGGAGATACGCGAAAGAAAGCTGAGGTGACGGTAACGATGTGGCAAGATACCTTATATCGACTCACAACTACAAATGATCACTCTTATAGCTCGGTCATATTTGTTCAAGGAAATAAATCAAAATGGGATTTCTTTTTGTCTTGTCAGGATTCTATCGATCCAAACTTTAACATTGTGACACCTGTTTCTAAAAAATAGAGCATATGATTACAGCTCAGAAAGCACATCGTTGACTTTTTGTTCAAAGCAGCTGTCGCATGTGAATATTTCTTTTTCTTGAAAAGATGTTAGCCTTTCTCCGCAGATGGAACAGCATTCTATACAGTGATTGTTTCGCTCTTGTTCTTTTCTTTCACGTAACATAGCACTTTCCTCCTTTGCAGTATAAATAGTTTGTCTTATTTCTTTAAGTATATACTAATATCAGCCTATGCAGGGAATATAAGGCTTGCTAATGCGGATTATTTATAATATAAGAGTGTTGTAAAGCACCATAAGTTGGCATAGGAATTGCATGTTAAATCGTTGAGAAAATTCAATGATTAATATGGGGTGAACAGAATGTCCATTACAAAAACAGCTAGTGAATTAAAAAAAGAACGGCAGCAAGAACAGGAATCACTTAATTTATTTTTATCTACTCAAACAGTTATTCAAGAAGCGCTTCAAAAGCTAGGCTATGGTGAAGAAGTATACCATTTATTGAAAGAACCGCTGCGCATGATGACGGTTCGCATTCCGGTTAAAATGGATAACGGATCGGTAAAAGTATTCACCGGCTACCGCTCTCAACATAATGATGCTGTCGGGCCTACTAAAGGAGGAGTACGTTTTCATCCTGAAGTAAATGAAGAGGAAGTGAAGGCATTATCCATTTGGATGAGCTTAAAATGCGGAATTGTCGATCTTCCATACGGCGGTGGTAAAGGCGGAATTGTATGTGACCCAAGAAACATGTCTTTTGGTGAACTAGAACGACTCAGCCGCGGCTATGTAAGAGCCATCAGTCAAATAGTTGGGCCTACTAAAGATATTCCTGCACCGGATGTCTATACAAACTCTCAAATTATGGCGTGGATGATGGATGAATATAGCCGACTGCGCGAGTTCGATTCTCCTGGTTTTATTACCGGAAAACCTATCGTACTCGGAGGATCTCAAGGACGCGAAACTGCAACGGCTAAAGGAGTAACCATTTGTATAGAAGAAGCTGTTAAGAAGAAAAACCTTAGCTTGCAAGAAGCGCGAATTATTATTCAAGGCTTCGGAAATGCCGGCAGTTTTCTCGCTAAGTTCATGCATGATGCAGGAGCAAAAGTAATTGGCATTTCAGATGCATACGGAGCTCTTTATGATCCGCTTGGTCTTGATATTGATTACCTGCTTGATCGACGCGACAGTTTTGGTACCGTAACGAATTTATTTACCAATGTGATGACAAACGAAGAACTATTAGAAAAAGAATGTGATATTTTAGTGCCCGCAGCCATTTCGAATCAAATTACGGTTCGCAACGCTCATCGCATTAAAGCTTCTATTGTAGTAGAAGCAGCGAACGGACCGACTACGCTTGAAGCTACGCGCATTTTAGATGAAAAAGGCGTGCTTTTAGTGCCAGATATTTTAGCGAGTGCTGGAGGCGTAACGGTTTCATACTTCGAATGGGTGCAAAATAATCAAGGCTACTACTGGTCTGAAGAGGAAGTAGCTTACAAATTACGCAAAGTAATGGTGGATTCATTTGAAACGGTCTATCAAATCTCTCAAGAAAATGACGTAGATATGAGACTTGCTGCTTACATGGCAGGAATCAAAAAATCAGCTGAAGCTTCGCGTTTCCGCGGCTGGGTATAAGATGAAAAAACGATTTGGACTCTATGTTCCAAATCGTTTTTTATTTGCCTGAACTGCCAAATAATTAAAAGAAAACCTGCTAAAAAAACAAACACGCTTAAAAAATTGGCATATTTATTTATCGCAACCCGGATGATGGCAAAACATTTGACAGTGAGAATGATTTTCAATTATTCTATATATAAGATATATACATACCTATACTAATAAATTGAATGTAGAAAAGGAGAAAGAAAGCATGAGCGTATTAGATATTATTAAAGCCAGAAGAACGATTGGGGCTATGCAAGACAAAGACGTATCAGAAGATGCTATTAACCTTATGTTAGAAGCCGGCACTTGGGCTCCTAACCATAAAAAGACAGAGCCTTGGAAATTTCGAGTGATTACGGGGGATTCACGCGTTCGTTTAGGAGACGAAATGGAACGTATTATGAAACAAAAAACGGCTCACCTAAGTGAAGAAGAAGCGTTGAAAAAAACAACAAAAGCTAAAAAAGGCCCGCTTCGTGCTCCTGTCATTATTGCTGTAGCAGTAAGTCCTTCTGGTAAAGTGCCTGAAATTGAAGAAATCTCTGCCGTAGCGGCAAGTATACAAAATATGCTATTAGTAGCGGAAGAACAAGGTTTGGCTACAATTTGGAGAACCGGTGAAATTGTCTATCAGTCAGAACTGAATGACTTTTTATCTCTAGAAGACGGAGATAAGCTCTTAGGCTTAATTTACGTCGGTCATCCTAACAAAGAAGCTTCATCAAAACGTATTCCGTATCAAGATAAAACGATTTGGTATCGTTAAAAGGTTTTTCCTGTGTTTCTATAAATAAAAGGCAGCAGCTCAACTTATGAGCTGCTGCCTTTTATTGTTTTTGAAAAGTGGCGTTAAGTTGCGCTTTTATAAGCTTACCTGCAATGGTTTTTTTAGTATTTTATGGAGAACTTCTCTGGTCTCCATAACTACTAGTCAAAGCAAAACAGGAATTGTCTGTGTTCAGTCTTCTTTTCGAAGACCAAAATAATAGGTACATGCCAAACCGAAGATAATGGGCGGCAAGAGAAAGACAATCATTTAACGGTCACCTTCCTTTCGGATGATTGAACGTCTACTTTCTGCATTTGGGTAGCAGCGTTGACAAAGAAGATGCCTTTTAACTTTGAATATTCCATCAATACTAATAGCAAGCTCATTGCAAGCAGCGGAACACACACTACTTTGGCAGGAATGTTGAAACAATAGTTAAGGACGGTGATGTTGGCAATAAAATAGTTGTAGAAATCAGAATACCCAAAGAAATACCACGCCAGTTTCATCGCAGAATCTTTTGTTGAATCGAACACAAAATCGCCTGTTATAAATTGTCCTGGGTAGATTTTGGCCATTCCATAAATAAGAAACGTAATGGCCATGGTCCACCTTAGGGTCGCAAGAATGCTTAAACGAAATTTTTCTTTTGTTGATAAACGCATTGTTTTCCTCCATTTGTATGCTTAGTCCAAAAATCGCATTTTAGTTTCAGGGGTCGGCAACATGCATGACGTTTGTTTTCCAAACCACTTATACCGATTACGTGCAATGAAACGATAGAGTGGGTTTCGGATGAATGCGGGAACAACTCGGAAACATGCCATCAGTTGAATGGGTCCCCGAAGCCAGCGGACAATATGGAGGATCGCCGTAGACTCTGTGTAAAGATTCCCATTCATAAGAAGAATGACCGATTGAAGTGGTGGACGCTCATAGTTATGCTGACTCAGCAAGGTTTCCGCAGTATCGGATTGAAGCGATGTAAAACGAAACAGAGCACGCGAATCTCGCTTGATGACGAATTGAATCCATTGGTTGCAGAGATTGCAAATACCATCAAATAGAATAATAGGATGGTGTGATGGGTTTGGGAGCATGCTTTCTTCCTCCTTCCTTTTTTATGAATATTTACTAAAATAAGTATAATAGTTTACATGTTGGACTACAAGGCATAAAGGTAAATATGGGAATAATCTAAATGAATTCTAAAAAAAGAAGAGTTAACTACGACTCTTCTTTTTTGTGTTTGCTATACATAATTAAAATTTTTTACCTATTTTCTTCAAAATGTAAAACTATTCCTGTTTTGAAACGTACTAGATATAGTAGAAATTTACAAAGGTAGATGCGATAAAAGAGTTAACCATCTTTGTTACTACAAAAAAGAAACTTACTTCGAGGTGAAGACGTGAAAAATCAACATATTTTAGAGGTGAAAGATTTAACTAAAGTTTATAAAGGAGAGGGCTATGAAGTTACTGCACTAAATGATATATCCTTTCAGTTAGGGGTAGGTGAAATGGTTGCTGTTATGGGAACAAGCGGTTCAGGAAAAAGTACGCTTTTGAACATTTTAGGAGCACTTGATGAACCAACTAGTGGAACGATTAAATTAAAAGGAATGCTTTCAAAAGATATGTTCCAAGAACCTCAAGCCTCAGCGTACAGACGAGATAATATCGGATTTATCTTTCAATCATTCCACTTATTAAAAGATTTATCTGTAGAAGAAAATATAGCTCTGCCGCTAGTTTTAAAGGGACTTACATCGGATGTAATTGATTTAAAAGTAAATAGCATTGTTGAGCTCTTGGGTTTAACAGCTTGGAAAGAACACCGTCCTGTACAACTGTCAGGTGGACAACAGCAGCGCGTAGCTATAGGAAGAGCAATTATAACTGAACCACCTATTATTCTGGCAGACGAGCCTACAGGTAACCTTGATTTTAATACTTCCGAAGTCATACTACACACACTAGTAACTACAAAAAACGAACTTAGCCAAAGCATACTTCTTGTTACTCACGACCCTAATGTAGCTACTTATGCAGATCGTGTTCTATTCTTTCATGATGGCTCTATTGTCGATACATATATCTGTAGCGGAAATAGTGATTTGGATCATATACTAGAGAAGTTTAAGCTTATTACAAAAGTCGAGAGTCCTAAGATATGAAAACACTACAAGGCTTAGCTTTTCGTTTATTTAAGTCCAATAAATTTATAGTGTTTTCATCTATTGTAAGTATAGCTATTTCTACGATGCTTGTACTTAGTATGGTTTTATTCTCTTTTAATGCGCAGGACACATTAAAAAGTCAATTAAAACAAACTTACGGTGAGATGGATTTGTCTGTAGGGTTTGAGATGGATCAAGGCAAAATTTTGACATTGACTTTAGTGGAAGAAATTCACCAGGATAAAATGGTAGATAAGGTATCAAAAGTATCTATTGCTCATTTGAATCTAAATAAACTAAATACCTCTATCTATACAGTAGGTGTCGAAAATGATTATTTAGCTAAAAGTCGGTATCACTTTTCCAAACCGTTGAATAAGAATTCTGTCGCAATGAACAAAGGACTAGCTAAAGATTTACATGCAAAAGTAGGAGATAAAGTTCTTATAGAAAACAAAACATATACATTAGCAGAAACGGTAAAAGATTTATCCGCTACTGGGGTAGCTCCAGATATGCTAATACTTAATCAAAAAAACGTAAAAGGCTATATTCAAGCAAAAGAAAAAAGCAGCGCAGAAGCAACTTATTTATTAATAAAGGCACACAAGAATGAGAGCGCCTTAAAGTTGGCCGATCGTATAAAATCTTATAACAAGAACTTACGTATTGATATAGCTGAACAAGATGCAGGCGTGCAAAATAATTTACAATCCTTACATACATTTATTATTGTTTTATCGGCATTGGTGTTAATTATCACGTCTCTTATTCTCATTTCAAACTTTGAGCTTTTGCTTTACAAGATGAGGAATCAGTTCGCCATTATGCGTTCAATAGGAGCCAGTGCTAAACAGATTAGCAAGATTATCATACTTCAAAGCACCGTTATAAACACCGTAGGTACAGGTGTAGGATTTTTGCTAACCTTTTGCAGTCAAAGGTACTTATATAGCTGGTTAGGAAAAGTGTCAGAAATACCTTCCTTTCCATCTGACTTTAACGTAGATACTGCCATTACCCTTACAGTTGTAATGTTTGTTATTATTCAATTCTTTTTACTCGTTCCAGCTTATCGAAGTACAAAAGTATTGCCCCTAAAAACAATGCAGACGAACGAGAAAATTAACTATGGTTTTTCCAAGACAAGAGTAGTAGTTTTTAAGGTACTATTAGCACTGTCCTTATTTTTAGTTATAGGAAGCCAAGTATTTCCTACAAGAGGCACATACGGACCTGGGATGTTGCTAATTACAGTTATTTTAGTTTTGCTTGCCTTTATACTAATCTTTCCTATCATAGTGACTAAAGGATTAAAATGGTTTTTGCCATATGGACAAAAAATATTTGGCAAAGAATTTTATATTGCGGTAAAAAACCTAATTCCCCAAGTTAAAAAAAACACAATGATTATCTTAATAATATGCGGATTAATGATCATTACTGTATTTGGGTCAATTACATTCAGAACCATACAAATTAATGGACTAACCTACTTAAAAAAAGAATATGTAATGCCTATTATTGTGGAAACTCGCCTTGATGATTCAAAAATAGATGTAGAAGAACTAACTAGAAAGACTGAACAATTACCTAACGTAAAAAGCGTTAGCAACATGAGTAATCAGGGTTTAGGAGAGATTTTAAATTCAAAAAAGGTTGCGGATATTCGTTACAATGTGGTTGACTTGAAAAGATTGCAGAAGCAAGGACTTCTAGAGCACTTCTCGTATGTAAAAGGAAGTAATAAAGAGAATAGTATAATAGTGTCTAAAAAATTTGCTGAAAGTCATGATTTAAAAGTAGGTCAGGTACTCCATTTAGGTATGTATGTTGAAAATCAAGATGAATCAATGGTAGAGGGAAATATAATACCTAAGGGAGATTATGTGGTAACAGCTATACCTAATCACCTTCTTGACAATAATGAAGCATTTTTAGATTGGAAAAGCAACAAGTTTAAAGATGTAGATTTTTACCGCCTATACATAGATGCTACGGATGTAAAGGCCGCTGTAAAAGAAATTGAAGGTTTAAAAAGCCAGTATCCCGAATTAAAGGTAAGCAGCTATGATCAATCTGTTAAAGAAGCAAACGAAATGTTTTATCAGCGCTGGGGAATTTTTATAGTTGTTATTGCCACGTTGGTTGTTTCTACCATGGTAGGAGTATTTAATTCATTGGCAAATAATATTTATTCAAAACGAAAAGAATTTGCTGTTTTACGCGCGATGGGCATGACGCCAAAATCCATTCGTAAAGTCATTCTTTCACAGGTGAATTTATATATTACGATTGGAGTAATATGTGGAATTGTAATGGGACTTTTAGTGACATTAATTCTGCTATTAATGGATCCAGGGAAGTTTGTTATAGCTTATAAAACGATTCTTTCTGTAGTAGTATCAATGCTTGTAGTTAGCACTTTTTTATTCTCATACGTAAGTCGAAAAATATCTGGACAAGATCTTTCTATAGAGCTTACTAATGATAATAGGTGACTTCTCATGTAGATATATTATAATATTAATAAGACCCAATCTCTTTGTAGAGTTTGGGTCTTATTAGTTTCTATGTTATTTATTTAACAACAACGTTCCCTACATATTGTGCGTAGCCTCATCAGTTTGAAGTTCTAGCACATAAACATAATTCCCTTTTTTCTTTGGGAACGTAAAAGTTCTATCTTGTTCGTTTATACTAATATCTTGCTTCGCATTACTAGTACTTATTGTATAAGAACTAATGTCATTAACAAGAAAATCTTCGCTGTCAAACCTTAAATTCCCTGGTGTTTCAGGGGCTACAGCTAGCTGTTGCTGCTTTTTAGCTCTATTTATACCATTCCTTGTATTTGTTTCCTTTCTGTACTGTTTTCCTTCTTCGCCTCGCCAATCTACATTAGTTTCTTTCAGTTCGACATCCAAAACATCATTGGCCGATAATGTAACCGTAGGGGGAGAGAAGTCATATTCTTCGCCTATACATCCTGATAATCCAACGATAATAAACGTAAACAGAGATAATTTTATAAACCCTTTCATATATAATGTCCCCCTTAGTGAGTTGTGACTAGTAAAAAAAATTGCTGCTTAATTTCTTGGAACAGGGGAGAGGTAATAATAAATATTATATTCTTTATCAATATGAGGGACTACTTCAGTATCGGTACGGGTTTCAATTGTCATATTTGATTTTGTTGGGGTACCGGCATAAAAATCGTACTTTACACCTTTTGGAGTCGTTATTTCACTAGTGATATCTGTATTTCCCTTTGATTGTTTGATAATAGCTGGATTCCCATTAAAATACCAACGGATTTTTTGATCCTTTTGAGTTAATGTAGCTGTTCCTACACCTACATTCGATTTTTCTTTAATTGTATAGATAACAATCTTTTCGTTATCTACATATTTGCTTTCACCGATAATATCTTGTATTCCTGTAGACTC
The DNA here is from genome assembly GCF_000832985.1 of Priestia megaterium NBRC 15308 = ATCC 14581. Taxonomy (GTDB): domain Bacteria; phylum Bacillota; class Bacilli; order Bacillales; family Bacillaceae_H; genus Priestia; species Priestia megaterium. The sequence continues at coordinate 4,641,210 of NZ_CP009920.1, forward strand.
TTTTTTTGCATTTTCAAAGGCTTCATCTTCACTAGAATAGAATTCCACGTCTTTTTTACTGTGTACGTTCGTTGCTGAACAAGCCGTTAGTATACTGGCTGACAGTAGAGATGCGAGTAATGCAGAATATACCTTTTTCATACAAACCTCCATTTTATTAATTTCTTTAACTTTAATCTTAATATAAATAGTTAAAATAATCCATTTATGTGATATAGTTGTTCAGTATGTAAAAGTTAAACAACAAAGAAATGGAGTTTCACAATGAAGAATTCAAGAAAGATAGCAGAAGGAGTAGCTGTTCTAATTGTTGCTTTTAGTTTAATGGGATGTACCTCAAAAGAATCAATTAGCAAAAATACAAAACAAGAAGAAGCCCAAAAAGAAATGAAAATAGAGTTAACGTTTCTCCAAAATGAATGTGATCGTCTTATTAATAAAGATGAGGATGTAGAAAAAACGTTTCAAAGTTATAAAAATGATTTTAATTTGTTATCTGTGTCCGTTAACAGTACTGCAAAGGTTAATAAAATGAATAATGACGAGTTAGAGGTAAGTATCAATAACCTTGAAAAAGATGTGGACAAACTAAATGGAGAAGAGGCTTTAAAAGCTTATACAAAATACACTTCCCCTAAAACAATATATAAAGTGACAATGATGGACAATATGCGTTCTGTTGTAGATGCCACCGATCGAAACGATAAAAGTATAGACTTCTTCTATGATCACCTTCACTCTTCGCAAAAAGAAACTAACAGGGATATAAAACCTACGGTTAATGACATAAAGAATGGACCGGTATACAAACTGAGTATAGTGCAAGATGAATTACAAAAGCATCGAGATGATTTTAGTAAAGAACAGCTTGAACAGTTGGAAACAGCAACGAAAGGTTTTGATTATTCTTTGGATGCTCAATTAAAAACCCTCAGATCATATAAAAACATTGTTAACAATCCGTACACAAGTAATAATTTTGACTATGAAGAAGAAGAGAAATATAACGGAGCCCGCACGTACCTTACTGATTTTGAATCGAATTTAGGTGTTGCTAAGCCTGAGTATTAAAAACGTATGAAATGGAGGACAACTATGAAAAAGCATAAAAAAATGTTAATTGCATTTTAATGTTTTTTAAGTCTTTCGATGTTGTAATTCATCCTATTCAAGAAATAAAAAAGCTGAGGCCTAGTGTAAATAGGAGCTCAGTTTTTTTAGTATAAACTAATATTTATATCTTCTTTCGTCTGACCAAAATGAAATGTCCTGCAACCGCTAAAGCAAGAGCTAATGCAATATTCTTTACAGCTAACAGGATAATCCTTGGATACAACTGCATATCTATAGAGAATGACATTACGTTATATATCGGAATGTCCCTAGTCGTCCAATACTTGACCGCTATATATGTTAATAAAATAAATAGCGGAATAGCAATGTTTCGTGACAATACCATAAGGAAAAATCCTAAGTAACAGTACAACACAGTTTGAGGAGCATAAATAATAGTTAAATTAAATAATGATATGTAAGGATAAGGGTACCTTAATGTAATAGAAATTAGTAATGCAAAAAATGCCGCTAGAAAAATAAGAAAGAAAGATGTCACTCTAATAAGGCCGTAAGACAAAATAGATGGCGAGGAGTTAGGTGTTAACTCAGCTGTTTTATCTTTATCAACAGAGTGATTTAAAAATAAGTATACGGACCACCAAGCGGCCATGGGACATACAACAAATTCTATTATTCTTGATATATATTGAAGGCTTTCTAGATCAGGGGAAAAGCACGTATAAAGTATGGCAATTAAAATAATTAAAAAAGGTACATAGAAGTCTATACCCATTGATTTAGCTTCGGACGAGATGTTTATTTTTTTAACGAAGGCCATTAGCATTTTCCTTTCTCTTAATTATAAGGGCGTAGTTACAGAAATAACCAAGTTTAACTGGTAGAGTTCTTACGCATCAAATTAAGATGTTACTAGTGTATAATTAAAACATATTTAGAAAAACAAGTAAAATAAAAATGTGATAATTTGTTAATATAAAAATCGAAGAAGATTACGCGTTTAGTAAACCTCCCGTAGCTCCAAAAACGTATCCTTCCTATAAAGTTTTTGGGGGGATTAACAAAAAGTGCTTGTATATTTAAATATCCAAGCACTTTTTTTATAAATTATTTTAACTAGAAAGATTAATCAGGTGGCAGATACCTAAAATTCACAAAAAAAGTGTAATTATTATAAAATTTAGTTAGGTGTACTTTTAAGTGATTTCTATAGGGGGGATAGTATGAGTTTAAAAGAAAGAGCAACTAAAGAATTTAAAGAAAAGATAGATAGCGACGAAGAAATTAGAGAATCTATTTTAACTTACTATGAATGTGAAAGTGGATTTTCGGGACTTGTAGGTGTACCAAATGGAAATTCTGTACCTATTCGAGGTGTTTTAGCTTATACAGAAAAAAGCCTACTTTTTTACGGAGAAGTTTTCTCTAATCTGCCTATTGTATTACATATCCCATTCAATAAAATCAGAGAAATAAAAACAGGAAAGCAAATCCTTACAATTCAGGACTTATAATAGCTTTAGCAAACATTTTTAATTCTGCATTCCAAGGAAGTATGCGTTGGATTATGGTTGGGGGTGGTTTGTTGATTTTTATATACAATTTAATAGTAACTTTTGATCAAAAACAAAATGAAGCGGTTAATCAAAATAAAGAACAGAACTAACTAAAAGTCTCGTGGAGAACAAGTTCATTTTAAGCAAAATTTAATGAAGAGGGACATTTCGAAAAGAAGTATAAACATTTACCTAGTAGATTGCCAAGAAATTTTAGCTTCTAGATTCTATATAAGTAAAAGGGTTATCGAGATTGGAAGGAAAAGATTGAAATAAAAATTAAAAAAACAAAGTTATTAAACATATTAGGACTTCTATTAATAATGAGCGCTACGCTTTATCCAGCTGGCTACATAAAATCACTTTATACTTTCATAGCGCTATATGGTGTAGGTATGACTTTAATTTTAACTGTAGGAATTGTATCTAGAAAAAGGCGTTAATTGTTTTAGGGAGTTTAAAGTACTTAAATTTACTTTTTTTATAGGTGAGGTAACGAAGATTCTGGAGTGAATATTTTATAGGAAAGAGGGAAGAAATGGACGTTCAAAAGGTAGCAAACTTATTTTTGATTTTTGTCTTAATTGCAGCAGGCATTTCCTTGGTAATTGGCTTTGTTGTTGCTGTGAGAAGTACAAACTATAAGAAGGGATATATATGTACTTTTATATCCAGTGTGGTCTTTTTACTACTGATTGTGAGCTGGTATGATAAAGCATCTTCAAACATTTTTATGGGGACAATACCTTGGATTTTAAATGTTATTGCCGTCATTATTGTGTTACCACTGTACTTGTTAGTTGCTCGCTTTATATTTAAAAAGGCTACAAAAGGACAAAAAGGAACAAAGAAAAAGTTTACTGGTTAAATTACTTTCTTTCATCGTTTTTTCTAATCTTCACGATTTTAAATAAATGAAGATACACAAAAAAAATTTTTATCAATATCCTGTTAGAGAAAGTGATTGATATCATTTTCTGTAAAGGAGAGAACGTCTATGATTAAAGTTAACCACCAAATTGTGAAAATAAGTGATCTAAATAATAGTTCGTTAACGAAAGAAAAAGCAGACATTTTAAAACAGATGGATGCCTATAGGGAAGTGTATGAGTATGCTACATTTGACCAGCTTGATTTTGATGTATCTGTTAAATTACAAATTATTGAATCATCTGTACTGCTGCGCAAAAGCGGCGCTAAGTTTGCTACATTTGCACGTTCTAGGTGTAACGAAAAGTATTGGAAACGAACCGATAATGGAGGGTTTCAGCTACTGCCTACCGTTTCTCCTCATCAGGCCATCGATGATATTTTTTACAACGGACACGAATACGCGTTTGAGTGCGCGACGGCTGTTATCATCATCTTTTACAAAGCTGTATTAAATAATATTGGCAAAGCAAACTTTAACAGGCTTTTTGCTGATCTTTACTTACACGATTGGCAATACGATGAAGATCTTGAGCTCCATGGTTATAAAGGATCTGACTACTTGCCCGGAGACTGTGCGTATTTTAAAAACCCTGATTATAACCCTGATACTCCCCAGTGGAAAGGTGAAAACACTATTGTATTAGATGAAACTCTATATTTTGGTCATGGAATTGGAATCACGACGCGAGAAAGAATTATTGAAGTGTTAAATTTAAAGAGAAAAGACGATGCAAAGCAATCAGCTTATCTGTCAGATGAAATTGTCAGGCTGCACACGGCTCACCTCAGTTATTTTGCAGTTAGATACGAACCTGTTGTTTGGTACGACAGAAACAGCGCTATTATTTCCACTATTGGGTCGATTACGTATGTAGCTTGATTGATCAAAGTTTTGATACTTTGGTCTTTTTGTGTAAAAAGGAAAGAATTACATGAAGGTAAATTTGAGAATTCAAAAGGATTTTATGTATAAAAGAAGAATCCATTTAATACACAGGTCTTAAAACTAAAAGGAAAGGAGGAGATTCCCATTAAAAATCGTGATAAAAGACGCAAGAGAAAACGCGGCGCATTAAAAGATTATCTGAAAAATAAGCTTGGTCAGCTAAAACCGAAGCCAAACAAAGGACCTGTCTCAAATTTGAAGTCTTCTGCTTAAAACATCCCCCTAGTTTTTATATAGGGGGATGTTTCTTTTGAATTTTCTTTTATTTTAAGGTTTAAATGTTATGAGTGGCATTTAAGGGTTAATTTGTGCACAATAGACATTGAATAGTTTATCTAATACGACAACGTAAGGAGAGATTAGACGATGGAAAACATGATTTTAAAACATATGGACGTTGTAAGAGGAATTACGATTAGTATCCTCGAAAAAACAACAGAAGAGGCAGCGGACATCACACCAAAAGGATTCAATAACAATATCCGCTGGAATCTTGGACACATTGCCTTTATTCAAGAAAAGCTTGTGTTTGGCTTAGCTGGTGAACCGATGCAAACGCCTGAGAGTTATGAAAGCTTTTTCGGCGCAGGAACAAAACCTGCCGATTGGACGGAGGCTGCTCCTTCTCTTGAAGAAATTGCGAATGTGTTGAAAGACCAAGCACAGCGTATTAAAGAGTTCATGCCCGGGCAGTTTGATAAGCAGTTAATCACACCTTTTACAAATAAAGCGGGTATTAACTTTACAACAGTTGGCGAAACGTTTTTATTCAGCTTCTACCATGAAGCGATGCATGTAGAAACGATTAAGAAAATTGGGAAATCTGCAGCAGAATAAGGAAATAAAAAAGAATAAATCACATATTCTTTATAACTATTTTACATAGCGCCTATGCATATACTGATCTATACAGCGCATAAGATGTAACATGAGCTGCTTTTCCTAATGCAGTTCGCAAGGAGGTGACAACGTGAAATTTCTTTCAGGTTTAACGACTCTTCTTGTGATTTTAGGCGGTTTAAATTGGTTGGCTGTAGCATTAGGCGTGAATGTAGTAGAAGAGCTATTTGGCTCTTGGGATTGGTTAGTAACAACGATTTATTGGTTAGTCGGCCTGTCTGCTCTTTATCAAATTTTTGATAAGTTCTTCGGAACGGGAGCGAGTGTCAAAAGCAAAGCGCTATAATAAATATTATTTTTTATTATCTCTTTAGGGAGTTTGAATGTATATTCAAACTCCCTTTTTCATGGAGAAAAGATGTGACAACTTTACAAAATATGGTAAAATAAGGTAATAACCAAAAAATAGGAGGGATGAGATGGAGCTTTGGGGTGTAGTACCTATCTTAGTGTTCGGAGTTCTTTATATAGGAATCATTGCTGGTATTATAGCTGTTATCGTTATAGTGTTAAAGCGAATGAAAGAGAGAAATCAATATTTACGTGAAATACGGGATGAACTGAGAAATCAAAACAGAGCAACTATAGCAGAAAATAAAGAATAGAAGAGGGTTTAATAGATGAAGAAAAGTGTACTTCCTATATTTTTTATCGTAAATCTTTTTTTTATTTACTGTTTATTATTTAATCAAGGATACATCTTTCAGCTAAAGAATCTACCTTACATATGGGCTATTTATTTACTTCTTGGCACCTGTTTAGCTTTTTATTATATGCTGCGATACAAACAAAAAAAAGACGGACAAGTGTTGCTTTCAATCGGCATTTTAACTACAAGCATTAGTTCACTTGGCTGTTTAGGTTTCTTTTACTTCTTTTATCGCGCAATGGGCGGATAAGAGAGAGCACCACAAGCAGGGACTTCAGTGAAAGTCTCTGCTTTTTATATTTGGATCTATTGTATAATAGAAAAAAAGAAATGAATGCAGGAGGGGAACTATGCGAATTGTTTCGCTTTGTCCAAGCAATACAGAACTAATAGCGTATTTAAAATGTGAGCATTTGCTCGTAGCAATTGATGATTATTCCGATTGGCCGCAGTCTATTCAAGGTCTGCCGCGTTTAGGTCCCGATTTATCTATTAATATGGATGCGGTGGAAGAAGCTAAACCCGATTTAGTCCTAGCATCACTAAGCGTTCCTGGAATGGAGCGAAATATTGAAGAACTAAAAAAACGAAAGCTTCCTTATATCGTATATAATCCTAATTCGCTAAAAGATATCCGTCAAAATCTACAGGATTTAGGTCAGCGATTAAACATTGAAACAAAAGCAGCTGAACTGTTAAAGCGTTATGATCAGTTTCTTTCTACATATAAAGGGATTGCAAATCAAATTGACGAAAAAGCCACTGTATACTGGGAATGGTGGCCAAAACCTGTCTTTACTCCTGGCAAAGCAAACTGGCTGACTGAAATTAGTGAGTTAGCGGGAGGAGAAAATATATTTGCTGATCATAAAGAAGCAAATGTACAGAGTGATTGGGAAGAAGTGCTCAAACGAAATCCACTTCATGTGTGTTTGGCTTGGGTGGGCGTACAGACAAACAAAATGAATCCAAAGATTTTACACAAGAGACCGAACTGGTCTGACATGTCTGCCATAAAAGAACATCGCGTATACGTACTAGAAGAATGGATGTATTGTCGTCCTTCACCTAGGTTGCTGTTAGGGTTAAAAAAACTCGCGCCGCTCCTTCATCCAGATACGTTTCCTGTATTTGACGGCAAGGACCCCTTACTATAAGAAAAAGGAGCGATACATATGAAAGATATAAAACAAATAAAACATACCATTCAACACCGCTATCCTTTTTTACTTGTTGACCGCATCTTAGAGCAAGAAGAAGGAAAGCTTGCGATAGGGATTAAACAAGTAACAGCAAATGAACCTTTTTTCAAAGGCCACTTTCCCGACTATATGGTAATGCCAGGGGTACTTATTGTCGAAGCTCTTGCTCAGCTCGGTGGATTTGCCATGGCTGCGGATGACCAACAAAAAGGAAGACTTGCTTTTTTAGCAGGGATAGACGAATGTCGTTTTAAGCGTCAAGTAAGGCCAGGAGATACACTGCGTTTAGAATTTGAGGTTCTGAAGCAGCGTGGAAAGATTGTAAGAGGAAAAGGAAAAGCATTTGTAGATAGCGAGTTAGCTTGTGAAGCGGTCATTACCTTTGCCCTTGATATATAATACAAACCAGGATAAAGCGTATTGAAGGAAACCGCCTTATGGCATAAGGGCGTTTTTTTGTAAATACCTTAGTCAAACTTCCTTTTGATGAAAGAAGAAACGGGGTATAGAAGAAAAAAGGAGAGGGGAGAATGCGGTGAGAACATTCACGGAAGTTGTTGTATTACTCACACTATTGGGTACGTATATAGGCATCTCACTACTTGTCTACAAACGGAAAAGAACGAATCCGTTTTTCTACAGCATTTACTTTTATTTAGCTACCAGCGTCATTTTGATTTGCTTGGTTATCTTTTGGCTTCAGCTTTGTTTTGGACTCACTGATAAGCAAGTAGGAGGATTGCTTATCAGTGTGGTTGCATTCTTTTTACTTATTTATGGGTTGTTAAAAACAAAACAGAAAGACAGGTAGCCGATGCTATCTGTTTTTATTTATATTCATGTTATATATTTTTATCAATTTTAGTGTCAATTGAATGGATCTCTTCATATACTAAAGATAACAGCTTTCTTTTGCAGGTTAGTTGACATCGTAGCTTATAACTCGCTATTCTTTTGATAATTCATTTTGTGAAAGGAAGTGGACCTATGGATGCATCCCGTATTATAGCTAAGTTAGAAAATCGGATACCGACAATTCTTGGGATGGAGCAGTTTTCTCGCTTCGGTATTCTTGTTCCGCTTATTGAAAAACAAGGGGAACTGCATGTTTTATTTGAGGTAAGAGCGCTCGATTTACGAAGACAGCCCGGAGAAATTTGTTTTCCAGGAGGGCGTGTCGAGAAGACGGATGCAGACGAAAAAGAAACGGCTATCCGTGAAACATCCGAGGAGTTAGGGATTACGCCTGAATCTATTCAGCAAGTACAAGCTTTAGATTATATTGTTTCTCAATTCGGAACAATCATTTATCCTTATGTAGGTTTTATTGATGAGTTGCTTGAACTTCGACCGAATCCTTCGGAAGTAGCAGAAATATTTACCGTGCCTCTTTCTTTTTTTCAGCGTACCGAACCTGATATACACAATATCCATTTCAGAGTAGAACCTGAACATAATTTTCCTTATGACGCGATTATTGGTGGTGAAAATTATAATTGGCAAACAAGAGAGATGGAAGAACATTTTTATTACTATGAAGATCGAGTCATATGGGGACTGACAGCAAAAGTGATTTATCATTTAATACATGTACTAAATGATAAATAAAAAGCAGCGAATACGGATTCGCTGCTTTTTTTATATTAAATAGATTGAATAGCCTCTGCGATAGGCGTATCGCCTGAAACTAAATCAAAAGAACGTCCGAATGTATGATCTTCACTTAGCGTTTCCACTACCACACGCGCTACATCTTCGCGAGGAATGGATCCGCGCTCTTTGTTCTCCCCAGCATCTACACGTCCTGTTCCTGGTTCGTTTAACAATCCGCCTGGTCGAACAATTGTATATGTTAATCCGCTTGCTTCTAAGATTTTATCTGCGTAATGTTTGGCTACATAGTAAGGAATTAGTGAAGTATTCCAGTTTTCACGGTGATGTGCTTGAAGTGCGCTTACCATGACAAATCGTTTAATACCTAAATCTTCTGCAGCTTCCATCGCTTTTACCGCACCGTCTAAATCAATTAAAAGTGTCTTATCATGGCCTGTATTTCCGCCTGATCCTGCGCTAAAGATAACGGCGTCACAGCCTTTCATCACTTCCTTAATTTCATGTACAGTGCCTTCTAAGCTTGCAAAAGCCGTTTCGATACCTCTTGCCTCAAGTTCTTTTGCTTGTTCTTCTTTACGAACCATCGCACGTACAGTGTGCACATCACTTTCATTCAAAATGTTTATAATATGTTTGCCTACTTGACCATTCGCACCAATTACAAGAACTTTCATGTCTAAATTTGCTCCTTTCAAATCCAAATGCTTATATATAATTGTTTCATATTCACTCTTTTCATTCAATAAATGAGCTCAAAATCCAGTGAATAAGGGGAAAGTAAGAAAATATATTAAAAAAATGAAAAACAAGAAATAAAAACTAATTTACAAACAAAAAAAGGAAAAAAATAGTTCGTTAAACCCAGTGTCTGAACTATTTAAATTTTGTAAAATTTTCTCAAACCCTTGGTAATACAACACTTCTTAAAAACAGTATCTCTTTTAACATTTCCCGATACAACCTATATAAACACATTTTGATAATTTTAAACTTTTACTTCGGAAATTTTTTTTGTTATTATGTTTTAGTCATTAAAATATTCATAAACGAAATATTTAGTCCGAGCGGACAAAGGAGAGGATAAAATGAACACATTACAATACTTAGTCGCAGAACGTGCAGAGATTTCTCCTCAACATGAAGCACTAGTTGAACATAATGAACGTTATACATTTAATGAATTTCATGAAAAAGTAAATCAATTGTCTCATTACTTCTTAGAGAAAGGAATTCAAAAAGGAGATCGTATAGGTGTTTTAGCTCATACAAGCATTGCTTACCCAGTCGTTACAATGGGGATTTTACAAGTGGGAGCAGTCGTTGTTCCATTAAGTAAGAGCATGACGCCTTATGAGCTTGATAGCATTATTACGAGCGGACAGTTAAAAGCGATTATCCACCACAATGAATTTACGTCTGTATTAGAAAAAGCGGAACAAACGGAGGGACTTAGTTTCACGTTAAAAATTGAGGATGCAAAAGAATTTACAACTCAATTCTCAGCGTATAACACAAACACACCAGAAGCACTTCCTGAAGTGCTTCCTGAAGATCTAGCATTGATGATGTTCACATCAGGTACAACAGGTAAGTCAAAAGGATGTATGATTGCACACGGATCGGTAAGTGCCTTTTTAAATTCTGGCGGACAGGAAAAACGTGCAAATATTGATAAAAACATGCGCTATTTGTTTGTTCATCCATTCTTCCACATGAGTTCGATGAGCATTTTATTTATGTGCATTAACACAGGAAACACAATGGTATGTTCTGAAGAAACAGATCCAGCTAAAGTAATTGAGGTAATTGAAAAAGAAAACATTAAAATGCTGTTTGCACTACCACCTGCATTAAAATACATTGTAGAAGAGCTTGAAAAAGGAGATCACTATGATTTCCCTCTAAAACTTGCTGTGTCAGGCGGAACAAAAGTATCAGAGTCTTTAATTGAACAATATGATCGTAACGGAATGATTTTAGCTCAAGGGTACGGAAGCACAGAAGCTTGGATTATCAGTTCATGGCATCCTCAAATGGGATGGAAGAAAGTAAGCTCTGCTGGAAAACCTGCTCCACATGTGGAAGTTAAAATTGTAGATCCGGATACACGTCAAGAAGTACCAACTGGAGAAAAAGGTGAAGTACTCGTACGAAGCCCTTATCTTTTCAAAGGCTACTGGCAAAACGAAGAAGCAACAAACGCTGTCTTACAAGATGGCTGGTTAGCGATGGGCGATGCAGGTCGATTAGATGAGGACGGATTTCTTTACATTGAAGGACGCTATAAAGATGTAATTGTATATGGAGGAGACAACATCTACCCAGATCAAGTAGAAGAAGTTGTCCTAGCAGCAGATGGGGTGTTAGAAGCGACAGTTGTCGGCATGCCTGATGATGTGTACGGCGAAGTTCCATATGCATTTGTTGTTAAACAAGAAGCATCTGCTTTAACTGAAGAAGATGTAGTGAACTTCTGTAAAGAACGATTAGCACCATATAAAGTGCCAACTGTTGTATTTGTTTCATCACTTCCTAAAAACAGCGTAGGAAAAGTGTTGAAAAACGAAGTGAAAAAACAAGCCTTAGCACACGCATAATAAAAAAGCGGCCTTTATAGCCGCTTTTTTATATTTATTGCTGTAATTTTTGAGATATTTTTTTCATAATGTGAAAGTATTGATCTCTTTCTTCTTCTGATAAGTGTGAAAGTAAATCTGACCAAAAATCGACACGAGTAGCTTGCAATATTTCGACAACTTTTTCGCCTTTTTCCGTCAACTCCACCCACACGCTTCGGCGGTTTTGCTTTTTATAAATACGATTCACAAGCTCATCATCTTCTAATTGATTTAATACAATGGTGATAGCCCCAGGTGAGAGTCCAAGTACTTTTGTGATATCGCTAACAATACAGCTTTTTTTATCGTGAATGGTCTTTAAGATTGCCTCTTTTGTTGAAGTTAAATGGTAGGGAAGCAAATCATATTTCTCACCGATTACGGTGTTTTTATATTTTAAAAGAGCTTCTTTTACATGATCTATACTTTCTAGCTGATGACTAATCTCTTCTTTGCTATAACGTTCAGTCAAGCGTAAATCCTCCTCATAAAACAAATTCCATTTTTACCATTATACCATGTATAATGCCCATAGAAAAATGAACAACACCGGGGAAATTGTCAGAAAAATTTTAAAATAATTACCATAATTCGTTAAAAAATCCTTGTTTTCGTGCTATTATATATAAGAATAGTAATAACAGGAAACGCATACAACATTTGTTTTCTATTGAGTTCATAAGAAAAAATGGGGTCTATGAACATCATTCCGCTTTACCTCATGTGTTGAACAAAGAAAAAAATATAAAAAATGGTGATTATTCACTGGCTCTTTCTCACTTTTGGTGAAGGTGCTTTATAGATGATATAGTGAAATAAAAAGGAGCGAATCTCAACATGCCTTTTTCTTCTTTCACTAATATAGAATGCTTACGAGTTATACAAGAAGATCAATCTTATATGTATCTAGTAAAATCTAAACATTCCTCTTGTATATGTCCGTCTTGTCATACTCTATCTCACCGTATTCATAGCCAATATGTTCGATCCCTTCAGGATGTACCGGCGTATGGTAAAACAACATATATAAAGATACAAACACGTAAGTTTTTTTGCGATGACTGTAGTTGCCCACAAGCTATTTTTACAGAAAGATTTACGTGGTTAGGGACCTATCAACGCAAAACCAAACGTTTACAAGAGATGTTAAAGTCAATCGCACTATCTACGAGCTGCAAAGTAGCATCTCGGCTGTCTAAGCATCTAGGTATTGTAACCAGTCATCATACGCTTTTACGCCTGCTTCATAAATTGAAGCTGCCTTCTTATGAACCGCCGGTTCATATTGGGATTGATGACTTTGCATTTAAGAAGCGTTGTCGTTACGGTACGATTATTATCAATCAAGAAACCCGAAGACCCATCGCTATTTTAAATGGGAGAGATAAAGAAACAGTCGTAAAATGGCTCGAACAGCATCCAACGATTCAAACGGTGACTCGTGATGGTTCTTTCACATACGCTAAGGCTATCTCTCAAGCGCTGCCTCATGCTTATCAGATTACGGACCGTTGGCATATTCTGAAAGGTTTATTTACAGCAATTCGAGAGACCTTACAACAATCTTTTCCATCTATATGGAGAAAAACAGAATATAAAAATCCTACAACAGAACCACTTATTATCCGCAAGACAGATGTTCAACGCCATCAGTATGCTGAGCAAGTTTGGCAACGCGCCTTAGAAGTGAAAGAGTGGAAAGAAAAAGGGAAATCCATTGCTTGGATTTCGCGTCAAATGCATATTTCACGTAATACGGTCTATAAAGATTTAAGACGCAAGAAAAAAGAGCCTATTAGTCGTGTAAGACTATTAGATCCATTCCTAAATCAATTACGTCAATGGAACCTATCTGGGTGGACGACGAGTCGTATGGAGGCAGAACTTAAAAAGATAGGCTATACAGGATGTCGCTCTACTTTAAATGAAGCCGTTTCGAGAATTCGTCATGAATATAGAGCCAGTGCCACAACGCATTCTTTGTCTAGAGCTTCCCTACTGTGGAAAATATGGAGTGAAAAGAATAGAAACTGGTTAGATTCATTACCTTCGGCATGTTTAAAAGAGTTTCCATTAATACCACAATTATTTGAAGTGACACGTAAATTTAGAAACATCGTGAGTAAACGTAGTAATCAAGGCATACCTGGTTGGATTGAAACATGTAAAATGTATTCGTTTCCAGCTCTCGATACCTTTATAACCTATATAGAAAAAGATTTACAAGGGGTAATGGCTGCTTGTGTTGATCCTTTAAGTAATGGGCTATCTGAAGGACATATACATCGTGTGAAGATGTTAAAACGTATGATGTATGGTCGGGCAAGTGATGAGCTGTTGAAAAAACGAGTGCTCATACCATTATTATAGGTAGAGTTGTTTTTCTGAAAAAATAATGCATGTCTTTGACATATAGCGACGTTTACCTTCACCAAAAGTGAGAAAGAGCCTATTCACTTTGGCAGATCGTCTTTTATAAGATGTTTGTATAAAATGAATGTATACATATTTTTATAGAAAAAACATATTGAGGTAAAGCCGAGATATGGGGGGATTCAATTACATGAAGAAAGTCTTAGGGGCGCTTTTGCTTGGCGCGACAATTGTTAGTGCGTTTATTGCGTACAGCATGTATACCAATCATTCTGCAAAGCAAACAGCCGCGATAGAACAAAAACAAGCAGCGAAAAAAGCAGAAAAAAAGACTGAGAAAAAGACTGAGAAAAAGAAAAAACCAGTCCTTAAAGTCGAAGACCTGACGTATCAGTTGAAAGATTCCCGTACAGGACAAGTAATGAAAGAATTCAAGCCGGTTCATTACAAGGATAAAGACATATACGACCAAGAAATTAAGCAATTAGCGTCTGAACTGGCAAAAGGGATCGACACGCCTATGCAAAACATAAAAATGGATGCAAATGGATCGTTAACCGGCGGGTCCAAACAAATTATTTTAAAAGAAGCAGAGCTTGTTAAAAATCTGCAGAACTTAAATACGAAACAATTGGATGTGAAGGTTCCGATTTACGAAACCGCTCCAAATGTAACGGCAGCATCTGCTCAAGGGATCGCTGATGTATCGTTAGCTTCTTATTCTACACGTTTTCGTCCAAGTGATACAAGTCGAAACAGAAATGTTCAGCTATCCGCAGAAGCGATTAACAACGTTGTATTAGGTCCTGGAGATTCATTTTCTTATAATCAAACAGTTGGGGAGCGCACAGCAGAAAGAGGCTATCAGCCTGCTCCTGAAATCATCAATAAACAGCTGGTGATGGGAATTGGCGGAGGGATCTGCCAAACATCTTCTACGCTATTTAATGCTATTGACGGCGCTGGTCTTCAAGTGACAGCTAGGTCTCACCATTCAAAACATGTAGGTTATGTACCTGCTGGAAGAGATGCAACCGTATCGTGGGGAGGACCTGATTTTAAGTTCACAAACAACAAAGATTATCCTGTCATCATTAAAGCCTACGCAAATGTAAATACCGGTGTTTTAACGGTAGATGTTCGTACTTCACAGCGTTCCATCTAATAAAAAAAGACGTATCCGTTAGGATACGTCTTTTTTTATTTATTATGCTTATTGTTGCTCCCGTTCACGAAGTTCCACACGTCGAATTTTACCTGAATTAGTTTTTGGCAATTCATCAATAAATTCAATTACACGAGGATACTTATAAGGTGCAGTAAGAGTTTTTACGTGATTTTGCAGCTCTTTAATAAACCCTGCATCTGTTGTTTTTACATGATCAACAAGAACAACATACGCTTTTACAACATGGCCGCGATCAGCATCTGGGCTAGCTACAACGGCACATTCTTTCACCGCTGGATGCTTAATTAACGCATCTTCAACTTCAAATGGTCCAATTGTATAGCCGGAACTGATAATAATATCATCTCCGCGTCCTTGGAACCAGTAATAGTTCTCTTCATCTTTAGAAGCGCGGTCACCTGTTAAATAGTAGTTTCCTTTATACGTTTTCTCAGTGCGCTCCATGTCTTTATAGTAGTGCTTGAAAAGAGAAGGGAGGTCTCTACGAACGGCAATGTCTCCAACTTCTCCAGGCTTACAAGGTTCGCCATCTTCATTAATGATTTCTACAAACCCTTCAAGCATCGGTTTACCCATTGAACCAATCTTCGTTTTTACACCTTTTAAGGTACCAATCAAAAGGGTATTTTCCGTTTGACCGTATCCATCACGTACTTGGATATTAAAATATTTTTTAAACACATTAATCACTTCTTCATTTAGCGGCTCTCCGGCAGATACAGCGCTATGAAGGTGAGATAGGTCAAAACGTTCCAGCTCATCAATTTTAGCCATAAAGCGGTACTCTGTTGGCGTACAGCACAGTACGTTTACTTTTTCATCCTGTAAAATTTCTAAAAACTTTTTAGGTTCAAAACGTCCGTTATAGATAATGCCTGTTGCACCTTGTCCAAGCACAGATAAAAACGGAGTCCAAATCCATTTCTGCCAACCAGGACCTGCTGTTGCCCAGACCGTATCGCCTTTTTTAATATCTAACCATTCAGCAGCTGCGATACGAAGGTGAGCATAAGCCCATCCATGAGTATGAACAACGCCTTTTGGCTGTCCTGTTGTACCAGATGTATAAGGAAGGAATGCCGTATCATCCTTAGTTGTTTTAGCTGCTTGGAACTGTTCTGATGCATCAACCGTAAGTGACTCTAAGCGCGTCCATGACGTAACATCAGCACCAAACGTAATTTTATGTTGTAGAGAAGTAGGGAAGTTTTCAATCTTATCGATCTCATTGCAGAAAGGATGGTAAGAAATAATCGCTTTTGCTTCAGCGTGATGTAAACGATATTGGATATCTTTTGCGCGTAATAGTTCTGAAGAAGGAATTACAATAATACCTGCTTTTAAGCATGCTAAGTAAATAGCGTACGATTCAATAAGGCGAGGTGCAATAACTAAAACATGATCGCCTTTTGTTAATCCTAGCTCTGTTAACCCGTTTGCCACTTTATTGGCTTTTGCTAACAGCTGGTTATATGTAATTTCCTCACGCGCACCGTCAGCGTTCTGCCACTTTAACGCAAGCTGATCGGATGCATGTTTTTCAATTTCCTCTGTTAAATTGTAATGTTCACTTGGAACTAAATCTTTTAGTTGAATCATAAAAACGACTCCTTATATTATAGATATCAATGATTTTTTATCATTACTATTATTATATTACTAACTATTAGTACTTGCTACTAATTTGTTTTGGGTTTTAGTAAAAAGCAAAAAAAGACCCGCTTACCTTATTAAGACAGCGGGTATAACGTATGTTATTTAAATAAGCTCCATTTTGTATGAATAGGTACTAGCTCTTCTTCAGACTCGTCCTCTTCGTATAAACCACGTTCTTTTAAATACTCCACAAAATATAAGTCTGCTTCCTTACGTTCATCATAAGGCTTGATCGATAAAACAAACCCTACTTTATGCTGATCTTCATTTTCAACGCCTGAGAGATACGCTTTTACATTATGCTGCAAGAAAAGCTCTTTAGCAGGAATAATCAAGTCTTTAACGAACTTCGACAGCAATTCCACCTCAAAGTCGAAGGTAAACTTAGCAATTTTTTCTAAATCTGCAAATACCACGCCGATAAAGCTCGTATTATGTATTTCGTAGTCTTTCGTTTTTTCATCCCACTCTATATGTCCGATTTCCTTTAAGTAATTAATAAAATACCCAATGCCTTCATTGCGGCCAAAAGGCTGTTTAGAAAGGACTAAACCAATCTTCTTGTACTTAGGAAGATACACGCATGAGATAGCGGCTTCAACTTTATGCTGTTGAAATAAGTGCGTTGCCCCTTGAAGCAAGGCATCTAAGACATGATGGGTAATTTTCATTTGCTTACGAGGAAAGTGATATTCATTGCGTGCTAATTCATCTGTATCAGCAAACGTTGCTCCAATAAAGCCTGTATTGGATAGGGTAGGAGGGAGCTTCTTTCTTTTTCTTTTTCGTACCGTCATTCAAAAACACTCCTTGTGATCATCAATACGATAAAAATAAAACGAACATACGTTCTTATCTAATGATACAAAAAATGTGTCGAAAAGTAAAGAAAAGTTAACGGAGAATTTGAAATTTTATAATAAAAGTAACTAAGATTTGTAAAACGTAGCGGTTAGTAGAAGTTAAAGAGGAGAGGGGGAGAGCAAAAAAATAAAAGGCTGCAGATGAAAAGCATCCACAGCCTTTTATATATTCATTAACGAGCTTCTGTTAAAGCTACCATATCTTCATCATCTAAATCGATATCTACGTGACAATCCATTGTATGAATTGTTTTATCTTCATGATTTCCATAATAAATTGTAATGTTCATGAGTATCGCTCCTTTAAAACTGGATAATGACATCCAATTTATACCGTCATCTATTTGTTTAATATTATACCCGATGAAAAAGGAAACTACAACTAAAATCACTAAAAAGCTGATAAGAAAGGGGTTTTTAGTGATTTTAATAAGGTATCAGATAGAATAAAAATACTATTTTATGTATTTTATTACAGAAAATACGAGGTTTTAACTTTTGCAAATGAATAAAAATCCATTTAATGCAAACATATCTACTGAATGAAAAATATACGTTCTGTAGAAAATAAATCCTTAAAAGATTACACACAAACAGATTTTATCAATTTGCAAAGAGTTTATTGAGAATACGATGAGAAAAAATAAATGAGTATAAAATCTAAATCCTACAAGTAAACTCATTTATTTTTCAAAATCTATAAATATAAATCGAACTGATCAAACTTAAAAACAATCTGGTGAAATCAATATGCATTCTATAAAATCATATCCGCATTTGTTCTAATTGAACAAACATTGCTGATAATTAGTTTAGTGAGTTAAATCATATAAACACAAACCCTATCTCATTTTCGAATTCCGTCTCACTATCATAAGTATACTTTTTAAATGAGACAGAATTCACGTTTTATCTATTGGTTCCTAGAATATATATTATGTAAACTAGAAAAAGAAATAAAATCATTGAGGTCTCCCTTACTCTTAGATCTTTGGAATACATATCACCTATTGCGTTGTCTTGGTTACTCGTTTGCTTTATGGCTTTATCAAGACTTCCTATAAGAAAATAATCACTCACTTGATTTGGATGACCTTTTTAAGTGTACGTCGTTTTGTGCAGAATTAAGTAATTAATCATCGAGTTAAGCCTAGAACGTTACAACGCCGTATATCAAGCTACTTAGTCAATATCGTTTAGAAGAAAATTATATGAAGTCAGACTTCACTGCTGACATCCAAGCGCCAAAATCAGACAAAAAGCTTCCTGTTTATATGTCCCTCCAAGAGCTTCAAAAACTTTTCCGCTACCTAGAAGCTGATAAGCGCCCCCTAGCCTTTTGAAATAATTCATTGTTATTCTCAACGTTTGGAATTTATTAGTTCTTCCTCTTTCGCCGCTCTTCCCTTATAATAACCTGTTAGAGAGAGGAGCATAGAATATGGCAGATGTAAAACAATTTATCTTTTTTGATTTTGAAATGCTGTGTTCAAACAAAGGAATGCCGTTTGAAGATATGGAAGCAATTCGGCTCGGCGCGGTGAAGTACAATATCGAGACAGAAGACATTGAGTTTTTTGACCGTTATATTCAACCTACAAAACGGGTGTCCTTAAGCCGCTTTTGCACAGAGTTAACCGGCATTAAAGATACTGATTTAGTCGGTGCAAGTAATTTTAAAAATGTTTTTGAAGACTTTTTAACCTGGATTGGTGGAATTAAAAAATCCCGTTTTTTCTCTTGGTCTACCAGCGATTTATCTCGTTTAAAAATAGATGCGGTAAAGCACGAAATCTCTCTTGCTACTATAAAGAAAATAGAACAGCGTTATGTTGATTTTCAAGCAATTTTTACAAAGCGTGTTTCTAAAAATAACGTATCAGTAGAAAATGGGTTAGCTTTATATAATTTGCAGTTTGAGGGTAAAAAGCACAATCCGATGTATGATGCGTATAACACTCTTCGTATATACCTAAGCTTTTTGAACGAACCAGTGCAGTCTGATTTCATTATGATAAAGCAATTTATTCTGGAAGAAGTACCGCAGAACATTAAAGAAATAAATGCAGTGCTTAGAAAGGCAATACAAAAAGACCTCCACATATTTGCGGAAGAATTAAATGAAATGTATAAAATGAAAGATGCGGTAAAAATTATAAAGAGAACTCAAAGAATCGTTAAAAAATACGAAAATATTCTTATCAATCGCTCTGGTTTGTTTTCGGAGGAAAATAGTTTTTATGTCGGTCTTTTAGTGGATTTTTATCATAATTTGCTGCTTTGTTATAATGAACATCTCGAATACTCATCGAAAATTATCATTTTAGATGAAAGCACTCTATATCCTTTAAACCAGCTTTCTTTAAAGAGAGGATGAAAATCCGTTCTCTTTGGTACATAATTTAGCTCTTTCCTTATCCCCTTCATTCCATAAACTCTCAAGAACAGAATCATCATATTCAGAACCTAAGTATTCTAAATAACCATGATCTTGATATTCAATTGCTAAAAATAGTAAATCGATATTGGAAGTAGTGTCTGTTCCAACCGTTACTAGTAAAGCACCTTTTCCAGATACGTTCACCTTATAAAAATCTATATCAAGAGTATCTTCGAATTGCCCAAATGTTACTCTCTCGTTTAGCAGTGTATCTACTATTTTGAAATCATTATTAGGCTCACTTTCATACATTGGCTGACCACTGCTGCCCTTAATACTTGTACTTGATGCATTAAATTTTGATGTTTAGTTTTATAATGCACTTTCTCTTTACAAAAGTGAATGAACTATAACAGGAATTAAAACCTCAAAAGTATAATAGCTGCTTTTGAGGTTTTGTATCGCTCTTTTTATGTTTAATTAACAGCTTATTTTATTAGTAACCGTCTACCGTAACATCAGTAATTGCCCCATCACTAGGACTTACTTGATACCAACCTTGTGTAGCTGTATGTTCTTCTCCTGTTTCTTCATTATCCACAACATTTTCATAAACATGGATAATATAGTTTCCTGAATCGTCAACGTGATCATATGCTACAAGGAGAGGTGAATCTTCAGATATGCCTTGCTGATCACGAACTAGCTGGATAGCTTGCTCTTGGGAAACTGTTTGTTCGGCTGGTTCCTCTTCCTCAAGGGCTTCTGTATCTTCTTCTTGCTCTGATTCCGATTCTGTTTGCGCCTCATCTTCTAAAAAAGCTTCAGCCTCAGCTTCTTCCTCATCCGATTTTGCCTGAGCTTCCTCTTCCTCCTGTTTCTTCTTCTCTTCTTCTGCTAAACGTTCTTCCTCCGCTTTGCGATCTGCTTCTGCCTGAGCTACAGCTTCTGCATCAGCTTTGGCCTGCGCCTCTTCTTCTTTTTGTCGGTCTTCTTCTAGCTGCGCATAGTAATCATCTAATTCCTTTTCCATTTGCTGCTGTTCAAGGTCTGATAATTGCTTTTGTTGTTCTTGTATTTGGTTTTGAAGCAAAGCAATTTGTTCTTCTGAAGCATTATCAACAAAATTGATGTTTTCTACATAATCACCACTGGCGTCAAAATTAACTTCCATCATACAAAAAACATTTTGCTCTTGATTAATGCCATAGTAAATATACTGATTGTCACCTACTTGGATATACTGATAACCATTCATTACGTTTAATAAGTAATCGCGATCAGCTTCTTTAGAATTAACTGCTTTTTTAATTGTGGATGCTTTTGTTTGTAATGTATTCGGCGATGATTCTTTTACAGCCGTTTTATTGCCATTTTCTTTCGTATGAACCGCTGTTGATTTCTCTGTAGGCTCTTCTTTTTGCGATACAGTTTCACTGGTCTCATCGCTACAGGCTGCTAGCAATATAGCTAACAGTGGAATACCAAAAGCAACTTTTAACATTTTCATAGACTATTATCCGCTTTTTTTATCTTTTTTTAGGTTTTAAGCAATTCTAAAGAACTATAAAAACCTTAGGGGTTATTATACCAAAATTAAGAAAATATAAGAATGTTTTCTTGTGTTGTTTATGGAATTTTTTGAAAAAAATATCTTTTTATGCATAAAAAAACACAAAGCCATGCAATTTTTTATAACACGGTTTTGTGTTTTCGTAACAGAGTTAATGATGAAATCCATTGTCGTATTTCGTGTCTTTAAGAACAGGTCTATCCAACGAGTTAAGAAATTCAACGGCTTGTTTGAAATTAACCATAAATAAATGAGCAAGGTCCCTTGAAAATCCATTTCTAACGACAATGCGCATGATTGTTATTTCTTCCATGTCTGCAGGCAGCGGATAAGCAGGAACTTGCCATCCATACGTACGCAGTTGTCTAGACAAATCATAAAGCGTCCAGTTTGGCGTATATCCTTCTTTCAGTTTCCAAGCAAGAACCGGGATATCTGAACCATCAGCAAGAATTTCGAATGCTTCCATTTCTCCAATTTCTTTGCTGAGAAACAGCGCGTTTTCTTGAGAGGTTTTTTGCACAGCATAATAGCCGTCTTTACCTAAACGCAAGAAATTGTAGTACTGTAAAAGAACTTGTGCTCCTGGTCTAGAGAAGTTGAGCGCGAAAGTTGGCATGTTGCCTCCTAAATAAGAAACGCGGAAAATAAGATCTTCAGGCAAGTCCTCTTTTTCTCTCCAAATCACCCATCCCAAGCCAGGATAAACTAAACCATACTTGTGTCCTGACACGTTAATGGACTTTACTCGAGGCAAGCGGAAATCCCAGATGAGGTCTGGTTGAAGAAATGGAGCGATAAAACCTCCAGAAGCGGCATCTACATGAATAGGAATATCCAACCCTGTTTTTTCCTGTAACTCATCTAATACTTTTGCGATAGCAGCAATTGGTTCGTAAACTCCTGTATACGTCACTCCAAGAATCGGTACGACGCCAATTGTATTTTCGTCAACCGCATTAATGACGCCTTCTGCATCTAAATAAGGATGATCTGGATTAATGTTCACATAACGAGGTTCTACGTCCCAATAGTTTGCGAACTTCTCCCACACCACTTGAACGGATGAACTAAATACAATGTTCGGGCGGTCCGTTGATAGCCCTTTACTTTTACGCAGTTTCTGCCAGCGTCTTTTTAAAGCCAGTCCGCCAAGCATACATGCTTCAGATGAACCTGTAGTAGAAACGCCCATCGTTGTATCAGGATTAGGTGAATTCCACAAATCCGCTAAAATACGTACACATCTCTCTTCAATAGCCGCTGTCTGCGGATACTCGTCTTTATCGATCATATTTTTATCAAAAGATTCTCCGTACAAACGCTTTGCATCAGGCTCCATCCACGTAGTAACAAACGTAGCTAAATTTAAACGGGCATTTCCGTCTAAAGCAATTTCATCATGAATGATTTGATAAGCTGTTTCTGGAAGCATACCTTGATCACTGATACGCAGCCTTGGAATCGTCACTTCTCCTTGTCGAGAAAAAAGTGGATTAACAGGAAATTCATCAGGTAAATTTTTTTGTTCACGATGCGGATGCCATTGAGGCATAAAGTATCATCTCCTTATGTATATCTAACAAACTGCTTTACGTTCACCTGGTGTTATAACAAGCAGGTCTCCTTTACACATTATGAGCTTTGAAGACTATTTTCATTCTTTCCATTATCCGCAGCACATAAGGGTGATCTTTATTTAGTGATACTCATAAAAATCTGCTTGGCACAACTCAAAGGGTGGAAAATATGGTAATATATTCTAAAGGAGGTTTTTAAATGGAGAAACAAGGGATTATCTTGCAAGACAAGTTTTTCGAGTTAGGTGAATCTCCTATTTATAATGAATCACAAGACGTCATTGGAAATGTCGCATATAAGTTATCTATTGCTAATAAATTTGAGATTTTAAAGGACGAAGAAATTATATTTACAGGTAAATCTAAAATGTTTGCCCTTATGCCGAAGCTGATTATTTCTGATCACCACGGAAATGAAGTTGGCATGATTCAGCGAAAATTTACTTTTTTAAAAAAGAAGTATCTTTATATCAGAAACGATGGCGATACATATGAAATTACGGGGAATATAACAGATCGCAAATTCGACGTTTTGCGTTCCGGCGTTCCTGTTATTCAAGTCCGCACACTCTCTTCTTTTCTGTCATTACGTCCCCACACGTTTGCTTTAGAATTTCTCGAACCTGATCTCGATAAGTGGGAAGGAATTGCGGTTATACAAGGCGTAAGGATGATGGTGAAAGACGAAAACAGCAGTACAGCTACTGCTCCGGCTCAATAGTGGTTATATGATATAAAAAAACGAACAAACTTTATATTGAAGTTTGTTCGTTTTTTTAATTAAGGGCCAAATACTAATGTACCGATAACATGGTAGCTAATTGGTACAAGAAACAAGATGATATTTAAAATAATCGCCCATAGACAGAGCTTGTCTTTTTTTATAAAAAAACCAATAATTGCAGGAACAATCATGAGCGGAACTAAAAAGATAGGTGCGATAATAGGCAGTCCTTGAAGCTTTTCGGCCGCAATAAGCCCTGTGAAAAAGTTAAGGATCAATAAAGTATTAATAATGACATATAAAAGTGAAATTCCTCCAAGAACCCCGCCTATTATCCCGCTTTTAGTTGTTTTAACAGTAGCATCCACGTTTCTATCACCTCTTTTTTAGAAATATAAGTAAACTATACTATAATATGGATTTTATTGTAAAGGTATAGAGAAAAAAACTGATAAAAACCCATTACGAAAAAGCACTGTAGCAATCGCTACAGTGCTTTTTATAAACAGTGCATTTTTTCTTCTGCTTCTTTCCAAGGAACCGTATAGCCCTGTCCTTTTGCGCAAAAGACGGACGATGAACTGTATTCGGGATCCGCCTCTTTATTGTAGCGGATTTGTTCAATCACTTCTGCTTCATTATGACAGCGTTCATGCCCTCCGAATAATAGAGACATCGCTCCTTTTCCATGCGTAAAAGATGCTAGCGTCGAACCGTAGGTCATAAAAGTAGCAACAGGAGCTTTTCCTGTAATAATCGCTTTATTTTCGGTTGTTACAGGAGAATCAAAGCGACCGTGTGCACTTTGAACATCAGCTAATACTCTTCCCATTTGATCAATATCTACTTTAATTTTAAAGTCATAATACGGTTCTAGCACAATATTTTCTGCTTTTTCTAACCCTTGTCGCAGTGCACGGTACGTTGCTTCTCTAAAATCTCCTCCGCTTGTATGCTTGTTGTGAGCTCGTCCAGTGCATAATGTCACTTTTATATCAGTAATAGGTGAACCTGTCAGCAAACCATGATGCGGCTTTTCAAATATATGCTGACGGACTAGATTTTGATACCCCACGGATAAATCCTCGGCGTGACAAGCATTTTCAAAAGTAATTCCGCTGTTTCGTTCCGCTGCTTCTATTTTCAAATGAACTTCTGCATAGTGTTTCAACGGTTCAAAATGCCCGTAGCCCATCACTGTATTTTGAATGGATTCTTTGTACAAAATTTCTGGTTCTTCAAACTGTACATTTATATTAAAACGTTCTTTTATCAGTTTTTCGAGGACTTCAAGCTGAATTGCTCCCATCACATGAATATGAAGCTCTTGAGTCCTTTCTTCCCACGTTACATGTAAAGAAGGGTCTTCAGCATCTAATAATTGAAAAATTTTAATTCCTTCTTTTGGATGAACAGAAGGCTCAAAAACAACTTTTGATTTTAACGTAGGCAAAAGTTCGTAGGAGCGGCTTTCTTTTAATGTTCCAAGACCGTCTCCAATCGATGCTGAAGACAACCCTGTAACCGCAAAAAGTTCGCCTGCTGAACCTTCATTTACGTTTTTAAATGTGCTTCCGTTATAAGCACGAATTTGAGTGATTTTTTCTTCGTATAGATCTCCTTTTTTTCATAAGCCACTTCATCACGCACTTGTAACTTCCCGCTCAGAGCTTTGATAAACGTGATGCGCATGCCATTTTCATCGTGCCGAATTTTATATACACGACCTGAAAATGCTTCTTCCTGCGAGTAGCGAGTTTCTGTTAACAAATCAACCTTCTCTAAAAATTCTTTAATACCGAAGTCTTGTAAAGCTGAACCACTGGCACACGGGAAAAGCTGATTGGTTTGAATAAGCTTTTGCATAGCCGCTCTCCAATAAGCTTGAGCATTCTTGCCTTCCATAAATGCATCTAAAAGCTCTTCATCTTTTTCAGCTATAAATTCAATAAGTTCCTCACTTAACGAGCCATCTATAAGCTCTGACGTTATGTCAAAAACATCGGAGGTTAAGTTATATTTAATATCGTTTATAACACGTTCAGGATCTGCTCCTACACGATCGATTTTATTGATAAAAAAGAATACGGGCACACGATGTTTTTGAAGCAGCTGCCAAACAGTTTCTGTATGGCCTTCGACTCCTTCTACTGCACTTAAGATAACAATCGCATAGTCCATCACTTGAATAGAACGTTCCATTTCAGGTGAAAAATCGACGTGGCCCGGTGTATCAATTAAATAGTAAGTAGAACCGTTATATGAAAAAGTTCCTTGATCGGCAAATACCGTAATCCCTCGTTCTTTTTCAATCGTATGGGTATCAAGAAAGGAATCTTTGTGGTCGACTCTTCCTCGTTGTTTAATACTTTTGGTATGATAAAGAAGCTGTTCGGAAAACGTTGTCTTTCCTGCATCGACATGCGCTACGATACCGATCGTTTTGTTAGATTGTTTCATTGTTAAATACCACCTTACTGCTGTATGTATAGCTGTTACTTTCTATTTTATAATAATCGCAAGAAAAAGTGGACGACAAAGGCCTAGAACTGCTCACATCAAAAAAGAATGCGTGATTAAACATCGCATTCCCTTTTTGTACGGCGTTTAGTATCTTTTTTGCCTTTTGCTATAAAAATAGCTGCTATAAGGCACCCAATTCCAGCTAAATGCAGGATGTTATTACCCGTCGCGCCTAGACTGTTAATAGTCAACCCAACTAAAATGCTGCCAAATATAATCAATAAAACAGCAAACATGAACTTCAATTTCTTCACTCTCCGTTAGTAAGTTATTAAATATGATTTGCATACGGATCATATAAACCAGTAAGTAATACTAGACTTGCTGATAAAATCAATGTTCCTACGATTAACCAACTGTTGCTACATACCTTTTTTCCCTTTTTGCGTAAAAACATTCCTAATATAAGAAATAGTAGTGCGACAGATAGTAGAATCAATCCTATACCAATATTCAATATTTCTTTCTCTCCCTTGTACATGTATTCATTACTATCTAGTTAACCATAATATTATTATGAAAATAAAAAGCGAACTTGAACTTTTACCGAACTTAATTGTTTTATATGTTATCATACATAAATTGTTAAAAATACATTTTTCACCTTTCTCTATTAGAAAAAACAGCCTCTTGACTAAGAGACTGTTTTTAATGACGACTGATAAAACCTGATTAAGAAGCTTTTTTTAATTGTTCTTTTTGTTTCTGTTGATAAGAAGAAAAATAAATAAGGCCTACAAATACAGCTCCTCCTATCATATTTCCGATAAAGGTAGGAACAATATTTGTCATAAAATCAATCCATGTAAAGTGACCTGCAAAAATAGCGGCGGGAATAATAAACATATTGGCTACAACGTGCTGCAAGCCAATCGCAACAAATGCCATGATCGGAAACCAAATACCAAGAATTTTCCCCGTAACATCGTCAGCGCCGTATGAAAGCCAAATAGCTAAACATACAAGCCAGTTACAGCCCACAGCAGAAATAAGCGTTTTAAAAAATGAGTCATCAATTTTAGCTTGAGCAATTGCTACCGTTTTATCTAAAAAAGGCCCCGTTTCTGTTAACCCGACAATATGTCCAAAGAAATACGCAATAAATACGGCTCCTAAAAAGTTAGCAAGCGTGACCCAAAACCAGTTATGAAACAAGTGACGAAGTGAAATTTTTCTTGCATACAGAGCAATGGAAACAGACATCATATTCCCTGTAATAAGCTCAGCTCCCCCGAGCACAACCAGCATAAGACCTACAGGAAAGACGACCCCTCCTAAAAGATTCGATAAACTTCCCCATTCAACTGGTAAATTACCAATGACGCGCACATCTAGTAAAAAACCAAGCGCAATAAAAGCTCCTCCTAAAAACCCAAGCATAAGAATAGAAGAAAGGGACAGCTTAGTTTTTGAAACCCCCGCTTCTAAAGCGATGTTTAACATTTTATCCGGCTTGTGAAATGCCATAAAACTCCTCCTTAACTAAAAAAGGCAGCACTCAAAAACACCTTTTACACAAGGTTTTTGAATGCTGCCTAATAATCCTGCACTTTCTTTACAGTATATCAGTCATCATTATCTATAATAAAATCAAATAAAAAACAAGCAGATCCTACTTCTCTTTCATTTAATTAAATTATGTATTTTACGTTGTTTTATTGAATATTGGTTTCAAACACAAACACAGAAACAGCGATATCTTCTTCCACTTTGATATCAGAAAATAAGTACTCCAGCTTAGCTCCTAACAAGTCTTCAAGCCCTTCTGGAGGAGATGCAGCATAAAGGTTTTGAATAAGCTTCGTTCTTGCCATATGTACCGTCTCTTTACCTTCGGTTGTTCTCGCGATAAATTGTTCAGCTGGCGTTAAGTTGCCGTACAAAGTTGAAATAGCCATATTTTGAACAAATACAGTATGAATTCGTTCTGGACCTTTTCCAAAAAGTTTTTTGCGCAGCTTTCGGATAATATCATTAAAATCATGTATTTTCTTAGACACTGGTGTATGCCTCCGCTTATCTCGAGTATGTCTCCCCTGCTCATTCAAGTTTTCAACTAAGAATAAGTTACATTATACATGACGACGTTTACATTGTATACAATGTATCTGTTTTATCCCCGTTAATCCAAACAATCGCAAAACCATTACAAAATGATAAAAAAAATCCTCCACTTATTAAAGTGAAGGATTACCTTTATATCTCTACTTAAAGGTTACAAATGGATTCTCAGTTATTAAAGAAATAACTAAGAACTTTGACAAAATAGTATGTCAAAATAGTCAAGTGGTATGTTTGTACCAGTAGTTAATGCTATCACGTTAAAGTCATGGAATCCAATTAGTTTACTTTCATAATACTTTATTTAATTTAAATATTCTTTTTTGATAGGAAACCCTTAATCTTCATCACGATCTGCTCTAAATTCATCATCAGATAATGAATTTAATTGGTGGCTAAGCTTTTCGTAGTTATCTTGTTTCTGGTTTTGTTGTATATCATTAGATATAGGAGCTTCACTAGAAACAGTAGACTTTTTTCTAGTCTCTTCGCCTCCGCTAACTCCAAACCCAACATTGTTATCTGTCATGGGATTCACCTCTTTAACTGTTATTATGGAGAATTGCTCTAAAAAAATAACAGGAAACAAAAGGGATTCCCACTTAGCTAATAGCGGTCCAAGCTTCCTTACTTACACCAAATCGTATTTATATAAGGAAATGACCTGCTCTAACCCCATAGGCAATACCAACAAAAAAACTTGCTATACCTAGTGTTTGACTTTTACATACATACTTTATAGTTAAGCCTGGAATCAGACCCCATATAATGATGAAAATAGCGAACGATACTATAATAGAAGACCATGCACCTTGCCCTGATATACTTATACCTTGCATAAACGTTTCTCCTTTCAGTCCTTATATCGGGAGAACATAAATTTTTTATAGTATCTTATAATACGAACTAAAAAATTCAAGTGACCTGTCCATATATGCTTTTACAGCGAATGGTGGCGTTCAAGCTCGATTGTTTTTGGTTTTTGCCATATTAATACCCCTGCCGCTACATACATAAACGAAGTGATGTAAAAAAGGCTGCCGATTGTAAGAAAATCAATGATATACCCTGTTGCAATTACGGCTAAAGCTGCCCATATAGAGGTCCATAAATGATAGTGTCCTACTTGTTTTCCCCTATGAGCACGATCTGTCTGCCTAGATAACGCTATTTTTTCTGCTGTTTTTTGAAGAGCTCCAAGTAGCCCCATTATAATTTGAACTATATACACCTGCGTGATCGTTGTTAAAACAGGAATAATAATCATAACAACTGCCATCCCAAACGTATATAAAAGAAGCAAGCGCTTTTCTCCTACCCTATCACTCCATGAACCGATTAAAGGGTGACTCAAAGCTGCGGTTAAAGCGAAAATTCCGTAAGCTAAGCCAAATTGTGAATAACTATCGCCAAGATTTCGAAGCAGCAAAAGGTAAAAAGGAAAAACAATACTGCTTGCGGTAATCATCAGGCTTTGTGAGTGTAAGAGTTGTTTGTACGTCATTTTCCATACTCCTTATAAAATAAATTAACGAACGTTTCGTTCCAATCATATTTTCTTTTCAAATTAAAAAAGGCGGTTGTATGAGGGTAAGCCTCTTTTAATTGCTTCTTGCTTGGGTAGCCGTAATAAGGCAAGTAATAGCTTCCCTGATGCTGCAGCGTCACATCCACCATTTTTCTGACAACTCTTTGTGTATCAGCCATCCCTTGATGGTCTTTTTTCTGGTTAATAAGTAAAACGAGAGCAAACATATCGTCTTTTGCATAAGACATGACTGCTTTATTGTCTTTTTCTACATAGCGAACAGTAATGTTCAGTAAATTTAATTTCTCTGTTGCTAACACTTCGCGTAAATCATCGATGTAAGAAGCAAATTCATCAACCGGAACGAAGTATTCCTGTAAAACTTCCGTCCGGCTAACACTTTCGTATTCCATAAAATCACTTTCAGAACGCATAACATTATTTCTTGTTTCAAGCCGGCCATTTTGTCTTAAGAAATAAGCCTTTTGTGTTTCCCACAGCATATCTTTTCCCCAGTCACTGTAACGAGACAGCCCTAGCATAAATTTAGGAAGCGCCACTATTTTCTCTGTCTTGAGCGGTTCGTTTACAGTAGAAGTATTTTGAGAAGATAAACGGTAGTTTGTGACGTACATATCTGTTAGCAATTGATTAGGAGAAACAGAAATACGCGCCATATGCATACGAACGTCAGAGTTATGCTGTACGTAGTTTTTAAAATACGCTGTATACTGCCTATAATCTAAGCGAATAATTTCATCTTCATACCATTCATCGTCCGTCAAACGAAGCGTCACATCTAAAATGACCCCAAATAACCCGTAGCCTCCGTTTACTAAAGAAAACAGCTCAGGGTGTTTTGTCCGGCTAATTTCGATAATAGACCCGTCGGCCTGCAGGAGACGCATAGATTTTATCGTATCCATTAAAGAACCGTATCGAATATCTCTGCCGTGTACGTTCACGCTGATAGAACCTCCAACGGTAAAAATATTTTGTGATTGCATAACCTGAAGAGCAAGACCGTCTTTATGTATATATTGCTGAATATCATTCCACGTTGTCCCGCTTTGAACCGTAATTTCTTTTTGACGGGGCTTGTAATCTATAATTTTATTGTACTGCTTCATATCAAGTAAAATAGCATTTGGATAGTACGTCTGCCCTCCTTGACTGTGCTGCATGCCTGCAATCGCTATTTTTTCATGATGCTGTGAAGCGGTTTTCACCCAATCTTTTATCTGTTTTTCAGTTGTTCCACGCTTTATTTCTTTGACTTTTGTAGGAAGAAGCCGAGCAACATCCCCCGTTACAGGACGGCTTTGCTGCTGTTTATAAATATGATAGGAGGCATATGAACCTACTAGATAAAAAGATAAAAAAGTTCCTAACAACACGTTTTTCTTCATCACAAACTGTAAGCTCCTTTCTTTATTTCTGTGAAATTATACCATATTAAAAGTGAAATAACACTAATAAAGTGTAATTTTACACTTTATTAGTGTTATTTTGAGAAAGTATATGAAGAAAACTTGTAATTTAATGTATCTTAACCTTATTGAAACAAAAAAAGAAAAGACCTAGCGTCTTTTCTTTTTTTGTTTCTTTATTTTTCAGCTTCGTATGCAACTAAAGCTACTCTTTTTCCTAACGTTTGTTGAAACTGCTCTTCTAGCTGTTTAAGCTTCGCATGCATATCATCGTTAATTGAAGCTGGCTCAAAGGTCATTTTTGTTTGCTCCATCATACTGTCACCTCTTTCATGTGTGTATGTTCTACTTTTTCCAATATAAAAGAGGTCTATGACGATTTGACGAAAGTTTACAAATTAAATTTGCTAATGAGCGCTGTTAATTGTTCTGCCATTTGAGACAGAGATTGTGCGGAAACAGCAATTTCCTCCATTGAAGCCAGCTGTTCTTCAGTTGATGCGGCCACTTCTTCAGATGTAGCTGCATTTCCTTTAGCAAGGATCGCCATTTCACCTGCTGTACGAGCCACTTCTTCAACCGCTGCTGAAATTTGCTGAGCAGTCGCAGCCACTTCTTCTACTTGCGGAGTCGTTTCATTCATGCTGCTTAGAATTTGTTCGAATTTTTGAATAGCCGTTTGTGAAATTGTTCGTCCTTCTTCAACTTTGTTTGTAACTTGCTCCATTGTATGTACAGATTCCTGAGTATCTTGTTGAATAGCTTGAATAAGCTCAGAAATTTGAGACGCGGACACTTGGGATTGTTCTGCCAGCTTTCTCACTTCCGCTGCTACAACGGAAAATCCTTTTCCCTGTTCTCCAGCTCGTGCCGCTTCGATTGCAGCATTTAAGGCTAGTAAATTTGTTTGAGCAGCAATGCCGCTGATTACTTCTAAAATGGTTCCAACTTCTTTTGAACGTTGAAACAAAGTACGAATTGTTGTATTAGACAGGTCGACGGATTGATAAATGGATTCCATTTGTTCGACCGTTTCTCTCACGGCTTTTCCGCCTTCTACAGCTTCAGACGTTGTGTGGTTTGATAGCTTAGAAACAATTTCTGTACGCTGAGCAATGGTAGAAACTCCTTGCACAATCTCATCTAAAGAAGCTGCATTTTGGTCAATAACAGCCGTTTGTTTTTCTGCACTAGAAGCCACTTCTTGTATTGCAACCGATACTTGTTCAGTCGCAGCGCTCGTTTGCTGTGAACTGGCCGTTAGCTCTTCTGAAGAAGCAGCCACTTGTTCTGCACTCGTTTCAACATTTTGAATTAATGTGCGAAGGTTGTTTTGCATCTGACTAAAAGCATACCCTAACTCACCGATTTCATCCTTTGAATTGACGGTAATCGCTGTTGTCAAATCTCCTTCACTAACGCTTAGAGCCTGATTCTTAAGCTGTTTAAGCGGTTTAATAATCGATTGCAACACCACGAAAATGGTAAGACTCCCGATTATCAGACAAGCTAAAATAATAAATAGTGTTTTGTAAAAAATAGGCTGTGCTGCTTCACTCACTTCTGATGAATACATAGTGCCTGCAACTTTCCAGTTCGTTGTTTTATTTGTTGTAAAGACCATCTTTTTTTCATCGCCGTTAAAAGTGTATTCAAAGGATCCGGAGCTCTTTACATAAAGCTTGTCAAAAAGAGAATCTGTTGCTTTTGTACCTGCTTTTTCCGTAGGGTGAACAATATATTTTCTTTCTCCATCTAAAAGAAATGGATATCCTTTTTCTCCGATTTTTACTTTGCTGACAGCTTTATTGATGCGGCTTATATCTAAATTCAAAGCAATAACCCCTGTGCCATCCGCCGTTGTTTTTGCTACAGTAATAACGGTCTGACCTGTAGAGGCTGATGGATAAGGTTCAGTGACAACTGTTTTTCCTTTGTTTTGCATGGCTAACTTGTACCAATCTCGTTTTCTGGGATCATAGCCTGCTTGTGTCACTTTTTTAGGCGCTTGAATAAACTTCCCCTGCTGATTTCCTGTAAAAATGCTGACGGCTTCTGGATGAAGCGAAGCATATAAGTTAAAATCTTTGCTTAAAGTAGCCATATCTTTTTCATTGTAGCGCTCGTTGTTTACCACTGATGCAAAAAACTCTACATCATGAATTTTTGGTCCAATGGTATCGTCAATCACTGAATTAATGGACTGTACATTTTGCTGTGCTGTGTTAATAATTTGGTTTTCAATTTCATGTTTCGCTGTTATGTAAGCTGATACACCTATCGTAACAGATGGCACTAATAAGATCGCTGCAAATGCTAGCACCAGCTTTGTCTTAAAGTTATTAAGGGACCTTTTTTTTCTTGCTCTCTCCATGCTATGTAGCCTCTCTCTCCGTAGTTAAAAGTGATCGTGCACTTTCTTTCTATCGGCAAGACTTCATATTCGTTTAGTCATCGAGTGTATACATAATTAACAATGGGTGTGAAAAGATAAGAGTACGATAAAAAAAGTAGGTGAATTTAATGGAAGAAAGTAAAAACAGCAAGTCTTTTTCAATGTTTGAAACAGAAAAGGTTCAGCGCGGGGAAGAAAAAGATATTTTTAATATCTATAAAGAAGGAGTAAAAATTGCAGAAGTAAGAGGAACGGATCCTCAAACTCAGCAGGTTATTCCAATGCATGACTTAAACGACTATGAAGAAAATAAGCTTCACGAATATATCGCTCATTTAGACCACACAACGTAAACGGACTAAAACAAGAGCCCTCTCTTGTTTTAGTCTTTAGAATCATAAAAAATATGTTCAAAACGCAGCGTGTTTTTTTGTATGTACAGAACCCCAAACGAAAATTGCTTTTCACGCCGCTTGTCAGTAGCGGAACCTGGATTAAACAACGTAATATCACCAATTTGTTTATGAACAGGAATGTGAGAATGACCAAAAATTACTGCGTCGACTTGTTGATGTTCAAATGTGATAAGCGCACGTTTTTCAGTTGTTTTTCCTTTGCCATGACCGTGGACTACGCCAATCGTAACACCGTCAAACGGAAGAAGTAATGAAGTTGGAAGTACTTGTTGAAGCTCTTCACTGTCTACATTTCCAATCACGCCGTGTACAGGAGCAAACACGCGCAGGTCATTGTAGACATCTATCGTTTGAAAGTCTCCCGTATGAATAATCGCATCAGCTGTTTTCAGTTCGGCTAGGAGTCTTTTCGGAAGATGTTTCGCTCTTTTTGGAATATGAGTATCACCTAAAATAACAATCTTCATTCACGATACGCTCCTTTTTCATTCAATATGGTGTAGTGTATCGTATTAAGTTGAGATGAAGCAACTTTATACGAGCGTCAGGCAAAAAATTTCTCTTTTTCGTTTAAGTTTGCGAAAATACGTTACATACCAAGTTACAGAATGGAGTTTTCAAAATGGAAGTAAAAATTAATCGAAACGCAGCAAAAGTGTTAAAAAATGCCTTGGCTAGCCCAGAAGGTCAAGGAAAAATGATTCGTGTATATGTAACTATAGATCACGGTGATCACGCGCATTATGATTGGAAATTCGATACGCCGACTGAACATGATGAAATCGTAAAAACAGATAAAGATATCGATATCGTTTTAGATAAACGCGAGAAATTTTTAGAAGGCGTATGGATTCAATATTTCCACGTTCCAGAGCCTGAGTTTGTGATTAGCAGCCTTCACCACGCGCATCACCATCATTAATACAAAAAACACACCTTGTTTTATAGGTGTGTTTTTTCGTTTGTAGGACAAGCAAAAATTTTATTGATGAGAAGAAGAGATAAAATTTTGTTGAAGCAATAAAAATGAGCTATAGTGGAATTATGGATGAAAGAAAAGAGGTTAGCGTATGAAAGTAAGTGTGTTAGCAAGGTCTATTTTAGTTGTTATTTTATATAATTTATTCGTTTTGTACATCGGATGGAACGCTTGGGTGTGGCTTCACACAATGTTTGAAGTAGAAAACAAATGGATTCTTACGTTGATCGTTGTCTTTTTTGCTTATTCCTTTATCATCAGTCGTGCGTTTCAACAAGTGAGCATATTTAAAATTGTGGGATCGTACTGGTTAGGATTTATTCAATATTCGGTTCTTTTGCTTCCTATAAGTAATCTAGCCGTATATATTCTTACTCTTCTAGGCGCTTCGCTTTCTACAGCTATCGATTCAATCGGATTTTTCATAATTGTCGCTTTTTTATTCATTTTTGCTTACGGTACGTATAATGCTTACAGTCCTGTGGTAAGAAAATACACGATTTCGCTTGCTAAAAAGACGAATCGGAAAAACCTTCGCATTGCTGTAGCATCTGATATGCACTTTGGCACATTGTCGGGCAAAAAACACTTGCAGCGGTTAATCACTCATGTACAAAAGATACAGCCGGATCTTATTTTACTTCCTGGAGATATTATTGACGATGATCCCCACGTATTCTTTAAAAAAGAAATGGATTATATGATGAAACAGCTCAGAGCGCCTTTAGGCACATATGGAATTTTGGGAAACCATGAGTATTATGGCGGGAAGATTCCTCAGTTTGTGGAAAGAATGAAAGAAATAAACATTCCTATTTTAATGGATGAAGTGGTAAACATAGGTGATAGCTTGTATTTAATAGGAAGAAAAGACAAGACGGATAAAAACCGAGACAGCTTTTTCGATTTAGCGAGTGAAACGGATCGTTCTCTACCTGTCATTGCAATGGATCATCAGCCGCTTTCTTTAAAAGAAGCGGAACAAGCAGGCGTAGATTTACTTCTATGCGGTCATACTCACAGAGGGCAAATGGCACCTAATCATTTAATCACAAAGCGGTTATTTGAAATTGATTGGGGCTACAAGCAAACTAATCAACTGCATACCATTGTCTCTTCGGGATTTGGCTTTTGGGGTCCTCCGCTTCGAATCGGGAGCCGATCAGAAATTATTCAAATTGATATTTCGTTTACAAAATAGAGAAAGCCCTAGGGCTTTCTCTATTTTAATGTACGCAGCAGATTGGGAAGCTCTGCATAAATGGCGACTACTTCATCTACTTTCATTCGAACGAGCCCGCTTGAAGACGGGGCAACAAAATCCATTATTCCTGATACCATCGATTCTTCTTGTTTACCCCACTTTACTTGCTTGCGCCCGCTGTACTGCTGATAGACACCTTTTCCAACAAAACAAACGATTTTAGGCGTATATGTAGCTATTTTTTTCTTTAAAATTTCTCTGCCTTCTGCATATTCTTCTTTTGTAATCTCATCAGCTGCCTTTGTAGGACGCTCTACAATATTGGTTAAACCGTATCCTAGCTGTAACAGCGAGTGATCTTCCTCGGAATGGTATTTACGCTCTGTTAAACCTGCTTTATGAAGAATCGTCCAAAAACGATTAGTTGGGTTCGCAAAATGATGACCCGTTTCGCCGGAACGGATGCTTGGATTAAAACCAACAAATAAAATATCTAAGTCGGGCTGTATATGATCAAAAATAGAGTTCATAGTCATACGCTCCTTACAATGTAAAAAGAAAACATCCAATTTGAATGTTTTCTTTTTACTATACCCTATTAAATACGAACTACGCGTCCGTTGAATTTTTGTTTCCAGTAGCCGCTGCTCATGTTTGCAATTGCAACACCTGTTGAGCTTTGAGCACCGATGAACTTGCCGCCTCCTACATAAATACCAACGTGGCCGTCTTTTTTATATGTATCGAAGAAAACAAGATCGCCAGGCTGCATTTGACTGGAAGACACCTGCGTTCCAGCATGCTTTAACGTTTCTGTGCTTACAGATCCAAGAGGTCCAAGGTTAACACCTACTTGAGAATATGCCCAGTGTACAAATGACGAGCAGTCAAATAAACCGTGGTTAATATCAGATTGACTTCGTCCTCCGCCAAATACGTACGCAGAGTTTCCAATCCAGCGGTTTCCTACCGTTACAACATTGCTAGCTTTTGGAGCCGGAGCGCTTGTAGGTGCAACATCATTGCTGCTTGCTTTTGGTGCTGCTTTAGGAGAAGGCGAATCGGCTTTTTCTGATGGTGCCGCCGCTGCTTTTTGGGCTTGTTCGGCTGCTTTCTTAGCTGCCTCTTTAGCCGCTTGTTCAGCTGCTTTTCTTGCTGCTTCTTCCGCCGCTTTTTGATCTTTAATATTTTGTTCAAGCGTAGACTGTTCATTCGCAAGAGAGCTGTCTTTTGATTGTAGAGAAGCTTTTAGTTCTTCATTTTTTGCTTCTTTATCTTTTAGTTCTTTTGCCAACGCATCTTTTTGTTTCTTTTGAGCTGCCAGCTGGACAGTCATTTCATCCAGTTCTGCCTTCATATCTTCTAAGCTAGCAAGCTTAGATTTAACATCTGCTTGTTTTGTTTTTAGTTCGTCTTGCATATTTTTAGTTTCTGTTAAAATACCGCGGTCTGCATCTACAATAGTCGAAACAGCTAGCGCGCGGTCTACAAAATCACCAAAACTTGAAGAACCAAGTAAAACTTGTAAATACTCTACGTTACCGCCGCTTTCTTGCATGGAACGTGCACGATCTTTTAAAATATCATTTCGCTTTTCAAGTTTTTCTTGAAGCAGCTTAATTTCTTTTTCAAGCTGGTCTACTTGTTTAGACGTTTCTTTAATATCCGCTTCTGTTTTTTGGGCTTTTTTATTATTTTCTTCTTCTGCTAATGTTAATCGCTCAAGCTGTGCTTTCATTTGATCTTGTTCTGCTTGAAGGCGTGTTAATTCATCAGAAGCTGCTTTGATGTTAGATTGCACATCTTGGCGCTGATTTTGAATTTGAGATTTTTGTGATTCCATATCCTGAATGGTAGAGGCATATGCTGGGGTTGATAAAACTCCTCCTAAACCTAATAAAACCGTTGTATTAAGTAAAAGCATTTTCTTTTTCAATATGAATTCCTCCGCTTTCTCGCTCTGTTAAACTAGTAATTTCTAATTATGTATCAATATGTATAAAAGTCTTACAATTTATGTAAAGTTCACTGTATTTGTCGATAAATAGCTAAATATGCTAATGAAAATCTACGAAAATTATACCACGATAAGCGTTCAAAAAAAGAATAACAATATTACAATTGTATTTCAGTAATGTAACATTTAACGCTTGTGTACATATTCACTTCTTACCTGCAAAAATATACCTTTATTTACCCATCAAAATAAACAATCTACTAGACTTTACATAGCACTGTTTTTAACCTCTGGAAGTAGGTGATTACCATTTTTAAAGCTGGACGAATGTAAGTTATGCCTAAAGTGAACGTAACAACTCTTTAACATATTCGTCTATTTTTACCCTTTATCTTCCATTTTTACAATATTTGAAAATGATTTCCTGGAATAATAATAAATTTATTTCTATTCGATATTTGAAGAAGTTCAAAAAGAGGGCAATAGGCAATTTCAAAACAATATTCGACAAGATATGAATGAAGTCATACAAAAAACCTTCTCGCTGTGAGGCGAGAAGGTTTTTTGTTAATCACGCTGCTGATAATAGTGTTCTAAAGCTACAATTGCGCTTCCCATTCGCTCTTGATCAGGAATAACAATACGATCTACTCCTTCTTCTTTTAAAGCAGCAGCGGTTACTTTCCCAACGGCCACAGCTACTACAGAGCTTTCGAAGAGTTCTCGAATTCGATCAGCTTGCCCATATTCTCTCGCAAACGAAAATAAAAATCGGGCTTGGGGAGCACTTGTGAAATTAACTGCATCGATTTTCCCGCTTATTAGTTCGTTTATAAGCTGTTCCATGACTTCTGCTTTTGGAGGAATATGCTGATACGGTAAAATCTCTTTAAATTGGGCTTTTTGATTCGAAAGAAAGTCAATCAATCTTGGTGCAGGATCTCCGTGAAGCTGAAGCGCTACATGCTTTTCTTCAAAAGAAAACGAATGAAGCGCTCTGACGAGTCCTGCGGTACTTCCATCATCATCTCGAACGGTTGGAGTAACGCCTAGCTTTTTTAACATATTTACGGTTTTATACCCGCGTGCAGCAATATTAGCTGCTTGTAAAGAAGAAAGGAATTCGTCGGCCAGCCCTAGCTTATCTGCCGTTTTATAAAGAATTTCTGTACCGACGCCTGTCGTGAAAATAAACCAATCATAATTTCCTTTTACCAGTTCTTTAATATCTGCCTCTAAGTGTGTGTCATCTAAAAGAATGGTTCCTTGCGCAGGTCGTACAAGCGGGGTTCCGCCAAGATTTTTAACAATTTTACTGATTTCTTCTACTTTACGCTGACCTACGAGTGCGACTGTTTTTCCTTCTAATCGTTTCAATGGTCTACCTCCATTTTTCTATGTATGCTATTTTAATGATCCTTGATAACCGAGTTTTTCAGAAATTAGACTTGCCGCTTCTGTTACTTTTTGAATAATGAACGGCAGTCTTTCTCCTTGAAATCTCGCTTCAATTCCCGCTACGCTAATGCCTGCAACCACTTCATTTTGATGATTTACAATCGGCGCGCTTACAGATGTTGTAAAGTTTTCTAATTCAGAGGTGCTAATGGTATACCCTTTTTCTTTTGCTTCTTTTAATATATTTCTTAGCTTCTTTTGATCTGTAATGGTTCCAATACCTATTGGAGCTAGCTCCGTTTGACTAATATATTCCTCTTGTTCTTTTTCGGGTAAATGCGCCAAGATAATGCGTGAACAAGCTCCTGCATAAAGAGGTGAACGCCTTCCAATTGATGTATAGAGACGTACCGGATGAAGCGTATCTACTTTTTCAATATACATAGCTTCATTCCCATCTCGTACAATTAAATTAACCGCTTCTTCTACTTCATCTCGGAGCGTTTCCATTACAGGCTTCGCCACACTTCTAATATCTAAACGATTAGCCACTAGCTGACCAAATTGCAAGAATAAAAGTCCTAGTGAATAGTATCCTTGCGCGTCTTTTGTTAAAAATCCCATCTCTTCAAGCGAACCAACCATCCGGTG
This sequence comes from Priestia megaterium NBRC 15308 = ATCC 14581, assembly GCF_000832985.1. Taxonomy (GTDB): domain Bacteria; phylum Bacillota; class Bacilli; order Bacillales; family Bacillaceae_H; genus Priestia; species Priestia megaterium. The sequence goes on from NZ_CP009920.1 coordinate 4,681,582, forward strand.
CAAAGAAGTTTTCGGAACGCCTGAATATTCCATCATTTCTGTGAAGGACAGCTTAGGGTGCTTGATAAAAAGTGTGAGAATCTGCATAGATTTAACGACTGTTTTATTGTTAGCTTGCATAAAACCTTCTCCCTTATTTGTGCCAATACATATATTTGATAGACGTATAGCTTACTAGCTAATCATATGTTCTTTTTATTATACATGAAGAAAAAAAGGAAAGCACTCCCTTATAAGAGCACTTTCCTTTCTTACACCATTTCTAGTTCTTTAATGGAAATAGGATTACTTTCTAGAAATTTGGTTGTAAAATCCCCTTCTTTAAAAGAAGGATGGTTCAGTAATTCTAAATGAAAAGGAATGGTTGTATGAATACCTATAATAATAAATTCTTCGAGCGCGCGTTTCATCCGTTGAATCGCTTCATTTCGATCTTTACCCGTTACAATTAATTTTGCCACCATTGAATCATAAAATGGGGAAATTTCATAGCCTGGATAAACCGCGCTGTCTACACGAACGCCGTATCCGCCAGGAGGTAAATACATCTCGACTTTTCCAGGAGAAGGCATAAAGTTTTTAGCTGGATTTTCTGCATTGATCCGGCACTCAATTGCCCATCCTTTTAACTGAACATCTCTCTGAGCAAATGATAGCGGGTAGCCTGCTGCGACCGAAATTTGTTCTTTAATTAAGTCGATGTTTGTTACAAGTTCTGTAACAGGGTGTTCAACTTGAATCCGTGTGTTCATTTCCATAAAGTAAAAATGTCCGTGCTTATCTAATAGAAACTCCACCGTTCCCACACCTGTATAATCGACTGCTTTAGCTGCCGAGACTGCCGCCTTGCCCATTTTCGCACGAAGGTTTTCATCTACCGCAGGAGACGGAGCTTCTTCTACCAATTTTTGATGACGGCGTTGAATCGAACAATCTCGTTCACCTAAATGAACCACATTCCCTTCTTCATCAGCAATGATTTGAATTTCGATGTGTTTTGGCTCTTCTAGGTACTTTTCAAGATATACGCCGCCGTTTCCAAAGGCTGTTTCTGCTTCATGCTGAGCTTGACGAATCGCTTTTTCTAGCTCCTCTTCGCTATGAGCCAGCCGCATTCCTTTTCCGCCGCCGCCCGCTGTAGCTTTTACAATGATTGGATAGCCTATTTCTCTTGCTACTGGAATAGCGGTGCTGCTATCTTCAATCAGTCCTTCTGTGCCAGGTACAATAGGCACGCCTGCTTGTTTCATTGTTTCTCTTGCTACAGCTTTTGCTCCCATTTTACGGATGGCTTCTGCTTTTGGACCAATAAAGGTAATGTCATAGGATTCACACATCTCAGCAAAATCAGCATTTTCAGCTAGAAATCCATAGCCGGGATGAACAGCGTCTGCCTTGGTTACTTGCGCTACGGTAAGCAGATTACGAATATTTAAGTAGCTTTCTTTAGAAGACGTTTTACCAATACAAAATGACTCATCTGCTAGCTTCACGTGAAGTGCATCTTTGTCTGCTTCTGAATAAACCGCTACGGTTGCTATTCCCATCTCTTTACAAGCTCGAATGATACGAACTGCAATCTCTCCGCGGTTTGCGATTAAGACCTTTTTGAACATAATGACTCCTCCTGACAGTATGTATGCTTTAGTATGTTTTTACAGTAAATAGAGGCTGACCAAACTCAACAACATCTCCGTCTTTCACAAGAATTTCAAGTACTTCTCCTTCTATTCCTGCATCTACTTCGTTAAACAGCTTCATCGCTTCAATCACACACACAACATCTTTACGTTCAACTGTTTGTCCTACTTGAACAAAGGGATCGGCGTCTGCTTCTGGCTTGGCGTAAAACGTTCCGACCATTGGTGATAAAATTTGCTTTTCATTGTTTTCTGGTGAGTTTACAGACATAGAATCTTGAGGCGCTTGCTCAGCGGCAGCGGCTTTCACTTCCTCCGTTTTTACTTCTGTAACAGCTGTGTCTTCTAAAGGAATTCCCGCTTTATCAATGACAACTTTCGTCCCTTCATGTTCAATATGGAGCTTTTGAATACCAGATTCATTCATTAATGAAACAACTTCTTGCAATTCACGTACGTTTATCATTTTTAGTCACTCCTGTTTTGTGTTATTTAGTTGACGCAAGGTTAATAGCAATCTTCAATTCTTGAAGCAGCTGTTCTTTTTCTAAATAGATTTTTTCTGCTTCATGAAGCAAAATGTGAGAAAAGTAAATGGATTCCCCGGGCTTTATTTGAGCTAAAAGCGGTAAATCCGCTGTGATGACTTGAGCGATTTTAGGGTATCCCCCCGTGGTTTGACGGTCTGCTAACAGGATAATAGGATTTCCATCTGGCGGGACTTGAACAGAACCTTGTGAGACGGCTTCAGACAATAGCTCTTTTTTTTCTTGAAGCTGAAGAGAAGGTCCATCCATTCGATAGCCCATTCGATCTGATTGATTCGATACTTTAAAGGGCTCTTTCATAAAATGACTTTTACTTTCAGCTGTAAATAAATCAAATTGACTGCCATTCATAACACGGACACTTGGTTTCTTTGTAAAATGAACAAATTCTTTATAATTTACAGACCATGAAGAAGTATATACTCCGTTTATCAGTTCATTGGAAAGAAAAGCAGGCTTCGAAGCAGCAGGAGCTGACAGCGGTAAAACATCGTCTGTTTGTAATGCTCTTCCTTTGTAGCCCCCAATTTCGCCTCTCAAATACGTGCTTTTACTATTTAACACTTCATCAATAGAAAATCCTCCGGCTACAGATAGATAGGAACGACAACCGGTTTTGCAAGGTCCAAATGATAAAGTGCTTCCTTTTGGAATAAATAAAGGTTTCCACATCGGGACTGGCTTTCCATTGACCGAAGGAGTTAAATCTCCTCCCGTGATTGCTACTAAACAATCACTTTCTATTTCAAGGGTAGGCCCCATCAGGGTAACCTCAAGTCCCGCTTCTTTTTCATCGTTACCAACTAATAAATTAGCAATTCGGAGGGAATAAGAGTCCATTGCTCCGCTTATAATCACACCGTGCTGCTGAAATCCTCTTCTTCCTAAATCTTGAATGCTCGTTAATAACCCGGCTTTATTAACTCTTATACTCATTTTTCACCCTCCTTTGCCTGTAGTTCTTGATACTCTTCTTTAGAGATAGGTTTGAATTTCACGATATCTCCTGCTTGAAGCAAACTTGGCGGATTTTGCTCCGGCAAAAACAGTTTAATAGGCGTTTGACCAATTAATTGCCATCCTCCGGGAGTGGAAATAGGGTACACTCCTGTTTGCATTCCTGCAATACCAACCGAACCGGCAGGAATAGAGGTGCGAGGAGACGGCCGGCGAGGCGTAGCGATTTTCTCAGATAATCCTCCGAGAAACGGAAATCCAGGAGCAAATCCAATCATGTACGCTAAATATTCGCCTTCAGAATGAATACTAATTACCTCTTCAGGTGTTATGTTATGATGACGAGCGACATATTCAAGATCAGGTCCATACTCTCCTCCGTAGCAAACTGGAATAGAAACCGTACGATGGTTTAACTCTTTTTCTGTCTGTTCGTTTTCTAGTTTACTTTGAATGATAGAAGATACTACTTCAAAAGGAGAAACAAACTCCTTCTTCTGCTTTTTTCCCACGGCCGCTACAACTTCAGGAGGGTTGTAGAAAATTGTAAGATTTGTAAATGCCGGCACGCATTCAACAAACCCAGGGAAAGGGTTTAATTCGATCGAATCTTTATACGTTTTAATTTGTTTGTGAATGTCGTACTGAATACTATCTCCAAACGTTATTACAAGCGCTGAGTCGCCAAGCGGAGAAATAACAGCCGATGCTTTTGTTACAGTTTGATTCATATCTACACCTCTTTCTTTTATAAAACACCTAGTTTTTCATCTCGAATATCTGTAATAAACATATGCCCCGGAGCATGTGTAATCATAATAGAAGGTTTTGTTTCCATTGCTACTGCTTGAGGGGTTACACCACAAGCCCAAAATACGGGCACTTCCCCTTCCTTAATCGAAACAGCATCGCCAAAATCCGGAGAGTGAAGGTCTTCAATGCCTATCGCAGCGGGATCTCCAATGTGAACAGGCCCCCCGTGCACAGCTGGAAAACGTGAAGTTACTTGGGCTGCCCGCACTACGTCTTGCTGAGGAATTGGACGCATACTAACTACCGTCGAGCCGTGGAATATTCCCGCTTCAGCGCATGAAATATTTGTTTTATACATAGGGACATTACAATTTTCTTCAATGTGACGAACAGGTATGTCGTTGTTTAAAAGCGCGTGTTCAAATGTAAAGCTGCAGCCGATAAGGAAAGCTACCATGTCTTCTGTCCAGTAATCTGTGATATCGGTTACTTCTTTTACTAGTTCCCCATTTTCATAGATTCGATACTTGGGAATGTCTGTACGAATATCTCCCGATGGAGCAGCAAACTTTGGCACCGGAGATCCAGCGTCTGTGACATCTAAGATCGGACACGATTTAGGGTTACGCTGACAGAATAATAGAAAGTCAAAGGCTTGTTGCTTTGGTAAAATAGCTAAATTAGCTTGAGCATAGCCGTTTGCCATGCCTGCTGTTGGTTGAATAAGCTGATTGTTACGGATTTGCTGACGAAGTTCAGCTGGAGTTAGTTGTGAAAGGTTTGTCATATTTCTCTCTCCCATCATTGCCCACACGCAACTTACGTGCGGGCACATTGTTTTATTTAAATAATTGAGGAAGTTGATCCATTAACGTATAGCCGCCCATTAAAGCCATTACAATAACGACAAGTACACCAGAAATGGTAAGCCATAAAGGATGTTTATACTCGCCAACGATGCTTTTTTTGTATGCAGCAACCAGTAACGTCCCAAGAGCGATCGGCAGAATTAATCCATTGATTGCTCCAACTAAAAGAAGAACTTTTACAGGTTTTCCAATTAAGACAAACGACAGAGTTGAAATAATAATAAATCCAATAATAATCCAATTTGAGTTTTTATTAAGTTTTTCACTAAACGTTTGAATAAACGAAACAGATGTATAAGCAGCTCCCACTACAGACGTAATAGCGGCAGACCACATAACAATACCAAAGATTTTATAACCGACGTTTCCTGCTGCAAGCTGAAACACGGATGCTGGAGGATTGGCTGGGTCAATTTGTAATCCTTTAGACACAACGCCAAGTACAGCTAAAAACAAAGCGATTCGCATAACGGAAGTAATGAGAATTCCTGTTACAGAACTTTTGGTTACTTGAGGTAAAGAATCAATGCCTTTTACCCCAGCATCTAGAAGACGATGTCCGCCGGCAAAGGTAATGTATCCACCGACAGTTCCTCCAACAAGCGTAACGATTGCAATGATATCGATTTGATCAGGTTTAATAGATTTCACGACAGCTTCTCCAACGGGAGGTGAAGTGGTAGCTGCTACATATAGCATCAGCCCAATCATGACAAAACCAGCAATTTGCGTGAAGCGATCCATTGCTTTTCCAGCTTCCTTTACAACGAAGATTAGTACGGCAATAACTGCACTAATTGCAGCTCCGGCTGTTGGAGAAATACCCGTAATCGCATTTAATCCAAGACCGGCACCGGCAATATTTCCAATATTAAATGCAAGTCCTCCAATTACAATTAAAATAGCGAGCACGTACCCTAATCCAGGAAATACCATGTTGGCGATTTCTTGTCCGCGTTTTTCAGAAACGGCAATAATTCTCCATACGTTGGTTTGAGCAAAGATATCAAGAATAATTGAAATTAAAATAACGAATCCGAAGCTTGCCGCTAAATTTTGTGTGAATACGGTAGTTTGAGTTAAAAAGCCTGGTCCAATAGCCGATGTGGCCATTAAAAAAGCGGCTCCAAGCATTAACGTCCAGTTTACTTTAGGCGCAGCCGAAAGCTTTTGTTGAGGTGTTGATTTTTTTATTGGCTCCAATATCCTCTTCCTCCTGATTGTATGTAGTTTTTATTGTGAAATAGCCTTAACTACCACTTCTGATGCTCGTAAAGAACGGTTGACATGACGGGCAAATTCAAGTGCGTGAGCTCCGTCTCCATGGATGCAAATCGTATCTGCCTGCAATTCTACATCCTTACCTTGCTGAGATTTCACTTTCCCTTCTTTCACCATTGTAATAACTTGAGAAACAGCTTCATCATCATTTTCAATTAAAGCATTTGGTTCTGTACGAGCAGTGAGAGAACCGTCCAATTGATAAGTACGGTCTGCGAATACTTCATTAGCCGTTTTCAAACCAATTCTGTTACCAGCTTGAATCAACTCACTTCCAGATAATCCAAACAAAATCAGCTCAGGATTTACGTTATAAACAGCTTTTGCTATG